>DASRJL010000072.1:0-54642 GCA_035649495.1 Burkholderiales bacterium | reverse complement strand
GCAAGGATCCCGCATGCCTCTCCCCGCTCACGTGCGCGACCGTCTGCGCATCCCGGTTCTCGCCGCGCCCATGTTCATCGTCTCCGGGCCCGACCTCGTGATAGAGCAATGCAAGGCCGGCGTGATCGGCTCGTTCCCCGCGTTGAACGCGCGCCCGCAGGAGGAGCTGGATCGCTGGTTGAGCCGCATAGAGACCGAGCTCGCGCAGCACCAGCGCGAGCACCCCGAAAAGAAGGTCGCGCCGCACTCCGTCAATCTGATCGTGAACAAGGCCAACCAGCGGCTGGCCGCCGACACCGAAACGGTGCTGAAGCACAAGGTGCCGATCGTCATCACGTCGTTGAGTGCGCCCACCGACATCGTTCCGCGCGTGCACGACTACGGCGGCATCGTGTTCCACGACGTGATCAAGGTGCGCCACGCGGAAAAAGCGCTCGAAGCGGGCGTCGACGGCATCATCGCGGTATGCAACGGCGCGGGCGGGCACGCGGGCACCTTGAATCCCTTCGCCCTGGTCAACGAGCTGCGGCGCATGCACAAGGGTCCGCTCGTGCTCTCGGGCGCCATCACCAGCGGCGACGGCATCCTCGCGGCCGAGGCGATGGGCTGCGACCTCGCTTACCTGGGCACGCGCTTCATCGCGTCCAGGGAATCGCTGGCAGTCGACCGCTACAAGCAGATGATCGTCGATTCCGGCTCGGGCGACATCGTCTACACGCCGCTGTTCTCGGGCGTGCACGGCAGCTACCTGGCGGGCAGCATCAGGAACGCCGGCCTCGATCCCGACAACCTGCCCATGCCCGAGGCACCGGGCAAGTATCGCAGTCGCGATGAGCGCGCGAAGACCTGGAAGGACATCTGGGGCGCCGGCCAGGGCGTCGGCAACATAGACGACATACCGACCGTCGCGGAGCTGGTGGACCGTCTCGAGTCCGAGTACCACGCTGCGCGGCGGAGAATCGGGCTGGGTAATGGGAGCGCCGCCTAGCGTCATGGCAACAGTTGCGCAACGGCTGAGTGAGTACGCCTGCTCTTTGCAGCCCCGCGATCTCCCGCCGGAGGTTGTGAGCCAGGCGAAGCGCCTGATCGTCGACACGATCGGCTGCGCCATCGGCGGCTACACGAGCGAGCCGGCGAAAATCGCCCGCGACCTGGCAGCGGCCTGCGGCAGCGGCCGGAGCCGCGCGACGATCATCGGCAGCGGCCAGGCGGCGAGCCCGGATCTCGCCGCCTTCGTGAACGGCGTCATGATTCGCTACCTCGATTACAACGACGGCTACACGAGCCGGGTTTCGGGTCATCCCAGCGACAACCTCTGCGCGGTTCTCTCCTCAGCGGAGGCGGCCGGTGCCGATGGCGGGCGTGTGATCGCGGCAACGGTGCTCGCCTACGAGATGTACTGCCGGTTCAGCGACATCGTGGATATCACGCCCTTCGACCACTCGACGCTCGATGGTATTGCGAGCAGCGTCGCGTCTGCCTATCTCTTCGATCTGCCGCCCGACCGGATGGCGGACGCGCTCAACCTCGCGATCACGCCCAATCTCGCGCTTCACCAGCCGCGCATCGACGTGCTGTCGCACTGGAAGGCGTGCGCGGCGGCGAATGCCTGCCGCAACGCCGTCTTCGCCACCCTGCTGGCGGCGCGCGGGCTTACCGGGCCGCGGCTCGCACTCGAGGGCGCCGAGGGTTATTTCAACTCCGTCGGCAAAGGGCAGACCGGGCTGGCGCCGTTCGGTGCGCCGGGCAGGCCCTTCAAGATCATGGAGTGCAGCATCAAGCGCTTCCCCCTGGGGCAATACTCCCAGACGGTCGTGCAGGCAGCGCTGGAAGTGCGCGAGCAGCTGCCCGACGTCCGCGACATCGCCGAGGTCCACATACGCACCCTGCAGAAAGCGATCACGATCATGGCCGGGGATCCGCAGAAGTGGCGTCCCACGACGCGCGAGACCGCCGATCACAGCATGGTCTACACCACCGGCGTCGCTTTGATGCACGGCACCGTGCACCAGAGGCATTTCGGAGACGAGTACCGCAACGATCCCGGGTTGCTCGATCTCGTCAGCCGGATCAAGGTCTCGGTCTCCGAGGAAGCCAACCGGCGCGCGCCGGAAGCGATGCTCTGCGACGTCACGGTAACGACCCGGTCCGGACAGCGCTACAGCGCCGAAGTCGCGTATCACAAGGGACACTACAAGAACCCGCTGACCGACGCGGAGGTGGAGACCAAGTTCCGGTCGCTCGCGCAGGACCTGCTTTCCCCGTCCCAGACCGATAGCCTGCTGGACCGGCTGTGGCATCTGGAGGAAGTGAAGGACATCGGCGAAATCCTGCGGCTGACGGTGATCTGAGAGGAGAACCACATGGCACAACTGGACGGTAAGGTGGCGCTCATCACGGGCGCCGGCGGGATGAAGGGCATAGGCCGCGCGTGCGCGCTCAGGCTCGCGGCGCTGGGCGCGGACATCGCGATCTCCGATTTCAAGCGGGAGCCGCGGGACCTGCCACCGCAGGAGGTCAAGGCGGGTTGGCGCAGCATCGACAGCGTGGCCGGGGAAGTCGAGAAGCTGGGGCGGCGCTGCCTCGGGCTATGGTGCGATCTTACGGTCACCGCGCAGATCGAGGACATGGCGCGCCGCGCGGCTGAGCACTACGGACGCATCGACATCCTGGTCAACAATGCGCGGGCCATCATCGGCCGCGACCGGGTCGCCGTCACGGAGCTGCGCGAGGAGGTATGGGACCGCTTCATCCGGATAAACGCGACCGCGGTGTTTCTCGCCACGAAGTTCGTCGGGAAAATCATGGTCGAGAAAGGCAACGGCGGCCGCATCATCAACATGGCGTCCGATGCCTCGAAGCGGGGCCGCGCGAGAATGGCCGCGTACAACGCGTCGAAATTCGCCGTCCTCGGATTGACGCAGGCCTCGGCCCTCGACCTGGCGCCGCATCGCATCACCGTGAACGCGGTCTGCCCGGGCACGGTCAATACCGACCGGCTGAACTACTGGGAAGCCGATCAGGCGCAGGCGAAGGGGATGTCGCTGGAGGAGTTCCGCGCGACCATCGTCTCCGATTCCGGCAGGTCTGTCCCCCTGGGGCGCATCGCCGAGCCCGAGGACGTGGCGAACCTCGTGGCGTTTCTCGCCTCGGACGACGCATCATTCATTACGGGCCAGGCTTACAACGTCAACGGCGGGACACTGTTCCATTAGTGAATAGTTCTGGGCTCGGAAGCGTCATAGACGTCGAGCCAATAGCCGTCCGCAGCCAGTCTCAAGCCGCCTATAGCTCCTTGCTTGAACAGTTCGCGCTTGGCTGGACTGGCATCGAGCGGCACTGCCAGCGCTTCGATGGCCTCCGGATCGTCGAGGAAGGCATCTATCATGGACGCATCGAGGTCCGTGCTTTCCCGTAGCGCGTCGACGAACCCGTCGCAGAGCAGTTCTGCCTCCTCGTGGTTCAGGCCCACGCTCGGCACCACCAGCCTGTCTCTGTCGTTGATCAACAGGACGGCTCGAATTTCGCCCCTGTGTATTCCGATCCCGAAGGCAGTGATTCTCTTGGCAGGGTCGCGCCCCATGGTCGCCTCGCAGTGTGAAGGAGTGTGACACGGCCAATTCTCCACGCGAGAACCATGCTCGGACACGGGCCAACCTCCGAGGTCGAGGTCAGTCGGCTCTTACGTCGTCGCCCTCGCACTTCAGGGATTTCCCTGCAAGCCGCTGTGTCACGCCAATGGCTGCTCGCCAGAGACGCGAACTATCGCTTTTTTCTGACGCTGAATCGGCCATACACGGACAAACCGCAATGCGGCAGTGGCGCAAACTACGTTAATAGATAGCGGCAATCCTTTATACGGGGAAGCCCGCCTTGCGCGGGCTTTTCTATTCGTGAGCGGACCGGACAGCGACGAGAAGCGCGAACGGATAAGAGCCAGAGTCCTCGCCTTTGGATTTTTCGTCATCGGATGGGGACTGGCATATTGGTTCTGGCCCAACGATTTTGATTCGTCCGGAGCCATTCTCTACGCATTGGCATCCGGCCTGATAGGCGTCGCCGCTACTGTGTTAGCCGGAATTCTCTGGTAGCCAATTGCCGGCGCGGCAAGTGCTTCGAATCGGCGAAACACCGACAGCGCAGCGTCGGCTGCCCGATAGAATCGCAGTATTCACCGACTGCCTCGATCGTTCCCAAACGAAATCGGCGAGCCGGTTCCTGCAGAAGTAACCACTGGAGAAAAGACAATGGGCAAATTGATGGGCGTCACGCTTTTCCTGGCGTGTGCAAGTGTATTCGCGGCTGATCGCCCGGCCGACAGCAAGCCAGCACCTGCCGTTCAAGGTCAAACGACTCCGAACGCGGACAATTCCAAGATGAATACCCGGGACAAGAGCGGCGCGACCCAAACCCCCCAGGACCAGGCGCAGGGCACTGAGGCGGATCGAAAGCTTCTCGCGGCGATTCGACGCGCCGTAGTTGCAGACAAGTCGCTTTCGACATCCGCCCACAACGTGAAGATCGTTACCAACGGCGGGGTAGTAACGCTGCGGGGACCGGTCAACAGCGAGGACGAAAAGGGCAAGGTCGGACAACTTGCTCAGCAGGTTGCAGGTGTTTCGCGCGTCGAGAACCAGCTGGACGTCAAGACCAAATAACCATTGGAGATCACATGAAACATGCCGTGTATTGTATTGCGAAGGACATCACACAAGCCGAGATCATCGTGGATCTCCTGCGGGTGGCGGGGTTTGCGAACAACGATATCTCGGTCCTCCTCCCCGACAAGTCGGGCACGCGCGATTTCGCGCACGAGCAGAACACGAAACTGCCGGAGGGCGCGGCCACCGGTGGTGTTACCGGGATGGGGGCGGGCGCGATTCTCGGCTGGCTGGCGGGTATTGGATCGCTGGCAATCCCTGGTGTGGGACCGTTCATCGCGGCGGGCCCTATCATGGCGGCCCTGGGCGGCGCAGCTGTCGGCGGCGCTGCAGGTGGGATCATCGGCGGGCTGGTAGGCATGGGCATTCCCGAGTACGAAGCAAAGCGGTATGACGGAAAGATCCGCGGGGGCAGCGCCTTGATCTCGGTTCATACCGAGAGTTCCGACGAGGAAAAGGTCGCCAAGGATATCTACAAGCGCTCCGGAGCCGAGGACATCAATTCGACGTCCGAAGCGAGCGTATCCTGAACCAACAGGCTGCCTGAATCAGAGCCCACGCCGGAGCAGTAGCAGCGCTTCGGCGTGTTGCCGTACGCAATCCGGATGACGAGCCTGAGCGTCGTGCAGCGTCCGGCACGGTCGCCTTCGCGCGATTCGGACCGCCCGGCCTCGATGCGTGCACAATTGTCTGCCGGCAATCCCGTCCAATAATCCCACTCACAACGAGGAACATTAATCATGCTGATCATTCTTACTGCGATTCTCGAATACTGCGGGTGCCTGTGATGAATTCCACCCAGGCAGCGACTTTGTTCATGAATCCGTGGATGGCGTGGAGCCGGTTTGCCTGGAAGACAGGAGAAATGGCGATCGCTGCGACGCAGGTGATAGGCCAGCGGGCGAGTCGCCTGGCGTTTGCGAGCGCCGTCCCGGGCACGCGCGAGAGCCGCGAGCTGGCTCTCATGGGCGGTGAAAAAGCGGAGGCCGTACTGGAATCCGCGCAGACAGTTTGGGCTCGCATGCTGACAATGAACCAGCAGCTGGCCGCGCTTGCGATGCGACAGATGTTTTCGACCTCGGCGGCGCTGGCATCGCTCGCTGCAAGCCGCACTCCAGCGGAGTCGGTCGCCCGCCAGTCGAGACTGGTACGAGATGCCGTGAGGAATTCGGCCGTTGCAGCGGCAACGCTTTCCGGGTCCGCCGCCCGCCTTGCGCGATCCGCGGCGAAGCCAGTCCATGCCCGGATCAGCGCAAATGCCAGACGGCTCGGCAGAAGATCCCGGTAGCCGTTTCCCTGACCACGATTGGCATCATTCAACGGACGGCGTGCCGGCATTACGCCGGCACGTTGCGCTCCAGCTCATCGAGCCAGACCTTCGCATTGCCATCCGCTGGCGCACGCCAATCACCCCGCGGAGACAAACTGCCGCCCGCTACGACCTTGGGACTGTTGGGCAGCGCGGAACGCTTGTATTGGCTCAGCTCGAAGAAGCGGAACAAGAAAACCCGCAGCCACTTCCTGATCTCGGGCAATGTGTACGCCCGCCGCAACTCCTCCGGAAAAGCCGGTGGCCACGCCCCGTGGGCGGTGTCGCGCCACGCGTGCCAGGCCAGAAAGGCCACCTTCGACGGCCGCAGGCCATAACGGGTGATGTAATAGAGATGAAAGTCCTGCAGCTCGTACGGACCGACCTTTTCCTCCGTGCTCTGCAGCTTGCCGGTCGGGTCCGCCGGAACCAGCTCCGGTGAGATCACGGTTCCCAGAATCGAGAGCAGCACTGCGGTGGCCGACCGGTCGACCTGCTCCGTTTTTACCACCCATCGCACGAGATGCTGGATCAGCGTCTTGGACACGGAGCCATTCACGTTGTAATGGCTCATGTGGTCGCCAACGCCGTAGGTGCACCACCCCAGTGCGAGCTCCGAGAGATCGCCCGTGCCCAGGACGAACGCTTTGCGCTGGTTGGCCAGGCGGAAGAGGTAGTCGGTACGCAGCCCCGCCTGTACGTTCTCGAAAGTCACATCGAACACGGGATCGCCCTTCGCGTAGGGATGACCGATGTCCTGGAGCATGCGCAGCGCTGTCGGCTTGATGTCGATTTCTTCCGCCGTCACGCCAAGCGCCCGCATCAAACCCCAGGCAGTGGATTTCGTCCCCTCGGTGGTCGCGAAGCCGGGCATCGTGAAGCCCAGGATATTGGAGCGCGGCAGCCGGAGGAAGTCGAATGCCTTGGCGGCGACGAGCAGCGCATGCGTGGAGTCGAGACCGCCGGATACACCGATGACGATCCGCTCGCCGTTGGTCACCCGCAGCCGCTTCACGAGCCCCTGAACCTGGATATTGAACGCCTCGTAGCAGTCGCGATCCAGCCTGGCCGGGTCATCGGGTACGTACGGAAACCGGTCGATGACGCGCTCCAGCCCGACGTCGTCGAATTGCGGCTGGTGCTCGAACGCGATGCGCCGGAAGGTCCGCTCCGGATGTCCCTGCGCTACGGCGGCGCTGTTGAACGTCAATGTGCGCATGCGCTCCAGGCGGATACGCTCGACGTCCACGTCCGTTACCGCCATCCGGCTCGCCACGGGGAATCGCTCGGTCTGGCAGAGCAGCACGCCCATCTCGTGGATCGTCGCCTGGCCATCCCATGCGAGATCGGTCGTGCTTTCGCCCGGGCCGGCGGCCGAGTAGACATACGCCGCCTGGCAGCGCATCGACTGCGACGCGCACAGGAGCGCACGATCGTCCGCCTTCCCGATCACGATGTTCGACGCGGACAAATTGCAGAGGATCAATGCGCCGGCGAGGGCGCCCTGCGAGGAGGGCGGGCTCGCGGACCAGAAGTCCTCGCAGATTTCCAGGTGGAACACGAAATCCGGCAGGTCGGTTGCGGCGAAGACGATATCGACGCCGAACGGAACCGTTTGACCGGCGAGCGACACATCGACTCCGGTGACGCCCGCTCCTGCCGCAAACCATCGGTTCTCGTAGTACTCCCGATAGTTGGGCAGGAAAGATTTGGGGACCACGCCGAGTATCCGCCCGCGGGAGAAAGCCACGCCACAGTTGTAGAGGCGTCCATTGCGGCGCACCGGCGCGCCCACGACGATCACCGGCGCGATGTCCCGTGAGGCCTCGAGCAGCCGGCGCAGCGCCTCCTCCACGCCATCCAGCAACGCGTCCTGCAGCAGCAGATCGTCGATGGCGTACGCGCTCAATCCAAGCTCGGGAAAGAGCATGAGATCCGCATGCCGCGCGTGTCCCTCCCGCATCATAGCCAGCGTTTCCGCGCCGTTGAACACCGGATCTCCCACGGAGATCTGCGGCGTGCACGCCGCAACCCGGACGAAACCTTGCCGGTGCATGGAGAAAAACGCGTTGGCACGATCCATGGGGGGAATCATGATGCGACTGTTCGCTGCGGGTCAATCACCCCAGATCAGGGCTTTTGCCCGCCGCGCCGGCCGCGTGTTCGCCTTGAGCGTTCTCGCCATATGCTCGAGCGACGCTCTTTCGTATTTGACGGTAAACGAGGCGACGCAGTCGGAAGGAATCCACAACCGGTACTTGCGCACGTAGGCGTCCTGGGCCGTCGCCAGAACGCATATGTCCGCAGTGAGTCCCGCGATCAACAAGCTGGAGACGCCCAGCTCGTCCAGCAGGAAGTCGAGCGGTGTGCCGTAAAAGGCGGAATGCCGGGGCTTGAGCACCGCAAGATCTCCCCGCGCCGGCGCGAGCATACGGGCGATCGTGCCGGCAGCGCCGTGCTTTCTCGAGCACCGCGCCGTCAGCGTCGAAAATTCGGATGTCCAGTCGCCGAAATTGTCATTTGCATAGATGCACGGAATGCGGGCGGCGGCCGCCCGCGCCTTGAGCCTCACAGTGGCTCGCGCTGCCCGGATCGCCCGCGGCGCGAGCTTTTCCGCGCCGTCGAAATTCAACAGGTTGATAAAGTCGACGAGCAGAAGCGCCGTCTTCCGCGCTTTCTTCATCAGTGAGGATAAGCGAGCGCCTATACCTAGGCGCGCGCCCGGCGGACCGATCCGCCATTCCTGCGCGCGGGACGACGAAGAGGCTTCTCTTCGCCTTCCTCGGCTTCCATGCCCATCGACGACGTCAGGGCGCTCTTGCGGGTGGCCATGCGTTCTCCCAGCGCCTTCAGGTCGAGTTTCTTCGCCTTCTTCGCCTTCGGGAACATCTCGGTGTGCTCCTCTTCGACGTGGTGGTCGATGTATTCACCGAGTACGATCACCTTCGCGGCGTACATTTCATCATCGGGGCTCATCTCCCGGATCTGCGCGATCAAGTCCTTGCAGCTCGTATGCTCGACTTCCGCCTCGTTCAGCAGATCTTCATCGTCGATCGCTTCGCGCAAAGCTGGATAGAAGATCTCCTCCTCTATCTTGGTATGCACGGTCAGCTCGTTGCAGATCTGCGTTGCCACTTGTTCAGCCTCGTCGTTGGCCTCGTCCTCGTGCAGCTCCTCGAATTTCTTGAAGAGCTTCTTGACCTTATCGTGATCGGCCTTGAGCATTGCGACTGCGTCCGTTCCGTTGCGGACTGCGGGTTTCTTTGCCATGGTGAATCTCCTGGATGGTGGAAGTTGAGCCGGTCGCAAAACAGGCGCCGGCAGAAATCAATAGACGCTACTTCTTGATGGCCTTGTTCAAGGTCCTGCGCCATCTGGTAGTGCTCCTTGATCGTGGGC
This sequence comes from Burkholderiales bacterium, assembly GCA_035649495.1. Classification (GTDB taxonomy): domain Bacteria; phylum Pseudomonadota; class Gammaproteobacteria; order Burkholderiales; family SG8-41; genus SG8-41. The sequence continues at coordinate 45,273 of DASRJL010000072.1, read as the reverse complement.
AAACCAAGAATGTGCTTTATTGCCGCGCGCTGATGTAGGTACTTCGGCATCGAGGCGTCAGGCAGGGATGACGCGTTCCAGGACGATCCCGATACAGCGCGCCGCGGCGCGATGCGGAGCAGGAAGGTGTTCGGCAGGACCTTGTAGATCATTGCAAACAGGATCGTTGTGACGGCAAAAGCTACGGCGAGGGTCGCGACTTGAATCACGACTTCGATTTCCGCAAACATAGCGCGCCCCATTACGGCAATTGCAGCATTGAGCGCCAGGGACACAGCGAGCAGGAATCCGATAGGGAGCACCATGAGGCACATTGATTCGGGGAAACCGGTGTGGTGCCGGGGGAACTATCACTGCCCCATGAATTCCAACGGCCGGAGAGCTTAAATGAAGCGCGTCAAAGTCAAACTTTCGAGCGAGTTCAAGGTGGTGCTGGGCAACCGCCGCTCCCAGGCGGCAGAGATGGTTCTGCGCGCGGGCGACAAGGAAGGCGATCCGCGCAACAAGCACCGAGGTGCCGACCAATGGCTGTACGTGGTGTCGGGCAAGGGCACGGCCATCGTAAACCGTGCCAGATATCCATTAACGCCGGGCACCTTGCTTCTGATCGAGCGCGGGGACAAGCATGAGATCCGTCAGGCACGCGGCAGCACTCTTCGTACCTTGAATTTCTACGTGCCTCCGGCCTATCGAGCCAATGGTGAACCGCTTCCACGTGGACGAAGGTAGTTCACAGATGATTCCGAGCGCATCACTGCCACGTCATTCATCGCCGGCAAGGCCTACAAGGCCAACGGCGGCACGCTGTTCCATTAGAGAGAGTGAAGGCTGGGAACGAGATGGCCTCCGGTCCCGGTCGGCGTCCGCTACCTCGTAAACTCGTAGCGGTCCCCTGCGAGTGCTCGGCCGGCCCGGCGGTCTGCGCAACTCACGCACTGCCGTCATTCTTGCGCGCACTATCTACGCGTACAGGCAGTGCCTATGGCCACGCTGGTGTGGTTCGACAGTGCTCGCCCGAAACCCCGGGCCGGCCTGCGCTCCTCGGACGCCTCCGACGGGCCCGAAGACCACCCCGCCCCCAGCCTTCTCGTGGGGAAAGACCTGAGCACCGCGGTCACAATCGGATGGTCGACGAATCACGTGGTTTTTAGGTCGTACCGCTACTAAAATCGTCTTCCCACCACCCCGCCGCAGGTCGAGCCGCGCAGCTCTCTTTTGGATGGGCCCACTAGACCGCCCCCACCGCCCGCCCTGTTCCATTGACACACTTCAGCGGACAAATTGAGAACGCGGGGTTAGGTAAATCAAGGACCTCCAATTTCCCTCTGCCAATAACGGAGAACGTCCTCGGCCAAAGTAAGCACGTGAACAGCCCGACCATTTTCGAGCCGCACGTTTAGTCCGTGCATCTTGAATGCTTCGGGACTGAAGGCGCGTGGGCTAAATGCTCGAGGATCAAAACCACCACTCTGCTGCTTTAGGTCGGCGACAGAATCGTGTTGCTTTGCTAGAGCTTGAAAGTGCTTAGCGCCATTCGCTATGTGCGATGTGATTTTCAATAGCTCTGACGATTCCCGCTTGGCCTTTCGAGCAGACGATTGATTGATTCCTGGCGAGTCAGGAAGCAGCCAATCTACGACGTGCTCAGCTGTAACAAAGAAGTCGAATGCGGCATACGTGTCCTCTGGGGCGGCACGAATCCTTTCAAAATCGTGGGCAAGCTTCGCTACCAGATCAGCTGGCTGTTGTAGGAGAGCGAATCCCTTGAAGCTTGCCATAGCAGCCTAATGTGTCCGCGTGAGGCGCGCGCGAGCGTCGCCCTCGACGCGGGGGTTAGGGCTCAATTTTTCGATTCTTGATGACATACTGGTTGTATGCCTTCGCGTACTCGATTGCCTGACCGATCAGGGTGCGATGCTCTTTCCCTTGGATCACGTCAGATGTGCCGTCAAGGTTTACTTCGACACGGCTGCAGTAGGCCCGGCTCCTTTCATCCGTAACCGCCGGGAAATGGCGACTAAAGCCATTTACGCTGTAACAGCGTGGCTTCGCAGCCGCCAGATCTCGTGCTGCGTCGCTTTCTGGTGCCTTCAAATTGAGTCCGGCTAGCTCTTTGCGTAGGATTGCCTCCACGTCAGCGCTCGCCGCTGAGCAAACATTCGCGGCGCAAATGCAGAGGGCAAGAAAGGCCGTTCTCACGTTGAGCCCTAAACTAGTACTAGTGGTCCGAAACATCGGCTTGCAAAGCACCATTGTGCGCGTGCACTAGCCTTCCCTCAAGTTGGTCACACAGTTGGTGCGCATACCTGCATAAAGAGTCATGGTTAGAATCCTTGACAACGCGGAGCCGGCCTGCAAGGGCGGGTGGTGGGGGAGGAACGGCGGGCACCTTCCACCCACATCAAGGAGTTCCGCGACGCAGATGGTTTGTTAACGATCAGCGGCCGGGTGGCGGAATGCCGCAGACTGATCGGATTCTCCCAGGTCCTCCTGTCATCCCAAGACAACGTGATGATGATGCCGCCGGTCAGAATCGAGGCGTCGGTAGCGGTAGCCCCCAAGATAACGCGATGGCCAAATCCTTCGATGGCGCTTGGGAGAATCGGGCAGGCAAGGCGTTCCGACAGGACCCGGTCAGCTGGTCGCCTAGAATGCTTTGCGGACGAAGTCAGCCGGAGATCTTGATATTCGCCTCCTTCACTACCTTCCGCCATTTTTCCACGTCGCTCCTGATCCGGTTCAGAAACTGCTCGGGCGGGCCGCCGACAATTTCCATTCCTTCGCCCGCGGCCCACGTCTTCATCGCCTCGCCGCGCAGCACTTTCGCAAACTCCGCGTTCAGCCGCTGGGCTACGTCCCTGGGCATCCCCTTCGGCCCCAGGATGCCGTACCACGGCACGACCTCGTAGCCCGGCACCGTCTCGCTGATGCTCGGCACGTCGGGCAGCGCGGGTATGCGCCGGATGGGCGTCACGCCGATCGGGCGCAGCCGCCCGGCCTTGATGTGCGGCATGCTCGGGACGAGGCTGCTGAAGCTGGAATGCACCTCTCCGGAGAGGAGTGCTGTCATCACCGGCCCGGTGCCCTTGTACGGAACGTGGGTGATGGTGACTCCGGTCTGGAGCCGGAACAACTCCTGCGCCAGATGCCCCAGGCCCCCCACTCCCGCGGAGCCGAAGAGTAGCTTCCCGGGGTTCGCCCGGGCGTGGACGATCAGATCCTTGATACTCATGATCGGGCTCTTGGGATACATCGACGAGACGAGCCCGGTCTCGCCGAGCAGGATGATCGGCGTGATGTCCTTCACCGAATCGTACGGCAGGTTGTGCAGCGCCGCGTTGGCGCCGAAGCTGCCCGATACCAGGATCAGCGTGTAGCCGTCGGGCTCCGCGCGCACCACCGTCCCGGCGCCCAGGCTGCCGCCCCCGCCCGGCCGGTTGTCCACCACGATGGTCTGTCCCAGCGCCTCGGACACGGGCGGCGCGAGGAGACGCGCAAGTATGTCCGTGCCACCGCCCGGAGCAAAAGGCGAGACGAGCCGTATCGGCTTGATCGGATACTTCTGCTGCGCCGCTGATTTCTGCTGCGCCGCTGCGCTACCCGCGGCAAGTGACAGCGCCATCGCGACGACCGCGCTCGCGACCAATGTCCTCATGGCTGGTTCTCTCCTCCCCGAATCGGGTTCCGGATGATAGCAGCGACGGAACCACGCTGCGGAATCGCGTTCAAACCCGTCGAGGGACGGGAGACCGCCAAAGGAGATCGCTCATGACATCCGGGCCGCCGCGAATTCGTCTTGCACTGATTCTGCTCGCTGCAGGTTTTACGGCTCCTTTTGCGGCCCAGGCCGCGACGGCCACGCTCGAGCCTGCAAATGGCTCGAAGGTGAAAGGACAGGTGACTTTCATCCAGGATGGATCGCGCGTCCGGGCCATGGGCGAGATAACGGGTCTTGCGCCCGGCCGCCACGGTCTCCAGGTGCAGGAAAAAGGCGACTGCAACGCCGCGGACGCCGAGAGCGCCGGCGGGAAGCACGGCGGGGAGCTGGGCAACCTCACCGCGAGCGCCTCCGGCGCTGCAACCGTCAACAGCACGCTGTCCGGCATTTCGATCGCGAGCCTCATGGGCAAAGGGGTCGCGGTGGAGAAATCCGATACCTCGGGGAATGCCGGCGCGCGAGTCGCCTGCGGAGTCGTGAAGTAGCCGTCAGTCGAACCAGTCTCGCAGGCAAGTGAACGCCACCTCGCGGTGGCGTTTTCACTTATGGGGTAAAGTCGGCGCGTGAACCCATATACGCGGATGCTGGCTTTGCTGCTGCTCGTTTCGCCCGGCACGTGGGCGCAGCCGTATCCGGCCCGCACGGTGCGCGTGATCGTTCCCTACTCTCCCGGGGCCAACGCCGACCTGATCGCGCGCATCGTGTCCCAGCGCCTCGCGCCGGTCTGGGGCCAGCAGGTCATCCTCGACAACCGGCCCGGTGGAGCGACCAACATCGGTACGGCGCTGGCGGCGAAATCACCGCCGGACGGCTACACCCTGCTACTCGCCGGACCGCCGAACGCGATCAACATCTCGCTGATGGGCAAGCTGCCCTACGACCTCATGGCCGATTTCGCGCCGATCGTGCTCGCCACGCGCGTGCCCAACGTTCTTGCCGTGCATCCATCGCTGCCGGTCCGGACGCTTGCCGAGCTGATCGCGCTGGCAAGATCGCGTCCCGGCCAGTTGAGCTTCGCCTCCGGCGGCCTGGGTTCCGCCAACCAGATGGCGGGAGAGCTGCTCAAGATCAACGCGAAGATCAACATCGTGCACGTGCCCTACAAGGGAAGCGCGCCGGCGATCACCGACACGATCGGCGGTCACGTCGAGCTGCTGTTCGCGGGGATCTCCGCGCTGATACCGCACATCGGGAGCGGGCGGCTGCGCCCCCTCGCGACGGGCAGCACGAAACGACTGGCCATGATTCCCGACGTCGCGACTTTCATCGAGCTGGGCCATCCCGAAATGACCACCAGCGTCTGGTTCGGCTTCATGGCTCCGGCCGCCACGCCCCGGGACATCGTCGCGAAGTTGAACGCCGACATGGACGCGGCGCTGAAACGCAAGGACGTGCGCGACCAGCTGATCGCGGACGGGCAGGAGCCCGGCGGCGGCACGGGAGAGGAATTCGAAGCGTTTCTGAGGAACGAGATCGCGAAGTATGCGAGAGTGATCAAGCTTGCCGGCATCAAGCTGGAATAAGACCCGTCAGGGGTCAGGCGTCATGCGTCAGGCGTCCTGCATGCGCGCGCCCCCCTAACGGTCCCGTCTGACTCCTGACCCATGACACCTGACGGGTTTTGGCACCCCTGACCCATGACGCCTGACGGGTGTTACTCGCCCTTAATCCCCGCCGCCTTGATCACCTGCGCCCACTTGGCGTACTCGCCCTGAACAAAAGCCGTGTATTGCGCCGGGCTCATCGTGGAGGGCTCGGTGCCGCCCTTGCGCAGCGCAGCGCTCAAGTCCGGCGAATTGATCGCGCGCACGATTTCCGTATTGAGGCGCGTGATGACCTCCGGGGCCGTCTTCGCCGGCGCCGACAGACCGAACCAGTTGCTGACCTGGTAACCGGGCACGCCGCTTTCCCCCACCGTCGGAATGTCAGGCGCCGCGGCCGTGCGCTTTCCCCCGGTCACCGCGAGCGCACGCAGCCTGTTCGAGCGCACGTGCGCGATGGCGGTAGGAATGTTGGCGAAGCTGATGGTGATGTTGCCGGCCAGCAGGTCGATCAGGGCGGGCGCGCCGCCCTTGTACGGTACGTGGACCCACTTCACGCCGGTCATGTACTGGAAGAGCTCGCCCGACAGGTGTCCGGATGCGCCTATGCCCTGCGATCCGTAGGTTACGCCGCCGGGCTTCGCCTTGGAGAGCGCGACCAACCCCTTTATCCCGGTAACAGGGAGCGACGGATGCGATGCCAGGATGTTCTGTGATTCGCCGGCCAGGGCGATGTAGCTGAAGTCCTTGATGAAATCGAAGTTGACCTTGATCAGCAGCGGGTTGACGGCGTCACCAAAGACGTTGACCTTGAGGAGATAGCCGTCCGGCACCGAGCGCGCGAGAACTTCGCTGGCGACGGCACCGTTCGCGCCGGGACGGTTTTCCACGACGATGGGCTGGCCCAGGCTTTCGGTGAGCTTCGGCGCGAGCCCGCGCGCGAGGAAGTCCGCGCCGCCGCCGGGAGGCGTGCCGACCAGGATGCGGATGGGCTTCGTCGGATAAGTCTGTGCATCGGCCACACTCGCGAGCAGCAGCGGACAGGTAATCAGCAGCAATCGGATTCGGTTCACCATGATTCCCCGGAAGCGATCTCGAAAACACCCCTTTTCATGCGAACGATAGAGGGCTGACTACACCAATGGTATGCGGAGGCTTGCGGGAACCATCCGGTTGTTTGATTCATCACACGTCCTGATCCAACGCATCAAGTGTTGTGGATCGCGAATTCCAGGTCCCGCGCGTTCTCCGGCAACTGCTGGCGACCGCGCGTACCGTCACCGTCCGATGTCCTGAACTTGATGGCACTCATTTCGTGCGGCATCGTAGATGAAAAGTCGTCCCGGGACTCGCGGATGTCTGGAGTTGTCGTTTATATAGCTTGTAGCTACCAGCTGCCAGCTTAACTCGTGGCCCGCGGCTCATTGCGAACCCCGCACCATCGTGCGTGCGATCGTATCGTCGTACTCCGCCCGAACCGCGATCTCGACTACCACCACCGCGCCGGCGCGGGTCTTCGCCACGGCGTCGCGCAGCGCCGGCTCCATATCGCCGACGCTCGTTACCGGGCCGAGCGCCACCGCTCCCTGCGCGCGCGCCATCGCTGCGAGGTCGATGGCGGGTTCGTCCATGCGCTGTCCGATCCAGCGGTTCTCCACCGGCCGGCCGCGCTGCCGCGCCATGCGCTCCTGGTGCATCTCGTCATTGAAGAATGAGCGGTTGTTGGCGATCACGACGAGGAGCGGGATCTTCGCATGGGTGGCGGTCCACAGGGCGCTCACGCCCATGATGAAATCACCGTCGCCCAGCACCGCGAGCGGCAGGCGGCCGGTATCGCGCAGCGCGAGCGCGGCGCCGATAGCCAACCCCGGGCCGGCGCCTATGCCGCCCCCGCCGTCCCCGCCGAGATAGTCGAGCGGGTGGTCATAACGCGTCATGTCCGCGGGCCAGCCGAGATTCAGGCGGATGAGGCAGGTGTCCTGCTCCGCGGCGATCGCGTTGATCGCGCCGGCGAGCGCACGCACCCCGATGCCCTCGGAGGACGGTTGCGCGGGTGCGGGGCTCGATGACTTGGTCGCAACCGCCGCTCGCGGCCTGGCCGGTCGAATCGCGCGCAGTTCCGCGAGCAGCGCCGTAGTAGCGCTGTCCGCATCGGCGAGCAGATTCAAGTCCACGGCCGGCAGCGCCAGATGTTCCATGCCGAAGCCGCTGTGCACCTGGACGTCGACCGAAGCCTGGATGACGGCGGCCTTGACGGGATCGGATTTCCACGCGTGCGCGAGCAACCCGCCCAGGTCGACCCAGTCGAGGCTCAGGATGACGTCGGCGTCGCGCACGGTATCCCGCGCGAAATCGTTCAGGAACTTGATCGGCCTGCCGGCGTGCAGGCGATGATCCGATGGAAATGCGGCGGCCGTCCTCAAGCTCGTCATCACGCGCGCATCGAGCGCTTCCGCCAGCGCGATGCGGTTCTCCCACGCTTCGAGGGAGCGGCTTCCTCGTCCGGCGAGTATCAAGGGCCGCTTCGCCTGGCTCAACAGGGCAGCCGCCTGGCGCACCAGGTCCGGAGCGGGCCAGGCAGGAGGCGGGGCCTGGTAGCGCGCGACATCCGGAATGGCCAGCGGCTTTTCGAGCTTCTCCTCCTGCAGGGTGGAATCGAAGATCACGTAGGTCGGCGCGCAGGGCGGCGTCTGCGCGATCATGGCGGCGCGCAGCATCGCTTCCGCCGTCGCCGCGAGCGACGCCGGCTGGTTGTCCCACTTGATGTAGTGGCGTACGAGCGCCGCCTGGTCGGTGCAGGTATGCATCCAGTCGACCCAGGGACGGCGCGCGGCGGCGTCCATCGGGCCGTTGCCGCCGTAGATCAGCATCGGCACCCGCTCGCACCATGCGTTGAAGATCGCCATCGACGCGTGCAGCAGCCCCACGTTGCTGTGCAGCACGACGCCCAGCGGCTTGCCGGTGACCTTGGCGTAGCCGTGCGCAATCGCGACCGCGCTTTCCTCGTGCAGCGCGAGGAGCATTCCCGGGCGCGCGTTGCCCAGGTAGTTGACCAGGCTGTCGTGCAGGCCGCGAAAGCTCGCGCCAGGCGTCAGCGCGACGTACTCGAATCCCAGCGCACGCATTACGTCGGCGATGTGGTCGCTGCCCCATTGCGCGACGGCCGGCGCGGTCGCTATCAAACGGTCGACATCAGGTCGGGATTCGTTCATGCGGGCACCCTCTTCTTCCACGCCAAGGCGGTCGTTCGCATTTTAACCGCTTGCCCGACAACAAAAAGCCACCGCGAAGGTGGCTTTTTTGCCGTAACAGGACCGGACTCAGGCCATCGGCCCCGGCTTCGGAATGTAGTTCTCCTTGATGCCGTCGGCCGCCCAGCAGGCGAGCATGCCGATGGTTTCCGTTGGCCCCTGCGCGGGATTCTGCGGAAACGCGCTGCCGCCGACCACGAACACGTTCGGCACGTCCCAGGATTGGCAGTACTTGTTCACGACGCTGGTCGAGGGATCCGTGCCCATTACGGCGCCGCCGATGTTGTGGGTGCTCTGGTAGGGAATGATGCTGTACTTGGTCGGGATGGGATGCGCATGGTAGTGCGACGGCTTCATCGCCTTCGCAATCTCGGTCACTTTCTCGTACATCCACGCCAGCATCTTCTGCTCGTTCTTGTGCCAGTCGAAGGTCATGCGCAGGAGCGGCAGGCCGTTGGCGTCCTTATAGGTCGGGTCTAGGTCGAGGTAACGGTCGCGATAGCTCATGCAGGAGCCGTGTATGTGGATGCCGAGCGTGCGCCGGTAGTTGTGCGCGACAGCTTTCTTCCACTCCGCGCCCCAGCGCGGCGTTCCGTGCGGCAGCGGTTTTCCCTTGATGGGCGAAGCCCCGGAGTTCGGCATGTTGATGTAGGCGCCGCCGACGAAGCCGAGCGGCCCGCGATCGATCACATCGCCGTTCAGCTCATCGATGGAAGTGTTCACCATGCCGCCGCCGATGAAGGGGTTGAACTCCTTGTCGTCGAAGAACACGTGTATTCTGCCGCCTACCTGATACGAGTAGTTGCGGCCGACGACGCCCTTGCCACTCTGCGGATCGTAGGGCTTGCCGATACCGGACAGCAGCAGCAGCCGCGTGTTGTTGAAGGTGTAGGTCGCCAGCACCACGATGTCCGCCGGCTGCTCGACCTCGCGGCCCTGGGCATCGATGTAGGTCACGCCGGTCGCCTTCTTGCCGGTGGAATCGGTGTTGACCTTGATGACGTTGGAGAGCGGCCGCAGCTCGAAATTCGACTGCTTGTAGAGGGCAGGCAGCACCGCGGTGAGGGGATTTGCCTTCGCCCCCTGCGAGCACACGTGGCTCGAGCAGAATCCGCCGCGCTGGCATTCGCCCAGGAACTGCTTGTAGAGATTGGTGTAGTCCCGGGTCATCCCGGCGCCCGGCCCCTGAAACGGCACGTAGCCCAGCCCGGTCACCGCGTCGGCGAAGATTTCGCCCTGCGGCGTGCGCTTCGTTGCAGGATTCGGATATTCGCGCGAGCGCGGGCCCTCGTGCGGATTGCCGCCCTCGCGGATCTCGCCGCCCAGGTTGCCGGCCTTGCCGTGCACGCCGTAGATGTGCTCGAACTGGTCGTAGTAGGGCTCGACGTCGTCCCAGGTAACGCCCCAGTCTTGGGCAGTGCAGTCCTCGGGAAAGAATTTCTTGCCGTAGCGCTCCTCTACCTTGCTGCGGATTTCGAAATCGTGCGGGAGAAAGCGCCGCGCGTTGCCGCCCCAGTGCGCCGCGGTGCCGCCCACCATCTCGCCCGGCTTGAACGAGCCCATCTCGCGCATCGGGAGCGCGGTCTGGCCCATGTTGTTACGGAAGGTGATCGTCTCGCGCGACAGGTTCTGGAAGATGTCGCTATGCCGGTCGTATTTGAGCTCGTCGTGCACGTACGGCGCGACGAAATCGGTCTGCGGGTCGATCATCCGGCCGCGCTCGAGGCAGAGCACCTTGAGTCCGGCGTTCACCAGCTCCATGGACATTATCGAGCCCACGACGCCACTGCCCACCACCACGGCATCGACGGGTTTCATCTTGATCGTCGCCATGCTACTTCCTCCCTTCCTGCTTCAGCATGATGTGCTTCGCGTATCCCTGCGCATCGACCTGCGCCTGCTTCATCTGGATGTCGAGGATGCTGACCGGCTCGGCGCGGTACAGCTCGGATTTGTCGAGGTGGTCCTTGTAGGCGCCGGACGGCACGCCGGGAAATCCCACGAGCTTCCATCCGACCTTGCCACGGTTGCCGCCGTACATCGGGTCGGCAAAGTAGCCTTCCTCGGTATTGCGCCAGAGGAGATCGAAGAAGAGCTTCGAGGACAGGGAGGGCAGCTTGAATTCGCCCTTCTCGAGGGCCTTCAGCACCTCGTCCTGCCTCTCCGGCTGCAGCTGATCGAAGGGCTTTTCGTACTGGGCGCGGCAGGCCGCGTTGATCTCCTGGATGCCGATCCGGTAGATCTCCTGCGGCGTCAACCGTGACTGGAATCCCTGCTCGGGCGTGCCTTCGAGCCACGGCCCCGAGCGGTAATTGCGGCCATGCGTGCCCCATGCGCTGCGGAGCTGACCATCGATGTAGCAGGCGACGCCGGCGTCCTTGCCGCCCGGCCCCAGTTCATCGGTCGGTATCAGCCGCTCGGCGGCCGCCTCGAGAAAGCGAACCTCCGGCCCGGTCAGGTAGCCGTAAGCGTGTAGAACCTCGGACTCCGCCATACTTGCCTCTCCATAATGTGAACATTTGCAGAAGCCGCCCGCGGTCGGCTGCTCTGCGCTTTTCGCAATTGTAGTGCCCAACGCCCCTTCGCGTCCCGTGGTCCAGTCCACAAATCGGGCGCTCGCCTGCAGTGCTGTTGTCGGTGGAGGGGCTTTAGGCTAGCTTAGGACACGGCAAGGAAAAAGGAGCAAATCATGCCAGGCGTTCTGGAAGGCGTGCGCGTCATCGATTTCGGCCAGTACATCGCCGGCCCCATGGCGGCCATGCTGCTGGGCGACCAGGGCGCGGACGTCGTGCGCGTCGATCCGCCGGGCGGGCCGCGCTGGAATACCCCCGCCAACGCCACCTGGAACCGCAACAAGCGCAGCATCGCCCTCGATCTGAAACAGGACGGCGACCGGGAGACGGCGCGGCAGCTCATCGCGGGCGCCGACGTGGTCATCGAGAATTTCCGTCCCGGTGTGATGGAACGCCTGGGGCTCGGCGCGGCGGCCATGACTGCGGCCAACCCGCGCCTCATCTATTGCTCGCTGCCGGGCTTCGGTTCGGACGACCCGCGCGCCCAGGTCAAGGCGTGGGAGGGCGTGGTGGGCGCGGCCACCGGAGCCTATCGCGCCACTCACGCGACCAACGGCCGGCCGGTCTACACGGTGGTTCCCTACGGCTCGATGTACGCGGCCTTCCTGTGCGCGGTTACCGTGGCCATGGCGTTGAATGCGCGGGCGCGCTCCGGTGTCGGCCAGCGCGTGGAGATTCCGCTGTTCGATGCGACCTTCAGCGTGGTCGGCGCGCGCGGCCTGCTGGTCAACGGCAAGCCCGTGCCCGAGCCCGAATTCAACTGGAGCCGGCAACTGCCGTGCAAGGACGGGCGCTGGCTCATGTACGTGGCCAACAACAAGCGGTTCGAGGCCTTCATCAAGTCGATCGGCATGGACAAGTGGCGCGACGCGAAGCTGCCCCCGAAGGAGCTGGCGCAGAAGTACGACGAGACGATGCGCGCCCGCACGTCGAAGGAGTGGGAAGACATCATCGCGGAGATCGGCTCCGAAGGCGTGATCTGCCATACCAGCGCCGAATGGCTGAAGCACCCGCAGGCGCTGGAATCGGGGATCATCGCCGATTACGACGATCCGGAGCTGGGCCGCTTCCGCGGCCCCGGCATCAATACGCGCCTGTCGGCCACGCCGGGCTCGGTGCGCGCGCCGCGCCCGAAGACGGATGCGCATCGCGCGGAGATCCTGAGAGAACTGGCCACGCGCAAGCCGGCAACCGCAGCGGCGGGCAGCGAAGTGCTGCGCGCGGCGCTCGAGGGCGTGAAGGTGGTGGACTTGTGCATCGTGCTGGCCGGGCCGACCTGCGGACGCACGCTGGCCGAGTTTGGCGCCGATGTCATCCGGATCGACAGCCCGCACGTCAAGACCGTGCTGCGGCACAACGACATCAATCGCGGCAAGCGCAGCATACTCGTCGATCTCAAGACCCCGGGAGGGCTGGAGATCTTCTGGAAGCTCGTCGATAAGGCCGACGTAGTGCTGCAGAATTTCCGTGGCGGCGTCGCCGAGAGGCTCGGCATAGACTACGAGCGGGTGCGCGCGCGCCGGCCGGACATCGTCTACGGGTCGATGAATACCTTCGGCCATATCGGTCCGTACGCGAACCGCCCCGGCCACGAGCAGCTCGGTCAGGCGGTGTCGGGCATGCAGGTGCGCTTCGGCTCCGCCAAACCGGCCACCGCGCCTTTCGCCGCTAACGACTACGGGACCGGCCTGATGGCCTGCTATGGCGTGGCGCTCGCCCTGCTCCACCGGCGCCGTACCGGGGAAGGACAATTCGTGGACAGCGCGCTGGCCTATACGGCCACCATGCTGCAATCGGCGCTGCTGCAGGATTACACGGGAAAAGCGTGGGACGAGCCGCACGGCCAGGAGGCAACGGGCAGCGGGCCGCTTGACCGCCTCTACCAGGCGAGCGACGGTTGGCTCTACCTCTCAGCGCCGGCGCCGGGCGAGCTCGCGCACTGCACGGAGCTGGCCGGCCTGGCGAATTTGCACGGTACGGAGCTGGAGCGCGCGCTGGAAGAGCGTATGAGAAGCCGCACCGTGGCCGCATGGGTGGAGTTGCTCAACAAGGCCGGCATCGGCGCCCACCGTGTCGTGCCGGATCTCCCCGAGCTGATGACCGATCCGCTGACAGTGGCGCGCGGCGTCGCCATCACCCGCGATCACGAGGGCTTCGGCCCGATCACCACCACGGCACCCGGCGTGAGGCTGTCGCGTACGCCGGTGACGCCCGGACGGCCGGCGGCAAAACCCGGATCGGACGCCGCCAGCGTGCTCGCGGAAATCGGCATGGCCGGTGACCTGGACCGGCTGATCCGCGAGAAAGTCGTCGCGGTGGATGGCGTGAAGGCGGGGTGTTGAGCCGTCAGTCGAGCGCGTTCGACGCAATCATGGGACGCTCACCGGGATCGGGCGGCTCCCGTTGCGGCACGACGTCCGGCTCCTGGTCGGGCGGCACGGGAGGCTCCTTTACAGCGGGTTCCTCATCATCGTCCTCGCGCGGATCGGGCACGGGGGTATGCATGAATCGTCCGTTTGAATGCATGATGGAGCTCCTGCACCTGTAAGAAGGGTCGGACCCGTGGTTACAGCAGGAAGTTCTGGGAAGCCGGGTATGCGGTCGCATCCCGGACCCGCCCACGCGGGACGGCAGAGTCCAGCTTCCGGATCGGACCGAATCAGCTCCGCGCTCTGGGCACCACCACCGCGGGCTCGACCTTCCAGATGTCCTCGCAGTACTCGCGGATCGCGCGGTCCGAGGAGAAATATCCCATGCGGGCGACATTGAGTATGGACATGCGCGTCCAGCGATCGGGATCCGCGTACGCATCGCCGGCGCGCTGCTGGCACTCGATGTAGGACCGGTAGTCCGCGAACAGCATGTACTCGTCGCGCGCGGTGAGCGAGCGCACCACCGGCTCGAATGCGCCGCGGTCGCCGCCCGAAAAAACCCCGTCCGCGATCATCTCCATCACTTCGCGCAGATCCGGATCGCGCGCGAGCTCCGCCTCCGGCCGGTAGCCCTCGGCCTTGCGCCGCACCACCTCCTGCTCGGTCAGGCCGAAAAGGAAGAAGTTCTCCGGCCCCACGTGATCGCGGATCTCGACGTTCGCGCCGTCGAGGGTGCCGATGGTGAGCGCTCCGTTCAGCGCGAACTTCATGTTGCCGGTCCCCGAGGCCTCCTTGCCCGCCGTCGAGATCTGCTCCGACAGGTCCGCCGCCGCGTACACGGCCTGTCCGCTCTTGACGTTGAAGTTCGGGTAGAAGACCACCTTGATCCGCTCCCTGACGCGCGGATCCCCATTCACCACGCGACCGACCGCATTGATGAGCCGGATGATCGTCTTGGCCATGAAATATCCGGGCGCCGCCTTGCCGCCGAAGACGAAGGTTCGCGGCGGAAAATCGAGCCCGGGCTCGCGCAGCAGGCGCGCGTAGAGCGTGACGATGTAGAGGACGTTCAGGTGCTGGCGCTTGTACTCGTGGATGCGCTTCGCCTGCACGTCGAAAAGCGAATCCGGGCTCACGGCGAGGCCGGTCGCGGCGCGGATGGTCTCGGCCAGGCGCACCTTGTTCGCGCGCTTCACGCGCCGCCACTCGGCGCGGAAGCCGGCGTCGTCGACCATGGTCTCCAGGCGGCGCAGCTCGGAGAGGTCGCGCACCCACGAATCGCCGATGGCGCCACGGATCAGCCCGGCAAGACCGGGATTGGCCAGCACGACGAAGCGCCGCGGCGTCACGCCGTTGGTCTTGTTGCTGAATTTCTCCGGCCACAGCTCGTGGAATTCGTTGAGAACCGTGGCCTTCAAAAGCTCGGTGTGCAGCGCCGCCACGCCGTTGATCGCCCGGCTGCCCACGCAGGCGAGGTTTGCCATGCGTACCCGCTTGCCGCCGCCCTCGCCGATCAGCGACAGCCGCTCGATGCGGACGCCGTCTCCGGGAAAGCGCCGCTCGACGTATTCCAGGAACCGGCGGTTGATTTCGTAGATTATCTCCAGGTGGCGCGGCAGGATGCTCTCGAACAGGGCGACCGGCCAGGTCTCGAGCGCCTCGGGCAGCAGCGTGTGATTGGTGTAGGCGAAGGTCTGCCGGGTGATCTCCCAGGCCTGATCCCAGTCCATCGTGTGCTCGTCGACCAGCAGGCGCATCATCTCGGCGATCGCCAGCGCGGGGTGCGTGTCGTTCAGCTGGATCGCCCACTTGAGGTGGAAGCCGCTCAAGTCCTTCTGCCGCTGCAGATGCAGCCGGATCAGGTCCTGGAGCGAGCACGACACGAAAAAATGCTGCTGCTCCAGCCGCAGTATCTTGCCTGCGATCGGCTCGTCGTTCGGGTAGAGGACCTTGGTCAGGTTCTCGGAGGCGACCTTCTGGTCCACCGCGCCGTAATAGTCGCCGACGTTGAACGCCTTGAAGTCGAACGATTCGCAGGCCTCGGCCTTCCACAGGCGCAGCAGGTTGACGTTGCGCACGCCGTAACCGACGATCGGCGTGTCGTACGGGAAGCCCTTTACCACGCGGTCCGGGACCCAGTTCACGCGGTAGCGCCCGGCGCGGTCCCGGTGCGCCTCGGTGTGCCCGCCGATCTTCACGTCGAAGCCGACCTCCGGCCGCGAGATCTCCCAGGCGTTGCCCAGGCGCAGCCACTTGTCGGTCAGCTCCACCTGCATCCCGTCCTGGATGGCCTGGTGGAAAATTCCGAATTCGTAGCGGATCCCGTAGCCGATGGCCGGAATTGCGAGCGTCGCGAGGGAATCCATGTAGCAGGCCGCGAGCCGGCCGAGGCCGCCGTTGCCGAGCCCCGGCTCCTCCTCCTCGTTGAGAAGATCCCCGAGGTCGAGACCCAGTCCCGCCACCGCGTCTTTCGCCGCCTCCATGATGCCGAGGCTGATGAGATTGTTTCCGAGCTGCGGCCCCATGAGGAATTCGGCGGAGAGGTAGACGACGGTGCGGTTTTCCCGCTCGAAGTAGGAATGCGCGGTGTCGATCCAGCGATGCAGCATCAGGTCGCGCACCGCGTACGCAAGGGCAACGTAATAGTCGTGGCGGGTCGCCACCTCCTTGAACTTGGCCTGCATGCAAAACAGCTTTTCTTCGATGGCGCGGCGCAGATCGTCCGCCGTCATGCCCGGATCGCTGGCTGTCATCTCTCCCCCATGGCGCGGCCGAATCTCAAGTACGGATGATATGCCTTGCCGCGCGATCCGGTTTGCGAAAGAATGACCTGGACTGCCACAGGAGACGGGTCATGAAGATCGGGATGATCGGGCTGGGCCGGATGGGCGGAAACATGACGGAACGCCTGCGCACGCGCGGACACGAGGTGGTCGGCTTCGACCACGACCCGGCGGTGTCGAAGGTCGCGTCGCTGGCCGACCTCGCCGCCGCGCTCCCCGCGCCGCGCGTCGTGTGGGTGATGGTGCCCTCGGGCAACCCGACCGAGAAGACCGTTGCGACCCTGCGATCGCTCCTCGCGGCGGGCGACCTGGTCATCGAAGGCGGCAATTCGTTCTACGGCGATTCGATCCGCCGCGCCGGCGAACTGCGCGAGCGGGGAATCGGCTTCGTCGACGCGGGTACGAGCGGCGGCATCTGGGGGCTCTCCGAGGGCTACTGCATCATGGCGGGCGGCGACCCTGCGCACATCGCGATCGCGCAGCCGATCTTCGACGCGCTGGTGCAGCCCGGCGGGTTCGCGCATGTCGGCCCGGTCGGCGCCGGCCACTTCACCAAGATGGTCCACAACGGCGTCGAGTACGGAATGATGCAGGCCTTCGGCGAGGGCTACGAGCTCCTGCGCGCGAGCGAGCTAGGCATCGAGGTCGAGCGCGCGATCGAGTGCTGGCGCCATGGCAGCGTGGTCCGGTCGTGGCTGCTCGACCTGCTCGCCAAGGCGCTGGCCGAGGATCCCGAGCTCGCGGGAATCAAGGGCTGGGCCGAGGACTCCGGCGAGGGCCGCTGTACGGTGCAGGAGGCGGTGCGCCTCGCCGTGCCCGCGCCGGTGCTCTCCGCCGCGCTCTACGCGCGCTTTGCCTCGCGCCAGGACAACGCGCCCGCGATGAAAGTGATCGCGGCCCTGCGCAATCAGTTCGGCGGGCACGCCGTGAAGAAGTAGGATGACGGCGCCCAGGGGCGATCCCTGTGTAATCGTCGTCTTCGGCGCCGCCGGGGACATGATGCGGCGCCTGCTGGTGCCAGCGCTCTACAACCTCGCCTGCGATGGACTGCTCTCGTCGCGCCTCGCGATCGTCGGCGTGGCGCGCGAGGCCACGGCCACGGCCGGGTTTCGCGAGCGGCTCAACACCGAGATCCGCCGCTACACGACGCGCAAGGATTTCGACGACCGGGTCTGGGCCGACCTGGTCGGGCGGCTGCATTACGTTGCCGGTTCCTTCGAGGAAGAGACGACCTACGGCGCGGTGGCCGACCTTCTCGAAACCCTGTCCACGCAGCATCAAACCGGCGGCAACGCGCTCTTCTATCTCGCCACGCCGCCGGCCGTGTTCGGCCTGATCGGGGGGAGACTGGCGGCAGCGGGCCTCAACGTTCACCCGCAGGGCTGGCGGCGCCTGATCGTCGAGAAGCCCTTCGGGCGCGATCTCGCTTCGGCCATCGACTTGAACCGCGCGCTGCTGGCGCGCTGGCAGGAAGAGCAGCTCTTCCGCATCGACCATTACCTGGGCAAGGAAACGGTACAGAACCTGCTCTCCTTCCGTTTCTCCAACGGCATCTTCGAGCCCCTCTGGACCCGGCACCATATCGATCACATCCAGTTCACGGTCGCAGAGTCGGTGGGCGTCGAAGGGCGCGGCCGCTATTACGACAGCGCGGGCGTACTGCGGGACATGATCCAGAACCACATGTTCCAGATGCTCGCGTACCTGTGCATGGAGCCGCCGTCGTCGTTGCGCGCCGATGCGGTGCGCAACGAGAAGGCGAAGGTGCTCGAGGCGGTGCGCATCATGCGGCCGGAGGACGTGCTGCGCGATACGGTGCGCGGGCAGTACGGCCCCGGACGCAAGCCCGACGGTACGCCGGTGCCCGGTTACCGCCAGGAGGAGCACGTCGCACCCGATTCCGTCACCGAGACATTCGCCGCGCTGCGCCTGCAGATCGACAACTGGCGCTGGGAAGGCGTGCCGATCTACCTGCGCTCGGGCAAAAGCCTGTGGAAGCGCGGCACCGAGATCCTGGTCCAGTTCAAGAAGGCGCCCGAAGTGCTGTTTCGCGCGGCCGGCGTCGGCAGCCTGGAGCACAACCAGCTCATTTTCCACATCCAGCCGGACCAGGGCATCGAGCTGCGCTTCCAGGCGAAGCACCCCGGCCCGCAGCTCGCGCTGCAGAAGGTCGACATGCGCTTCGACTACCAGGACGCCTTCGAGGCCGCGCGCAGCACGGGCTACGAGGTGCTGCTCTACCACTGCATGCGCGGCGACGCGACGCTGTTCACGCGCAACGACCTCGTCGAGGCGGCGTGGCGCATCGCCCAGCCCATACTAGATACCTGGGCCGCAAACCCGCCCCGCGACTTCCCGAACTACGAGGCCGGCACCTGGGGTCCCAAAGCGGCCTTTGACCTCGTCGAGCGCGACGGACGCAAATGGCTCGAAGTGATCAACCGCGCGGTCCTCGAAAAGGTGCCGCTCTTCGCCGGGTGCAGCGCGGTATTCCTGCACGGGCTCGCCCTGGTCCTGAAGCCCGCGGTCTACGCCGAGGGCGACACCATCGTCAAAAAGGGCGACGCCGGATCCGAAATGTACTTCGTGGCCCGCGGCGAAGTGGAGATCGTCGACGGCGACAGGGTAGTAAGTACCCTCGGGGAGGGCAGCTTCTTCGGCGAGAAAAGCCTGCTCCTTGCGGAGCCACGCTCGGCTTCAGCGCGCGCACTGACCCAATGCGACCTCTACGTGCTCGAAAAACCCGAATTCATGAAGGTGCTCCGCGACCACCCGGGATTCGCGCGATCCATACTGGACGCCTACCACCGGCGCTACCAGCTCGCGCTCGACGGAGCGCAGGCGTTCGACAGCTACCTGGCCGGTTACCTCGACCGCGAGACGTAATACAAGACTGTGACCAGTGACCGGTGACCAATGACCGGTCTAAATGCACATTTGGAATCCCCACGCCGGCTTTTGTCGTTCCCGAACGACAGTCGAAATGTAAGAGTTTGTATCGGTTGTTCACCGGCGCACCTCTCATCGTTAACCTGACCGAAAGGCAGGGTTTGACGAAGGAGACGCGTCGTCATGGCAACCTTTTTGCACTATTTGCCCTACATCCTGGGTGCGGCAATCGCGGTTCTGATCCTGGTTTGCCTGATGGGCGGGAGCGGTGAGCGGAGGAGCGTGGAACCGTGGCGGCCGAAGCAGAGGCACCGCCGGAAGAGCGGCGGCTTCCCGCACACCGGGCGGACGCCAGTCAAGCCGGCTTGACGGTGATCACGGCTTCCAGCACGTGCAAGTGCCCAGGCGCGAGCGTGCGGGCGTCCTCGCCGATGTTGGCGGTCTCGATGCATACCATGCCGGGCCAGGCGGCTTCACCCAGATCGGCCATGGCCCGGGCCTTTTCGCTCCATGGATTCCACACGACCGTCGAGCGGGAACCCGACTTCGCGACGATGATGCGCCGGTTCCAGTCGGGGTCCTCGATGGCGCAGGCGCTCGTGGTATCGAGATAGACGCGGTCGGTTTCGCCCGTTAAGGCGAGCGGCGCACCCCCCTCGCGCTTGCGCGCGCCGCCATCCACCTTGTCGAGATAGGCGGTGTTCTCCAGCCCGTGCACCCGGATGCGGCGCACGTCGGAAACGGCCAGGTAGGTGTGCAACGCCGCCTCGAACGTGAACCCCGCGGCGCCGGTGTTGCGGATTTCCAGGGCCATGCGTAGCTCCCGCCCGGCGGCTGCGACGAATCGCGCATGAAAGGCGTGCGGCCATGCGGCCCGGGTGTTCTCGTCGTCGGTGAGGGTCATCGCCACGGCGCAGGTGCCGTCGGGTTCCACCGACGAAGCTTCCAAATCCCAGTCGCGCACGCGGGCGAATCCATGTTGCGCCGCCCCCGCCCTGGGCCCGAACCAGGGAAAGACGAGCGGCACCCCGCCGCGGATCGCCCTGCCTCGCTGGAATGCGCTCCCCGGGCTCAGGAAGAGAACCGGGGGAGCGCCGTGTATCGTCCAGCCGGTCAGGTGCGCGCCTTGCGGCGACACTTCGAGACTCGACTGCGTCCCCGAGAGACGCAACAGGGAAAGCTCGTCACGGCTGTGGAAGCCGATCGCTGCGGTGTCATCCATGACAGAGAAATGTTACTCTGATCTGCGACCCTTCCACCTGAGCGCCTGACAGAATGCCCGTCAGGCGCCCTGATGTAGGGGAGCATGAGGGGAGCATCCCCTCATATCGTCAGGGACTCTCGGGAGAACCGCCGTGCCAGATCACGACACGCTCACCGCCGCTGCCCACAATACCCGCCTCGTCGGATTTCACGACCTGCAGGGCCGCGAATCGCTCCAGGTCACGCTGCAGGACGACTGGTGCTACGTGGGACACCTGCCCGGGTTTCTGCCCAACCCGCTCACCGGCCGCGAGGAGCACAGCGGCACGTCGATACTGGACGTGTCCAATCCCGCGAATCCCAGGCTGGTCTGGCACATCCCGGCGGCGCCGGGAGCCAATTGCCGTGCGGTGCAGATGATCAACAATCCGCGCGACGGCAAGCCCTATCTTGCCCGCAATCACGAGACGGCCGACGCATGCAGCTTCCAGGTGTTCGACATCACTAATCGCACGCAACCGAAAATGGTCGCCGACGTGAAAGAGACCCCGGCGGGCGCCATGAACATCGCGCACAAGGGCTGGTGGGATCAGGAGAGCGGGCTCTACTTCGGCTGCGCCAACGAGCCCGGCTTTCGCCAGGGCGGCCATCTCGTGATCTGGGATTTCTCCGATCCCTCAAAACCCAGGTACGTCGCCAACCACTGGCTACCCGGCCAGAAGTTGTCCGAGCCCTTTCCCCGGGATAGAGGACCAAACCTGCACCACCCGGTCGTGGACATCGCGAATAACCGCGTCTACCTGTCGTACGCGCGCGGCGGCAACGTCGCGGTGCTCGACATCAGGAACATCACCAGGCCCGAGGTCATCCTCGACTACTCCATCGAGCCCCAGTTCAAGGGCCCGCACACCTCGATGCCGTTTTTCGGCGTTAGCACGCCCAACTTCACGCCGGGCTTCGGCGACGTGCGCGACTACATCATCGTGTGCAACGAGGCGAGCGACGCGCAGTACAAGGGACTGGAGGTGCGGTGCATGGTCTACATGCTCGACGTGACGGCATGGAAAAACCCGATGATGGCGGATATCTTCCGCGTGCCCGACGCGGACTTCCTGACGCGCGGCGGACGGTTCGGCCCCCACCAGTTCAACGAGACGCGGAACAACAAGCTCTACCGGCCGCAGGACAACCGCAACCTGCTGTACGTCGCTTACTTCGCCGGTGGCATGCGCGTGCTCGACATCTCCGACCCGTACGACATGAAGGAAGTCGGCTACTACGTGCCGAAGGAGACCTCGACCACCATCCCGCGCCTGAAGACCGTGGTCCAGACCAACGACGTCGATCTCGACTACCGCGGCCTCGCCTACATCAGCGACCGCGCGGGGACGGGGTTACACGTCGTCGAGTATCTCGGCTGACAAAACCCGTCAGGGGTCAGGCGTCAGGGGTCATGCGTGCTCTGTGCCCCCTCCGTAAGCACCGGAGGGAGCACGGGTCACTGGTCACTTGGGGCCCCTGCTCCGCCCCTCGACGCGCTACTCCTCCGCGCTCGTGTGCCACTTGAACTGCTGCGGCTTGCGGCCCGCGGCGTGGTGCAACTGCACGTTCACGAGCGCCGGTCCGTTGAACTTCATCGCCTCGTCGAGCGCCCCTTTGAGGTTCTTGGGATCGGTGACGAAGAAGCCCTTGCCGCCGAACGCCTCCATCATCTTGTCGTAGCGGCAGCCGACCGTCAGCAGGCCCGGCGCCCCTTTCTGCAGGTCGGCGGGAAGCTCTGCGACCCCGCTGCCGATGCCGCCGTTGTTCAGCACGACGATCTTCACCTTCATCTTGTGGCGGCAGACCGTTTCCATCTCCATGCCGGAGAAGCCGATCGCCGAGTCACCGGACACCGAGATGATCGGCCGGTCCGGATGCACTGCGGCGGCTGCCATGACCAGCCCCATGCCGACCCCCATGGTGCCGTACGAGCCGGCGTCCAGGCGTGTGCGCTGATGCCGGTTCGGCATCTGGGTGCGGCCGATATCCATCGTGTTCGCGCCCTCGCCGACGATGATGGCGTTCTCGGGGATCCAGGGCGTGATGTCGCGGAACGCACGGTAGTAGTTCGTCGGCGCCGACTCGTCGTCGATCATCGGCTTGATCTGCTTCGCGTTCGCGGCCGACTTCTCCGCGATCGCCTTGTGCCAGTCGGTACCCTCGGGGTAGTGGTACTCGAAGCTTTCCAGCGCCTTGTTGAGCTGCCCGACGATCGCCTTGCCGTCGCCGACCAGCGCCACCTCCGCCGGCACGTTCTGGCTGATCGCTTCCGGCGCGATATCGAGCTGCACGATACGCACGTCCTTGCTGAACCGCGGCGGCAGGCCGAAATGCATGATCCAGTTCAGCCGCGCGCCCATCAGCATGATCACGTCGGCCTCTTGGAGCGCGTGGCTGCGCGCCGCGCCGACCGACAGCTTGTGGTTGTCGTCCATCACGCCCTTGCCCATCGGGGAAGCGAGGAACGGCAGGCCGGTCTTCTCGATGAAATCGCGGACTTCTTTCTCGGCGCCGGACCACGCCATCCCTTTGCCGATGATGACGAGCGGCCGTTTCGCGGTCTTGAGCACGTTGAGCGCCTGCTGGATGTTCTCTTCCGGCGCCGTGCTGCGCGGCGGCTCGGCACAGCGCTTGGGGAAGTGGACTTTCTCTTCGTCCACCTCGCCCTGGATGATATCGTCCGGCATGTCGAGATAAGTGGCGCCGGGGCGGCCGTAAATGGAATTGCGCACGGCCATCTCGACGTAGAACGGGATGCGATGGACGTGCTCCACCGCGTGCGCGAACTTGCAGAAGGGGGTCGCGATCAGCACCTGGCGCTCTTCCTGGAACCCGCCCATGCCGTTGTGCTTCACGTCCGAGGCGCCGCCGATCAGGATCATCGGCCAGCAGTTTTCCTTCGCGTTCGCGAGCCCGGAGAGGCCGTGCACGACGCCCGGCCCGGACACCACGAGGCAGGCGCCGGGTCGACCGGTCAGGTAGCCCACGGCACCGGCGGCATAGGACGCCGCCTGCTCGTTGCGGCAGCCGTAGTACTTGATGCCGACCTTCTGCGCCTCGCGGGCGATCGGTTGCACCGGGAAGCCCACGATGCCAAACATGTGTTCAACGCCCTGCTCTTTCAATGCGCGCGCCATGATCGCGCCACCGCTCAGTTTCGCCATATGTGTTCGAGACGAGTCCTCGATACGGACTGTCTGCGCCTCCCTGTGGATGAATTGAAAGTCATGCTAGCCCATGTGCGTTGAAGATTTCAACGGTAGTCGCTAAATTGGGGTCATTGCAGCTTTCCGTGAGGGGGAGGACCCGGTGGACAAGGAACTGGACTTTACCGGCAAGACGATCCTGGTGACAGGATCGGGCCGCAACATCGGCCGCGCGATCATTCTCGAGTTCGCCGGGCGGGGTGCGAACGTGATCATCAACAGCCGCTCGAACCGGGAGCAGGCGGAGTCCGTCGAAAAGGAAGCCAGGGCGCTGGGCGCGAAAACGCTCGTGGTCATGGGGACCGCGGGCGAATTGAGCACGGTCGAGGAGCTGAAGCGGCGGGCGGAGGAGACCTTCGGGCGCGTCGACATCTACGTCAGCAACGCCGCCCGCCGGCTCCACAAGACGTTCTTCGAGACCTCCAACGAGGACTGGCACTTCTTTCTCAACCAGCAGCTCACCGCCTCCTGGTACCTCGCCAAGGCGTTCGTGCCGGGGATGATGGAGGCCGGCTGGGGACGCATCATCCACATCAACGGGCCGGACGGCTACAGCGGCGGCTGGACGCGCGCCCCGCACTCCACGGCGAAGGGGGGCCTGCGCACGCTCACCAAGTCGCTCGCGGCCGGCCTCGGCGAGTACGGGATCACCGTCAACGACATCAACCCGGGGTTCATGGACACGATCCGCGACATGGAGACCCACCCGGGCGTCACCCCCGAATTCAGCGCCGCACGGGCGCGGGAGCTCCACCCGATCAAGCGGCAGCCACGGGTGGACGAGCTCGCATGGGCCTGCGTGTTCCTGTGTTCGCAGCGCGCCGCCGCGATCACGGGCTCGGCGATCCACGTCGATGCCGGGGCGCGCATGCTCGGGTAGGCCGGATGGCCGAGATATTCGATTTTCCGCTCGGCAGGACGCACCCCGTCCAGCAGGCGCACGACCGGTTCGCGGAGGCGATCGAGGCCGATCCTGATTCCGCCTGGGACGAAATTCCCCGGCTGCTCGAAGAGATCTTCGCGCCCCAGGTGGGCGTCGACGAGGCGCGCCGGGCGGCCGCGGCCGCCGCCGAGCGCACGCGGACCGATTGCATGCAGCGGGTGCTGGGCGGAGAGCCGATCGAGGAAGTACGTCCCAAGATGATGGCCATCGCCATGGTGGCCATGGCTGACGAGCTTCGCGGTAACGAGCTTCGCGGTGACGAGCTTCGCGGTGACGAGCTATCGCGGTGACAAGCACCGCGGTGACGAGCAGCGCAGTAGCAGAGACGTCCCACGCGAAGCGTTCGTCACCGGCGAGCCATAGCGAGCATCGTCACCGCAAAGCTCGTCACTAGCGAGCGACAGAGAGCGTCGTCACTGCGAAGCTCGTCAATCCGCCCTGATGTTGCCGGCGCGGACGACCTTGCCCCACTTCACGACATCGGCCTTGATGAGCGCGCCGAATTCCTCGGGCGTGCCCGTGCGGATGTCGAAAAGCTGATCGACGAGCCGCGCGGAGACATTGGGGAGCTTCACGATACGGGCGAGCTCGGCATTCAACCGCGTGACGATATCGCGCGGCAGCCCGGCGGGGCCCATGAAACCGAACCATATGTCCGAGTCGAAGCCCGCAAGCCCCGATTCCGCAATCGTGGGCAGGTTCCTGTCCACCGGAGAGCGCGTCGCGGAGGCGATCGCGATGATGCGCAGGCGGCCGCCTTTTGCCTGCGGATTCGTATTGGTAATGGTGTTGAAAAGAATGGGCACCTGGCCCGCGATGCCGTCCACGATCGCCGGTCCGCATCCCTTGTACGGCACGTGCGTCATGTCGACCTTTGCGAGCTGCTTGAAGAGCTCGCCCGCGAGATGCATCGCCGTCCCGTTCCCGCAGGACGAGTAGGCCAGCTTGCCCGGCTGTGCGCGGCCAAGCGCGATCAGGTCGCGGACGGACCTGACGGGCAGCGAGGGATGCACTGCCAGCGCCACGGGCGTCGAAGCGATCACCGCGATCGGCGTGAAGTTTCGCACCACGTCGAACGGAAGCGTCTGCGACATCGCCGCCTGAATGACGATGGTGTTGTTGGCGATCAGGATGGTGTACCCGTCCGCCGCGCTTTTCGCCACGAGCTCGGCCGCGATGTTGCCCGCCGCTCCCGGCCGGTGATCGAGAATGAAGTTCTGCCCGAAGGACTCGCTCAGGCTGGGGATGAGGTTGCGCGCGATCAAGTCCGTGCCGCCGCCCGGCGGAAACTGGGAAATCAGCCGCACCGGCTTTGCCGGCCACGCCTGCGCGGCCACTCCGGCCGTCGCGCCCATGAGCACCAGCGCCAGCGCAATCCGTCGCATGCCTCCCCCTCTCCTGCCTTGGGCTATTTAGACGTAACGGGCGCTTCTTCTTGAGAGCCGAGCGTCCGCCAATCCGTGGCTTTTGAAACGACGCCCTCGAACGAGGCGAGCTTTACGTGCGCGACACGCGGCTCCGTGGCGCCGATCGCCGGTCCACCCTCCCGGAATTTTCGCGCCGCCGCGACCATCATGCGCCTGAATTGCGCCACCGCGAGATCGCTGGAGCCGACGTGTTCTTCGCTGCGGTCGGTGATCGGCCCCATCGACTCCCACATCGCCATGTCCTGCGCGGGAATACCCTTGATGCCGGTCCAGTCGCCGCGCCGCATGGCGTCCCGGTCCTGCTGGTACCCATTGCGAATGTTTCTGATCTTCCGGTAATTCCCGTCCAGGTCCACGCCGACTTCCGCGGCGCAGAACCTGCGCCACGCTTCCTGCGTGATGCCCTTCGCGGGGTCGGGATGCCAGGCGATCCAGTAGAACATCGTGCTCAGGTCGTCGATCGGCACGAGCATCTGCGCGAGGTTGTACTGATCGTTCGGCGGAATGAGCACGGTAAAGGGCGCGACGTAAAGCGTCGTGCGCACGTACTGGTGCGTCTCGGGATTCCTGATCGGCGTGCGGAGGGCCGCGTAGCGAAAACCATAATCCGTCGGCTCGAACTGCAGGCGCGGCGCCTTGTCGTTCGACGGCCGCAGCCACGCGCTGCCGGTGGCCGTGGAGCCCTCCACCTGAGCAGGGGGCATGTTGGTCGAATGCAGGCTCGAGCTGTGCGCCGAGTCGATCGAGCCTTCCAGCACCTGCGCCCAGTTGCACTCGGTATGGATCTTGACGATCGCGTAGCGGATGCCGGGCTGCGGCGCCCAGGCCGGAGGCTCGAACTCGCGAATCGCCTCCTCCGGCCCCATCCAGATCCAGACGAAGCCGCCCGCCTCCCGCGCCGGAAAGCTCCTGGTCTTCTTTCGCAGGCGCTGCGCCGCGCCCGGCGCCTCCGAGGGCATGTCGACGACGTTTCCCTCGACGTCGAACTTCCAGCCGTGGTAGAGGCAGCGCAGCCCGCACTCCTCGTTGCGCCCGAACGCGAGCGACGCGCGCCGATGCAGGCAGTATTCGGCAAGCACGCCGAGCCTGCCGCTCGTGTCGCGGAATATCACCAGGTCTTCCCCGAGCAGGCGCGAGCGCACCGGCGCGCCGTCGCACTCGGTGACCTCTTCGGACATGCACACGGGAAGCCAGTGGCGCCGCATCAACTGGCCCATGACGGCATCGCGCTCTACCCGGCACAGGAGCTCGTTGTCTTCCTTCGTCAACATGGCGGGCGCGCGCGGGGATACACTTGAAACGCCTGTCAAACTGAAAATGAAGAATACCCTTCCCGGGGCCGTGAAGACAATCGCAATCGGCGTAGCCGGACTGGGCCGCGCGTTCAGCCTCATGGCGCCGACGTTCGCCGCGGACCCGCGCGTGCGCCTCGTCGCCGCGGCCGACCCCCGGCCGGAGGCGCGGCGGCAATTCGCGCGCGACTTTTCGGGGGCGGGCTATGCCGGATTCGACGAGCTGATTGCCGATCCCGGGATCGACGTCGTCTACATCGCCACACCGCACCAGTTCCATGCGCAGCAGGCGTGCCTGGCCGCTAGCCGGGGCAAGCATGTCCTGGTGGAGAAGCCGATGGCGCTCAGCATGCCCGAATGCCACGCCATGATCGCCGCGGCGCGGCAGGGCAACGTGCACCTGATCGTCGGCCACAGCCACAGCTTCGATGCCCCGATCCGCCGCACGCGGGAATTGATTGCAGGCGGCGCTTTCGGACGATTGCGGATGATCACCGCAGTGAATTTCACCGACTTCATCTATCGGCCGCGCCGTCCCGAGGAGCTCGATACGGCGCAGGGCGGCGGTGCGATATTCAACCAGGCGGCTCACCACATCGATATCGTGCGCCTGCTGGGCGGCGGGCTCGCGCGGAGCGTGCGCGCCGGCGCCGGCGCCTGGGATCCTGCGCGCCCCACGGAAGGCGCCTATTCCGCGTTTCTCACGTTCGAGGACGGGGCGTTCGCCTCCATGACCTACAGCGGCTACGCGCACTTCGACTCCGACGAGTTCTGCGGCTGGATCGGGGAGGCAGGCGAGCGGAAGAATCCGCTCGCATACGGCGCAGGTCGCCGCCTCCTCGCCAGGGACGAGCTGCAGCAGAAGAATGCGCGCAACTATGGCGGCCCGCAGCACGCCGGCCCGCCTGCAGCTCCCCTCCATCAGCATTTCGGCGTCCTCATCGCTTCGTGCGAGCGCGCCGATCTTCGGCCTTTGCCCAAAGGGGTGATGATTTACACGGACCACGAGAAGCACCTGGAGCCGCTGGCGCCGCCCGAGGTGCCCCGCGCCGCCGTCATCGACGAGCTCCATGCGGCCATCGTCGAGGGACTGCCGCCGGTGCACAGCGGTGAGTGGGGCGCCGCCACCATGGAAGCAGTCCTCGCCATCCGGCGCTCTGCGGCGGAGCAGAGGGAGATCCCGTTACAAGACCAGATTGCCTTGCCCGCCTGAGCCCGTCAGCGGTTAGGGGTCAGGGGTCAGGGGTGTTGATCCATCCTTCATCGGCTTTCGCCTGACGCCTGACGCCGGACGGCCGGCCTCTGAATCGGTAGCGGCAAGTTCCCATCGCCATCACATCGGCCGGTGCGCGCCACCGGGGGTCGCATCCCCGAACAAACAACGTTCGGGGCCCCTGCTCCGCCCCTCGGCTCGCTACTTGTAGCGCCGGCCGAGGCCGGGTGTTACGCCCTCGTAGAGCACCCCGCGCTTCAACTCGACGTCGCGGCGGCAACGCTCGAAGTCCTCCGCGAGCAGCCGACCGGCGGGCGGGGGCGCGACGGTGAAATGGCCGTAGTCGTCCTTGCCGCTGACGTGCGCAACCAGCAGCCGATCACCGGACTTCTGCTTCATCGAGGGCGTGATGTAGCGGATCGCCACGCCTACGCGGCGCACGCCGCTGCGGTTGGGGCCGGAAGAGTGGAACATATGGCCGTGATGGAACGACGCCTGCCCGGGCCGCAGGATCACATCCACCGCGCTCGCCTCGTCCACTTCAACCGCGATCTCCTGGCCCCGCGTGAGCAGGTTGTCCTTCCCGAACGAATCGACGTGCGGCACGAGGCGCTGCCGGTGGCTCCCCGGCACGAAGCGCATGCAGCCGCTCTCGACGGTCGCGGGCGAGAGCGCGACCCAGGCAGTGACCTCGTTTACCTCGTCGAGTCCCCAGTAGGTGAGGTCCTGGTGCCAGCTCACGTAGCTCGGGCTCGCCGCCTCCTTGAGGAAGAGCCCGCTGCCCCACACCAGCAGATCGCGGCCGAGAATCTGCGAGACCGCGTCGATCAGGCGCGGATGCCGGATCAGCCGGTCGAACGAGGGCAGCAGCCGGGCGGGATAGCTTCGCAGCATCGAAAGCTCGGCACGGCGCTCCGGATCCGCGAGCTCCGCCTCCCCCGCTTCCAGATCGGCGAGGATCCCGGCCGCCTCAGCCTCCCCGATTACGTCGTACGGGCAGAAGAACCCGTCCCGCGCGTAGGCAGCCGCGAGCGGTGATGGCGTAACGTTGAGAGAGGTCGTCCGGCTCATCGTCAGCCGAAACCGGCGCCGCTGCGCCGGACGGCGCGCAACAGGTCGAAGCGGGTTATCGCGCCCACGATGCGCCCATTTTCCACGACCGGGAAGCGGCGGAAGGAAACATCCATGAAGAGACCCGCGCAGTAATAAATGTCCATCGAGGGCGGTATGGACTGAACCTTCGACACCATGAAGTCCCTGACTTTTCCCCTGGGCGCTTCATAACGCGCGTCGCCCAGCGTGAGCAGCTTGAGGCAGTCGAACTCCGTGAGAATTCCCACCAGCTCTCCCTTGTCGTTGGCCACGAGCGCACCGGTCACTCGCTTCTCCAGCAGGAAGTCCACCGCTTCGATGATGTCGGTGTCCGGGGAGAGCGTCTCCACGTAGCGGTCCATGAAGTCACGAACGGCAGGCAGGCGGGTGGCCATGGGTGCCTCCAGGGAGTGGTCGACCACATTCTGCTCCCACGCGGCCTCGTGGGCAATTGCCAGGCACAGTGCCGGGACGTATAAATCAAAGGAGCCAGGCTCGATTATCCACAATGACAGCGAGGCGGAGGCGATCGATGAATACGGGAAGCTCGCTTGCAATGCTCCTGGTAGTGTCGGCGACGGCAGCGTATGCGGCCTCTGCGGCGGCACAGCAATTTCCGTCGAAAGTGGTGCGGCTCGTGGTGCCGTATCCGCCAGGGGGATCGGTCGACGTGGTGGCGCGCACCATATCGCAGCCGCTCTCCCGGGCGCTGGGGCAGACTGTAATCGTGGAAAACCGCCCCGGGGCCAACTCAGCCATCGGGACGGAGCACGTCGCTCGCGCCGCCGCCGACGGGCATACGGTTCTGGTCGGAGGATCGGTGTCGAACGCCGCGCTGCGGACGAAACTTCCATTCGATCTGCTCCGGGACCTGACTCCCGTGGCCGGCGTCGGGACTCAGCCTTACGTGCTGTCGGTGCATCCATCGCTGCCCGCGAAGAACGTCAAGGAGCTGATCGCTCTGGCGCGCACGCGTCCCGGCGAGCTGGTGTACTCGATCAACATCTACGGGGGTGGACAGCATCTATCGGGCGAGCTGCTGAAAATTGCCGCCCGTATCGACATGAAGCCTGTGGTCTTTCAGGGCGGCGCGCCGTCCGCGATGGCCGTCCTGGGCGGGCACGCCAGCATTCTGATTTCGACCGTCGCCCCCATGATCCAGCATGTTGCAACAGGCAAGCTGCGGCCCCTGGCCGTAACGTCACGCGAGCGCTCCGTTCTGCTGGCGGATATCCCGACCATGATCGAATCGGGCTTTCCGGACTTCGACGTCACCGGCGCAATGGCCGTGTGGGCGCCGTCGGCGACGCCGAAGGATGCGATCGATCGCCTGAGCACCGACTTGATGCGAACGCTGCAGACTCCCGAGGTAAAGGCCGTCGCGCTGAGGGATGGCTACGTCGTGGCCCCGATCGGCCCGGCCGAGTACGGCGTACTCGTCCGCAACATGATGTTGCAATACCAGAAGATCGGCAGAGCGGCGCACATCAAGCTCGATTGAGCCTCCACGTGCCTCGCGGGCACTGTAACGCTCTCAGAACGCGCTACGTCTGCCCGGACGTCTGGAGAAGCTGGTACATCCAGCGGCGCTCCACCACGCCGCCGGCGAGTTCGCGGTACTGGTAGCGCCTTTCGACTGTCTGCAACCAGACAGACCGTCCATTTATCATCAGCGGATACCACGCAAACCAGGGTTCCCAGGCGCCGTGGCCGCGCCAACCGTCGAGTGCTTGCATTGCCATCCTTTCCATAGGTGGTGGGAACACAGCAAGATGCGGGCCAGCCTATCGCCGGGAGGGCTCATTTGATAAAGTCCCGGCTACGACCAATCTGATTCGAGGTAGCGCAATGCTCAGGACTTTCAGTGCATCGTTGATCGCCGCCGTGTTCGCGCTCGTTCCGCTCGTTACCGGGGCCCAGGACAAGGGCCAGGCCAAGGCGCCCCCGCCGTTCCCCGACGGAAAAGCCAAACCGTCCGTCGAGGGCATCTGCTCCACGTGCCACGCGCTCAACCTGATTCAGAACAGCTCCGGCTATACGCGCGACCACTGGAAAGAGCTGATCGGCTACATGATCGACCTCTCAGGCAGTCCGGCGCAGCAGAACGAGATCCTCGACTATCTTGCGGCGAATTTTCCGCCCAACAACCGGCGCACTCCCAAGCTGGTGCCGGGCAACTTCCAGATCACGTTCAAGGAATGGGTAGTGCCGCAGCTCGGGCAGCGCACCCGCGATCCGATCCAGGCCGCCGACGGCTCGATCTGGTACGCCGGCCAGTTCGGCAACCTGATCGGGCGGCTCGATCCGAAGACCGGCCAGGCGAAAGAATATCCGCTGCCGGCGAACGCCATGCCGCACACCGTGGAGCTCGATCCCAAGGGCAGGCCGTGGTTCTCCGGCAACAAGAACGCCTCGATCGGCTGGCTCGATCCCGCGACCGGCAAGACGACCGTCTACAAGATGCCCGACCCGGAAGCAACGGATCCGCACACGATCACCTTCGACAAGAGGGGCATCGTGTATTTCACCTTCCAGGCGGCCAACATGATCGGGCGGCTCAACCCGGATACCGGCGATATCAAGCTCGCCAAGGTCGCCGCGCAGCGCTCGCAGCCGTACGACATCAAGTTCGACGCCGAAGGCACGCTGTGGGTCTCCTGCAACGCGCGCCCCTGCCTGCTGAAGGTGAACCCGGACACTCTCGACATCACGGAGGTCAAGCTCCCGCTGCCGACCACGACCGTGCGCCGCTTCGACGTCGCGCCCGACGGCATCATCTGGTACGTGAATTCGGGCAGCGGCCGGATCGGCAAGTTGAACCCGAAGTCGGGCGAGATCACGGAATGGGATTCGCCCTCAGGCCCGCGCTCGCATCCCTACGGCATCGTGGTGCTGGACGGCGGCGTCTGGTACAACGAGTCCGGCATGCGGCCCGACCCGCTCGTCCGCTTCGACATCGCGACGGAAACGTTTCAGAGCTGGGCGATCAAGTCCGGCAACGTCTACGCCGGCATCCTGCGCAACGCGCGCAAGACGAAGCAGGGCACCTTGCTCATCCACCAGACCGCCACCAACCGCATCATCGAGGTGATCCCGCAGACGAAGAAAGTCGCGGCGGCGCGGTAGGCGCGCTATCCAGACGACAACGGCCCGGCGGATTTCGCCGGGCCGTTTTGTTTTGGTGCGAGATGGGCTATGCCGTGCCCCACGCGATGGCATTGCGCAGCAGCGTAGTGAACGCGTCGTTCTCCCACGAGCCTCTGAACGTCGGCGGCAGCCCGTCCGTGGGTGGCCTGCCCTCGCGCGCGGCGGGGTTGTGGCAATGCCCGAAAGCAAAATAGGTCACGCTGCCCGCGCCGACCTGGCGGGTGTAGCCGAGCACGCGCGTCCTGCCGTCGGGCTGCAGTGAGGTATCCGAGCCGTAGAGGGGACCGACGACGGTTGATACGGCGCCCGTGCCGTAATCCGCGGTGAGCAGTATCCGTGTCGAGCCCGGGTCCTGCAGCTCGACGAAGTACGGCTCGTCCTCGACCTCGAACGACTTGCCGAGCCCCCGCGTCAGAGGGTGATCGCTATCCTTCACGTCCACGCGAAACCTGCAGAGCGGGGGATGGGTCAGGAAACGGCTCCCGAGAAGGGCGTGATGCTCGGTCTTCACGGTGCGGCGCTGGCGCACGCCCTCCACCCGCTCGGCGCGGCCGCCGCTCGTTCCGTGCAACCCCAGCCAGTGACCGCCCGCCTCCAGCCAGCTCCGGATGGCGCTGCACTGCGCGGTGTCCGGATAGGGGCCGGCCACATAGGTGATCAGCAAGCGGCTGATCGGCAGCCATTTCTCGATATCCACGAAATCGTTGGCGACCGAGGCTGCAACGTCCCGCTCGGCCAGGAGCTGCAGCAGCCGCAAGCGGGCATGATCGTGGTCGTGTCCGGCGGCCGAGCCGGGCGGGAAACCGCCGGTTACGAGATGCGCCCTGGGGAATTTCTTGTCAGTCATAGCATTACCTCCTTAAACTCTTTCATGACGCGCACTCCACGACGACCGTGCCGCGCTTGCCGCCGGCTTCGACGGCCTGGTGAGCGTCGGCAGCGCGCGCGAGCGGGAACACCGCCGAGACCGTGTGCTGCATCCCGCCCCCGCCTTTTCCTTCGTTCAGCCAGCGCACGATATCGTCCTGCGCGCGGCGGCGCAGATCGAGCGGCGCGCCGTTCAGCACCATGCCGTGCAGCGTCAGGTTGCGCCGCATGAACTCGTCGGCCTGGAATACCGGCTTCAGGTTGCCCTTGGTGGCGTAGTACGCGATCGAGCCGTTCGCCGCCATCAGCGGCACCAGCAGCGCGACGTTCGCGCCGAAATCGACGTCGACCGCGTGCGCGAGGCCCTTGCCGCCGGTGAATTCGTTGAGCGCCGCGGCGACGTCCCCGGTCCGGTAGTCGACGGTGAGATCGGCGCCGGCCGCTCGCGCGTGCGCGGCCTTCTCCTCCGAGCTCACCGTGGCGACGACGCGCGCGCCGAAGCGTTTCGCCCACTGCACGGCGTAGTGGCCGACGGCGCCCGCGCCGCCGCTCACGAACACCGTCCGGTCCTTCAGCTCGCCGCCACGCGCGACCGCGCAGTACGCGGTCATCGCCGGGATGCCGAGGCAGGCGCCCTCGGCGAAGCTCGCGCCCGGCGGCAGCTCGCGCACGAGGTCCGCGGCGAGCGCGATGTATTCGGCAGCCGTGCCGAGCACGCGGCCGTTCCTCTGCCCGTTGTAGAGCCAGACCCGCTTGCCGAGGAGCGCGCGCGGCGCGCCCGCGCCGACCTCGTCGACGATACCCGAGCCGTCGCTGTTGGGGATGACGAGCGCGCCCTCCATCTGGAAGTTCGGGCCCGCCCGGCGGTAGATATCGGCCGGGTTGACGCCCGAGGCGTGGAGCTTGACGCGCACCTCGCCCGCCCCCGCATGCGGCTCGGGCTGCTCGCCGAACCGGAGCACTTCGTGCGCCGGGCCCTGGCGCGTGTACCAGACCGCTTTCATGGTTGTTCCGGGGCGGACTCTGCCGCGTTGTTGTAACCTTAACGATACTCGAATAGAGACCAGCCGGCACGTCACAGGCAAGGAGGAGTCCATGTTAACGCGTGCATTGCACAAGGCACTTACCGGCGTAATGGCAGCCGCTTTTGCCGTTGCCGGACCCGCGTTCGCGCAGAAGGCGGAGAAGTTTCCGACCAAGCCGGTGCGCATCGTCGTCGGCTTCTCCGCCGGCAGCGCGACGGACATCACCGCCCGGCTGGTCGGGCCCAAGCTCGCCGATCTCTGGGGCCAGCCGGTCGTCATCGAAAACCGCTCGGGCGCCGGCAGCACGCTCGCTTCCACTGCGGTTGCACAGGCGACGCCCGACGGGCACACGCTGCTCATGATCTCCACGTCGTTTGCGATCACCGCGACCATCCAGAAGAACCTGCCCTACGACGCGCGCAAGGACTTTCGCGGCGTCACGCAGATCGGCACGCCGACCGGAGTGGTGTCGGTCGCGCCGTCCCTGGGCGTGAAATCGCTGAAGGAGTTGATCGCGCTGGTGAAGGAGCGGCCCGGGAAGATACTCTACGGCTCGACCGGCGCGGGTAGCGGCATCCACATGAGCACCGAGCGCTTCAACCTGGTCGCCGGCATCAGGCCCCAGCACGTGGCGTTCAAGGGGCAGCCGGAGATGATCATCGAGGTCGTCACGGGGCGGGTGAACTTCGCCATTCCCAGCCTCGGGCCGGCGATGTCATTCATCAAGGAGGGCCGGCTCGTGCCGCTCGCGGTCAACACGCCGAAGCGCTCGCCGCACCTGCCCGACGTTCCGACGATTCTGGAGATTCTCCCGCAGTTCGAGCGGGACTCGACGCACGGGTTCCTGGCGCATTCGCGCACGCCGACGCCCATCGTGCGCCAGATCGCGAGGGACGTCGCGCGCGTGCTGGAGCTCCCGGACGTGAAGGAGCGCATGTACGCGATGTCGTTCGACCCCGCGCCGACGACGCCGGAAGAGTACGACGAGATCATCCGGAAGCAGTTCGAGACGTTCGCGCGCGTGGCAAAGGCGGTCGGATTGTTTCCGAAGTAACCGTCGCTTCATTGAGCAGAAGGGAAACATCATGGGCAAGCTCGATGGCCGCGTGGCCATTGTTACCGGGTCGAGCCGGGGGATCGGCGAGGAGATAGCGAAGTTGTTCGCCCGCGAGGGCGCAAGAGTCGTTTGCGCGGCGAGGACGCTGAACGAGGGCGACCATCGCATGCTGGCCGGATCGCTCGCAGGAACGGTGAAGCAGATCGAGGACGCCGGCGGCCAGGCGACCGCGGTCGCGGTGGACGTATCGAACGAAGCGGACTGCCAGAAGCTGCTCAAGGCCGCCCAGGACACGTACGGCCCGGTCGATATCCTGGTGAACGATGCCGCCCTCACCTACTACAAGCCGATCGTGGATTACAACGTCAAGCAGTGGGTACGGGCATTCGCGGTCAACGTGCACGCTCCCTTCATGCTGTCGCAGCTGGTATTGCCCGACATGATCCGGCTCAAGCGCGGGGCCATCGTCAATATCTCCTCCGGCGCGGCGATCGGGCCGGGCCGCGCGCCGTTCAAGGGCGCCCGTCCCGCGAGCGGCGGCACGATGTACGGCGCCACCAAGGCGGCCCTGGAGCGGTTCACGCAGGGGCTGGCGCAGGAAGTCGCCGGGCACAACATAGCCGTCACCGCGGTCTCGCCGTCGCAGGTGGTGCCGACGGCGGGCACGGTCTATCACAAGCTCGTCACGGGCATGGACGACCCGAAAGGCGAGCCGCCCACGCTCATGGCGAAGGCGGTCCTGCTCCTGGCGAGCGAGCCGGCGCAGAA
This sequence comes from Burkholderiales bacterium, assembly GCA_035649495.1. Taxonomy (GTDB): domain Bacteria; phylum Pseudomonadota; class Gammaproteobacteria; order Burkholderiales; family SG8-41; genus SG8-41. The sequence continues at coordinate 8,864 of DASRJL010000072.1, read as the reverse complement.
GGTGAACGGCCGCGTGACCTACAGCCAGCAGATACTGAGCGAATACGGTCTGCTCGACAGGGCGCCCACGGGACGCGGCGTGACGGAAAAGGGAACGGGCTACTCGCAGATCTGACCCCATTCATATGGGCAATCACACGCTGACGATGGCCAGGCGGTTCGCGCGGTGGGGCGCCGGCCTGAAATACGAGGACTTGCCGCCGGAGGTGGTGGACAAGATCAAGGCGCTGATGCTCCACGCCCTGACGAGCATCCACCTCGGCTGGTCGAGCCCGTACGTGAAAGAGGTGATACGCCTCGCCAGGGCGGAAGAGGGAAAGCCGGACGGCGCGACGATACTCGGTGACGGCGGCAAGGTGAGCCGCGTCGGCGCGGCGTTCGTCAACAACGAGATCCTCCACGCCTCCGGGCTGGTCGATTCCTACCGGATGCGGACGCACCCGGGGCCCGTGCTGATACCGGTGGCGCTTGCCAACGCCGAGCTGGAACAGCGAAGCGGCAGGGACGTCATCACCGCGCTGGCGGCGGGATACGAGTTCCTGTGCCGGCTCTCCTACGACTTCACGCTCACCACGTCCACTCGCGGGTTCCAGCCCAGCTCGGTGTTCTGCACGATGGGCGCGGCGATGGTCTCCGGCAAGCTGCTGGGCCTGGACGAAGAGGGCCTGATGAGAACGATCTCGCTGGCGGCCAACTATGCCTCCGGCCTGGTCGAAAGCTCGTGGCAGGGCGACCGGCAGGCCGCGCGCAGCGGGGTGTTCGCCGCGCTCATGGCGCGCACGGGTCATCTCAAGGCGGCCGAGCGTGCGCTCGACGGCAATCTCGGCTTCTACAAGGCATTCACGGGAAGCAACACGGGAAAGCTCGAATACGCTTTTACCGGTCCGCTCGAGGTCGATCCCGCATCCATCACGGCCGATCTCGGCACGCGGTACCGGCTGTCGACCGTCATGTTCCGAATGTTCGGCGTCGCCGCCTACAACGACCCCGTGATCTACCTCCTGCGGGAAATGAGGCAGCAGCACAATATCCGCCCCGAGGATGTTGCCGAACTCGCCGTGGCCATGAACTGGCACGAGACGATGTACCCGAGCGTGGCATCCCCGGCCCACCCGGAGTGGAACCGGCCGCGCGTGGGCTCGACGCATTACTACGCCGCTCACGTTCTCGTGAACGGCGACTACCCGGTCGTGGGCGGCCGGACTTTCGGTCCTACCGGGCGCAGACTAGCGGAGGACACGAAAGTCCTCGACTTCATGAACGACCACGCAAAGCTCGTGCAGGAGAGAGACCGGCCGATGTTCTCTCCGGGAGCCGTAGTCAAGATGAAGAACGGCGCGACGTTCACCGGTAACTACCCGTACGAGCGCCTCGAGTGGAACTTCGAGCAGCTCGTGGCACGACTGCAGGACTGCCTGCCCGGCTACTCGCCCGGCAAGGCGGGGTTCGATGCGCTGGTCGAGACCATGCGGGGCGCGGATGGACTGACGTCGGTCGAGCGCATCTTCGAGGTGACGAAGGCCTGATCAGGTGACCGGGTGGTGCGAGCGCGCGACACCCCGGTCCGACCTGCGCTTCTCGGGTGCCTCCACGGTCGCGCCCACACCCAACGCGGGCGCCGGGACGGTCAGGCAGCGATGGTCGATCAAGGCTGGTCGCTCAGCAGCGCGATGCTTACAGCAAGCTTTTCGCGCCCGAAAGTACGCGTCTAAGCGGGAAAACGGCGCGTTCTAAAGCGCATTTCTTCAATGAATCAATAAACTGCCGGGGTCAGACCCCATCTGTTGCGCAGTCCACAATCCGCCACTACTATTCTTCGTGGACGATTAGGGGCATACCACTATATATTGTGGTTCGTAGTTGATATGCTGACCTAGAGGCGGACCCTTATGGCAGACGATGGATTCTCAATCCCACGCATGTTCGAAGGCGCTTTGTCGCCGTCGCCACCGCAGCCGGGCGGCATTCTAGATCAATCGAGCGCCGGAATCGGCCTTGCGGGACTTCTCCGCGCGCCGCAGCCGGCATCTTCGCTCGGTGGTCTCGCCGAATTGTTGCGCGCGCCGCAATCGAAAATTTGTGACAGCTCTGAAGAAGCGATAAGGCGGCTCCTAATTTGGGAGAAGGGCATCCCGATTCGGGGATATGACCCTGCGGAATGGCGCCTGGACAAGCACGGATTCACGATCCAATTCAGCCAGCACGGCCGGCGTGACTCTGCCTTTGGATGGGAGGTCGATCACATCGTGCCGGAATCTTGGGGCGGTTCAGACGAAATCCGGAACTTGCAGCCGGTTTACTGGCGGGTGAATGCCCACAAGAGCAATCGATTCACCGGGTAGCGCGGTTCGTTAATCTTCTAGGCCGGATTCACGGGCGCCGGGCAACTGCGCCCCCCAACTGATCAGTCCCCCATGACTAGGCCGCCGTCGATCTTGATGGCCTGGCCCGTCATGTAGTCGGAGTCGGGACTGGCGAGGAACGAGATAACGCCGGCGACGTCATCCGCCGTTTCCGGCCGTCCGAGCGGAATGCCGGCCGTGCGACGCTTCCACGCCTCGCGCGGCGACCAGCCCTCGAGCGCGTTCCATTCCTCGTCGATCTGCGCCCACATCGCGGTGTCGACGGCGCCCGGGCAGATGCAGTTCGACGTGATGCGCTGCCGCGCGAGCGCCTGCGCAGCGGTGCGCGTGATGCTGACGACGCCGGCCTTCGATGCGGAATAGGGCGCGGTGAGCACGCCGCCACCGCGATAGGCCGCGATCGAGGCCGTCTGGATGAGCTTGCCGCGGAGCTCCGACCCCTCCATCGGCGATTGCTCGACCATCCGTCGCGCACAGGCCTGCAAGACGAAGAAGACCGCGCGGAGGTTCACGTTCATCACCCGATCCCACTCCGCCTCGGCGACCTCGAGCAGCGGCTGGACACGGATCACTCCCGCGTTGTTGAAGAGCACGTCGAGGCGACCCCACTTGCGATAGGCCGCATCCACGATCCGCGTGATGTCCGCGGGCTTCGTCACGTCGCCGGCCACGGCCACGGCATTCCCGCCGAATTCCGCCGCGAGCTTCTCGGTCGCGCCGGCGTCGACGTCGCTCAGTACCAGCTTTGCACCGTCACGCGCGAGCCGGCGCGCGCCGGCGGTGCCGATCCCGCCGGCGGCGCCCGTGATCAGAACGATTCTCTGAGGCATCACTCCGCTCCTAGACGTTGATCACCAGCTTGGCGCCGACGAGGGTGCGGGCTCGGGCAGGAGGGGATTTTCCAAGTGCTGGTCCCTCACCCTAGCCCTCTCCCCAGACTTGGGGCGAGGGAACTCTCTCCGACTATTGAGGCTCGCCCGGTAAAGGCGAGCAGGTCGTTCAACTGCTCGTCGAGACTTTACAGATGCGTCAATACGGATTCGGCCGAAGAGACTTCGAACTTGCCGGGAGCTTCGACATAGACGCCTTTGACGATCCCCTTGTCGACGATCATGGCGTAACGGTTCGAGCGAACACCCATTCCGCGCCCGGTGAGATCCAGCTCGAGCCCCAGCTCCTTGATGTATTTCGCACTGCCGTCTGCGAGCATGCGCACCTTTCCATCGACCTTCAGGTGCTTGCCCCAGGCTGCCATGACAAAGGCGTCATTCGCCGTCACACACCAGACCTCGTCGACTCCTTTGGCCTTGAGCGCGGCGGCGTTCTGGATGAAGGACGGCACATGCTTGGCGGAACAGGTGGGCGTATAGGCGCCGGGCAGCCCGAAGATGACGATTTTCTTGTCCTTGCTGGCCGCAGTCACATCGACTTCCTGAGGGCCTGTCGGACATCCGGTCGCGTCATCAAAGCTTGTCGATTCCATGAGCTTGCCCGGCGGAAGTGTTTGACCAGCTGCGATCATGTCATTCTCCTCGTTGTTTAAGAAACCCCCGATTTTACGCCGGAATGGCCGAGCCCTCCCTCGCCAACCCTGAGCGTATGGCATGCAAGGAATTAAGCGGCGACATCGTGTCGCGGAGAATGTGACAGCGGCGTCCATCTAGTCCTGAGATCACCGATTTGCCGCGGGGCAAACCACTGAATCGGCTGCTTTCTTGTTTGCACTTTGGGCGCTATAATCCGCTCTCTCTCGTGGGGGTATAGCTCAGCTGGGAGAGCGCTTGCATGGCATGCAAGAGGTCACCGGTTCGATCCCGGTTACCTCCACCAAGACAAATGGGGCCGGGCCTGCCGACCCCATTTTTCTTGGGTGAAACGGAGTTTCCGGAGCGACGGCGGCTCGCTCCAGTCGATTCTGCTAGAATTCGCCGCCTTGAAACTGACGCCTCGTCCCCATCGTCTAGAGGCCTAGGACATCGCCCTTTCACGGCGGTAACCGGGGTTCGAATCCCCGTGGGGACGCCAAAACAAAAATGCCACCCTCGCGGTGGCGTTTTTGTTTGGATGTTCTCCCAGCGGACGCACGCCCCGTAACCAGTCCCAATCACCTCGATATACAATAGTCCTGGCAGTCGCGTTTAAAGCGCGCGGTCTCGCCCTCTTCGGGCGGGATGCGCGGATCGCGGATGCAACGCGAGCCGCGCACAATCCCCGTGGGGACGCCAATAAAAACATATAATTAAGAATAAAAAGGCGGGAGAAAACCCGCCGTGTCTAGGTGGCGTCTAGAAAGTGGTTTTGCGGGAATGGCTCTACGGCCGCATTAGAAGCCTAGGACGGGCCGGCCCGCAGCGACGTCCGAACGCGCGGACAACAGCGCGAGCGCCCCGCAGCGGGTGCGGTGGTAGGCCAGGCGTGTGGTCGTTAGTGGGAGAGGGCTATGCAACGCTTTCAGATAGAAGTGTGCCCGCGCGTGCCTAGGGACAAGTTTGCCCCGTGGTTTCACGTCGATGCTGACACGGAACAGGCCGCGATCGACGAGGCTATCGGATTTATCCGGGACGGCCATCCGGGCAAAAACCTGAGCGACTACATATTCAAGGCCGTCAGGATCCCTCCTTGCCGCAGGTGTGGCGGCGAGCTGGTTCGTGTGCCCCGACGGCTTGTCGATCGCTTGTTCAGCCCAGGTCGACACCGCTATCAGTGCAACTGGGCGGAGTGCGATTGGGTAGGCAACCTATCAATCGAAGGCACCAGTTCGATATGGTTCTTCCTGGTTCGCGGATTTGCGGCAGCCTCCATCGCTGTCGTTGTTGCAAGCGTGGGATTGTCTGTGTTCACCATACACCGGGATAGGGTCACAGCTGAAAAGGCGCAGGATATACGCGCTAAGACTCCGTCCATGGTGAGAACGCAGGAGTTGCCGCCCCGCAGGCCGCTGGCTGACCGCGATCGCAAAGAGGCGCCGGCGCGGTAAGCAGTCAACGCCCCCGGAAGTGGTACGGCGCGTCTTGGCGAGCCTTGCCACGATGTCTTGATCAGGCCGCGACATCCCACGCCCAGGAGAGCTCCAAATCGAGACCTGCATTTCGGGTGTCTCCCCGTGGGGACGCCAACATGAAAGCCACCCTTGAGGTGGCTTTTTTATTTGTGGCACGTCCCATGGGGATAGGGATAGGGAACTCCGAACCGTGCCCGGGAACCTAGCCTCCCACGTCCTGTCCGAATGTCTGGAGGGAACCGAAGTGCTTTTTGGCGCAGGTATTCCCATGCACATGCCACGTTCCCTCCCCCGGCTCCTGGTCTTTCTGTTCGCCATCGCGGCACTCGCCCTCAGCAGCTGGGTCGCGGCGGAGCCGCCTTTGCGCGCAGCGCGTCTGAGCGAAATCCACGGCACGGTGAGTTTCTCGCCGGCCGGCCAGCCCGACTGGGTGCGGGCCCTGACCAACCGCCCGCTGACCACAGGCGACCGCCTGTGGGTAGCTCCCAATTCGCGCGCCGAATTGCAGGTCGGCGGGGCGGCGATTCGCCTGGGCGGGGGCACCAGCCTGACCCTGCTCAATCTCGACGACCGCATCGTGCAAGTGCAGCTCTCGCAAGGCACGGTGAGAGCCGCCGTGCGCCGCGTCGGACGAAACCAGGAATTCGAGGTGGACACACCGAACCTCGCGTTCGTCCTGCGCCGGGCCGGCGAATTTCGCATCAATGTGGACCCGCGCGACGACGCGACGGCGGTCATGGTGTACAGCGGGCGGGCAGAGCTGTATGGCGAAGGCGCGTCGTGGGCCCTGAACACGGGGACGGGGTATCGCTTCTACGGCACCGACCTGACCGACTACGATCGCTTCGCAACACGGCGCGAAGACGATCTCGACCGGTACGCGCGCGAGCGCGACCGGCGCATAGCGAATTCGCAGTCGGCGCGCTATGTTTCGTACGAAGTGGTCGGCTACGAGGAGCTCGATGCACACGGCAGCTGGCGCTCTGACCCGACCTACGGCAACGTCTGGACGCCGAACCGCGTGCCCTCCGGCTGGGCGCCCTACCGCGACGGCCATTGGGCCTGGGTCGACCCGTGGGGCTGGACCTGGGTGGATGACGCGCCATGGGGCTACGCCGTTTCGCACTACGGCCGCTGGGCCAACATCAGGGGCACCTGGTGCTGGGTCCCGGGCCCGCCGCAGCAGCAGGCGGTTTACGCCCCGGCGCAGGTGGCGTTCGTCGGCGGCCAGAATTTGCAGGGCTCGTCAGGATCAGGCGTCACCGCCGGCGCCGTCGTCGCAGCAGCAGCGATCATCGGCTGGTTTGCGCTCGCGCCCCGCGACGTCTATCAGCCCTCCTATCCGGTGAGCCGCGGCTATTTCGAAAGGATCAACCGCAGCAACGCCGTGGTCGCTCCCGCCACGGTCACGAACGTCTACAACACGACCAACGTCACCAACATTACCAACACCACCACCATCATCAACAACCCTTCCGCGACCCGGGTGGTCTACGCCAACCAGCAGGTGCCGGGCGCCGTGGTCGCCATGCCGGCGCAGGCGTTTGCGCAGTCCCAGCCGGTGGCCAAGGCGGCGGTAGCGGTACCGAAGGAAGCGGCCGCCAAGACGCCGGCCGCACCTGCCCCTGCCGTGGCGCCGGTCCAGCAAAGCGTACAGGGTGGCGCCCCCGCTGCCGGCGACAAACCGGCAGCCCGTGAACGGCGCGTCGTCGCCCGCACCGCGCCGCCGCCTCCGCCCGTCGCCTTTGCCGCCCAGCAGGCGCAGCTCGCCGCCAAGCCGGGCTCGCCGATCGCCGAGGCGGAGCGCAAGCAATTGAAACCCGCCGCCGCCACGCCGGCGCCCGCCGTCAGCGTGGTGAAGACCGCCGAAGCGCCCGCCCCGAGTGCGCCGCCGCCGGCGGCTCCTCCGGCCCCCAAGACGCCGGAGGCCCGCAAAGCCGATGCCGCGAAGGCCGAAGCCAGGGCGGAAGCCACGGCCCAAGGCAAAGCCGATGCCAAGGCGGATGCCAAGGGCAAAGCCGACGCCGCCACGGCCGATGTGGCAAAGGGCGACGCGGCAAAGAAGGATGCAGGCAAGGCCGAAGCAGCGAAGGCCGAGGCCGCCAAGGGTGAAAAAGGCAAGGCGGACACCGCCAAGGCCGATGCGGCGAAGGGCGACGCGGCGAAGGCCGAAGCCGCGCGAGTCGACGCAGCGAAAGCGGAAGCCGCCAAGGCCGATGCCGCGAGAGCCGAAGCGGCCAAGGCTGCGGCAGCAAAAGCCGATGCAGCACGCGCCGACGCAGCGAAGGGGGAAGCCGCCAAGGCCGACAAGGCCGAGGCCGCTCGAGCCGAGGCCGCCAAGGCTGCAGCCGCAAAAGCCGACGCAGCACGTGCCGACGCAGCGAAAGCGGAAGCCGCCAAGGCCGATGCCGCGAGAGCCGAAGCGGCCAAGGCTGCGGCAGCAAAAGCCGATGCAGCACGCGCCGACGCAGCGAAGGCCGACGTCGCCAAGGCTGATGCCGCGAAGGCCGACGCCGCGAAGGCTGCTGCAGCAAAAGCCGACGCCGCACGCGCCGAAGCCGCGAAGGCCGATGCAGCTAAAGCCGAAGCCGCGAAGGCAGAGGCCGCCCGGGCCGATGCCGCGAAGGCAGACGCCGCCCGTGCTGAAGCAGCGAAAGCCGAGGCAGCAAAAGCCGACGCCGCGAAGGCGGCGGCAGCAAAAGCCGACGCAGCGCGAGCTGAGGCAGCGAAAGCGGAGGCCGCCCGGGCCGAAGCAGCGAAGGCCGATGCCGCCAAGGCTGCGGCAGCCAAGGCCGATGCTGCGAAGGCAGACGCCGCCCGTGCTGAAGCAGCGAAAGCCGAGGCAGCAAAAGCCGACGCCGCGAAGGCGGCGGCGGCAGCAAAAGCCGATGCAGCACGAGCTGAGGCAGCAAAAGCGGAAGCCGCCCGGGCCGAAGCAGCGAAGGCCGATGCCGCCAGGGCTGCGGCAGCCAAGGCCGATGCCGCGAAGGCCGAAGCAAAGGCGGCTGCAGCGCGAGCCGATGTTGCGAACGCAGAAGGCGCCAAGGACCCGGCGAAAGGCAAGGGCGCGAAGGGGAAAGCGGAGGACGAGAAGAAAAAAGCCGAATAAAGGCGGAAACCCTGGCGAACCGCTGCGGTTGACGGGCGCAGGCCCGCGCCCTCAGGAGGGATAGAGGGATACACGATCGTACGCAGCATGACGCGGCGCTCGTCCGGCCGGTAATCGCCGGCGCCGCGATGCATCGTCACCCGCTCGTCCCACATCAGCACATCGCCGACGCGCCAGTGGTGGTAGTAGACGAAGCGCTCCTGGGTGGCGTGCTCGGCGAGCTCCTCGATCAGCGGCCAGGCCTGCTCCCGCGTCATGCCGGCGAAACACCGCGTGTGCATGGGATTGACGAAGAGGATCGGCCGCCCGCTGACGGGATGTCGCGTGACCGCCGGCCATCGAACTTCCTGATATTCCTTATCGCTTGCCGCCGTGCCGTTGCGGTACAGGC
>DASRJL010000071.1:0-9020 GCA_035649495.1 Burkholderiales bacterium | reverse complement strand
CCTGGGCCGTGGCGAGCGCGGCGGCGATTACCGGCGCACCGGGGTGATAGACCGCGTCGCGCCAGATGTCGTCGAACTCCACGGCGTGGGCGGCGGCGCCGTTCAGGAGCGCCGCGGCCCGCAAGGTCGCGCGGCGGCCGGAGCCGAGTCGCGCACGGCCGCGGTCCAGTTCCTCCACGAGCGCCTGCTCGAGAAGCGTGACGGGCGGCACGTGGCTCCCCGGCAGGAGCGAGGCGTACCAGTCGATCACCGCGCGCTTGGCGTGGTGGATCACTTCGGGTCTCAAGCTGGCGGTCTGCTCACGAATGGCGTAATCGGCGATGGTTTGCAGCAGCATGGGTTTCTCCGAAAGGCGGTTCAGATGAAGCGGTTCGGATGAGACGGTTCGGATAAGGCGGTTCAAGGCCGGCAGACTCTTGTGCAGGACGCCGTATCTGCACCGCTGTATCTGCACCGCCGCATCTGCACCGCTCTCATGCCCTCAGCAGTGGTCGTAAGGCCCTTGCGTCCTTCAGCCGCTCGATGCTCCACACGGCATCGCACAGCTTGCGCGCCCGCGCCTTGCCCAGTATCGGCGCCATCAGGTGCCAGGCCTTCTCGTCGACCTCGGCGCGCGTCATGGGGTTTTGCGCCGTGCCGCGCACCGCCTTGGTGTGATGCCGCACCTCGCGCCCGTTCCTGAGACGTAGCTCGACGATGCCCTGGCGCGAAGGCAGCGCCCGCGTCAGCTCCTCGTCGCCGTAGAGCTCGACGCGGCTCCTCACGGCCAGCACTTTCGCGTCGCGCATGCGCTTTTCGTCGTGCGCCGATTCGAAGGTGACGATGCCGTCCAGGAGCATCACCGCGCACATGTGCTGCATGCAGATGTCCGGCATGTTGCGGTTGTCGGTCGTGTTCGCGCCCTGCTTCGCGACCCGCACCACGATCTTCTCCACGTCGCCGGCTTTGATGCCGTCGGCGCGGATCAAGTCGAGCAGGGAGTCGAGCGGCGCCTGTATCGGCGAGCCCACCGACCAGCGCTTGATGTTGGTGTTCATGATCTCGAAGGTCGATCCGAGTCCGTCGGCCAGGCGCTGCGGCTCGGGCGGCCTGCCGACGCGGTGCGTTTCGTCGTAGGCCACGAAGAAATTGCGCTCCCCCGAGAAAACATCCTCCACGCCGGTGCATCCCGAGGCGACCATCGCGGCGGCGACGACGCCGTTTCGCGCGGGCATGCCGCCGAAGTCGAACGACTTCTCGATATGCTCCTCGTCCCGCATCCAGCACGAGACGCCGGAGCACTGCTGCGCTGCGTACGACAGCACCCAGCGCGCCCGGTCGGCATTGACGCCCGCCAGGGCGCCGGCGGCGGCGGCCGCCCCGAACGTCGGTCCGAAGCTGTGAGTCGAATGTCCGGCGTCGCGGAACTCGTAGCCGTGCAGCGCCATGTTGACCCGGGTGCCGATGTCGTAGCCCAGCGCTACGGCCCGCAGGAGGTCCGTGCCGCCGCGGCGCTCGCGCTCCGCCATCGCCAGCGCGGCGGGCACGATGGCGCAGCCGGGATGGCAGAGGGAAGGCGCGTGCGAATCGTCGGTCTCGTCGGCATGCCCCAGCATCCCGTTGGCGAGCGCTGCGTGCTCGGCCGTCGCGACGATGCGGGATCCGATTACGCACGCTTCCGGCCTTCCCCCAAGCTTCTTCACGTAAGCGATAGCCTTCTCCCCCGGCAGCAGCCGCGAGCCGGAAACCATCGCTGCGATCGTGTCGAGCAGGTGATGCTTCGTCTTCTCGGCGACGGCCTTCGGCAGCGCCTTCTTCAGCGCGCCGGCGATGTAGGCGGAGACGTCCCGCATCAGCGGCGAGATTTCGGATTTGGCCTTGGAGCTCACGTCGGTTCCGGTTCGGGTTGATGGTGGGGAAAAATGTTAGCACGGGCACGTGCTGGCTCAACCGGAATCGAAGCCTCTGCGATAAAATACGGGCTCGCAAAAGAGGCTACATGAGGACCGTATCGTGAGCACTCCCGCAACGCATCCCCTGGTCGGCATCGTAATGGGCAGCACCAGCGATTGGGAAGTGATGCAGCACGCCGCCCGCAGCCTCGCCGATTTCGGAGTTTCCTACGAGGCGCGGGCCCTGTCGGCTCACCGCACGCCCGATCTCCTCATCGAATGGATGGAAGGCCTCATCAAGCAGGGAGTCAAATGCTTCATCGCCGGGGCGGGCGGCGCGGCGCACCTGGCAGGGGTGGTGGCTGCGAAAACCACGCTGCCGGTCCTCGCAGTGCCGATGCCGTCGAAGCATCTGGGTGGCCTCGATTCCCTGCTGTCGATGGTCCAGATGCCCAGGGGCATCCCGGTCGCGACTTTCGCCATCGGCGACGCAGGCTCCGCCAACGCGGGTCTCTTCGCGGTGGCCATGCTCGCGCTGGAGGACGAGAGCCTCGCGAAAAAACTCACGGCGTTCCGGCAGAAACAGGCTGACGCCGTGCGGGCAGCCAGGCTGCCCGAACTGAAGTAGATTAGAGACTGGAGACTAGAGACCGGTGCTGATGGACGCGTGCGCTTGGCAGTCTCCAGTCCCTAGTCTCTAGTCCCTAGTCTCACCTTCATAAAGGTTATGGCCTCCAATCACTCCACCCTCTTCGAATCGAGCCTCAAAAGCCTCAAGTTCCTCCACCGCGGCAAGGTGCGGGATCTCTATGCCGTGGGCGAGGACCGTTTGCTCGTGATCCAGACCGACCGGCTCTCCGCGTTCGACGTGATCCTGCCCACGCCGATCCCGGAGAAGGGGCGCGTGCTGACGGAGCTGTCGTTCTTCTGGTTCAGGAAGCTCGGGCACGTCATCCAGAATCACCTGACCGGCGTCGCGCCCGAGTCGGTGGTAGCGCCGGAGGACCGCGCCCAGGTGGCGGGCCGCGCGATGGTCGTGCGCAAATTCAGGCCGCTCCTCATCGAGGCGGTGGTGCGCGGCTACATCATCGGCTCGGGATGGAAGGACTACCAGCAGACGGGAATGGTCTGCGGCATCAAGCTGCCCGCGGGACTCAAGGAAGCCGAGAAGCTCCCGGAGGTGATCTTCACGCCGGCCACCAAGGCGCCCGCCGGCCAGCACGACGAGAACATCTCCTTCGTGGAGGCGGAGAAGATCGTGGGCAGAGAGCTCGCGGCGAAGGTGCGCGATGTGTCGATCCGGCTCTACAGCGAGGCCGCCGATTACGCAGGAACGAAGGGCATCATCATTGCCGATACCAAGTTCGAGTTTGGGGTCGACGACAAGGGCGCGCTCTACCTGATCGACGAGATACTCACGCCCGATTCGTCGCGGTTCTGGCCGGCAGCGCAGTACCGCGTCGGTATCAGCCCACCGTCCTTCGACAAGCAGATCGTGCGCAACTGGCTGGAGACTCAGCCCTGGAACAAGAAGCATCCCGCGCCGGCGCTGCCGCCCGAGGTGCTGAAGCAGACTTCCGAGAAGTATCAGGAAGCTCTCCACCTCCTGGCAGGCGGGTAGCCTCTTTCGGGAACAACCGCAACTCTGACGCTGTCGTATCGCTGCTGGTCCGTCCCTGCGAGGCGGACGTGAACTCACGGAGGTGTCCGTGGAACCGATAGCCGATTCGAAGAGCCCGTTGGCGCGCAGCGACCCGGGCGGGCGCAGCGAAACCTATCATTCGATCCGCAGGACGACGCGCGGCCTGGCGGTCCCGCTCTCGGCAGAGGACTGCGCGATCCAGTCGATGCCGGACGCGAGCCCCGTGAAGTGGCATCTCGCGCACACGACGTGGTTCTTCGAGACCTTCGTGCTGGCGCCGCACCTCCCGGGCTACCGTCTGTTCGATCCCGCATACCGCGTGCTCTTCAACTCCTACTACAACACGGTGGGCGACAAGCACCCGCGGCCCGAGCGCGGCATGCTGTCGCGCCCGGCGCTGGACGATGTTCTCGCCTACCGGCGCCACGTCGACGAGAGCATGCTCGGCTTGCTGCTCGGCGAGCCGTCCAGGGAAGTCGTCGACCTGATCGAGCTGGGGCTCAATCACGAGCAGCAGCACCAGGAGCTGATACTCACCGACGTGAAGCACCTGCTTTCGCGCAATCCCCTGAAGCCGGCGTACCAGAAGCAATGGCCGCTCACGCCCATACGCGCCCGCGACCCGCGCTGGATCGCGTTCGAGGGCGGCGTCGTGGAAATCGGGCACGCCGGCGGCGGCTTCTGCTTCGACAACGAGACGCCGCGCCACCGCGTCTGGCTCGACCCCTTCGAAATCGCGTCGCATCCGGTGAACCACGGCGATTTCCTCGAGTTCATGGAGGATGGCGGCTATCGGCGGCCGGAATTGTGGCTGTCGGCTGGCTGGGATACGGTCACCGCGCGCGGCTGGAACGCGCCCGAGTACTGGGAGCGCCGCGACGGCCGCTGGCACGCCTTCACCCTGCATGGCGAGGTGCCCGTCGATCCCAACACGCCGATCTGCCACGTGAGCTTCTTCGAAGCCGATGCCTTCGCGCGGTGGGCGAACGCCCGGCTGCCGACCGAGGAGGAATGGGAGATCGCCGCACGCGATGCCCCGCTCGCCGGAAATTTCGTGGAAAGCGGCGCGCTGCACCCGTTCGCGCTGCGCGAGGCGCCGGCCGACGGGACGCTCGCACAGGTCTACGGCGACGTGTGGGAATGGACCCGCAGCGACTACAAGCCGTACCCGGGCTACCGGCCCGCGGCGGGCGCGGTCGGCGAGTACAACGGCAAGTTCATGAGCAGCCAGTACGTGCTGCGCGGCGGATCGTGCGCGACGCCCGCATCGCACATACGCCCCACCTACCGCAATTTCTTTCCGCCCGAGGCGCGCTGGCAGTTCTCGGGCCTGCGCCTGGCGCGCGATGGCAAGTGACTGGCGGTCGGCCGGCCGCTGGCGCACAATCCCGGCGGAAGGAGGTGTCGCATGGCGCAAGCGCGAGGCTACCTGGTGCATGCCCGCTCGACCGACACGTTCGGGCGCGTGGCGTGCAATACCCGCAATCATCATTTCATCGTCGACGGCCCGGTCGCGAACGGCTGCCCGGGCGAGGCGGTCACGCCCGCAGAGCTGTTCCTCGCCGGCATCGCCGCCTGCGGCGTCGAGCTGGTGCAGGCGATCGGCAGGGACCAGCAGCTCGCGCCGCGGCGGGTGAGCGTCGAGATCGAGGGAGCGCTCGACCGCGCGAACCCGGTGCGGCGGGACGTGACCGTCTTCAATAGCGTGCACCTGCGGTTTCACCTCGCCGGCGTGACGCAGGCGCAGGGCGCCGACCTCATCGACCGGTTCAAAGGCAGGTGACCGCTCTACGGCAGCGTCGCAGTTGCGACGCCGGATGTGAAGGTTGAAGTGAGCACGGAAGCGTAGCCGCCGATCACGGCTCACGGTCACGCGGTTGCCCTAGAAGCGTGTAACGACCCACAGGCAGCCCGCCACGCAGATCAGGTCCTCGACGAGCGCGACGTAGATGTCGGGCTTGTTGAGTGCTTTAACCGAGCGCGTGCGCGCCTGGTAGCCGCCGAACGTTCCCGCGATGCCGCCCACGGCGCCGCAGAGGGCCCCCAGCCATATCGACTGTCCTCCCGCGGCGGCGACACATGCCCCCGCCAGCTTGCCCATGATGATGCGGGCGATCAGGCCGGGGATGGAAGTCCGGTTGGGAATCCAGGGCATCTTGTCGGCCACGAGCTCCGCGGCCGCGAGCAGTGTAAAGATCGCGACCGCAGGAACCGACCCGATCAAGGCGAGCGTACCCTCGAGTTTCAGCCAGCCCAGGTGAGCGGCCCATGCGATTGCCGCGGGAGGCGTGAACGTGCGCAGCCCGTTGAGGAGACCGATGAAAAAGGCGAGGAGTAGGATGGTCATTTTTTTCTGAGTTCAAAGGCATGATACATGACAGGTGATACGTGATACGTGAGCGGAGCAATTGCAATGGCCGTCAGGCACGATAGCATCGGCAGCCGCGCGGCGACCCTGGCAGTCGCTATCGGTGTGATCTGGCTGATCTTCGCCATCAACCTGTTCGTCTTCGGTGGCCGCCTGCTGGCTTTCGGCATCCTGCCGCGCGCGGAAGAGGGGTTGCGTGGCGTCGTGCTGGCGCCGCTGCTGCACGGTAGCGTGAAGCACCTGCTTGCCAACACGGCCGGGATACTCATATTCGGCGGCCTCGCGATGCTCCGCAGCCGCTCGCACTTCTGGATGGTGACGATCGTCGGCGCCATCGCGAGCGGCATCGGGACGTGGCTTTTCGGCCGGCCGGCCATACATGTCGGCGCGAGCGGCATCGTCTTCGCGTACTTCGGCTACCTGCTCTTCACCGGCTTTTTCGAGCGGCGTATCGGCTCGCTCCTGCTGTCGATCGCGGTCTTCTTCGTCTGGGGGCCGACGATCTACGGCATCCTGCCGCTGGAGCGCGATATCTCGTGGGAGGGACACCTCTTCGGCTTCATCGGCGGCATGCTGGCGGCGTGGGTGCTGGCGGGGCGGCCGTTTCGCGGCGGGATTTAGTGGAAATGCAACCGCCGATGAACGCCGACAGATCAGATGATTGAACCGCCAGGACGCCAAGGCCGCCAAGAAAACACTACAAATTAACCGCGAGAAAGACGAGAGAACGCAACAGATTCTGTGTACCCTGTGACCATGCTGCCCTCCCGGCGGTCAATTCGCGTTTCTCTTCTTTCTCTGCGTCTTGGCGGTAAATGCTCTTGATCAGCGATAGCGACATCGACAACGCGGTGGCCATCCTCCGCTCCGGCGGCCTGGTCGCGTTTCCCACTGAGACCGTCTACGGCCTCGGCGCCGATGCCGCCAATCCATCTGCGGTGCGAAAGATCTACGAAACCAAGGGCCGCCCTTCCGACCATCCCGTCATCGTGCACGTCGCCGACGCCGTGCAGGTCGCGAACTGGGCGCGCGATATTCCCGATGCCGCGCACCGGCTCGCGCGCCGGTTCTGGCCCGGGCCGCTGACGCTGGTGCTGCAGCGCGCGCGCGGCGTGGGCGACTTCGTGACCGGCGGCCAGGACACGGTCGCCGTGCGCGTGCCCTCGCACCCGGTCGCGCAGCAGCTCCTGCGGCGCTTCGGCGGCGGCGTCGCCGCACCATCGGCGAATCGGTTCGGCCGCGTTTCCGCGACGACCGCCGCGCACGTGCGGCAGGAGTTCGGGGCCGCCGTCGAGTGCGTGCTCGATGGCGGCGCGGCGGACGTCGGCATCGAGTCCACCATCGTAGACCTGTCGGGCGGCAAGCCGCGCCTGTTGCGACCGGGATGGATCACTGCGGCGGCAATCGAGGAGGCGCTGGAGGAACGGGTCATCGCGGCTGGCGCGGGCGCGCCGCGCGCCCCGGGCATGCTGGCCGCGCACTACGCGCCGCTGACGCCTCTGGCGCTCGCCGAGCGCGACCTTCTGCTCGAGCTGGCGGCGTCGCTCGGGCGGCAAGGCAGGAAGGTCGCGGTGCTTGCCCTATCGAGCGCGCGCCCGCTCGATCCCGTGATCTGGCTCGTTGCACCTGCCGATCCGGCCGGATACGCACACACGCTCTACGCGAACCTGAGAGAGGCCGACGAAGCAGGCTGCGACGCGCTCGTCGTCGAGCGGCCCCCGCAGACGCCGGAGTGGGCGGCGGTGAACGATCGCCTTTCCCGTGCTGCGGCTGGAACTGCCGCGCAGGACGAAATTTAGAATCCTATTGATTGTCCGTTTTGAGACCGGTTCCAGCAGCCTGTCCGGACTTGGTCTAGATGAGTGACATTTCCGCCATAGGGACTCTTGCCGGCGCGCTCGGCATCGCGCTTGCGCTGGGCTGGACCACGGGCCGTCTCGGGCTGTCCACGCTGGTGGGATACATGTTGGCCGGCATCGCCGTCGGCCCCTATACGCCGGGCTTCGTCGCGGACCCGAAGCTCGCCTCGCAACTGGCCGAAATCGGCGTCATCCTGCTCATGTTCGGCGTCGGGATGCATTTCCACCCCGAGGAGCTGTTGCGGGTATGGCGCATTGCGTTTCCGGGGGCTGTCGCGCGTACCGGGGTCGCGACCGTGGCCGGCTGGGCGTTCGCCCGCGCGTTCGGGTGGGGACACGGCGCCGGCATAGTACTGGGCCTCGCCCTGGCCGTGGCGAGCACGGTGGTCCTGATGCGGATGCTCGTCGAGCAGGATCGCGTAGGTACCCGCGCCGGGCACGTCGCGGTCGGCTGGACCATCGTCGAGGACCTGATCACCGTAGCGGCACTGGTTGCGTTGCCCGCACTGACGATCGATCGAGCCGGCTTCGCGGCGATGGCGGGCGCCCTCGGGCTGGCGGTGGTCAAGTTCGCCATCTTTGCCGGGTTGCTCTGGGTCTTCGGTACGCGCCTCGTCGCACCGATCATGGAGCGCATCGCCCGAACCCGGTCAACGGAGCTCTTTACGCTGACCGTATTCGTCGTCGCGGTAGGCGTGGCGGCTCTTGCGTCGGAGCTGTTTCAGCTCTCGGTGGCCATGGGTGCTTTCTTCGCGGGACTCGTCGTCGGACAGTCGAGGATAGGTCCGCAGGCGGCTGCCGACATGACGCCGTTTCGCGACGTTTTCTCCGCGCTGTTCTTCCTCTCGGTGGGCATGCTGTTCAACCCGGCTTTCGTGGCGTCGCACCCGGGGATGGTGGCGGGCGCGCTGGGAATCGTGCTGATCGTCAAGCCGCTGGCCGCCCTGATCCTCGTCGCCCTGCTGGGCGGGACCGCGCGCATGGGACTGACCGTTGCCGTGGGACTCGCCCAGATCGGCGAATTCTCCTTCATCCTGGCCGCTCTCGGTCAATCGCTCGGGGTATTGCCTGCGGAGGGGATGGATATTCTGGTCGCCACGGCGCTCGTCTCCATTGCGCTCAACCCGTTGCTGTTCCGGGCGCTCGACTGGATCGAGCGCCGTGCCCTGCGTGGCGGCGTTGCAACGTTGCCCCTGGGACGCGGAGAGGCGCTGCCGTTGCCCGTGGCCGAGGCTCCCGTCGTGATCACCGGTCTCGGAGGGGCAGGGCGGCGCCTCGCG
>DASRJL010000070.1:0-48049 GCA_035649495.1 Burkholderiales bacterium | reverse complement strand
GATGTCGCGGTGGTGCGGCCCTTCGTAGTTGCCCCAGCAGAGGTGCATGCGCATCCGGTCGGGCGGGATGCTCGCGGTCGCGTGGTTCAGGACCTCGACGTTGAGCCGCGCCTTCTTGCGGAAATCCTCCAGCGAAAGGTCCGCGTACTGGATGTGGCGTCCCATGGCCAGATCCGGGCAATCGATCTGCAGGATTATTCCGGCCGCCGCAATCGCCTCGTACTCGTGGCGCATCGCGTCCGCAATCGCGTACAGGTACGCCTCATGGCTCGCGTAGTGATCGTTCCTGAAGAAGAGCCCGATCACGCCCGGCGACGCAGCGCTCATGAACATCTCCTGCGCCCGCACCGCGCCGAACGCGGCCTTGAGGTCGCTTACGTCCGCATGCACGGCCTGGGCGTCGCCGACGCCGATGGGCGCGTTGCAGCCGGGTGTTTTTCGGCGCGAGCGGCCCGGATCGCCGAACACGCGCTTCGCGAGGCTCGGAAAATCGGCGAGATCCTGGTAGACAAACGTATTGCCGGCGCCGCCGAAGCCGGCAAGCCGGTCTTTCACGTAGGTGGCGTAGCTCGGCTTGCTCATCTCCCCGTCGTTGACGATATCCACGCCCGCGGCGGCCTGCTTGCGGACGACTTCCTCCACCGCGGAGCGGACCCGCCGGGCCAGCGCCGCGCGGTCGACCGGCACGCCTTCCTCCTTCGCATACATCATGCGGATGAGATCCTCCGGGCGGGGCAGGCTGCCGGTGTGGGTCGTCAGAAACCTCTCGGTGCTGCGTTTCATTTCAGAACGGCCGGTCGCCCGCCAGCGTGATGCGGTGCATGACGCGCAGGTGTCCGTGATAGTCGTTGATCGGGTAGTGCTGCGCCGCGCGGTTGTCCCAGAACGCGATGGATCCGGCCGCCCAGTTGAACCGGCAAGTCAGCTCGGGTCTGATCTGATGCGCGTACAGGAATTCGAGGAGCGGCGTACTTTCCGCCTCGGTCATGTTCTTGAAGCGTACCGTGTGCCCGGCGTTCACGTAGAGCGCCTTGCGCCCGGTCTCCGGATGCGTGCGCACCACGGGGTGCTCCGCGGTGTATTCCTGCCGCGCGCTTTCCCGTCCCTCCGTTTTCACGCGGTCTTCGCGCGACCGGGTGACATCGGCCTTGGCCGAGCTGCAGATCGCGGTGAGCGTGCCGAGCATCTCGCGCAGGCGTGGGGACAGGGATTCGTACGCGAGGTACTGGTTGGCGAACAGCGTGTCGCCGCCGGCCGGCGGCACCTCGCGCGCGATCAGCATGGTGCCCATGGGCGGGCGCTCCAGGTATGTCGTGTCGGAGTGCCACACGCCGCCGAAATTGACGGTCTCGTGCTCGAGCTTCACCACGGGAGTGATCTGCGGAAACTCTGGCAGGCCCCTGATGAACGGATACTCGACCGGCTGTCCGAAGCGCTGCGCAAAGCCCATGAACTGCGCGGGCGTGAGGTCCTGGCCGCGGAAGAAGATCACCGCACGCTCCAGCCACGTTCGCCGGAGCGCCGCGATCGTCTCATCGGACAGTTCGCGACCGAGGTCGACGCCGTGAATCTCGGCGCCGATGGCGCCGGACAGCGGACGCACCTCGAACGCTGGACAGGAGCCGCTCATGCAGTAATTATGGACCATTTTTTTATTGCAAAGGATCGGAAACATGAGCGGAAAGACGGGCCGGCCCAGACCGGCGCCGACGGCGAAAGCGATGGCAGACGCGCGCAACGTATTCGACCACGGCTTGCCGCTGATGCTCGGCGTGCGCGTGCTGGAAGTCAGCGCCGAGCGGGTGATCGCCGAGTTGCCGGTGAAGCGGGAGCATTTCAACCGCGGCGGGCGCGTCGGCGGCGGGGTGCTGATGGCGATGGCGGACGCAATGGGGGCCGCCGGCTCCGTGATGCACCGCCCCGAAGGCACTCGCGGCGGTGGAACGCTGGAGTCGAAGACGAATTTCTTTTCCGCGGCCAGGGGGCCGGTCCTGCGCGGGACTTGCGTGCCGCTGCACATCGGACGCACGACTTCCGTCTGGCAGACATCGATCACGGACGCCGATGGCCGCATGGTGGCGATGGTGGTGCAGACGCAGATGGCGTTGCCCGTCCCGGGCGATTGACCGGAACTGCCTACGCTGCCGATCGGGTGTCGGGCCCGCGCTCTCTGTGGGGGCAGCTCTTCTTCGTGCAGTCTACGTACAGATGCAGCGAATGATCGTGAACCTTGAAGCCGCGATCGGAGGCGACCTTGTCCTGGCGCTTCTCGATCTCGGAATCGTAGAACTCCTCGACGCGCCCGCACTGGATGCACACGAGGTGGTCGTGATGTCCGCCCTGGTTCAGCTCGAACACCGCCTTGCCGGTCTCGAAGTGGTGGCGGATGAGCAGACCCGCCTGCTCGAACTGGGTAAGCACGCGGTAAACCGTCGCAAGCCCGGTCTCGGTGCCGTCCTTGGACAAGAGCTTGTAGACTTCCTCGGCGGAGAGATGCCGCACGCTGCTCCTCTCGAACAGCTCGAGTATGCGCAGGCGCGGAAGCGTGGCCTTCAGACCTATCGTTTTCAGGTCAGTGGGTGAACTCACGGCGCCTCATTTGGGTCGAAACGGGGTCAGAACAGGGTCAGAACAGGGTCAGAACCGCTGTCGGAACGGGGTAGCGTCAGCTATCATATTCGCATTTCCACAGTTTGGAAACCGCGCGCCGCGGGCTCCGGGCCTTACTCCCGCGACGACGAAAACACGATGAGCAGTACGATGTTGCGATTTTGCGGCTACCCGACCGTCGCGCTCCTCCTGCTGGGCGGCTGCGAGCGGATGCCGTCGCTGCCGTCAGTGCCCACGCTGACGCCGTACAAGATCGACATACAACAGGGCAACGTCGTGACGCAGGAGATGGTGGAGAAGCTGAAGCCGGGCATGACGCCGTCCCAGGTGCGGTTCATTCTGGGCACGCCGCTCGTGGTGGACGCGTTTCACAAGGACCGCTGGGACTACGTCTACCGCTTCTCCAAGGCCGGAACGCTGCAGGAATCGCGGCGTATCGTGATCGTGTTCAAGGACGACAAGCTCGCGCGCATCGAAGGCGACGTGGTAGCGGCGCAGCCGGACGGCGTAACGATCGACAAGCCTGCGCCAACGGCGGCCAAGCCGGCTGCGATACCGGCCCCGGCGCAGACCGGGCCCGAAGCTGCGTCCCCCGCAACCGGAAGCGAACAAGGCGGGCGCGGCGTCCGGTGATACCGCGGTAGCGGGCGCGGCCGGCGCCGCGCCGGCGAGTGATGCGGCGAGCGCGCAGACGGAGAAGCCGGCCGCGGAGAAGCCGAAGGAAGATACGCCCAAAGAGTAGCGCGGCGTCTTCGGCAGGATGCTGGACAAGCTCGGGTTCTAGCGAACTCGAGGCGCCTCTCGCATTGGAGTCATGACGATGAATATCGCGATCGCAGGGGCATCGGGGCGCATGGGTCGCACGCTGATCGAGGTTGTACTGCGCGCCGGGGACGTGAAGCTCGCGGCAGCACTCGAGCAGAAAGGCAATGCGCACCTCGGCAGGGATGCGGGCGAGCTTGCCGGTTCGCCCTGCGGCGTGAAGGTGACCGACGACGTCGCGGCCGGGATCCGCGGTTGCGACGTGCTGATCGACTTCACGCGACCCGAAGGCACGCTAGCGCATGTCGCGGCCTGCGGGAGGCAGGGCGTGAAGATGGTGATCGGGACGACGGGGTTTTCCGACAGCGAGCGCGCGGGCATTGCAGAAGCCGCCCGCGCCGTCGCCATCGCCATGGCGCCGAACTTCAGCGTCGGGGTAAACGTGATGCTTCGGCTTCTCGATGTCGCGGCGCGATCGCTCGGGAAAGGCTACGACGTCGAGATCTTCGAGGCGCACCACCGCCACAAGGTCGATGCGCCGTCGGGCACGGCGCTCCGCATGGGGGAGGTGGTGGCGCAAGCCCTGGGACGCGATCTGAGGCAATCCGCGATCTACGGCCGTGAGGGCGTGACGGGGGAACGCAAGGACGACACGATCGGCTTCACGACGGTGCGCGGGGGGGATATGGTCGGGGACCACAGTGTCATGTTCATCGGCACCGGCGAGCGGCTCGACGTCACCCACCGCGCCACGAGCCGCGCCAACTATGCGACGGGCGCGTTGCGCGCCGCGCGCTTCGTCATGGGCAGGCAGAACGGGCTCTACGACATGGCTGACGTGCTCGGTCTCAAGTAGGAGAGGAGAAAGGCGAGAGGAGAGAGGAGTCAAAGCCGGGCTCTAGCGCCGTGACGCCTCTCTTTCATCTCCTCTCCCCTTTCGTCGTTGCTACGCTTTAGAGTATAATCCGCCGGGTCCAGCGGGAGGGGCTTACAGCCTTTCCCGCTTTGCATATCTACTTCTAAAATCAAGGGATTAGAGTGTCGCGGGTTCCGGCCGTCCTGGTGCTCAAAGATGGCACCATCTTCCGCGGCAGCTCCGTCGGCGCCGAGGGCCTGGCCGTCGGGGAGGTAGTCTTCAATACCTCGATTACCGGCTATCAGGAGATCCTCACCGATCCGTCGTACTGCCGGCAGCTCGTCACGCTCACCTATCCGCACATCGGCAACACGGGCGTCAATGCCGAGGACTCGGAATCCGTGAGGATCTACGCGGCGGGTCTCATCATCCGCGACGTTCCCTCGCTGTCTTCGAGCTGGCGCAAGACCTGGACGCTGTCGGACTACCTCGGGCAGCAGGGCATTCCCGGAATCGCGGGCATAGACACGCGCAGGCTCACCCGCATACTGCGGGATCGGGGCGCGCAGGACGGCTGCCTGATGGCGGGCAGGGTGGACGAGGGCGAAGCGCTGCAGGCGGCGCGCGCATTTCCCGGCATGGTGGGGCTCGATCTGGCGAAGGTCGTCAGCTGCGATCGACCGTATCGGTGGACCGAAGGCGTGTGGAGCCTGGGCAAGGGCCACGCGCCGCAAACGGAATCGCGGTTCAACGTCGTCGCGTACGATTTCGGGGTCAAGCGCAACATCCTGCGCAAGCTCGCGTCGCGTGGCTGCAGCGTGACCGTGGTGCCGGCGCAGACACCCGCGGAAGAGGTGCTGGCGTTGAAGCCCGACGGCGTGTTCCTTTCGAACGGCCCGGGCGATCCAGAGCCCTGCGACTACGCCATACGCTCCATCCAGAAGCTGCTCGCGGCGGAGGTCCCTACGTTCGGGATCTGTCTCGGCCATCAGCTTCTCGGCCTGGCGAGCGGCGCGCGGACCGTCAAGATGAAATTCGGGCATCACGGCGCCAACCATCCGGTGCAGGATCTCGATACCGGTCACGTCTCGATCACGAGCCAGAATCACGGCTTCGCGGTCGACGCGGCGACCCTGCCTTCCAACGCGCGGGTCACCCACGTGTCGCTGTTCGACGGCAGCCTGCAGGGCTTTGCCCGCACCGACGTTCCTGCATTCTGCGTGCAGGGCCATCCCGAGGCGAGCCCGGGGCCGCACGACGTCAATCATCTCTTCGGGCGCTTCACGAAGTTGATGGAAGACCGCGGAAAGGCAGCCTAGAGATGCTGACGAGCCGATCCGCCGTGCGCCGACTTGCCCTTTGCGGTTTAGTCCTCGCGGCCTACCCGATCGCCGTGGGGGGCTACGTGTACTGGAACCGACCGATATAAGCCGCCGATGCCCAAGCGCACCGACATCAAATCGATATTGATCATCGGCGCCGGTCCGATCGTGATCGGCCAGGCGTGCGAATTCGACTATTCCGGAGCGCAGGCGTGCAAGGCGCTGAAGGAGGAGGGCTACCGCGTCATCCTGGTGAATTCCAATCCCGCGACCATCATGACGGATCCCGAGATGGCGGATGCGACCTACATCGAGCCGGTCAACTGGCAGATGGTGGAGAAGATCATCGCGGCCGAGCGTCCCGACGCGATCCTGCCCACCATGGGCGGGCAGACGGGGCTCAACTGCTCGCTCGACCTGGCGCGCCAGGGCGTGCTCGAGAAGTACGGCGTGGAGATGATCGGCGCGAAGCGCGAGGCGATCGACAAGGCCGAGGACCGCGAGAAATTCAAGAAGGCGATGGAGAAGATCGGGCTCGCTTCGCCGCGCTCCGCGCTCGCGCACAGCCTGGAGGAGGCGCTGCAGGTGCAGGCCATGGTGGGTTTCCCGACCATCATCCGCCCGTCGTTCACGCTGGGGGGCACAGGCGGGGGCATCGCCTACAACCGCGAGGAGTTCCTCGCGATCTGCGAGCGCGGGCTCGACGCGAGCCCGACGCGGGAGGTGCTGGTCGAGGAGTCGGTGATCGGCTGGAAGGAATTCGAGATGGAGGTGGTGCGCGACCGGGCGGACAACTGCATCATCGTCTGCTCGATCGAGAACGTCGATCCCATGGGCGTGCACACGGGAGATTCGATCACCGTCGCGCCCGCGCAGACGCTGACCGACAAGGAATACCAGATCATGCGCGACGCCTCGATCGCCTGCCTGCGGGAGATCGGCGTCGACACCGGCGGCTCGAACGTGCAGTTCGCGCTGAACCCGAAGGACGGGCAGCTGCTCATCATAGAGATGAATCCCCGCGTCTCGCGCTCCTCGGCCCTCGCCTCCAAGGCGACCGGATTCCCCATCGCCAGGGTCGCCGCGAAGCTTGCCGTCGGCTATACGCTCGACGAGCTGAAGAACGAGATCACCGGCGGCGCGACGCCCGCTTCGTTCGAGCCGACGATAGATTACGTGGTGACCAAGGTGCCGCGGTTCGCATTCGAGAAGTTCCCGCAGGCCGACGACCGGCTGACCACCCAGATGAAATCCGTCGGCGAGGTGATGGCGATCGGCCGCACGTTCCAGGAGTCGTTCCAGAAGGCGCTGCGCGGGCTGGAGGTCGGCGTGGACGGCTTGAACCAGCGCACACGGGACCGTGAGACGATAGAGACCGAGCTGGGCGATCCCGGCCCCGAGCGCATCTGGTACGTGGGCGACGCGTTCGAGAACGGATTCAGCCTGGAGGAGGTGCACGAGCTCACCCGCATCGATCCGTGGTTCCTGGCCCAGATCAAGGAAATCGTCGACCTCGAGATGGAGCTGGATGACCGCACGCTCGCTGAGGTCGATGCCGGGACGTTGCGGGAATTGAAGCGCAAGGGGTTTTCGGACCGCCGGCTCGCGCACCTCTTCAATACATCCGAGAAGGAGGTGCGGGCGCGGCGCCACGAGCTCGACGTGCGCCCGGTCTACAAGCGGGTGGATACCTGCGCAGCCGAGTTCGCCACGTCCACGGCGTACCTGTATTCGACCTACGAGGAAGAGTGCGAGGCCCGGCCCACTGCACGAAAGAAGATAATGGTTCTCGGCGGCGGACCCAATCGCATCGGCCAGGGCATAGAGTTCGACTACTGCTGCGTGCACGCGGCCCTTGCCCTGCGCGAAGACGGCTACGAAACGATCATGGTCAACTGCAACCCGGAGACGGTGTCGACCGATTACGATACGTCCGACCGGCTGTATTTCGAGCCGCTGACGCTGGAAGACGTGCTCGAGATCGTGCATATCGAGAAGCCGCTCGGCGTGATCGTGCAATTCGGAGGGCAGACGCCGCTCAAGCTCGCGCGCGACCTCGAGGCGAACGGTGTGCCCATCATTGGCACCACGCCCGATTCGATCGACGTTGCGGAGGACCGTGAGCGCTTTCAGAAGCTGCTTACCCGGCTGAAGCTCAAGCAGCCGCCCAATCGCACGGCGCGAAGCCCCCTGGAGGCGCTGGCGGTTGCCGAGGAGATCGGCTATCCGCTGGTGGTGAGGCCGTCGTACGTGCTCGGCGGGCGCGCGATGGAAATCGTCTATCGGCAGAGCGACCTCGAGCGCTACATGCGCGAAGCGGTCAAGGTGAGCAACGACAGCCCCGTGCTGCTCGACCGTTTCCTCAACGACGCGATAGAGGTCGATGTCGACGCGGTGTGCGACGGCAAGGCGGTCGTGATCGGCGGCATCATGGAGCATATCGAGGAAGCCGGGGTGCATTCCGGCGATTCGGCGTGCTCGCTGCCCCCGTTTTCGCTGTCGCCGGCGCTGCAGAGCGAGTTGAAGCGGCAGACCGTCGCGATGGCGCACGCGCTGAATGTCGTCGGCCTGATGAACGTGCAGTTCGCTATTCAGAAGCACGACGAGCAGGAGGTGGTTTACGTGCTCGAAGTGAATCCGCGGGCCTCGCGCACCGTGCCGTTCGTGTCGAAGGCGACCGGAATGCCGCTCGCCAAGATCGCCGCGCGCTGCATGGTGGGCAGGACGCTCGCCTCGCAGGGCGTGCACGGCCCCGTAGTCCCCGGCTATTTCTCGGTAAAGGAAGCGGTATTTCCGTTCATCAAGTTCCCCGGCGCCGATACCATACTCGGGCCCGAGATGAAGTCGACCGGCGAAGTGATGGGCGTCGGCGCGACCTTCGCCGAAGCGTTCGTGAAATCCCAGCTCGCCTCCGGCGAGCCGCTGCCGGACACGGGCAAGGTGTTCCTCAGCGTGCGCGACGAGGACAAGCCGAAGACAATCGAGATCGCCCGCAAGCTCGCTGGCGCGGGATACGCCCTGGTGGCCACGCGCGGCACCGCGGCGGCGATCTCGGCGGCGGGGCTCGTCGTGGCGGCTGTCAACAAGGTGCAGGAAGGGCGCCCGCACATAGTGGACATGATCAAGAACGGCGAGATCGCCCTCATCGTCAACACCGTGGAAGAGAAGCGCACGGCGGTTCGCGATTCGTACGCGATCCGCCGGGCCGCGCTGCAGGAGCGCGTCCCGCTGTACACGACGCTGTCGGGCGCGCGCGCGGCGAGCATGGGCATGGAGCACGTTCGGGAGCTGCGGCCCTACGTCATTCAGACACTGCACGAGCAGCTTCCCGTTGCCGTAGAGTTTCGTGAAGGAGTGAAGGCGTGAGCGTGAGCAAAGTCCCGTTGACCGTGGGCGGCGCCGAGAAGCTGCGCACCGAGCTGCACGAGCTGAAGACCGTACAGCGCCCGGCTATTGTCACAGCGATTTCCGAAGCGCGCGCTCACGGCGATCTGGCGGAGAACGCCGAGTATCATGCGGCCAAGGAGCGCCAGAGCTTCGTCGAGGGACGCATCGCCGACCTCGAGGGCAAGCTCTCCAACGCGCAGATCATCGACACGAAGCTGCTCGACGCGGACGGCCGCTGCGTATTCGGCGCCACCGTGGACCTCGAGGACGCGGCGAGCGGCGAAAAAGTCACCTACCAGATCGTGGGCGACGACGAGGCGGACATCAAGCAGGGCAAGATATCGATCAGCTCGCCCACCGCGCGCGCGCTGATCGGCAAGATCGCCGGCGATACCGCAGAGGTCAGGGCGCCGGGCGGGGTGCGGGAGTACGAGATTCTGGACGTCAAATATATCTAGGAACTGGATTACATCTGAAAAGCGACGGGAGAGAAGAGAAAGGGGAGGGGAGCCAGACCCATTGCGCCGTGACGCCCCTCTCCTATCGCCTATCTCCTCTCTCGCTTGACCGGGCGTTGACGCCTCTCTCCTTTCTTCCTTCCCCTCTTGCCCTTGATCGGAGGCGGGGCTTCAGGTTCCTGCGGCAGCGGTCGAAATACCACGAGTATCTTGCCGATCAACTGGACGGGGGCGGCATCGAGAGCGCCGCAGATTCGTTCCAGCGCGTTGCCCCGGCTATCGCGATCGTCGCCGAGCATCCGGATCTTGATGAGCTCATGACTCTTCAGCGCCAGGTCGATTTCCTTCAGCACCGCGTCGGTCAGGCCGGCGCTGCCTATCATCACGATCGGGTGAAGGGCGTGCGCCCGCGCGCGCAGGGCGCGGCATTCGGCGGGAGTGAGGGCTCTCACAATGTTGAGTTTTGAGTTCTTAGTGTTGAGTTATTGCTGATTTTCGCACTTTCCATTACTCAACATTAACTCAATATTCGAAACTCAAAACTTAAAACTCAACACTCAAAACTCGAGCTCATGGGCAGGGTTCGCGGCAAAGACTGGATGCAGGAGCACGTTTCCGACCGGTTCGTGAAGCGCGCACGCGCCGAAGGCAGGCGCTCGCGTGCTGCGTTCAAGCTCGAGGAAATCGCGCGGCGCGACCGCCTGCTCGCCCCCGGGATGACGGTGATAGACCTCGGGGCCGCCCCGGGCGGATGGTCCCAGGTTGCGGCGGGCGAGGTCGGTCCGCGCGGCCGGGTGATCGCCCTCGATCAGCTCGACATGCCGCCCGTGGCGGGTGTCACGTTCATGCGCGGGGATTTTCGTGACGTAATGGTGGTAACAGAACTGGAGCGCGTGCTCGCGGGTCTCAAGGTTGACCTTGTGCTTTCCGATATGTCCCCCAACCTAAGCGGTATTGCGACCGCCGACCAGGCGCGCGCGCTGGCGCTCGCGGAACTGGTGCGGGATTTCGCCCTGAAGCATCTGAAACCACAGGGAAATATGCTGGTGAAGCTGTTTCAAGGCGCGGGCTACGAGACGTTCCTGAAAGGGTTGCGCGATCGCTTTCGGACCGTCGCCACGCGCAAGCCGGAGGCGTCCCGCGACCGCTCGAGCGAGGTGTATCTGGTGGCGAAGGGACTGAAAGAGTCTACAATTCAATGACCGCCCGGTGTGGAGCGCAATCAGGGCGTTACTGAGGAGTTTTCTTGAACAATCTGATCAAGAACGTGGCGATCTGGCTGGTGATCGCGCTGGTGCTGATGACCGTATTCAACCAGTTCAGCACCCGCCAGGCCGGCCAGAAGGCGATGGAGTATTCCCAGTTCATCGAGGAGGTGAAGCAGGGGAACGTCGCCAAGGTGACCATCGAAGGCCGCGTTCTGAAAGGCGTGAAGAGGAGCGGCGAGCGCTTCACCACCTATTCACCGTCCGATCCGTGGCTGGTGAGCGATCTCCTCAAGAACGGGGTGATCATCGAAGCGAAGCCCGAGGAGGAGCCGTCGCTCCTCATGAACATCTTCGTGTCGTGGTTCCCGATGCTGCTCCTGATCGGGGTGTGGATCTTCTTCATGCGCCAGATGCAGGGCGGCGGGCGGGGCGGGGCGTTCTCGTTCGGCAAGAGCCGCGCCCGTATGCTCGACGAGTCGAACAACACCATCACGTTCGCGGACGTCGCGGGCTGCGAGGAAGCCAAGGAAGAGGTCGCGGAGCTGGTCGAGTTTCTCCGCGACCCGTCGAAGTTCCAGAAGCTGGGCGGGCGCATCCCGCGCGGCGTGCTGATGGTGGGCAATCCCGGAACGGGCAAGACGCTGCTCGCGAAGGCGATCGCGGGCGAGGCAAAGGTGCCCTTCTTCTCGATCTCCGGCTCCGACTTCGTCGAGATGTTCGTCGGCGTGGGCGCCGCGCGCGTGCGCGACATGTTCGAGCAGGCGAAGAAGCATTCGCCCTGCATCGTGTTCATCGACGAGATCGACGCCGTGGGGCGCCAGCGCGGCGCGGGCCTGGGCGGCGGCAACGACGAGCGCGAGCAGACGTTGAATCAGCTGCTGGTCGAGATGGACGGCTTCGAGACCAACTCCGGCGTGATCGTGATCGCCGCCACCAACCGGCCCGACGTGCTCGATCCGGCGCTGCTGCGCCCGGGCCGGTTCGACCGCCAGGTGGTCGTGCCGCTGCCCGATATCCGCGGCCGCGAGCAGATCCTGCTCGTCCACATGCGCAAGGTG
This sequence comes from Burkholderiales bacterium, assembly GCA_035649495.1. GTDB lineage: Bacteria > Pseudomonadota > Gammaproteobacteria > Burkholderiales > SG8-41 > SG8-41. The sequence goes on along the minus strand of DASRJL010000070.1, from coordinate 36,388 downwards.
CCGATGGCCCCGGACGTCAAGGCCGACATCATCGCGCGCGGCACCCCCGGGTTCTCGGGCGCGGACCTCGCGAACCTCGTGAACGAGGCGGCGCTCTTCGCCGCGCGCGGCAGCAAGCGGCTCGTCGACATGGACGATTTCGAGCGCGCCAAGGACAAGGTCATCATGGGCGCCGAGCGCCGCTCGATCGTGATGCCCGAGTACGAGCGCCGGAATACTGCCTACCACGAGTCGGGCCACGCGCTCGTCGCGAGGCTCAGTCCGAAGACAGATCCGGTGCACAAGGTGACGATCATTCCGCGCGGACGGGCGCTCGGCGTCACCATGCAACTCCCGGAGCATGACCGCTACAGCATGGACCGCGAACAGATACTCCAGAACATCGGCGTCCTGTTCGGCGGGCGTATCGCCGAAGAGGTCTTCATGGGCCAGATGACCACCGGCGCGTCCAACGATTTCGAGCGCGCCACCGAACTCGCCCGCAACATGGTTACGCGGTGGGGCATGAGCGACGAGCTGGGGCCGATGGTCTATGGCGAAAACGAGGGCGAGGTGTTCCTCGGCCGGTCGGTCACGATGCACAAGAACGTTTCCGACACCACCATGCAGAAGGTTGACGCGGAAATCAGGCGCATCGTGGACCAGCAGTACCAGCACGCGCGCAAGCTGATCGAGGACAACCGCGACAAGGTCGAGGCGATGGCGAAGGCGCTGCTCGAGTGGGAAACCCTGGACGCCGAGCAGATCAACGACATCATGGAAGGACGTCCGCCGCGCCCGCCCAAGCCCGCGGCGCCGCCTGCTCCGTCTTCGAAGGACAGCCCGCCGACCGCAACGGCGCCGGCTACGCCGCCCCAGGCGGCCTGAGGCGGGCGGCGGCATTGCCGCCTCGTCCCGAAGGATGAAGGATGACCCCGCAGTGCGGGAGTCAACCACGTTCCACGTTCATCGTTATGGTCCGGATCCTCCGCTGCGGTCGATTCACCCTAGATTTGTCGCGCCCGCTGGTGATGGGCGTCGTCAACGTCACACCCGATTCGTTCTCCGACGGGGGCCGGTTCCTCGCGCCCCATGCCGCCGTGGCGCACGCGCGGCGCTTGATCGAGGAAGGCGCGGACATCGTTGACCTGGGCGGCGAATCGAGCCGGCCGGGCGCCGCGCCGGTTCCGGTCGAGGAAGAGGTGGCTCGCATCATCCCGGTCGTCCGGGCGCTGCACGATGCGCCGGTCCCGCTGTCGGTGGATACCGCCAAGCCCGAAGTCATGCGCGCCGCGCTGGCGGAAGGCGCGGCCATGGTGAATGACATCACGTCGCTCGCGTCGCCCGGGGCGCTCCAGGCGGTGGCCGGCAGCGATTGCGCCGTGTGTCTCATGCACATGCAGGGGGAGCCGCGCACGATGCAGGCCCACCCTGCATACGACGACGTCGTGCGCGACGTAAAGGCCTTTCTTTCCTCGCGCGTAGCGGCCGCGGAGCACGCCGGCATCGCGCGCGGGCGCATCGTGATCGATCCGGGCTTCGGCTTCGGCAAGAGCGTCGATCACAATCTCGAGCTGCTGCGCTGCCTGCGCGAATTCACCGGCCTGGGCGTGCCGGTACTGGCGGGCTGGTCCAGGAAGTCGAGCCTGGGCCAGTTGACCGGGCGCCCGGCGCAGGACCGGCTGGCGGCCAGTCTCGCGGCCGCCCTGATCTCGGTCCAGAACGGCGCGAGCATCGTGCGCGTGCACGATGTCGCCGCCACGCGTGACGCCCTGGCGGTCTGGCAAGCCGTTGAAAATAAAACCTAACCCGCAAGAGCCAAGGCCGCCGAGGGTATGGAAAATAAATAGAGACGTCAACCACAAGGACATAAGTCCCATGGGCTCGGACCTGGATTCGGATACCATGCACCGCGCCCGCGTTGCGGTTCCAGGGGCATATTTGGGCTGAAAGCCCATTCTTGTTATTCTTGCCGTCTTCTTGGCGGTCTCGGCGTCTTGGCGGTTCAACAGGTTGTCCATGAGCAGAAAATACTTCGGCACCGACGGCGTTCGCGGCAAGGTCGGGCAGGCCCCGATCACGCCCGATTTCGTGATGAAGCTGGGCTACGCGGCAGGCAAGGTGCTCGCGAGCGGGAAGCAGAAAGGGGTCGAGCACCCTTCCGTGCTGATCGGCAAGGACACGCGGGTTTCCGGCTACATGCTCGAGGCCGCTCTCGAAGCCGGCCTCTCGGCCGCCGGGGTGGACACGCTGCTGGTGGGGCCGATGCCCACGCCCGCGGTCGCCTACCTCACGCGGGCGCTGCGCCTGTCTGCAGGCATCGTGATCAGCGCGTCGCACAACCCCTACGACGACAACGGCATCAAGTTCTTCTCCGGAGCGGGGGCCAAGCTGCCCGACGCCACCGAGACCGCCATCGAGCGCGAGCTCGGCAAGCCCCTCAAGTGCATGACTTCCGCCAAGCTCGGCAAGGCGCGGCGCATCGAGGACGCGGCGGCGCGCTACATCGAATTCTGCAAGAGCACGTTCCCCTCGCATCTCGACCTGCGCGGCATGCGCATCGTCGTGGATTGCGCCCACGGCGCGGCCTACCACATCGCGCCGCACGTCTTCCACGAGCTGGGAGCCGACGTGGAGACGGTCGGCGCGAGCCCGGACGGCTTCAATATCAACGCCGGAGTCGGCGCTACCGCGCCGCGGGCGCTGCAGGAGGCGGTCAAACACGCCCGCGCGGACCTCGGCATCGCGCTCGACGGTGATGGCGACCGGCTCGCGATGGTGGACGCATCCGGCAGGCTCTACGACGGCGACCAGCTGATCTACCTGATCGCCCAGCACCGGAAACGGCTGGGCGATCTGGGCAAGGGTGTCGTCGGCACCCAGATGAGCAACCTCGCGCTGGAGCAGGCGCTGGCGAAGCTCAAGATCGCGTTCGCGCGCGCCAAGGTCGGCGACCGCTACGTGCTGGAGATGCTCGCCAGCCGCGGCTGGCAGCTCGGCGGCGAGAACTCCGGGCACATCCTGTGCCTCGACAAGCACAGCACGGGAGACGGCATCATCTCCTCGCTGCAGGTGCTGCGCGCGCTGGTGGAAAACCGGACCACGCTCGCAAAAGCGGCGGGCGCGCTTACGCTGTTCCCGCAGGTGCTCATCAACGTCGCCGTCAGGACCAGGGACGGGATCCTGGAGCGCGCGGAGGTGAAGCGCGCCCTGGCCGAGGCGCAGGCGGATCTCGACGGATCCGGCCGCGTGCTGCTGCGCCCGTCCGGCACCGAGCCCGTGATCCGCGTGATGGTCGAGGGCCGGAACCCGGCGCGGATCGAGCACTGGGCTCAACGCATCGCTGCGGTGGTCCGGACCGCCGGCTGACGGCTCCAGTTCCGAGGCCAGCGCCTCCGGTTCCCGAAGCACATGGCGGCGCCGAGGTTGTCGGGAGCAGGTCTCGTCGCGGTGGTTTGCGCGGCGCAGGTGCTGGTCCAGATCGGGGCGTTCTTCTGGCCGGCGCTGCTGCCCTCGATGATGCCGCTGTGGCGGCTCACGAACAGCGAGGCCGGCTGGATCACCGGCATCTTCTACGCTGCTTACATGGTCGCGGTGCCGGTGCTGGTAACGCTCACGGACCGCGTCCCCGCCAAGCGCGTCTATCTCTTCGGCGTCGGCTGCACGATCGCCGGCCATCTGCTGTTCGGCATTGCCGCCGAGGGCTTCTGGTCGGCGCTCGCCACGCGCGCGCTCGCCGGCGTCGGTTGGGCCGGAACCTACATGACGGGCCTGAAGCTCCTCGCGGACCAGGTCGATGAAAAACTGATGTCACGCGCCGTGGCCGGGCACGCGGCGAGCATCGGCATTTCCGGCGCACTCTCGTACTCGTGCGCGAGCCTGCTCGCGGGATGGCACGGCTGGCAATTCGCATTCACGGTCGCGGGAGCGAGCGCGCTCGCCGCGTGGGTGCTCGTTGGTCTCCTCGCGCCGCGCGCATTGCCGCCGGCGTCCGCCTCCGGAGAGGGCTTCAAGCTGTTCGATTTCCGTCCCGTGTTTCGCAATCGCTCGGCGATGGCCTACGCGCTGGGATATTGCGTGCACACGCTGGAGATGAACGCGCTGCGGGGCTGGGGCGTGGCGTTCCTCGGCTACGTTGCCATCAGCACCGGCGGCGCCGAGACGCTTCTCACGCCCACCGTCGTCCTCACGGCCCTGGGGCTCATCGGCACGGCCGCGAGCGTGCTGGGCAACGAGGCGGCCATCAGGCTGGGCCGGCGCAAGCTGATCACCCTCGCCATGCTGGGATCCATCGTGGTGGCGGGCAGCATCGGGTTCGTGGGCGCGCTGTCCTACCCGGTCGCCGTCGTCCTCCTGCTCTTTTACGGGCTCGTCGTGTGGCTCGACTCGTCATCGCTGACCGCGGGAGCCGCCGGAACCGCGGAGCCCTCGCGCCGCGGCGCGACACTCGCGGTGCATTCGACGCTCGGCTATGCCGGCGGATTCGTCGGCCCGCTCATGATCGGCTTCATCCTCGACCTTGCCGGCGGCATGTCGCGCGTCGCGTGGGGACTCTCTTTCCTCGCCGTGGCTGCCTTGATGGCCCTTGCGCTGGGCCTGTTCTGGATCATCCGCCCGCGCGAGCTGGCGGGGGATCGCGGAGCGGCGAGCGAACGCCCACAGCGCTGAATTGCCGTAATTTTCCGGGGAGCACGGTCATATTTGTCACAAAGCCGTAACACGGCCTCCGTAGCATGCGGTGATTCCTCATGCAACGACAGGAGCGCTGTTATGGCCAGGTGGTATCAATTCAGAGTCTTGGGTATTGCCGCAGGGTTTGCGGCAACGTTAGGCGGGCACTCGGCGGTCATCCAGGCGCAAACGATCAAGATCGACGGCTCGAGTACCGTGTTCCCGATCACCGAAGCTGTCGCGGAGGAATTCCAGAAGTCGAAGAAGGGAGCGGTTAGAGTGACCGTGGGTATTTCCGGTACGGGCGGCGGCTTCAAGAAGTTCTGCCGTGGAGAGACCGATATCTCGGATGCCTCGCGTCCGATATTGAAGGCCGAGATGGATGAGTGCAGGAAGAACGGCATAGAGTATATGGAGTTACCGGTCGCCTACGATGCGCTCACGGTCGTGATCAATCCTAAGAACACATTTATCAAGAGCCTGACCGTCGCCGAACTCAAGAAAATATGGGAGCCGGGCGCGCAGGGCAAGATCACGCACTGGAATCAGGTCAACCCCGCATGGCCGAATGCTCCCATCAAGCTTTTCGGTGCCGGTTCCGATTCGGGCACGTTTGACTACTTTACCGAGGCGATCACCGGCAAGGCCAAGGCCAGTCGCGGCGACTACACGGCGAGCGAGGACGACAACGTATTGGTACAGGGTGTGCAACGCGACGTGAACGCGCTCGGTTACTTCGGATTCGCCTACTTTGCGGAAAACAAGGACAAGCTGAAGTCCGTGCCGATTGTCGAGAAAGACGGCAAGCCGGCCGTTTCGCCCTCACTGGAAACAGTCATCAACGGTACCTACCAGCCTCTCGCCAGGCCGATTTTTATCTACGTGAACGCCAAGTCCTACGCGCGTCCAGAGGTGAAGGAGTTCGCCGAGTTCTACAACAAGCAGGGCGAGAAGCTGACAAAGGAAGTGAAGTACGTGCCGCTGCCTGCGAAAGCCTATACCCACAACCTTGAGATGCTCGCCAAGAAACAGCTCGGCACGAAGTTTGGTGGCGAGAACAAGGTCGGCCTGACCATCGAGGAACTGATGAAGCTCGAAGCGAAGCTCTGAGGACACATCGACCCGGGCTTACTGCTGCCGCAGGGGCAAAGACTGCCTCTGCAGCTTTCTCGAGGGTTCAGGCAGTTTATCGAAAGCCTGCATTATTCCTGCGCAATCATTAGAATGAACACGATTTCCCAGGTTCACAGGATAGCGGGAGTGCCCGAGACGTTCGTCAGCGACAGGCTGGTGCGCCGCAGGTCGCGCCATGTCAAGGAACGCATTATCGAGTTCATCCTGTTTCTCGCCGCCTGCGTGTCTGTGGCAACGACCGTCGGCATCGTGCTGATCCTCTTCAAGGAATCGTTCGTCCTCTTCCAGACCATTTCGTTGTGGGATTTCCTGACCGATACTCAGTGGACGCCGCTCTTTTCCGACGCTCACTACGGAATCCTGCCTCTGCTATCCGGCACTCTCGTGAGTTCCATGGTGGCCCTGCTGGTGGCCATACCGCTGGGAACCATCATCGCCGTCTATCTTTCGGAGTTTGCGCCGTTCTCGATCCGCGAGGTCGCAAAGCCGTTTCTCGAGCTGTTGAGCGGCGTGCCGACGATCGTCTATGGATATTTCGCCCTCCTTTTCGTGACTCCGTTGCTGCAGCATTTCATTCCCTCGTTGCCCGGATTCAATCTCCTTTCGGCAGGCCTGGTGATGGGAATCATGATCGTCCCTACGGTAAGCTCGGTAAGCGAAGACGCCATGCGCGCGGTGCCGATGGCCCTTCGTGAAGGTTCGTATGCGATGGGTGCCACGCGCTTTCAGACCGCGATTCGGGTGGTGGCGCCAGCTGCGTTTTCAGGGATTGCCGCAGCGTACATTCTGGGCATCTCTCGCGCTGTCGGCGAGACAATGATACTTGCCGTCGCCGCCGGCATGCAGCCGAATCTTACGTGGAACCCGCTGGAACCGGCGGCGACTATTACCGCTTACATCGTACAGGTCGCTCTAGGCGACTTGCCTCATGGCAGCATCGGCTACCAGACGATTTTCGCGGCTGGACTGACGTTGGCGCTCCTGACCCTGGTCTTCAATGTCCTGGGCCATATGCTGCGCAAGCGTTACCGTCAAGCGTACTAGTCATGAACGAGCAAGCCGGCAGGATTCAGGAAATTCGCGCGCTGATCGCGGCCCACAAGCGCTGGGACATGATATTTGCGGCCGTCGGCCTGTTGTCGCTGATGGTGGGCGTGCTTACATTCGTCGCCCTGTTCGGGCAAATGGTAATAGAAGGCGGTCCCCGGTTGTCCCTGGATTTCTTCACGTCGTTCCCTTCGCGCAAGCCGGATCAGGCAGGGATATTGTCGGCCTGGGTCGGTTCGACATTGGTAATGTTCGTCACTGCATGTACAGCGGTGCCTCTGGGCGTAGGCGCCGGCGTATACCTCGAAGAGTACGCTCCCAAGAACTGGATGACGGACCTTATCGAGATCAACGTCACCAACCTCGCGGGCGTGCCTTCCATCGTCTACGGTCTGCTTGCGCTGGGGCTGTTCGTATATCAATTCGGATTTGGCCAAAGCATACTGACGGCAGGGCTGACGCTGGGGTTGCTCATCCTGCCGGTGGTAATCGTGGCAACGCGCGAAGCCATTCGAGCGATACCGGAGGCGATACGCGAGGGCGCTTACGCGCTTGGCGCCACCAAGTGGCAGACGACTTCCCACCATATACTTCCGTACTCGTTGGCCGGCATCATGACAGGAGTCATCATCGGCATGGCGCGGGCCATCGGCGAGACCGCACCGGTAATCACGATCGGAGCCCTGACCTTCATCGCGTTTTTACCGCCGGCGCCGCTGTCCGGCGATCCGCCTGCCGGGCTGTTCGACTGGATCATGTCGCCTTTCACGGTGATGCCGATCCAGATGTTCAACTGGACATCGCGTCCGGAAGCGGCGTTCCACCACAACGCTGCGGCCGCCGGTCTGGTGCTGGTAGTAATGACGCTTTCAATGAACGCCCTTGCAATCTATATCCGTTACCGGTTAAGAAAGAGCATCAAATGGTAAGCATGGCCGTTCCTCAAGCGCGCGCCGCGGCTGCTCCAGCGGCGGATCACGTTCCGGTCAAGAAGTCTGAATCCGCGGCGCTCAGCTTCTACTATGGAAGTTTCCAGGCGCTGAAGAACATCAGTATGCCGATTTACGAAAAGCAGGTAACGGCATTGATCGGGCCCTCGGGCTGCGGAAAATCGACCTACTTGCGCTGCTTCAACCGCATGCATGATCTGTACCCCGGCAACCGCTACGAAGGGCAGATCATGCTCTATCCGGACAATACGAATATTCTGCACCCGGAGGTGGATCCGATCGAAGTGCGCATGCGCATCAGCATGGTGTTCCAGAAGCCAAACCCGTTTCCGAAGTCAATTTTCGAGAACGTAGCCTATGGTCTTCGGGTCAGAGGGGTAAGCAGGCGAGGCCTGCTCGAAGAGAAGGTCGAAGTGGCCTTGCGCAGCGCGGCGCTTTGGGACGAAGTCAAAAACCGGCTGCACGATCTGGCGTTCAACCTTTCCGGCGGACAGCAGCAACGCTTGTGTATCGCGCGTGCGCTCGCGACAGACCCGGAAATACTGCTATTCGACGAGCCCACCTCGGCTCTCGACCCTATCGCCACCGCCAGCATCGAACAGCTGATCGCCGAATTACGGGAGCAAGTGACGATTCTGATAGTGACTCACAACATGCAGCAGGCGGCCCGGGTGTCCGACTACACGGCCTACATGTATCTCGGCGAGCTGATCGAGTTCGACGTGACGGACACGATCTTCGTCAAGCCGAGCAACAAGCAGACCGAGGATTACATCACTGGCCGTTTCGGCTGACCGACTTCCGGGCCTTTTTCCTAGCCTCCCCTCGAGCGTGGGCGCAGTGCCGGTGGGGGTATTGACAAGCATTCCATGATTCCATAATAATGGAAACATGGAATCCAAAACCGCCATTCAAGCTCTCGCCGCTCTCGCCCAGGAAAGCCGCCTCGCTGTATTCAGGTTTCTCGTGGAGGCCGGTCCCACAGGGGTATCCGCTGGCGAGATCGCCGCGGAACTGAAGCTCGCTCCGGCGACGCTTTCCTTCCATCTCAAGGAATTGAGTCACGCCAACCTGGTCCTCGCACGGCAGGAAGGGCGTTTCGTTTTCTATTCCACGAATTTCGAGCAAATGGGCGCGCTCGTCGCGTTCCTGACTGAAAACTGCTGCGGGCGCGATGGGGTCAGCTGCGCGCCCGGGCTCGATTCCCGGCGGTCTCAGGCGACGGCCAAAACCCGACGAAAAGGAGTCAAAGCATGAAGCGCTTTCACGTGCACGTTTCGGTAGACGATCTGGAAGCCAACATCCGGTTCTATTCAGCCGTGTTCGGGGCAAGGCCGACCGTGCACAAGTCGGACTACGCCAAATGGATGATGGAAGACCCGCGCGTCAATTTCGCGATTTCCCAGCGTGGGTCGAAGGCAGGTGTCAACCACCTCGGCTTTCAGGTGGACAGCGACGAAGAGCTTGCCTCGCTGCGCAAGCAGGTCGCCGATGCCGAAATCGCGGCGCAAGATCAGCCAGGCGCAACCTGCTGCTACGCCCGTTCCGACAAGTACTGGATCACCGATCCTCAGGGCGTTGCGTGGGAGACCTACCACACTCTCGGCGAGGCCGAGATCTACGGGGCAGTCACGAAGCCCGCGGAACAGGCAGGCGCGTGCTGCAGCCCGAAACCCGAGGGCGTGGACCTTGTCCAGCGGAAAACCGCGCCGGAAAAGTGCTGCTAGCCAGTGGGAGAGACCGTCTACAACGTGCTGTTCCTCTGCACGGGTAATTCGGCGCGTAGCGTCATGGCCGAGGTTCTGCTCAACGCGCTCGGGAACGGACGCTTCAAGGCCTATAGCGCCGGGAGCCATCCGGTGGGGAAGGTGAATCCTTTTACCCTGGAGCTCTTGAAAAGCAATGGCCATTCTGTCGAAGGTTTGCGCAGCAAGAGCTGGGACGAGTTCGCGAGCCCTGGAGCCCCGAAAATGGATCTTGTCATTACCGTGTGCGACAGCGCGGCAGGCGAAACGTGTCCGGCCTGGCCTGGACAGCCAATGACTGCGCATTGGGGATTTCAGGACCCGGCGGCGCTCAAGGGGACTGATGAGGAGAAGCGACGTCTCTTTAGAACGGTCCATCAGGAGATAGGCAATCGGCTTCGGATTTTCCTGAGTCTGCCGCTAGCGAGCCTCGATCGTCTTTCGCTTCAGCAGAAGGTCAGGGATATCGGTAAGGCGCCTTCATGAGCCTCGGCAGGAGGCTTGCCGCAGAGGGAGTCGGGACGGCACTACTTCTGGCGGTAATCATCGGCTCCGGCATCATGGCCGAGCGGCTTTCTGGGGGTAACACCGGGCTGGCTTTGCTTGCAAACACGGCGGCAACAGGTGCGGGTTTGATTGCGTTGATCTTGACCTTTGGCCCTGTCTCGGGCGCGCATTTCAACCCCTGCGTTTCAGCTGCAGAGGCCCTGAACGGCCGACTTACCTGGCTCGAGGTGCTCGGGTATACGGGAATTCAGGTCATCGGTGCGATAGGCGGAGTGATGGCGGCTCATCTGATGTTTGAAGAACCGCTCATCTCGCTCTCCCAACATGCGCGATCGGGCCTCGCCCAAATGTGGAGTGAGTTCATTGCAACGTTTGGACTCCTGCTCGTCATTCTAAGTTGCGCCCGCTATCGCGCCTCGATGGTTCCCTTTGCAGTTGGTGCGTATATCAGCGCTGCCTACTGGTTCACCGCTTCCACTTCCTTTGCGAATCCCGCTGTCACTGTCGCGCGCTCGTTGAGTGATACGTTTGCCGGAATCCACCCGGCCGATGCGCCCGGGTTTATCGTGGCTGAAATCCTCGGCGCAGGCGCTGCTGTTGCTCTGACACGCTGGTTGATGTCCGAACCGACCTGAGCACAATGAGAAGCAGGTTCTCGGCGGCTTTGAGCATTTAGATGTGGTCGCATCACGACTTCAGGATGGCGGTTGAATTGCAGGAACGCCAAACATAAGCCAAGCCGATGTGACGACCGCTGTCGCTTGCACTTTTGCTAACACTGTCCGACCCAAGCTGGGATTGGCTGACAATACGCGGCGTGGGGTCTCTCTTGGAGCAGAGAAACGGCGCATTAACCCAATCCATTCAATCGGGTGCTGCGGTGCATCAGCGACCGTTACCGTTTGACCCTCTCCGGCGCTACCCTGTAAAATTCAATGGTTTAGCGAGCGGGCAGGCCATGCGGATCCAGTTGGTGGCGGGCAATTGGAAGATGAACGGCTCCCTGGCCTCCAACCAGGCGCTCGTGCAGGCGCTCGTCCCGGCCCTGGCACCGCTCAACGGAGCACAGTACGCGGTGTGCGTGCCGTACCCGTACCTGGCACAGGTTCAGCGCGGCCTGCGGGGCTCGAACATCGCCCTGGGGGCGCAGGACGTGTGCCAGTTCGACGCCGGCGCGTATACGGGGGGCGTGTCGGCGGCCATGCTCGCTGATTTCGAGTGCCGTTACGTTATCGTAGGGCATTCGGAGCGGCGCAGCGTTTTCGGTGAGACCGATGAAGTCGTGGCTGTGAAGTTCGCTGCTGCGTTGAAAGGCCTCCTGACCCCGATATTGTGCGTCGGCGAGACGCTGAAGGAGCGCGAGTCGGGCGTGACGGAAGCGGTCGTGGCGCGCCAGCTCGATGCTGTCGTAACGCATTGCGGCGTAGCCGCATTGGCGAGGTGCGTGATCGCGTACGAGCCGGTGTGGGCGATCGGAACGGGCAAGACGGCGACCCCGCAGCAGGCGCAGGCGGTTCACGCGTTCATCCGCGGGCGGATCGCCGGAGCCGACCGGAAACTGGCCGAGGGGTTGCAGTTGCTCTACGGCGGCAGCGTGAAGAGCGGCAACGCTGCCGAGTTGTTCGCGATGCCGGATGTCGATGGCGGGCTGATCGGCGGTGCGGCGCTGTCGGCCGACGAGTTCACGGCCATTTGCCGCGCCGCGGCGGCGCGGGAAACGACGAGGGTTTGAATGGAAACGCTGGTACTAGTGCTGCACGTGCTGACGGCGCTCGCGATTTGCGGGCTGGTGCTGTTGCAGCACGGAAAGGGCGCCGACGTGGGCGCCGCGTTCGGCGGGGGCGCGTCGGGGAGCATCTTCGGTTCCACCGGTTCGGCCAATTTCCTGAGCCGGGCGACGGCGATACTGGCGGCGATATTCTTTCTCTCGAGCATGGGCCTCACGTACTTCTCCGGCCGGAAAACAGAGCACAAGGGTGTAATGGCCACGCAGCCCGCGCCGGCAAAGCCGGGCCCCGTGCAGGTGCCGGTTCCGGGCAGCCCGGCCGGCAAGCCCTCGATTACGGTGGGCGAGCCGCTGCCGGAAGCCCAGCGCTTCAGCGAGCCGCCAACTGGGCCCGAGGAAAGGTCGAAGGCGAAGGACGTACCGAAATGAGACAGTGTCGAGTGCTTGGTGTTGAGTGTTTAGTGCATGAGAGCTGTCGGCGGGGTCAACTCAACACTCAAAACTCAACACTTAACACTGAGTTACAGGCCGACGTGGTGGAATTGGCAGACACACCATCTTGAGGGGGTGGCGGCGTAAGCCGTGTGAGTTCGAATCTCACCGTCGGCACCATTTTGAGGGACTAGGGACTAGGATCAGGGACTGGAAAGGCGCTGGAGATTGCCCGCTGGCCCCGAGCCCCTACCCCTAGACCCTCGCGAAGCGCATGCTCGAAAACTACTTCCCAATCCTGATGTTCATCGTCGTGGGCGCCGCGATCGGCATCGCTCCCATGGCGCTGGGCGGAGGACTCTCCCGCCTGCTCGGGGTGCACCGCCCGGACTCGGAGAAGCTTTCGCCGTACGAGTGCGGGTTCGAGGCCTTCGAGGACGCCCGCATGAAATTCGACGTCCGCTACTACCTGGTCGCGATCCTCTTCATCCTGTTCGATCTCGAGATAGCGTTTCTCTTCCCATGGGCGATCGTGCTGCAGGAGATCGGGCGCTTCGGCTTCATGGCCATGATGGTGTTCCTGGGCATACTCGTGGTGGGCTTCATCTACGAGTGGAAGAAGGGAGCGCTGGAGTGGGAGTAGCGCCGGGCACGGCGGAGCAGGGGCCCCGGGCTTTTTCGGGGATGCGACCCGGGACCGGCGCAGGCGCCGACGTGATGGCCGTGGAACTTGTGATATTGAATCAGAGGCGCCACCGCGAGCGGTGGATCAGGAGCAATTGACATGGGCGCACCCGAAAGCTTTCACGAACGCGGCTACCTCACGACGACGGCGGATTCGCTGATCAACTGGACGCGCACCGGCTCGCTGTGGCCCATGACGTTCGGACTGGCGTGCTGCGCGGTGGAGATGATGCACGCGGGCGCCGCGCGCTACGACCTCGACCGCTTCGGCATCGTGTTTCGCGCGAGCCCGCGCCAGTCGGACGTGATGATCGTCGCCGGCACGCTGTGCAACAAGATGGCCCCCGCGCTGCGCAAGGTCTACGACCAGATGGCCGAGCCGCGGTGGGTGATCTCGATGGGCTCGTGCGCCAACGGCGGGGGCTATTACCATTACTCGTACTCGGTCGTGCGCGGCTGCGACCGCATCGTGCCGGTGGACATCTACGTTCCGGGCTGTCCGCCGACCGCCGAGGCGCTGCTTTACGGCATCATCCAATTGCAGAACAAGATCAAACGCACGAATACGATCGCTCGATAGAAATCTCGCTCAGACGATCGCTCGATAGAAATCCGCTCGGACCATCACCCGACATGACAATAAGGACCGAGACGCTGATCGCCGCGTTGCAGTCGGCGCTGGGTGACAGGATTGCGGGCGTGACGGAGGCGGCCGGAGAGGTCACCATCGTCGTCGAGCCCGACATCCTGCTGGCGGCGTGCGGAGTATTGCGCGACGCGCCGGACCTCCGCTTTGGCCAGTTGACCGATCTCTGCGGGCTGGACTACATCGCGTACGGTGGCGCGTTGCCGGGCAGCCTGCAGGACTCCCTGCAGGATTCGACTGTCCGCGAGCCCGAGGATCCGCCCCAGGGCGGCGGCACCGCCGCCTCCTCGACCGGCAGCTCCGGGCAGGCTCTCGTTCCTCCGCCGGGCGAGCGGCCCCGCAGGCGCTATGCGGTGGTCTATCACCTGCTCAGCATCACCCACAACCGGCGCCTGAGGCTGCGTGCGTTCGCGGCCGACGATGAATTTCCCGTAGTAGCGTCCGTTGCGGGAATCTGGCCCTCGGCCAACTGGTACGAGCGGGAAGCGTTCGACCTCCTCGGCATCGTCTTTACCGGCCACCCGGACCTGCGACGTATCCTGACCGACTACGGCTTCATAGGCCACCCCTTCCGGAAGGATTTCCCGCTTTCCGGTACTGTCGAGATGCGCTACGACCCCGACCAGCAGCGCGTGATCTACCAGCCGGTGACCATAGAGCCGCGCGAGATCGTGCCGCGCACGATCCGCGAGGAAAACTATGCCGACACGGACATCAAGAAGTAATCATGGCTGAAATCCGCAACTACACCATGAACTTCGGACCACAGCATCCGGCTGCCCACGGCGTGCTGCGGCTCGTGCTGGAGCTCGACGGAGAGGTGATAGAGCGCGCCGATCCGCACATCGGGCTCCTGCACCGCGCTACCGAGAAGCTCGCCGAGAACAAGACCTTCCTCCAGTCGGTGCCCTATATGGACCGGCTCGACTATGTCTCGATGATGGCGAACGAGCACGCCTACGTGATGGCGATCGAGAAGCTCCTCGGGATCGAGATCCCGGTCCGCGCGCAGTACATACGCGTGATGTTCGACGAGATCACGCGGATCCTGAATCACCTGCTGTGGCTGGGCGCGCATGGACTCGATATCGGCGCGATGACGGTCTTCCTGTACTGCTTCCGCGAGCGCGAAGACCTGATGGACTGCTACGAGGCGGTGTCCGGCGCGCGCCTGCATGCCGCCTACTACCGGCCCGGCGGCGTATTTCGCGACCTCCCGGAGCACATGCCCCAGTACGCCGCCTCCGCGATACACAACGAAAAAGCCGTGCGCGAGCTGAACCAGAACCGGCAGGGGTCGCTGCTCGACTTCATCGAGGATTTCACCAGGCGCTTCCCGAAATACGTGGACGAGTACGAGACGCTGCTCACCGACAACCGGATCTGGAAGCAGCGCACCGTCGGCATCGGCGTCGTGACGCCGGAACGGGCGGTGGCGCTCGGTTTCACTGGCGCGATGCTGCGCGGCTCCGGCGTCGAGTGGGATCTGCGGAAGAAGCAGCCGTACGAGGTCTACGACCGGATGGATTTCGACATCCCCGTGGGCGTCAACGGCGACTGCTACGACCGCTACCTCGTGCGCATCGAGGAGATGCGGCAAGCGAACCGTATCATCCGCCAATGCATAGAGTGGCTCCGCGCCAATCCCGGCCCGGTGATGGTCGACAACCACAAGGTGGCTCCGCCCTCGCGCGTGGCGATGAAGACCAGCATGGAAGAGCTGATCCATCACTTCAAGCTCTTCACCGAGGGGATGCACGTGCCGCCCGGGGAAGCGTACGCGGCGGTCGAGGCCCCGAAGGGCGAGTTCGGCATCTATCTCGTCTCGGACGGGGCCAACAAGCCGTATCGCCTCAAGATCCGGGCGCCCGGCTTCGCGCACCTCGCCGCGCTCGACGAGATGGCGCGCGGCCACATGATCGCCGACGTCGTCGCGATCATCGGGACGCAGGACATCGTGTTCGGCGAGGTGGACCGGTGAATGCGCCGATGATCCTGAGCCCCGATGCGCTCGCGAAGATCGACCGGGCGCTGGCGAAGTACCCGGCCGACCAGCGCCGGTCGGCGGTAATGGCAGCGCTCACGATCGCGCAGGACGAAAAGGGGTGGCTGTCCCCCGAGACGATGGATTTCGTGGCGCAGTACCTGGGGATACCGCCGATCGCGGTCTACGAAGTCGCGACCTTCTACACGATGTACGACGTCAAGCCCGTGGGACGCCACAAGATCGCGATCTGCACCAATCTGCCGTGCGCGCTGCAGGGCGCCAATGTCGCCGCGGAGCATCTCAAGAAAGCGCTCGGTGTCGGTTTCAACGAGACCACGCCCGACGGCGCGTTCACGCTCAAGGAGGCCGAGTGCTTCGGCGCCTGCGGCGACGCTCCGGTGCTGCTCGTCAACAACAAGCGCATGTGCTGTGCGATGACGCCGGACAAGCTCGATGCGCTGCTGAAGGAGTTGAAATAATGGGCCTGCCCGTCCCCCCATTCCCGACGGACAGCTACGGCCCCGACGCGATCATCATGAAGGGGCTCGACGGCCTCAACTGGCGGTTGAAGGACTACGAGGCGCGAGGCGGCTACGCGGCCCTGAAGAAGGTCCTGTCCGAGAAGATTCCGCCCGACCAGATCGTGGCCGAGTTGAAGAAGTCCGCGCTGCGCGGCCGCGGCGGCGCCGGTTTCCCGACGGGCCTCAAGTGGAGCTTCATGCCGCGCCAGTTCCCCGGCGCCAAGTACCTGGTGTGCAACTCGGACGAGGGGGAGCCGGGCACTTTCAAGGATCGCGACCTGCTGCGCTACAACCCGCACGCACTGATCGAGGGCATGATCATCGGCGGCTACGCGATGGGCACGACGGTCGGCTACAACTATGTGCACGGCGAGATCTGGGACGTGTTCGAGCGCTGCGAGGAGGCGCTCGACGAAGCGCGGGCGGCAGGCTATCTCGGCCGGAACATTCTCGGCTCGGGCTTCGACTTCCAGCTCTACAACCATCACGGTTACGGGGCCTACATCTGCGGCGAGGAGACGGGGCTCCTCGAATCGCTGGAAGGCAAGAAAGGCATGCCGCGCTTCAAGCCGCCGTTTCCGGCGAGCTACGGCCTCTATGGCAAGCCGACCACCATCAACAACACCGAAACCTTCGCCGCGGTGCCGTGGATAATTGTCAACGGCGCCGAGGCTTTCCTGAGCCTCGGGAGACCCAACAACGGCGGGACCAAGATCTTCTCGGTCTCCGGCGACGTCGAGCGGCCGGGCAATTTCGAGGTCAGGCTCGGCACGCCTTTCGCGACGCTGCTCGAGATGGCGGGCGGCATGCGGGGCAGGCGCAGGCTCAAGGCCTGCATTCCCGGCGGCTCCTCCATGCCGGTCCTGCCCGAGGACATCATGATGAAGACCGACATGGACTACGACTCCATCGCGAAGGCGGGCTCCATGCTCGGCTCGGGCGCGGTCATCATCATGGACGAGACGCGCTGCATGGTGCGTTCGCTGCTGCGGCTCTCGTACTTCTATTTCGAGGAATCCTGCGGGCAGTGCACGCCCTGCCGCGAGGGCACCGGCTGGCTCTACCGCATGGTGGACCGGATCGAGCACGGCAAGGGCCGGATGGAAGACCTCGATCTCCTTACGAACGTCTCGGACAATATCGCGGGCCGCACGATCTGCGCGCTGGGTGACGCGGCGGCGCTGCCCGTCAAGAGCTTCATCAAGCATTTCCGCGACGAGTTCGTCCATCACATCGAGCACGGGAAGTGCCTGGTGCCCGACTATCTTTAAGTGACCAGTGACCGGTGACCAGTAACGGGCAGCCAAGATGCTAGAGATCGAGATCGACGGGAAGCAGCTGGAAGTGGCGGACGGCGTCACGATCATGGACGCCGCCAACGGCGCGGGCATCTATATTCCGCACTTCTGCTATCACCGCAAGCTGTCCATCGCGGCGAACTGCCGCATGTGCCTGGTCCAGGTGGAAAAGGCGCCCAAGCCGCTGCCCGCGTGCGCGACGCCGGTGACGAACGGCATGAAGGTCCAGACGCACTCGGCGCAGGCGGTGGACGCCCAGAAAGGGGTGATGGAGTTCCTGCTCATCAACCACCCCCTCGACTGCCCGATCTGCGACCAGGGCGGGGAGTGCCAGCTGCAGGACCTCGCGGTGGGCTACGGCGGCAGCGGCTCGCGCTACCAGGAGCCCAAGCGGGTCGTCACCAACAAGAACCTGGGACCGCTCATCTCGACCGACATGACGCGCTGCATCCACTGCACGCGCTGCGTGCGCTTCGGGCAGGAGATCGCCGGCATCATGGAGCTCGGCATGATAGGCCGCGGCGAGCACGCCGAGATCATCACGTTCGTCGGTCGAACGGTCGACTCGGAGCTCTCGGGCAACGTCATCGACCTCTGTCCCGTGGGCGCGCTCACTTCCAAGCCGTTCCGCTATACCGCCCGGCCGTGGGAGCTGACGCGCCGGCCCGCCGTCAGCCCGCATTGCGGTCACGGGTCGAATCTGACGCTGAACGTGAAGCAGAACCGCGTGATGCGCGCGCTGCCCCGCGAGAACGAGGCGGTGAACGAGTGCTGGCTCTCGGACAAGGACCGCTTCTCCTACGAGGGGCTGAATTCCGAGGAGCGGCTCGCCCGGCCGATGCTGAGGGAGGGCGGCGCCTGGAAGGAAGTCGAGTGGCAGGTCGCACTCGAGTTCGTCGCGCGGGAACTGAAGCGGATCCGGGATCAACACGGCGCGGCGAGCATCGGCGCCCTGGCGACGCCTCACCAGACGCTCGAAGAATTGTTCCTGTTGGGAAAATTCGCCCGCGAGTTTTCCTCCGGCAACGCGGATTTCCGGCTGCGCCAGTCCGATTTCTCGGCGGACGCCAGGCTAGTCGCGGCGCCGTGGCTGGGCATGAAGCTCGCGGATATCGGCAAGCTCGACCGGGTGCTCGTCGTCGGCAGCACGCTCACCAAGGACCATCCGCTCATCGGGCATCGCCTGCGCCAGGCGACCCGGCGCGGGCTGCAGCTGAGCCTCATCAATCCGTTCGACGACAACCTCCTCATGCGCGTTGCGCACAAGGCCGTGGTCGCCCCCTCGGCGATGGCGGACCTGCTGGCGCAGGTGGCGCGGGCTGCGGCCGAGGCGAAGAGTGCAACCGCGCCGACGGCGGCGCACGATGCGGTCGTCTCCGACGCCGCGCGGGCCATCGCTGCGAGCCTCGTTTCGGGAAAGAACGCGGGTGTGTTCCTCGGCAACCTGGCGCAGCACCATCCTGCCGCCGCGCTGCTGCATGAGCTGGGATTGGCCATAGCCGGACTGACCGGCGCGAGATTCGGCTTTCTCGGAGAGGCGGCCAACAGCGTCGGGGGCTACCTCGCCGGGTGCGTGCCATCAGGCTCCGGGCGTAACGCCGGCGCGATGCTCGCGGAGCCGCTCAAGGCGTACCTGCTGCTCGGCGTCGAGCCCGAGCTCGACACGCACGATCCGCAGCGGGCGGTGGCGGCGATGAAAGCGGCGGAACTGGTGGTGGCGATGAGCCCCTACCAGCACGGTGCGACCGACTACGCGCACGCCATTCTGCCGATCGCGCCTTTCACCGAGACTTCCGGCACCTTCGTCAGCACGGAGGGCGCGGTACAGAGCTTCAACGGCGTGGTGCAGCCGCTGGGCGAGACCCGGCCGGCATGGAAGGTGCTGCGCGTGCTCGGCAATCTCCTCGGGCTGCCCGGTTTCGAATACAACAGCACGGAAGAGGTCCGGCGCGAGGTGCTGAGCGACGGCGCGGATATCTCGTCCAGGCTGGGAAACGGCCTTGCCGCCGGGACGCCTTCCGCGCGATCCGGCGCGCACGCCGACATCGAGCGCGTCGCCGAGGTTCCGTCCTACGCGGCCGACGCGATCGTGAGGCGTGCGCGATCCCTGCAGCAGACCCATGACGCGGCGCCTCCGGTCGCATCGATGAACCGCGCTCTTGCCGACAGGCTCGGGTTGCGCGAGGGTGATCTGGCGCGTATCCGCCAGGGAGCGGCTGATGCTGTCGTGGCGTTCGCTATCGACGACAAGCTGCCGGCGGGATGCGTCCGGCTCGCGGCTGCGCGCCCGGAGACGGCGGCTCTGGGCGCCATGTTCGGCGCGCTGACCGTGGAGCGCGTTCCGATGCAGCAGAAGGCGGCGGTTTGATGCTCGACACTTTGATCGCATACCCGCAGGCGTGGCTGGGCCCGGCCTGGCCCGCGGTCTGGACGCTCGTGAAGATCGTCGCGATCGTCGCGCCGCTGATGATAGCCGTTGCCTATCTGACGCTGTGGGAGCGCAAGGTGATTGGCTGGATACAGGTGCGCATAGGGCCGAACCGCGTGACGTTCTTCGGCATCCCGTGGCTGGGCGGCCTGGCGCAGCCGATCGCGGACGGGCTGAAGCTGCTGGCGAAGGAGATCATCGTTCCGACCGGCGCGAACAAGTTCCTGTTCGTGCTGGCGCCGGTCATGGCGCTCATGCCGGCGATGGCGGCGTGGGCGGTGGTTCCGTTCGGCCCCGAGCTGGTGCTCGCCGACATAGACGCGGGGCTGCTCTACATCATGGCGATCACGTCGATGGGAGTGTACGGCGTCATCATCGCGGGCTGGGCCTCGAATTCCAAGTACGCGTTCCTGGGCGCCTTGCGCTCGGCCGCGCAGATGGTGTCCTACGAGCTCGCCATGGGTTTCGCGCTGGTGTGCGTGCTGATGGCCGCGCAGAGCCTGAATCTCGGCGAGGTCGTGCGGATGCAGCAGGGCAACTGGGGGGTCCTCGACTGGTTCTGGATCCCGCTCTTCCCGATCTTCCTGGTGTACATCATTTCCGGGGTCGCGGAGACGAACCGCGCGCCCTTCGACGTCTCGGAGGGCGAATCGGAGATCGTCGCGGGATTCCACGTGGAATACTCGGGAATGGCGTTCGCGGTGTTCTTCCTCGCCGAGTACGCCAATATGATACTGATCTCCACCCTGGCCTCGGTGATGTTCCTGGGCGGGTGGCTTTCCCCGGTGCCGCTCGCGATCGCGGGCGCCATCGGCCTGCCGTGGCTCGCAGCGCCGAGCTTCGGGTGGCTGCTGGTGAAGCTCTTTTTCGTGGTGTCGAGCTTCCTGTGGTTCCGCGCGACGTTTCCGCGCTACCGCTACGACCAGATCATGCGCCTCGGCTGGAAGGTGTTCCTGCCGCTGACGATCGCGTGGATCGTCGTGCTCGGCGCCTGGATGCAGACGCCCCTCTGGATATGGTGGAAGCCATGATGGCCAGCATCGGTCGATTCTTCAGGACGTTTCTCCTCTATGAGCTGGTGAAGGGGATGATGCTTACCGGCCGCCATCTCTTCGCCCGCAAGATCACCGTGCAGTTCCCCGAGGAGAAGACGCCGATGAGCCCGCGCTTCAGGGGGCTGCACGCGCTGCGCCGTTACCCGAACGGCGAGGAGCGCTGCATCGCGTGCAAGCTGTGCGAGGCGGTATGCCCGGCGCTCGCGATCACCATCGAGTCCGAGCAGCGCACCGACGGGACGCGCCGCACCACGCGCTACGACATCGATCTCACCAAGTGCATTTTCTGCGGATTCTGCGAGGAATCCTGTCCCGTCGATTCCATCGTCGAAACCCACATCTTCGAATACCACGGTGAGACGCGCGGCGACCTGATCTACACCAAGCCCATGCTGCTCGCGATCGGCGACCGCTACGAGGAAGAGATCGCGAAGGCCCGGGCGGCGGACGCGGCGTACAGATAAGAACACATGACCTTCAACGAAGTCGTCTTCTACTTCTTCGCTGCCGTCCTCGTCCTCGCGGCGCTGGGGGTCATCACCGCCCGCAACCCGGTGCACGCCGCGCTGCTGCTGGTGCTCGCGTTCTTCACCTCGGCGGCGATCTGGCTGCAGTTGCACGCGGAGTTCCTCGCCATCGCGCTGGTGCTGGTCTACGTCGGCGCGGTGATGGTGCTGTTCCTGTTCGTGGTCATGATGCTGGACATCAACATGGCGCGGCTGCGGGCGGGATTCTGGAACTACCTGCCGCTGGGCGCGGTCGTGGCCGTGCTGCTCGTGATCGAGATGGGCTTCATGCTGAAGTACGCGCCCGGTCTCGCCGACGCACCCGCTCCGCCCGCGCTGCCGGCCGGGTACAGCAACACCAAGGAGCTGGGACGTCTCGTCTATACCGAGTACGTGTACCCGTTCGAGATCGCCGCGGTGATCCTGCTGGTGGCGATCGTATCCGCCATCGCGCTCACCCTGCGCCGCCGCAAGCAGACGAAGTACGTGGACCCGGCTGAGCAGATCGCCGTCCGGAGGCAGGACAGGGTGCGCATCGTGTCGATGCCGTCCGAGAAGAAAAGTGACTGGTGACACGTGACCCGTTTCAGGCATACCGACGACTCACGTGTCACGCGTCACGTGTCACGCACTTGAGGGCTACCGAGGGAGACGCTTGATTTCACTGTCTCATTATCTGGTGCTGGGCGCGGTCCTGTTCGCGATCGCGGTGATCGGCATCTTCCTGAACCGCAAGAACATGATCGTGCTCCTGATGGCCATCGAGCTGATGCTGCTCGCCGTCAACCTGAATTTCGTCGCGTTTTCCCATTTCCTCGACGACCCCTCCGGGCAGGTGTTCGTGTTCTTCATCCTGACGGTGGCCGCCGCGGAATCGGCGATCGGCCTTGCGATCCTGGTGGTGCTGTTCCGCAACCTGAACACGATCAACGTCGAAGACCTGGACAGCTTGAAAGGATAAGGCGCGACCCGTGACCGGCGCCCCAAAGAAGGATAGATGAAGCGAGAACCCGTGACCGGTCGCGCCGCTATAAGAAGAACATGTCGCAAAAACTGCTTTACCTGATCGTGCCGCTCGCGCCCCTGCTGGGCGCGATCATCGCGGGCCTCTTCGGCCGGGCGATCGGCCGCACCGCCACGCACCGCGTCACCATCGCCGGCATGATCGTGTCCACCATCGCGTCGGCCGTCGTTTTCCGGGACGTGCTGGGCGGCAGGACGGACAACCTCACGGTCTACACCTGGCTCGCCTCCGGCAACGTTTCCTTCGAGATCGGCTTCCTGATCGACCGGCTGTCGGCCACCATGATGCTGGTGGTCAATTTCGTCTCGCTGATGGTGCACATCTACACCATCGGCTACATGGCCGACGATCCCGGCTACCAGCGCTTCTTCTCCTACATCTCGCTCTTCACCTTCTCGATGCTGATGCTGGTGATGGCGAACAATTTCCTGCAGCTCTTCTTCGGCTGGGAAGCGGTGGGCCTGGTTTCCTACCTGCTGATCGGGTTCTGGTACACGCGGCCGACCGCCATCTACGCGAACCTGAAGGCGTTTCTCGTGAACCGGGTCGGCGATTTCGGCTTTCTGCTCGGCATCGCGCTCGTCCTGATGTATTTCGGCACCCTCGACTACGCGAGCGTCTTCGGCAACGCCCGCACGCTCTCGGGCAACACCATCGAGGTGTTCTCCGGCTCCGCCTGGTCGCTGATGACGGTGATCTGCCTCCTGCTTTTCGTCGGCGCGATGGGGAAATCCGCGCAGTTTCCGCTGCACGTGTGGCTGCCCGATTCGATGGAAGGCCCGACCCCGATCTCGGCGCTGATCCACGCGGCGACCATGGTGACCGCCGGCATCTTCATGGTGGCGCGCATGTCCGCGTTGTTCGAACTCTCCGACACGGCGCTGACGGTGGTAATGGTGATCGGCGCGATCACCGCTTTCTTCATGGCGCTGATCGCCACGGTGGTCTACGACATCAAACGCGTGATCGCGTACTCCACCCTGTCGCAGCTCGGATACATGACCGTGGCGCTCGGCGCCTCGGCCTACTCGGTGGGTATATTCCACCTGGTGACGCACGCCTTCTTCAAGGCGGTGCTGTTCCTGGGCGCCGGGTCCGTCATCATTGCGCTGCACCACGAGCAGGACATGCGGAAGATGGGCGGCCTGCGCAAGTACATGCCCATCACGTACCTGACGGTGCTGATCGGCGCTCTTGCCAACGCCGGTTTCCCCCCGTTTGCGGGTTTCTTCTCCAAGGACACGATTATCGAGGCGGCGCACGCTTCACAGCTGCCCGGCGCCGGGTTCGCGTACCTCGCCACCCTGCTGGGCGTGTTCGTCGGCGGCTTCTACTCGTTCCGGCTCGTCTTCTATGCCTTCCACGGAAGAGAGCGGTTCAACGATCCCCACCATCCCGACGTGAAGGAGGTGGAGGCTGAGCGGGCAGCCCAACGGGAGGCCGAGCGGATCGAGCGCGAGGCGGAGCTGCGCGCGCAGGTACAGGCCGGGCATGACCATGGCGGCCACGGGCAAGCCGCGCATAGAGGCGACGCGCACGGCGCGGCGCACGACGAGCATGCCCACACGGATCACGGGCATGGACACGCGCCGCACGAGACTCCCTGGGTGGTGACGCTGCCGCTCATCCTGCTCGCCATCCCGTCCGTCTGCGCCGGATGGGTCATCGGGACCTTCCTCTACGGCAACTATTTCGGCGATGCGATTTATTTCTCGCCCGCGCATCCCGTGATGGAGGAGCTGGCAAAGGAATTCCACGGCGTGCTCGCGATGATTCTGCACGGGCTGACGAGCCTTCCGTTCTGGCTCGCCGCCGCCGGCATGGCGAGCGCGTGGTACCTCTACCTAGCCCGGCCCGAGCTGCCGCGCGTGCTGCGCGAGCGGGCGGGGCTGCTGGTCACGATCCTCATGGAGAAGTACGGCTTCGACCGCTTCAACGACTGGTTCTTCGCGGGCGGCGCCCGCCGGGTGGGCAACGGGCTGTGGAAGGGCGGGGACGTCGCGGTGATCGACGGCGTGTTCGTGAACGGCTCGGCCCGGGCAGTCGGCTGGTTCGCGCAGGTGATCCGCCACCTGCAGTCGGGCTACATCTACCACTACGCGTTCGCCATGATCATCGGCATCCTCGTGCTGCTGACGATGGCCTTCAATTGGCTGGAAGCGCTTTCAAAACTCTGATTTCAGTGGCCGATAACCTCCTCAACCTCGCGATCTGGGTCCCGATCTTCTTCGGGGTGCTGGTGCTCGCCACGGGCTCCGACCGCAACGCCCGGGCCGCCCGGGTCATAGCGCTCATCGGCGCCGTCCTGGGGTTCGCGGTGACGCTGCCGCTCTACACGGGCTTCAACCCGAAGGCGAGCGGGTTCCAGTTCACTTACTTCAAGCCCTGGATCGAGAGCTTCAACGTCCACTACGACCTCGGCATCGACGGCATCTCGCTGCTGCTCATCCTGCTGAACAGCTTCACGACCGTGCTCGTGGTGATCGCGGGCTGGGAGGTCATCAAGGAGCGCGTGGCGCAGTACATGGCCGCGTTCCTGTTCCTTTCCGGCTTCATGAACGGCGTGTTCTCGGCGCTCGATGCGCTGCTCTTCTACGTGTTCTTCGAGGCGACGCTGATCCCGATGTTCGTCATCATCGGCGTGTGGGGCGGGCCGAACCGCGTCTATGCGGCCGTGAAGTTCTTCCTCTACACGCTCGCCGGGTCCCTCCTCACGCTGGTCGCGCTCGTCTACCTCTACACGGCCTCGGGGGGAAGCTTCTCGCTCCTCGACTACTACCGGCTGCCGCTCAGCATCGGCGCCCAGATTCTCGTGTTCCTGGCGTTCTTCCTGGCGTTCGCGGTGAAGGTGCCCATGTGGCCGGTGCACACCTGGCTGCCCGACGCGCACGTGGAGGCCCCGACCGGCGGCTCGGTGGTGCTGGCCGCGATCATGCTGAAGCTGGGCGGCTACGGCTTTCTCCGCCTGTCACTGCCGATACTCCCGGACGCGAGCCACGCGCTGGCGGGCTTCGTGATCGCGCTGTCGCTGATTGCTGTCGTGTACATCGGCCTGGTCGCGCTGGTGCAGGCGGATCTCAAGAAGCTGATCGCCTACTCCTCTATCTCCCACATGGGGTTCGTCACGCTCGGGATCTTCATCTTCAACGTCCAGGGGATCGAGGGCGCCGTCATGCAGATGGTGTCGCACGGCTTCGTATCGGGAGCGCTGTTCCTGTGCGTGGGCGTGCTCTACGATCGCATGCACACGCGCCTCATCTCCGACTACGGGGGCGTAGTCAACTCGATGCCGGTGTTCGCGGCGCTCTTCATGCTATTCGCGATGGCGAACTCCGGGCTGCCCGGGACCAGCGGCTTCGTGGGCGAGTTCCTGGTGATCCTGGGGGCGATGCAGGTCAATTTCTGGTACGCCGCCGCCGCTGCCACGACGCTCGTCTTCGGCGCGGCCTACACGCTGTGGATGTACAAGCGCGTGGTCTTCGGGGCGGTCGCGAACGGCCACGTCGCGGCGCTGTCGGACATCGGCGCGCGCGAGCTCCTGGTGCTGGGATTGCTGGCGGCGGCGGTGCTGGCGATGGGGATTTACCCCCATCCGTTCGGTGACGTCCTGCACGTGTCCGTCCAGGATCTCCTCGTCTACGCCACCCGGTCGAAGCTGCCCTGATGCAATACATATCGCCGCTGTCGCTGGCTTACCCGGAGCTCTTCCTGGCCGTGATGGTGTGCCTGATCCTGCTCGTCGATCTCTTCGTGAGCGACGACAACCGCGTCGTCACCTACGTGCTCACGCAGGTCGCGCTGGCGGGGAGCTTCGCCATCATCTGGTCGACCTCCAGCGCGGAGGTGGGCTACACGTTCAGCAACATGTTCGTGGACGACCTGATGTCGGACGTCCTGAAGCTCGCGGTGTGTCTCTCGGTCATGGTGATGCTGGCGTACTCGCGCCCGTACGTGTCGGCGCGGGGCCTCATGCGGGGCGAGTTCTTCACGCTCGTGCTGTTCGCGACGCTGGGCATGATGATCATGATCTCGGCGAACAGCCTGCTCACGCTGTACCTCGGCCTCGAGCTGATGTCGCTTGCGCTCTACTCGATGGTCGCGCTCCAGCGCGATTCGGCGGTGGCCACCGAGGCCGCGATGAAGTATTTCGTGCTCGGCGCACTCGCGTCGGGGATGCTGCTCTACGGGATGTCCATGCTATACGGGGCTGCGGGCACGCTCGATATCACGCGGCTTGCGACCGTCGTCGCCGAGCGCGACACGCGGGACGTCGTGCTGGTGTTCGCCCTGGTGTTCGTCGTCGCGGGGATTGGCTTCAAGCTGGGCGCGGTGCCGTTTCACATGTGGGTGCCCGACGTCTACCACGGCGCCCCGACCGCGATGACGCTCCTCATCGGGTCCGCGCCCAAGCTCGCGGCGTTCGCCTTCATCATGCGGCTCCTCGCGCAGGGGCTCGGGGCGGAGCAGCTCGCGCAGGAATGGCAGCAGATGCTGATCCTGCTGGCGGTGCTCTCGCTAGCGATCGGCAACATCACGGCGATAGCGCAGACCAACCTGAAGCGCATGCTCGCCTATTCGACGATAGGGCACATGGGCTTCCTGCTGCTGGGCGTGCTCGCGGGCGACCTGATCGGCTACGGCGCCGGCATGTTCTACGTCGTCGTCTACGTGCTGATGAATCTCGGGTCGTTCGGCATGATCATGCTTCTTTCGCGCGGCGGTTTCGAAGCCGATAACCTCGAGGACTTCAAGGGCCTCAACCAGAGAAGCCCGTGGTACGCGTTCATCATGCTGCTCCTGATGTTTTCCATGGCGGGGGTGCCCCCGACGGTGGGCTTTTACGCGAAGCTGGCGGTGCTGCAGGCGGTCGTCAACGCGGGATACGTATGGCTCGCGGTCGTTGCGGTGCTGTTCTCGCTGATCGGGGCCTTCTACTACCTGCGGCTCGTCAAGCTCATGTACTTCGACGCGCCCACGGACACGGCGCCGATCGAGCCGCGCTTCGACGTGCGCCTGTTGATGAGCGTGAACGGGCTCGCCGTGCTCGTCTTCGGCATCCTCCCCGAGTACCTGATGGGGCTGTGTCTCACCGCGATCCAGGCATCGCTTCAGTGAACGAATGAGCGACAGCGAAAGCGATTTTACCGAGCACACCCTCGACTCGAAGACCGTGTATCGCGGACGCCTTCTCCACGTGCTGGAGGACGAGGTCCGCATGCCGGATGGCAAGTCCGCGCGGCGCGAGTACATCCGCCATCCCGGCGCCGTGGCCATGATCCCGATGCTGGACGCCGAGACCGTCGTTCTCGTGCGGCAGTACCGCTACCCGGCGCGGCGCCATTTCTACGAGATCCCGGCCGGCAAGATCGATCCGGGGGAGGAACCCCTGCAGACGGGGAAACGCGAGCTGCGCGAGGAGTGCGGCTACGAGGCGCGGGTGTGGCGGCGGCTCACGACGCTCGATCCCTGCATCGGCTACTCCGACGAGCGGATCGAGCTGTACATGGCGGAGGACCTGACCCGGGTGCAGCGCGCGCCGGAGGAGGGCGAGTTCCTGGAGGAATTGACTCTGCGCCTGCCGCTGGCGATGGAGTGGGTGAGAAGCGGCCGGATCACCGACGTGAAGACGATCATCGGGCTCGTTTGGGCGGCGAAGTTGCTGTGAGCCGTCAGCTCTCAGCTGATAGCTGGAAGCTGGAAGCGCGAACCCCGCTCAGGCCGCGCTGGCCTTCGTGACCGCCGTTTGTTCGATGCTGCCGTCGAGCAGGGCAGGGCGCTGGAAGAGATAGCCCTGGCCGAACTGCGCGCCCATCTCCAGGAGCAGCTTGAGCGCCTCGGGCGTCTCCACCCATTCGGCGACCACCTGCTTGTCGAGGTCGCGCGCCACGTTGTTCAGCGCCTTCACGAAGATGCGGCTGCCATCGTCGGTGGCGAGGTCGTGGATGAAGCTGCCGTCGATCTTCAGGTAGTCGACGTCGAAGCGCTTCAGGTAGTAGAACGAGCTGAAGCCCGCCCCGAAATCGTCGAGCGCGAACCGGCAACCCATACTCTTCAGCCGGCGGATGAACGCGAGCGTGACGTCGATCTCCGACATCGCCGCCGTCTCCGTGATCTCGAAAGCGAGCTGACTGGGCTTCACCGGCGTGGTCTCCAGCAGCTTGACGAAGCGCTTGACCCAGACCGCATCGGCGATGCTGACCCGGGACAGGTTCATGAAGTAGCGGACCTTCTGTCCGGCTTCGCCGCGCTCCTGCATGAATTGCAGCAGCTTCTCGACGACCCGCATGTCGATTTCCTTGACGAGCCCGAGGTTCTCCGCCAGCTCCATGAAATTCCCCGGCGTGATGTATCTGCCCTCGTCGTCGCGAATGCGTACCAGCACCTCGTGGTGCACGGGCTGCTGGTCGGTCAGGCGCACGACGGGCTGGGAGAACAGCGCCAGGCGGTCCTCGTCGAGGGCGTCGCGCAGCTTCTTGGCCCAGTGGATGCGCTTGTGGGTGCTGCGGAGATTGTCGGAGGACTGGTCGAACACCACGCAGCGGTTGCGGCCAAACTCCTTTGCCTGGTACATCGCTATGTCCACGTTTGAGAGCAGGGCCGGGGCGTCGTTGCCGTGAAACGGGTAGAGCGCGACGCCGGCCGAGGCCGAAAGGTTCGAAATCACCTTCTGATCGCTCGCCTGGAAGCGGTAGTGCCGGATGGCCTCGAGCGCCCTCTCCGCGACGTCGATCCCCTGCGCGCGCAGCGCGGAGGGCAGGTGTATGGCGAATTCGTCGCCGCCGAGACGGTAGAGCTCCCCGCTCACCTCTCGCATCATGTCGCGCAACACGCTGCCCACGCCCACGATCAGCTGGTCGCCGGTGCGATGGCCGAAGTTGTCGTTGACGTACTTGAAGTGATCGACGTCGAGGAACATCAGCGCGCCCACGCCCCCGTCCATCAGGGCGTCCTCGATCGCGCGCTGCAGGCAGTGCCGGTTAGGCAGGTCGGTCAACGCGTCGTGGAGCGCGAGGTGCTCGATACGCTGGGTCGCGAGATGCTGCTCCGTGATGTCCCGGGCAGTGCCGCGGATCGCGAGCAGCGCCCCGTTGTCGTCGAGCACGACGCGCGCATTGATGCCGATCCAGCGGTCGTCGCGCCGGGCGGTCACGACGTGCGTCACGTAGTTCTTGACTTCGCCGTGGCGCTTCAACAAGGCGAGAAATCGCCGGTTGGATATGTGGGAGGAATCCGCCTCGAAATCGAAGACGCAGCGTCCCATGAGGTCCTTGGGGCCGAGGCCGAAGATGTCGTGCGAGGCGCCGTTCAGGTAAGTGAAGCGCCCCTCGGCGTCCGTCGTCCAGATGAGATCGTGCGAGGTCTCGACGAGATCGCGGTAGCGGTTCTCGCTTTCGAGAAGGAGCTGGATGATGCGGTGCTTCTCCGCGAGGGATTTGCGGACCGCCGCGAGCTCCTTGTTGGGCTTTTCGACTGTGCTGGGCTTTTCAATTGCGCCGCCGTGCAGCGCGGAGGCGGCGAGCTTGTCGATCAACTCCCGGGAATAGCGGCGATGCCCGCCATCGGTGCGGGCCGCCGTCAATACGCCCGACTCGTCCCAGCGGCGCAGCTTCTGGATTGGAATACCAAGCATCTCAGACACTTGCTGAATGCTGTACTCCAGTGCTGGCTTGTCCAGGATGCCCCCCCTCCGGTGACGCGCGCGCTTTCTGGTGGCGCGCCGCGCGCCGGTTCGAGCGTATCTGCTCTGCGAATAGGGCATGAGTGTACCAGATGGCGCCGGGCGCCGGGAGGTGGGCGCTCGCCGGCAGCCTCGGCGGGTCGGATCAGTGGACCTGCTGGGAATCCCCGAGCCCGTTCTGGCGGGATACCAGGCGCTGCATCAGCTTCAGGTCGCGCGGATTCAGCCTCAGGGCGGCGTCCACCCAGATCTGCACGATGTCGAGCAGCTCCGAGAAGTCGATCCGATGCACGCGGCGGCGCGCGGCCGCTATCGCGGCGAGGCCGTTGCGGCTCCGGGCCCGCTTCTTGATGAACGCAGCGACGCCGGCTTCACCCTGCCCGTCCTCGACCACGGAGTCGACCACGCCCAGCGCCAGCATGTCGTCGGCGCTGTAGATCTTGCCGCTGGTCAGCACCTCCTCCGCCACGCGCTGCCCGACCTTGCGCTCCAGGAACGAGTACGCCCCCATGCCGGGGAACAGGTTGAAGAGGATCTCGGGGAAGCCGAAGCGCGCGCTCTTCTCGGCGACGATTACGTCGCTCGACAGGGCTGCCTCGAAGCCGCCGCCCAGGCACTCGCCCTGCACCAGGGAGATGGTGGTCACGCCGGGGAGATCGTGGCTGACGTAGTTCCGGTAGAGCACGTCTATGCAGGCGCGACCGTAGGTCAGGAGGCCCTGGCGGTCGCGGGTCTCGATCAACTGCTTAAAGAGGTCCAGGTCGCCGCCGAGGTTGAAAACGCCGGGCAGGCCCGAGGCCAGCACGACGTACTCGATATCGTGATCCTCGCCGAGGTGGCTGACGCGGCCTCCGCTCTCGGCAAGAAAGTCGTAGTAGGTGCGGATAGTCGACAGCAGGGAGGGGTTGAAGCACGGCCTCGGCTCGGGCGTCCAGCGTGACCACATCGCCCGGGTATCGCGATCGAAATGCACCTGCAGTTGCGGTGTGAACTCGAATTCGATCCCGTGCTCGCGTGAACGGACAGCCGGTGCATGGCGGGCTTCGAGGACTGCGGCTGGAATATGCATTTCCATGATGTCTCTCCCGTGTCGAACGTATTCTCATTAATTGAGTTTGAGGTACGGCATCGGACTCGATTACAAGGCAAATCTATCGGGAAATCAAATCTAACAATCTGGTAGATATCGTGTTTTCCATTACTTTACATATGGTTACGAAGGTGTCCCGGATCCGGTCCCAAAAGAAATCTCTCGTGCCGATGTCATTAAGGCCTGCATAAAACGGTACACCCGGGAAAACTACGGGTGCCGGCACTATTTGTTGACGACGAGGGTCCTTAGCAGTTAGAAATCACAATAACAACAGCTATTAACCCCTCGTGCTGACCACGTTTCTGCGGATTCTGCTGCGCTGGCTGCTGCGCGTGCGCGTGGTGGGCGACGTCGCGTCGCTCGCCTCGGGCAGGAAACTGATCGTAGCCAACTACGACTCCGTGCTCGATGGCGTTCTGATCGGGCTGTTTCTTCCGGACGAAGTCACGGTCGCCGTCACGCCCGCGGAACTGCGCAATCCGCTGGTGCGGTTCATGCTCCGGGCGGTTCCGCACGTGGTGGTCGATGCCTCGCGCCCGCTGGCGTTGAAGACCCTCATGCGCCGGCTCGAGCGGGGACTGCTCGTCGCCATCTTCCCGCAGGGTCAGCCCACGGTTACCGGCAGCCTGATGAAGGTCTACGATTCGGCCGCGCTGATCGCGGCGCGCTGCAACGCCGAGATCGTGCCGGTCCGGGTGAGCGGGACGCTCGAGAGCCGGTGGAGCGCAGTCACCGGCAACCACCGCCGGCGCCTCTTCCCCCGCGTGACGCTGACGGTGCTGCCGCCGCACCGGCTGCCCGTGCTGCCGCCCCTCAGGGCCAGGGTGCGCCGGCGTCGTCTTGCGGACGAGATGCTGCGGATCATGCAGCACATGATGTTCGCTTCGCAGCCGCGCGCCACGCTGTTCGAAGTATTGCTCGAGGCCGCGGCGCTGCACGGCTGGTCGACCCGCATACTCGAAGATACGCAGGGCGAGCATACCTACCGCGGCATCGTCAAGGCGAGCCTGGCGCTCGGCAGGCTCACGTGCAAGCTCGCCGGGGAACGGGAAATCGTGGGCGTGATGATGCCCAATATCGCGGCCACCATCGCCCTCCTGCTCGGGATCGGCGCGATGCGCCGCGTGCCCGCCATGCTGAACTACACCTCCGGGCCGGACGCCCTGCGCAGCGCGTGTGTCGCGGCAGGCATCAAGACGGTCATCACCTCGCGGCGTTTCGTCTCGGTCGCGCGGCTCGAAACCGCGGTCGCGGCGCTCTCCACCGTGCGCATCGTCTATCTCGAGGACCTGCGCGCGCGCTTCGGGCTTCTCGACAAGCTGTGGCTGGTCGGCTGGGCGTTGTGGCGCCCCCGCAGCGCCATGCGCAGCGCCGACCCGGCCGAGACGGCCGTCGTGCTGTTCACCTCCGGCTCGGAAGCGCGTCCCAAGGGCGTCGCGTTGAGCCACGGGGCGCTCCTCGCCAACATGGCGCAGATGGGCGCGGTCATCGATTTCAGCCCGAACGACCGGTTTCTCGCGTCGCTGCCCCTGTACCACGCGTATGCGTTGACCGCCTGCAGCCTGATGCCGCTCCTCACCGGGACGCGGTTGTTTCTCTACACGACGCCCCTGCACTATCACGTGATACCGCAGCTCGCCTACACCCGGGCCTGCACTTACGTCTTCGGTACGAGCACCTTCCTCGGCCACTACGCCCGGCAGGCCCACCCCTACGATTTCTTCGGCGTGCGGTACGTGATCTCGGGCGCCGAGAAGTTGAATCCCGAGGTTGCCCAGCTGTGGCTGAAGGAGTACGGCCTCCGCATCATGGAGGGCTACGGCGCCACGGAATGCGCCCCGGTGCTGTCCTTGAACACCCCGCTCGCCTACCGGGTCGGTACCGTCGGCCGGATGCTGCCGGGAATCGAGCACCGGGTCCTGCCCGTACCGGGAATCTCGCGCGGGGGCGTGCTGCACGTGCGCGGACCAAACCTGATGAGCGGTTACTACCTCTACGGCAATCCGGCCGTGCTGCAGCCGCCGCAGTCCGAGGCGGGACCCGGCTGGTACAACACCGGCGACATCGTCGAGGTCGACGACGACGGCTTCCTGACCATACACGGCCGCGTCAAGCGTTTCATCAAGATTGCCGGGGAGATGGTGTCGCTGGAGGCGGTAGAGAGCATTGCGCACCACGCCTCTCCGCACCACGTGCACGCCGCTACCGTGGAGCTGATCCAGAGGAGCGGCGAGAGCACGGTCCTCTTTACCACCGATCCCGGGCTGAGCCGCCCCCTCCTGCAGCAGGCCGCGCGCGAGCTGGGCGCGCAGGAGCTGGCGGTAGCGCGCCGCGTGGTGCACGTGCGGGAGTTGCCGCTCCTGGGCAGCGGCAAGACCGACTACGTCGAGCTCAGCACCAGAGTCAGTGCTGACGATCGGCGGGCGGCAGATGCGCCCAAGTGAGCACGTTGTTTTGCCGACGCCCCGCGGGATATGATCGTTTCGTGCGACAGGGCCGTCGCCGGAAACCATTCCAGGAGAATCCCATGGCAAAGCGCATCAGCAGCAACAGCGTCTATCGCATCACCGAGATCGTCGGGACGAGCAAGACTTCCTGGGAGGACGCGGCTCGCAACGCCGTGCAGACCGCGAGCAGATCGCTGCGCGATTTGCGCGTCGCGGAGGTGACCAAGACCGACCTCGTCATCGAGAATGGCAGAATCACTGCGTTTCGCGCGCGCGTGAGCCTGTCCTTCAAGTACGAGGGCTGAGGAATTTGCCAGGCTGCGTCTGGCAAATTCCTTATTGAAGAACTATTTCTTCTTCGGCGCCGGCTCGTCGGCGACCGGCGGCACCGTGCGCAGATAGGCGATCATCGCCGCGAGGTCCTGGGGTGTCAGCCGGCTGGTCGTGTTGCGGATCACCTCGCCCATGGCTTCGGCGGGCACGTCGCCATCGGGGGTCTGGCCGCTCGAGAGAAAATCCGCCAGATCCTTGTCGCCCCACTTCTTGAGGTTCGCCGGCGTGAGGTTGGAAACGTCCTTGCCTTCCGGCGTCTTGCCGCCGGCGAGATGCCGGTTGCGTGTGGGGCCGCCCAGGAAGTTACGCGGGGTATGGCACTCGCCGCAATGGCCGAGCCCCTGGACCAGGTAAGCCCCGCGATTGACCGCAGCTGTGGCCCCCGAAGGGGAGACGAACGGTCCGGGCTTGAAGTAGAGCCACTTCCAGAACGTAACCGCGAAGCGCCAGCCGAACGGGAATTGCAGGTCATGCTCCCGGCTCGGGCGCGCGTTGGGCGGCAAGGTGCGCAGGTAGGCCCAGAGATCGCTCAAGTCACTGTCGGTGATGAGCGTGAACGATGGGTAGGGAAACGAAGGGAAGTAGTTGGCCCCGTCCGGACGGACGCCGTGCCGCATCGCTTTCCTGAAATCGGCTTCGCTCCAGCGTCCTATGCCCGCCTGTGGATGCGGAGTGATGTTGGGCCCGTAAAACGTGCCGAAGGGCGTCCCAAGCGCCCGTCCCCCCGCAAAGGGCACGGGCTCTCTTTCCTCCGCGGTATGGCAGCCGAGGCAGCCGCCGGCCTTGACCAGGTAAAAGCCGCGCTGTGCGTCACCCTGAGCCGGCACGCACACGCTCCACGCCCCCAGAAGGAAAACGAGCGTGGCCGCCTGCAGTGTGCGTCGCAGAAGACAATTCATCCCGGTCCCTCCGACAGGCTATCCCGACGCGAGTATCGCACTAGGTTCAAGCAAAAGCCCCGCCGCGGCGGGGCTTTCGGATGCGCTGCGCAGGTCTACTTCGCGCGGAAATTTTCGTGACAGGCGGCGCAGGCCTTGCCGACTTCTCCGGCGGCCGCCTTGAATGCGTCTTCACCGCCCTTGCTCGCGGCGACGAGCTTGGTTACGGCTCCGCGCAGCCGGTCCTGGCCTTCCTTGAATTTCGCCGTGTCCGTAAAGACCGCCGGCAGCGCGCGGGTCTTCTCGGCCGTATCCTTGGTGTCGGCAGCGAAGCCGTCCCAGGGCATCTGCGTTAATGCGTCGAGGTACACCGCGTTGCGCGCGACCACTTCCGCGTTGTACGGCGCCTTGCCCGATGCCATGGCACCCAGCGGCCCCCAGTACTTCCCGATCAGCGTCATCGCCGCCTGGCGCTGCTTGACCAGGACTTCCGGCTTGGCCTGGGCGAATGTGTTCACGACGTAACCCGACCCCACCCCGAAGGCAAGTGCAAGACTGGCTGCCAAAAGCTTCTTCTTCATGCAGTTCTCCTCTGTATTGGTGGCTTGCAAGGACGTGCCGGGAGGCGGAGCCGTCTCCGCCATCACCCGTTCCGGCATAGAACAGGCGCCGAGGCTGCTTTATTCCACAAAGCGGGTACGACGCGGGCTGAGTGTATAGGAATTCAGCGGGTCATGTCCGTATGGAAAGCCTGCGGCGAGCATATGCCAGCCGGTTTCATCCCATTATGTGAAATCTACCTTGCCTCGCATGCGCTTCGTTTCGCTGCGTCGCCGCTTGGCTTCGGCGCGCCGGACCCGCGACGACGCGGTGGGCCGTGTGGGGCGGCGTATTTTCGGGGGAGACGCAGCTTCCCGGATCAGCCCGGTCAGACGGTCGAGCGCGTCGAGGCGGTTGCGGTGCTGGCTGCGATGGCGCTGCGCGGTGATCGTGATGACTCCATCGCGGCTCGCCCGGCGTCCGGCCAGGCGGATGAGGCGCGCGCGCACGTCCTCCGGCAGGGCGGGAGAGTGCGCAGCATCGAAGCGAAGCTGTACGGCGGTCGCCACCTTGTTGACGTTCTGGCCGCCCGGACCCGATGCGCGTATGAACGAAACGGTTATTTCGTGGTCCCCTACCTCGATCCCAGGCGTGATCCGGATCATTGGGAACCTATTTCATATGTAGGCACGTGTGCGACGGAGGCGAGGTGGGATGCAGTTCTAGGAGGATCGCGACGACGCATAGACTCTATGTTAGGAGCGACCGACAACGAAATGCACCCAGATCGCCCCGTCCCCTCCGGGGTTGCGGCCAGGACGGTCGTCTGCTGCGTTACCCTCCTCGACCATATCGGCATATGGCCTTCGTCGGGCGCCTTGCATACGGTCCGTCCTGGCCACAACGCATCGCGCGCCTGTATATGAAATAGGTTCTGATGTTCGAGATCCTGCAAAATCTCTCGACCGGATTTGCGATGGCGTTCACGCCGGACGTGCTGCTGTACGCGTTCGTCGGCTGCCTGGTGGGGACTCTGGTGGGCGTCCTCCCCGGCGTGGGACCGCTCGCGGGAATCAGCC
>DASRJL010000069.1:0-5867 GCA_035649495.1 Burkholderiales bacterium | reverse complement strand
AGCGTCCGCGTCCGCGTCCGCTCCACCCGATACACGGCGGTCTTCGGTACCTTCGCGCTACTCACCACAACTTCGGTCTCAGTAACGGTAATGGTGAGCGCGCCAGCGCCTTCTAGGTGGGCCAGCATCTCCGGGAAGATCTCCCGCCACATGCGCGGCAGGTCTGGCTGCATGACGGCGAACAGCGCGTCGTAGTCGGCATCAGTAAGTTCCGCGACTGCCACAGTCCTATCGCGTCGCCCGCGTGTTGTGCTTCGCTGCCGGCTTCGCCTCGTTCCACATCTTCACCGCGATGCCCTCCGTCCGTGCTACGGTCGTCATGAAGCTGCACGCCCCGCAGATCGCGTAGAAGCGGAACTTGCCGCGGCCGACGTCCCTGTGCTTCCCCTCGCGCTTGCCGCATTTCGGGCAGGGGCCGAGGCTATCCACCTCGGCTATATCAGATCGAACATCTCATCGTTCTCCATCGCCGTCGCATCAGCCAGGATATTGGCGTAGACAGCAAGGGCCGACATGCTGATGACTTCCACGATCTGCGATTGCGTGTAGCCGTGAGAGAACAACGTCTTGTGGTCTTCCGCCGTGAGGCTCTGCGGATCGCGCGCGCACTTCCGAGCGAACGCGATCGTGGCGCGTAGCTTGAGGTCGCTATGGTTGTCGATATTGCGCACCATGCTCTCACACACGTCCGGATGCACGCCCAGCATGCGGCAGCAGGCAATATGCGCCGCGGCGCAGTAGCGACAGTTCCGATCCTGGGAGATGGCTACGAATATCATTTCCTTCGTCCAGCGTGGAATCTCGCCGCTGACGAGTACGCTACGAACCAGCCCCCAGTGCCTCGAACTACGGCCACAGAGTGACCTTGGGTCATGATGAAATTCGGTGGCGCGGGAAATTGCATGCGGCGCGCGAAGTCGGTGTAGAGCTCGGCCACTTCTGGTGACGCGTGCGCGGGACGAAGCAAAGGTACGTGCGGCATCGGGATCCCCCCTTGAGTGGGGATGATAGATGCAATCGCACACGGTGTGGTGACCCGGGGCAACCCCGGGGACAGTGGGCAAGTCGGCTACCGTGCCTTATCGTGCCCGGCGGCCCTCGCGTTTCCCGCACTTCGGGCAGTGGCCGCGCTGCTCAGTGCTTTCGCTCATGGTCCACAGAAGCGATCGTAGTGCCGGGCGGCCTGCGCACCTCGGGGTTGCATACGCATGGCATGCCGCAGCCGCTCGAGCAGCTCGCCAGGGCGCAATGTCCGTCCCACGCGGACGATGGATGCGCTTCGCACACCCATCCGAGACCGTGGCAGTGCGGGCAGGCTTCCCGGTCAACCGCGTTCTTCTCGCGCTCGGCGCTTTGCGGCTCGCTCGCCTTCCGTGCCTTCGGGCCCCGTGCGCTCCGGCTTGCCGTCATACAACGGCCCTGGCTTGAACGTCTTGGGATCGAATCTTACGCGCTCGGCTTCCAGGAGGTCTTGCAGACGGGAATGAAAGTATTCGCGATGGGTCGGCTCTTCGTGTCTCAGTTCGCTGAGGTGCGCGCCTATTGTCGCCAGGAGATCGCGCAGGCGCTTGATCTCCCAGAGCAGGGCCGCCACGTCCGGATCACCGCGTCGGCGGACGGCGATGGCGTGGAGTTGGGAGCGGATCATTTGGGTGGGGCCGGATTCTCTGGCAGCTTGTAGATCCTGCGCGCGTCGAAATGCTCTGTAATCTGTTCTCTCGCCTTTTCGAACAGCTCGGCGCTTCCCGTCGTCCGCGCGGCTGTCGCGCTGTAGCGCGTCCCGGCGGCTCTCAGCCGTATGCGCCGTCATCCGCACCGACAACGGCGTGCCATTCTCCAGTCCGCATGCCCTCTTCGGCCTGAGCAAACTCGCCGTATGGTGGCTACGATTGGGCATCGCCATCGAGCGCATCCAGCCCGGCCACCCTCAACAAAATGGCCGGCATGAGCGCATGCACCTGACTTTGAAGAAGGAAGCGACCAAGCCAACCGCCCTGAACTTCCTTCAGCAGCAAGGCCGGTTCGATGAGTTCATGCACTGCTACAACTGCGAGCGTCCGCACCAAGCACTGAACATGAAATACCCGGCCGAACTCTACCGCCCCTCACCGCGCCCCTATCGCGGGCTTGACGAACTACACTACCCGTTCCACGACCAAACCATAACCGTCACCCGCTGTGGCCGCCTCTGCTTCGGCAGCCGCAAGATCAATCTCAGTACCGTCTTCGCCGGTCAGAACGTCGGGGTAAAGGAGGTCAGCGATAAAATCCGGCTCCTGAGCTTCATGAACTACGACTTGGGGTTTTTCGATCACGAGGCCGGGCGCATCGCCAATGTCGAGAACCCCTTCGCCGCAAATGTGTTACCCACGTTTCCGGTATAAACCGTTACCCATGTGACCGGAATGCATCCTGAATTCGTTGGTAGGCGGTGGGGGATTTGAACCCCCGACCAACGGATTAAAAGTCCGCTGCTCTACCCCTGAGCTAACCGCCCGTGCATGGAAAGGCCGCGAATTCTACCGGCGCCCACGGTACTTTGAAAGGGTGTTGGAGAAAAAAGTGACGGAAGGTGGTGATGGAAGGTGGTGATGAAAAATGGTGATGAAAACCGTCCCAGCCTGAACCCTTGACCTCATCGCCCTTCATCACCATCTCTCATCACTATCTCCCATCACCAGTACTCATCACCCCTTTGAGGATCAGGCCTCCCTGCTGATCCTCCAGTACTGGTACTTCATCGTCCCCACCGACCCGATCACGATCGAGAAAAAGGTGAGCATGGAGCCGATGGCGAGCGTGGACACGCCGGTGACCGCCTGCCCGATAGTGCAGCCCAGCGCGAGCACGCCGCCCACGCCCATCAGCACGCCGCCGACCGCGTGGTGGCCGAAGTCGCCCCACGAGGCGAACCATTCCACGCGGAACGTGCGCGTTGCGATCGCCCAGACGAGGGAGCCCGCGATCACGCCGGCCATCCCCGCCACGCCGAACGTCACGAGTGAGAAATTGGCCGGATCGAGGAGATAGTGAAGCGCGTCGCCCATGGGGCTCACGTAGGTATAGGACTGGGTCTGCACGCGTACCGGCATGACGTCGAGGTTGAAGTTGACGAACTCCTTCCAGCTTTTCCCCACCGGCCCGCCGGTCAGCCACCAGCCGGCCGCCACCGCGAGCCCCACGACCGCCCCGCCGAGGATGTTGTCGCGGCTGCCGCGGAAATCCACGGACTTCCAGACGAACCAGAGCATTCCCGCAACGACCGCGGCGCCGACCACGAGGTGAAGCGTCGGCGTCGCCTGCGCGCCGAACATGGCCGCGAGGACCGCGGACAGCTCCTGGCTCGCCACGCCATGGCGCGGGAGACTGACGGTCGCAGGCTGAATCCACGGATGAAACGCCTTCGCCCACAGCGGCGTCCACATCATCCAGTAGGCGGCGAGCGCGCCGAAAGCGAGGACGACGAGCGACTTCGCGTTGCCGCCGCCGATGCGCACCATCGTGCGCGTGCCGCAGCCGCTCGCGAGCGTCATGCCGATGCCGAAGAAGAGCCCGCCGACGAGGTAGCGCAGCCACGCGAACGCGCCGTTGCGGTACGGCGGGAAGACCTCCTTGTCGAGATTGACGGTGCCGGTCGCCTCCAGCGCGAGCGCACCCGCGAGCGCCACCGCCATCGCGAAAACCCATGCCCGCATGCGGCCGGTGTCGCCGATGTTCACCCAGTCGGACACTGCGCCCATGGTGCAGAAATGGGTCTTGTTCATGACCGCGCCCATGATCGCCGCGATCGCGAATGCCGAGAGCAGCACGATTGCGTGGATATGGGATTCCATGGCGATAGTGTACAGCCACCAGCCATTAGCTATTAGCTATTAGCTGCGAGCTACGGGTAGCTGGAAGCTGATTTCAGGCCGCGTATCGCACCGGATCCATTAGCCCGGCGGCCTGAAATCCCTGGCGGCGCAGCCGGCACGCGTCGCACAGACCGCAGGCAGTGACATCGACATCCGGCTGGTAGCAGCTGACCGTCAGGCCAAAATCCACGCCGAGCGCGGTCCCGCGCCGGATGATGTCCGCCTTGCTCAAGGCAATGATGGGCGTGTGCAGCGTCAGCCTGTGTCCCTCGACCCCGGTCTTCGTCGCAAGATTGGCGAGCGTCTCGAACGCGCGCATGTACTCCGGTCTGCAATCCGGATAGCCCGAGTAGTCCACCGCGTTCGCGCCGAACCAGATGTCCTGCGCGCCCAGCACCTCCGCCCACGCGAGGGCGAGCGACAGGAAGACGGTGTTGCGGGCGGGGACGTAGGTGACCGGGATGCCCGGCGCGGGCGCCTGCGGGACGGCGATGCCGGGATCGGTCAGCGCAGAGCCGCCGAATTGCGCGAGATCGAGCGTAACGATCCGGTGTCCGGCTGCGCCCAGCGCCAGCGCGACCCGTGCCGCCGCCGCCACCTCGGCGCGGTGCCGCTGCCCGTAGTCGATCGTGAGGCAATGGCACTCCCGGCCTTCGGAGCGCGCGATGGCGAGCGTCGTCGCGGAATCCAGCCCGCCGGAGAGGAGCACTACCGCGCGCGCCATAACGTCGCTCATGGGTCATGCGTCATGGGTCATGTGTGCCTTCACAACCCTCATGCGCCTGACGCAGGACATCTGACTTCCTGACAGGTTTTCAAGATGCCTGACCCATGATCCCTGACGGATTTTGGCCCGTCTGACCCCTGACCCATGACGGGTCTACTTGAGCGTCGCGAGCCTGCGCTTCGCCTTCTCCGCCGCCTCGCTCGTGGGATAGCGGGTAACCAGGCCGTCCATCGTCTTCTTCGCGCCGGCGGTATCCCCCAGCTCGATCTGGCAGCTGGCAATGTTGAGCAGCGCGTCCGGTATCGTCGCGCTGTCGGGATACGTCGCGATCAGCTTGTTCTGGTTCGCGATCGCGTTGCGGTAATCGCGGAGGTTGTAGTACGAATCGCCGATCCAGTACTGGGCCCGCGGGGCGAGCAGGCTCTTCGGGTACTGCGCGATGAAAGTCTGGAAACCGGCGATCGCGCCCTGGTAGTTGCCGATGCGCCTCTGGCTCTGCGCGGATTCGTAAGCGCTCGTCTCGGCAGGCGGCGGCGCACCCGGCCCCAGGGCGGGCGGCGTTGCGCCGGCGACGACCGGCGGTGCGCCCGGGACGGCAGGCGGCGGCGGTCCCGCTGCGCCGGCCGGGGCGGGCGGTGGAGGAGGCGTGCCGGCCTGCTCGAAACGCTTCAGCCGGCTGTCGAGATCCACGTACATGTCGCGCTGGCGCTTGGCGGACATCTGGACGTCGTTGCCCACCACCTCCATCTGGCCGCGCATCTGCTTTACTTCCTGGCGCAGCACTTCGAGCTGCTGCGCCAACTCGAGCGCCGGACCCGACGCCGTCAGCGACTTGAGGGACTCCTCGATGCGCGCGAGCCGCGCCGCCAGCTCGTCGTTCTGCTGCTTGATCGCGTCGAGGCGTCTCGCCTGCTCCGCGATCTGCTTGCGCGCGGTATCGTCCCCGCCGAAGAGCTGCGCGTCGGACGGGAAGGAAAGCACGAACAGCATCGCAGCAACGAACAACCGCGCAGCGCACGCTCTTCCCTCCTCACTCCTCACGCCTCACCCCTCACGCCTCGCGCCTTTCGTTTCATTCGCCCTGATAGACGATATCCCCGCGCCGGTTCTGCGACCAGCAGCTCTCCGCGGCTTCGTTGCACCGCGGCTTCTCTTCCCCGAAGCTCACGGTCTCGACCTGGTCCGGCTTCGCTCCCAGGAGCTGCATCATCTGCCGAACCGCGTCGGCACGGCGCTGGCCGAGCGCCAGGTTGTATTCGCGGCTCCCGCGGTCGTCGGCGTTGCCT
>DASRJL010000068.1:0-8196 GCA_035649495.1 Burkholderiales bacterium | reverse complement strand
CTGAACGGCAAGCTGATCGACGGCCGTTTTCACGGCCTGGGCATCGGGTGCTATATCGAGGGCGGCGCTTCGGGGCCGGCGGAAGGCACGCGCCTCGTCGTCGAGACCGACGGCACGGTTTCGGTTTACACCGGGTCCTCGTCGGTGGGTCAGGGAGTCGAGACGGTGTGCGCGCAGATCGCGGCCGACGCCCTCAACATGCCGATGGACCGCATCCGCGGCGTGTTTCACGGCTCGACCAGCTACGTGCGCGAGGGTTACGGCTCCTTCAGCTCGCGCAGCGTGGTCATGGGCGGGTCGGCGCTTCTCGCAGCGGCGACGAACCTGCTCGCGCGCGTGCGTGAAGTAGCTGCCGTCCGGCTGGACTGCAGCGTGGAAAAGGTCGAGATCCTCGGGGAGTTCGAGGCCTGCGCGGGTGGCGGACGATCGATCGCCCTCGGTGAGCTGGCGGCTTCTCAAGCGGGCGGACTCTTCGCGGAAGGCACCTTCTCCAGCAACAAGCGCACCTACAGCTACGGCGCGCACGCCGCCCACGTCGCCGTGGATCCGGGCACGGGCCGCGTGGAGGTCCTCGACTATGTTGCGGTGGAAGACGTGGGCCGCATCATCAATCCGCATACGCTGCACGGTCAGACGGTGGGCGCCATCGTGCAGGGACTGGGGGCCGTGCTGCTCGAGCACCTGATCTACGACGACGAAGGCCAGCTCCAGACCGCGACGATGGCGGATTACCTGATGCCGACCGCCTGCGAGTGTCCGAACATCCGGGTCGTCGCGCTCGAAGAGTGTCCCTCTCCGAACAATCCGCTCGGCGCCAAGGGCGCGGGCGAGGGCGGCATGATTCCCGTGGGCGGAACGATCTGCAACGCAGTGGCGGCGGCGCTCGCTTCGCTCGGTGTAGCGCCGCGTGAATTGCCCCTGTCCCCGCCGCGCGTGTGGAAGATGATCGAGGAGGCGTCGCGCCGATGAAGCCACCGCCGTTCAGCTATCACGATCCGCAGACCATCGCGGAGGTCATCGGATTGCTCGGTCGTCTGGAGAATGCGCGGCTGCTCGCGGGCGGGCAGTCGCTGATGCCCATGCTCAACATGCGCTTCGTGCTGCCCGATCATCTGATCGATCTCAACCGCGTGGAGGGGCTGTCCGGCATACGCGAGACGGGAGAGGCTCTGGAGATCGGCGCCATGACGCGCCAGCGCGACCTCGAGTTCTCTACCGTCGTCCGCGAGGCGTGTCCCCTGATGCACGAGGCGATCGGGCACAT
This sequence comes from Burkholderiales bacterium, assembly GCA_035649495.1. Taxonomy (GTDB): domain Bacteria; phylum Pseudomonadota; class Gammaproteobacteria; order Burkholderiales; family SG8-41; genus SG8-41. The sequence goes on along the minus strand of DASRJL010000068.1, from coordinate 6,932 downwards.
CGGTCACCGCCAGACGCGCAATCGCGGCACCCTGGGCGGGTCGCTCTGCCAGCTCGACCCGGCGGCGGAGCTGGTGTCCGTCGCCGCCGCGCTCGATGCGATAGTCGAAATCGCGGGTCCGAAAGGCCAGCGCGAAATCCCGTTCGCGAGCTTTCCCGCGTCCTACATGACGCCGGCTCTGGGCGCCGACGAGATGCTGACCGGCGTGCGCTTTCCCCGGTGGCAGAAGGGACACGGCCATGCTTTCGTCGAGTTCGCCCGGCGTCACGGTGATTTTGCGATCGTTTCAGCCGCCGCGCTGCTGGAAGCGGACGCCGGCGGCAGGATCACGCGCGCCTCGGTAACGATCGGGGGTATCGGCCCTGCGCCGGTGCGGGTGACGGAAGCCGAGCGCTCGCTGGTCGGCAACGTTGTTTCGGACGCAGTGCTGCGCGACGCCTGCGAACGGTGCCGCAAGCTGGAGGCGACGGGCGACGTGCATGCGCCCGCCGCGTATCGCCAGCAACTGGCGGGGGTGCTCGCCAGGCGGGCGCTGGAACAAGCGTATGCCCGCATAACTCGCTAAAAGTGGTCTCAAAACCCCGATTTAGCCACAGAGAACACAGATGAAGCCAGGTTCCCTTCGGTGGTCTCAAGGTCTTCTTAGCTGATTCTTCTTCTGAGGTGTTTGTAAGTTGCAATCCCGGTTTGACTACAGAGAACACAGAGTCCGATAGCGACATGTTAGGTGGAGGCGGACGTCTCTGTGACCTCTGTGGCTGATTTATGTTTTTGAGATAAGTTCCAGCAAACAGGTATCGCATGGCAGAGACACGAAATATCGCGGTCACGGTCAACGGCCGCCGCTACGAAGAGACGGTCGAAACCCGCCATACGCTGGCGGACTTCCTGCGCCAGCAGCTTGGGCTGACCGGCACGCATCTCGGCTGCGAGCACGGCGTCTGCGGGGCCTGCACCGTGCTCTTCGACGGCCATTCCGTGCGCTCGTGCCTGATGCTCGCCGTGCAGGTGAACGGACACGAGATCACGACGGTCGAGGGTATCGCGCCGGATAGCACGAACCTGCATCCGCTGCAGGAGGCGTTCCGGGACAACCACGGCCTGCAATGCGGCTTCTGCACGCCGGGCATCCTGACGACGCTGATCGAGTTCCTGCGCGACAATCCGGACCCGACGGAAGCAGAGGTGCGGGTCGCGCTGTCGGGGAATCTGTGCCGCTGCACGGGATACCAGGGCATAGTCGCTGCCGCGCTCGATGCCGCAAAACGCCTGCAGGCAGGCAAGCGTGGCTGACTCCGGCTCCGGCTTGAAGGTCCTGGGCGAGAGCGTTGCCCGCCTGGAGGATCCTGCGCTCTTGCGGGGAGAGGGCCGCTACGTCGACGATATCCGCCTGCCCGGCATGCTCCACGCGGCGTTCGTGCGCAGTCCGCATGCCCATGCGGCGATACGCGGCATCGACAAGGGCGCCGCGCTCGCGCTAGAGGGCGTGAAGGCGGTGCTGACGCTGGAGGACCTGCGTCCCTGGCTCAAGAACGAGCGGCTGGTCGTCGGTCTGCCGAGCCCCAGTTACCGGCAGGAGAGAAACCGCCCGGCGCTCGCCGCCGGCGAAGCGGTCCATGTCGGCGAGCCGGTCGCGATCGTGGTCGCCGCCGACCGCTACATCGCGGAGGATGCGGTGGCACTCGTGGCAGTGGACTACGATCCGCTGCCGGCGGCCGTCGATTGCCGCGCCGCGCTCGAACCGGGGGCCCCCAGGGTACACAACGACGCGCCGCACAATCTCCTCGCCGAGTTCGCCATGGGCTACGGCGACGTGGACCGCGCCTTCGCCGGCGCCAGGCACGTATTCCGGGAATCATTCTGGCAGCACCGCGGGGGCAGCCATTCCATCGAATGCCGGGGCGCCGTCGCGATCCAGGACGCGATCGAGGACAAGCTGACGCTGTGGTCATCCACGCAGATGCCGCATGCCCTGATGCGGGTGCTGGTCGACATGCTGGGCCGCGACGAGAGCCAGGTGCGGGTGGCAACCCCCGATTTGGGCGGCGGTTTCGGCCCCAAGCTCGTGAGCTATTCCGAGGACGTCGTCGTGGGCATCGCGGCGCTGATCACGCGCCGTCCCGTCAAATGGATAGAGGACCGCCGCGAGCATTTCATCTCCACCACGCAGGAACGCGACCAGTACTGGGAGGTGGAGATCGCGGTGGACGCCGACGCGCGCATACTCGGCGTGCGCGGGTCGTTCATCCACGATCACGGCGCGTACACGGCCCGCGGGGTGAACCTGGGCTCCAACTCGGCGGAGACCGTCACGCTGCCGTACGAGGTGCCGGCGTACCACATGGCCGTGAAGCTCGCGTTGACCAACAAGGTGCCGGTCACGCCGGTGCGCGGCGCCGGTCATCCGCAGGGAACGTTCGCCATGGAGCGGCTGCTCGACCGGGTCGCCCGCGAGTTGAAGCTCGACCGCGCGGAAGTGCGGCGGCGCAATCTCATTCCCGCGGACAGGATGCCCTACACCAAGCAGCTCAAGACCCGCGGCGGCATGCAGGTGGTGCTCGACAGCGGCGACTATCCCCGCTGCCAGCAGGAAGCCTGCGCGCGGGCCGGCTGGGATGGATTTCGCGCCCGGCAGGAAGCGGCGCGCAAGGAAGGTCGCTATCTCGGCATGGGCCTGGCGAACTTCGTGAAAGGAACCGGCCGCGGACCGTTCGAAGGCGCTACCGTGCGCATCGGGCCGTCGGGTAAGGTTCTCGTCTATTCGGGCGCGACCGCGATGGGGCAGAGCACGCGCACGATGCTCGCGCAGATCGTCGCCGAGGAGTTGGGGGGCGACATCACGAACATCTCGGTGACGACCGGCGATACCGGCGGGATCCCGATGGGGATAGGCGGGTCGAACAGCCGCCAGACGGTGACCGCGGGGTCTTCGGCTCACCTGGCCGCAAAGAAAGTGCGTCACAAGGCGCTCAAGGTCGCGGCGCTCGCCCTCAAGGTGTCGGAGCAGGATCTGGAGATCGTGGGCGATCAAGTTCGCGTGAAGGGCGCGCCCCACCTGAAAATCGGCTTGGGCCGCGTCGCCCACACCGTCGCCGGCACGCCGGGATACGCGCTGCCGGGCGAGGTCGAGCCCGGGATGGAAGCCACCGAGTACTTCGTCCTGGACGAGATGGCCTATGCCAACGGCTCGGCGGTGGCGGAAGTGGAAGTGGATGTCGAGACGGGAGCGGTTCGAATTCTCCGCTACGTCCTCGCGCACGATTGCGGCCGCATCCTCCACCCGGTGATCGTGGACGGCCAGATACTAGGCGGCGTCGCGCACGGGATCGGCAACGCGCTCTACGAATGGATGGGTTTCGACGAGAACGGGCAGCCGGTCACCACCAATTTCGGCGAGTACCTCCTGGTCACCGCGACCGGCATGCCGCCGGTCGAGATCATCCACCACGAATCGCCGTCCCCGCTGAATCCCATCGGGGTGAAGGGCGTGGGCGAATGCGGCGTGGTGCCGGCGCCCGCGGCGATCATCTCCGCGATCGAGGATGCCCTGACGCCGTTCGGCGTGCACATTACCCGGACGCCGCTGTTCCCCCCGGAGATCGTTGCCCTGATCAACGCGCGGTAAAAAGGGTGTCAGGAACCCTTTCCGCCGGCTTTAGCGAGTGCGTCGCCGGGAGATAAACCCCAGCGGCCGCCCAGGACATCGGTAAAGGTTCCTGACACCTTTTCTTGGTGGATCACCGCCTGTTGGCCGGCGCGTCGAGCCGCCACAACTGCGCGCGCCAGCGCACGGTGATGAACCCGATGAAGACGATGCCCACCGCGCAGTACAAGGTCGCCAGGAACGGGTAGCCGTAGCCTGCGATCAGCGGGCCGGCGATCCACAGCGCCGGCAGGTTGCCGTAGATGGCGAGCATCCGTACGCCCATGATGCGCCCGCGGAACCGCTCTTCCGAGTTGCGCAGCAGCGTCGCCGACATCGGGATCTGGCACAGGCTGAACGAGAAGCCGGTGAGCATCAGGATCGGAATGCCCGTGCCCGGATGCTGCGTGTGCGCGAATATCGTGAGCATCACGTACCAGCCGGTGGCGAAGACGAGCATCATGCGCGCCGGCGGGAAGGCGCCGCCGTAACGGGAGGCCGCGATCGATCCCAGCAGGGCGCCGAAAGCCCCGCTAGCGACGAGATATCCCAGCGTCGTCTGGTCTGCATGGTAGATTTCCTTCGCCACGTACGGCATCAGGGACATCATCAGCGGAAACGCCGTCAGGTTGAGCAGGAAGGCGAGATACATCACCGCGCGCAGCAGCGGCGTGTTCCAGACGTAGGCGAGGCCTTCCTTGAGGTCCCGCCATGGGGACGAGCGAACCTGGGAACGCTCGGATACCCCGGCGGTGTCCTCCGCAGGATGGCGTTCGGGGCGGGCGCGGCCGGTTTGCAGCGTCAGCAGAACGCTGATGGTGTAGAGGCTCGCCACCACCGTGTAGGCGGGCGCCATGCCGAGCATGGCGACGAGTCCCGCTCCCGAGAGCGCACCCATGATCTTGGCGGTGTCCTGAGTCGTGCGCTGTATGCTCATCGCCCCCATCAACTGGGTGCCCGGCATGGTGTCGCCGATCAGCGCCGTGCGCATCCCGATGTCCGACGGGCGAACCATTCCCATGATTCCCGCGATGACCATGGCGTAGGCCGGCGTGAGGATTCCCGTATACGCCAGGATCATCAGCGTCGTCGCGAGCGTCAGGTAGACGGCGCGCATTGCGCAGAGCATGTTGCGCTGGCCGAGCCGGTCGCCCATGACGCCGAGCATCGGCGCGATCAGGGTGCCGGTGTACTGCAGGGAGGCGAAGAACGTTAGAAGAAGAACCGAACCGGACTCGACCAGCACGTACCAGCCGAGGATGATCGTCTCCATCTCGAACGCCCACGACGTGGCCATGTCGGCGGGCCACTGGAAACGGAAGCTGCGGACGTGGAACGGGGCGAGCGCCGACAGGCGCGCGGGGGCGCTCACAGGCCGGCCTCTGGCGGGCCGGCAGGGACTGGAGTCTTGAGACTAGAGACTAGAGCAGTCGCACGTCCTTCAACTGCTCGCGCTTGGCAGCGACTCACCAGTCTCCAGTCCCTGGTCTCTAGTCTCTGTTAGAGGCGGATTCCCGCCTCGGCTGCTACCTTCTTCCAGCGCGCCAGGTCGCGCTTGATTATCGCGGCGAACTCGGCCTGGCTCGTGCTGCCGGGCTCGGCGCCGATGCCGGAGAGCTTCTCCTTGATGTCCGGACTGGCGGCGAATTCCACGAACGCCGCGTGCAGCTTGTCGACGATCGGCCTGGGCGTCCCGGTGGGCGCGAGCATGCCGTACCACAGCACGACGTCGTAGCCGTCCATTCCCTGTTCGGCGAGCGAGGGAATATCCGGCGCGGCGATCGAGCGCTTGAGCGAGGTGACGCCGAGCGCCTTCATGCGCCCGGCGCGCACGTGCGGCAGCATCGTGACGATCGGCTCGAAGATGAGGTGGACGCGGCCCGCGAGGAGATCGGGCAGCGCCGGTCCGGTGCCCTTGTACGGCACGTGCGCCATCTGGATGCCCGCCATGCGATTGAACATCTCGGCCGAAAAATGCGAGGTGCTGCCCTGGCCGGCGGAGGCGTAGGAGAGCTGACCCGGCCGCGCCTTGACGTAGGCGATCAGCTCTTTCACGTTGCCGACCGGCAACGATGGCGTGATCGCCAGGAACGAGGTGACGTTGACCGTCGTGGTGATGGGGACGAAATCCCGCACCGGGTCGTAGGGAAGCTTCGCGTACGCCGCATAGCTCACGCACAGCGTCATGTTGGCCTGGAACAGGGTATAGCCGTCGGGCGCGGCCTTTGCCGCGATGTCAGTGCCTATCGTCGAGCCGGCGCCCCCGCGATTGTCGAGCACCCAGGCCTGGCCGAATTTCTCGGTGAACTTCTGGCCGTACGCGCGCCCGATGATGTCTCCCGCGCCGCCGGCGGCGAACGCGAAGACCACGCGCACCGGCTTGTTCGGATAGGTCTGCTGCGCCGCGCAGGCACCGGTCGCGGCGAGCGTGAGGGCGACGCACGCCGCCGCCCATATTGTTCCGTGCATTTCGGTCTCCCCTCTGGTGACCGGGCCATGATAGCGCAACCGCTACCTCGACCTCGCCGCCGCAGAGCGGTCAGGCGTCAAGCGTCAGGAGGTTTGTATACGGTGTTGGAACCCCCTGACCCCTGACCCATGACCCCTGACGGGTTCTTACTGATGTGCGAGGTAATGCGCCAGCGCCCGGATGTCCGCGTCCGTCACGCCGTACATGGCGGCGTTCATGCTGGTGTCGATGCCCGTGCGTTTGCCGTCGCGATAAGCCGTCAGCGAAGCGGCAAGATAGTCCTCGCGCTGCCCGGCGATGCGCGGCACGTGCTGCTGGCCGCGAAAATCGCCGCCGTGGCAGCTGTTGCAGCCCATGCTTTTCGCAAGACCGGCGCCGCGCTCGCTGAGCCGGGAATCGGCCTTGCCTTCGCCACGGAGCGGTTGCCGGGCGCTGTAGTGCGCGGCGACGTCCTGCAGGTCGGGATCCGACCAGCTCTTCAGCAGCCCCGCCATCTGCGGCACGTCGCGCAGGCCCTCGCGCAGCAGAATCATCTGCAGCACCAGGAATTCGGCCTGCTGGCCGGCGAGGGTGGGCATGCCGGGAAGCGGCGGACGCTCGGCCGTGCCGTGGCATGCGTCGCACGCGGGTGCTTTCCCCGCTCCGCGCGCGGGATCTCCCCTGGACTGCGGGTACGCGGCGCCGGCGATGAAGAGGAGGGCGGCGCCGGAAACGACGGCGCGGCGGATAGCCTGCATCCGCCGCGCTGCGACGCGTCGAGGCATTACCTCTTGTAGCTCACGCGATAGATCGCGCCCATCTGCTCGTCGGACACGAGCA
>DASRJL010000067.1:0-67930 GCA_035649495.1 Burkholderiales bacterium | reverse complement strand
CCTGGGCCGCCCGATTCCGGCGCTTGGCCCGCGACTACGAGCGTCTCGCTCAAACGCTCGCGGGGTTCCACTACCTCGCCTTCGCCTGTCTCATGCTTCACAAAATCGTCCACATCGTCGCAAGTGCATAACAGGCTCTAGGCTTTAGAAGCGCAGCAATCAGGATTCTGAATCCCGAATCCTGGGCCCGTCAGGGCTTGCGCTCCGCCGGAGTCGACGTCGCCGGGCCCATGCCCCAGACCTGGATGACGCACTCCTCGTCCTTCGCGCCGTCGTAGTGGATCTGGTTGGCGTAGTGTATGACGTAGCTGCCCGCCGGGACCGGCACGGTCGTGTTCGGATCGAACACAGGGCCGGTGCCCATCCACCACGTCCCGGAAATTACCACGAAGAAGCGGTCGTTCGGATGGAAATGCGGCCGGCTCATGTTACCGGGCAGCCACTTGATGCGGGCGACGTAGGGGCCCGGCTTGCTGGGGTCCCCGTGCAGTATCGCGCCTTCATTGGTCCCGGCCGCATTTCTGCGCCACTGGATGTCGGCCGGAGTCTTGAAATCCGCGACCGTGCGGTCCAGTTCCGCCGCGTAACACGGAGTTGCCGCGACCATCGTGGCGAGGGCAGCGATGGTAAGCATGCCAACCTGTTTTTTCATGATTTTCTCCCTGATGATTGACGATTCTGCTTTAGCCTAAAGTACGTTATTCCCTCGACGCGGCCTCTGACCAGTCATCACGGATATGAGCTACATCATATCGGCCGCTTCGCGCGTCACCGGGGGTGCCGCTGCGACTCGGTGTGCGCAGCAGGGTGCGGGAGCAGCGAGCGGCCCCGGCAAGTGGAAACGCGCGCGACGCAGCGGCTTCACACCCCGTCCCGCACCACCGTTCCGGAGACCGAGGCCGGGGTGTATCCCCACAAACCGGGGCCCCTGCTCCGCCCCTCGACGCACCCCGTCACTTACGCAGAGACGCGGCAACTTCCCTCCGGATCGTGTCTATCACCGCTTCCTCGTAGGCGCGGATGAACTCCACGCTCTTCTCCGACGCGATTCCGCGCCGTTGCATGACCGCGGCGGGCGAGGGCTTGATCCGGTCCACGTGCCGGAAGAACCCCACGGTGCGCGCGAGATCCCCGTGATGCGCGTCCAGCACGCTCTCGAGAAAAGCGTAGTGACGGCTGTAGGTCATGTGGCTCGCGATGATGACGTTGTTCAACGGGCCGTACTTCCACGACATCGACCAACCGGCCTTGGCGAGTATCCAGGCGCGCTCCCGCATGAGGCCGTCCGCCGACACTTCGTTGCGCGCGTGGCGCGCGTACAGCAGCTCGAGCTGATCGTAATAGTCCTTCGTCGCCCGGGTACGCCGGGATTCCAGCTCGGCATGGCGGCGCGTTGCGCGGTCCTCCCGCGCGTTGGCGCCGAACTTCTCGTCGACGAAGACCGCCATCGCCTTGTAGGCAAGGACGTTGCAGAGGGCTTCCTCGATGCCGTACGGCAGGTCGAACTGATCGTGGCAGTCCTCGTGGATCACGACATAGATGAAGCGGTCGAGCCTGGAGGAGACCATGGAGAGCGTGACCGGGGTGCCGATCTCGCCCATTGCTTCCACTCTGCCGAAGTAGATATCGGCGTCCGCGCCGAGGCCGGCGCATTCCTCCTTCGTCTCCGCATCGCGCCAATGGATCGCGGGATCCTCGTAGGAATAGGGAAGAACCAGGCGCGACGCGTAGCCGCAGAACGGGTAGTGGCTCCGCCCCTCCGAGAAAGTAAGGAAGTTTCCCGTGGGGCGGAAGCCGATGCGCTGCTCGAACCCGCGGATGCCTTCGACGAGCGCGCGCCACTCCGCGGGCACCCGGGGATCGAACAGTTCCTGCAGCGGCGCACACGCGGCCGGCAGTAACGCGAGCAGCGTCAGAACCGCGATGCGGCAGGCAAGTCCCCGAATCACTCACCCCCCTTTAGCGATGTCAACGCGCTCGGCTGCGCGGCGGATGACATCGAAGTGCAACGAGTATTGTCGCCGATAGGCAAACCGGATTCACGCAGAAATTCAATGCACTATTGTCCTCCCGCCGACGCGCGTCGTACAGCGGCGACATCCCGCCTGTCCAGCGCACCATCCTCCGCCCGTCAACAGACTGATTTCGTGCGATTTGTTGCATTTGGCACGGATATCGCTGACCGCACTGCTGGCAGGCCGGTCGCGACCCGTCTTCGACTGCGATCGGCCGGCAATGGGAGGATAGATGAAACGAGATTGTCCGGCATTGCTGCAGCCCGCCCCGGAAGCTGCGCCCGCGAAACGGTCTCCCGCGCCGGGACGACAGCTGCCCGTTGTTTCCCTGGTGACGTGCTCGTTTCAGCAGCGACGCTACCTGGAGCAGACGCTGCGCTCGGTCCTCGACCAGCGCTATCCCCGCTTGGAGTACATCGTGATCGACGGCGGCTCGACCGACGGCAGTGTCGCGATCATCCGGCGCTACGAGCACGCGCTGGCCCATTGGGAATCCACGCCCGACCGCGGGCAGACCGATGCGCTGGTGAAGGGGTTCCTGCGCGCAACGGGCGAGATTCACGGCTGGCTGTGCTCCGACGACCTGCTCCTCCCCGGCGCCCTCGAAGCCGTCGCCGAATTCTTCGTTGCCCGGCCGGAGACCATGGCGGTGTATGGCGACGCGCTCTGGATAGACGCCGAAGGCCGCTTTCTGCGCGCCAAGAAGGAAATGGGGTTCAACCGGTTCGTCCTTCTCCACGACCACAATTACATCCCGCAGCCGTCCATGTTCTGGCGCAGCTCGCTGTACGGGGCGGTGAACGGCCTCGATCCCCGTTTCGATCTTGCGATGGACGCGGACCTGTGGGAGCGCTTCTCGGCGGTCGCCAGGATCGAGCACATGCCGCGCTACCTCTCGTGCATGCGCTGGTACGACCAGCAGAAGACGCGGAGCAGGCGCTCCGAGGGCCGGGTCGAGGACCGCGCCATCCGCACGCGCAGCGGCCCGGCGGCGAGCCATGCGCTGGTGGAGCGGCTGCTCTGGGCGGGCGCGCGCTGCGTGCGCGTGGCCGCGAAGGCCCGCGCCGGAGGCTACGGGGCGCGAGCGCCCGCGGCGCATCTGGCGTGGCTCGAGCGGCATGCCGCGGACAAGGCCGCAGGATGAACGTCGTCGGATCGCTGCGCGGGATTCTCGCTCCCGAGAGCCACCCGGAGCTGCGGGCGCTGCCGCTCGGGCGCGGCCGCTGGCAAGTGCTCTTCGGGCGGGATGAGCGGCCGTTGCTGCTGCCGGCTGCCGACTACCACCTGCAGTCGCGGTGCCTGACCTATTTCATCCCGGGTGGAGCCAAGGCCGCTTACGCGCGCGCGCTGCTGGGCGTGAATGCCGCGCTGCCCGGCCTCGGGCTCGTGCCCGAGTTCCGGATCGAAGACGGGCCGCGCGGCTTCCTGTCCCGGCAGATCCCGCTCGGGCGGCCGGTGTATACCGCCGTTCAGATCGGAACGCCCGGCCCGTTCCGCAAGGCAACCGCGCTGCTGGTTTCCGGCGAAGGCGAAGGCTACTTGAACGCCAAGATCGCGATGGTGCCCGGAGCCGACCGTCAGATCAGCCAGGAGGCGGGCTGGCTGCGGGAGCTCGAGGTGCAGCGGGAGCTGGAAAACCAGATTCCCCGCCTGCTCTCGGAGGAAATCGCGCCCAACGGCCGCCGTTGCCTGGTGACGACTCTCGCGGAGGGCTCCACCAGCACGCGGGAATTCACCACCGCTCACCTGGCGTTTCTGGCCGCCCTGGGCCGCGTCGACCGCAACGTGATGAGCTTCGCGACCTCCCCGTGCTGCGAATCTCTCGAATCGAATCTGGTCGCCATCGAGCCGCACCTGATGCCCGGCGAGCGCTCCGTGCTCAAGGCGGCGCTCGCCGATTGCCGGCTGCTCCTCAGGGACTGGATGGGGCCGTTCGTCATAGGGCACGGCGATTTCGTCCCGTGGAATATCCGCGTTCAGAGCGACCGGATCTTCGTCTTCGACTGGGAGTATGCGCGGGCGGGAGCAAACCCGCTCGCCGATGCTTTCAACTTCCGGATAATGCCGCGCGCGTTGAGCCGGCGCGCGCCCGGCGCGGCATTTCTGGGGGACGCGATCCGGCAGGTGCGCAAGGCCGCGGACCTGCTCTATCCCGAATTCACCTGGCGCGCGCGCGCCGTCTCCGGGCTCGGGCTGGCGTACCTGCTGGATGTCCTTCTTCACTACACGGTGGCGAGCAGGAGCCTGGTGCGCACGCACCCCGTCATTGCGCGCTACCTGCGCCTCATAGAAGAGCGTTCCGCATGGATAGGAACCTGATGACCGGCATCTGGTTCGACTGGATGAACGTCAACAACCGCGTTCACGGGTGGGGCTCGAAGGAAAACCCGCTGAGAAAGGGGCTGGACAGCTGGAAATCCGCGTCGGGGCAGGACGCGCATTCCTGGACCGAGACCCTCGAGATACCGGCCGAAATCCGCGAGGCGATACAGGCGAAGAAGACGATTCCCCAGTGGCCGGAAAACAAGCGATGAAAGCGCCGCGCGTGCTGTTCGTGCACAACCGCTACCGCCTGCCGGGCGGCGAGGATGCCGTCGTGGACGCCGAAATCGAGCTCTTGAAGAACCGCGGACACGAGGTGGAGATCTATATCCGCGACAACCACGAGCTGGAAGGGATGCGGCCTTTCGACGCGCTCGCGCAGACGGTGTGGTCGCGCCGGAGCTGGCGGGACGTCCAGTGGCTGATCGGCGCTTTTCGCCCCGACGTGATACACGTCCACAACACGTTCGCGCGCGTGTCGTCCTCGATCTACTGGGCCGCCGCGCGCGCTGGCGTGCCGGTCGTGCAGACGCTGCACAATTTCCGACTCATGTGCGTGCAGGCGATGTTTCTCCAGAACGACAACGTGTGCGAGGACTGCCTGGGACGGGTCCCGTGGCGCGGCGTGGTGCGCAAGTGCTACCGCGGCTCGCACCTGGAGTCCGCGGCGCTCGCCGCCACGCTCGGCGTGCACCGCGCGCTGGGCACCTTCCGGGACAAGGTGACGCGCTACATCGCGCTCACCGAGTTCTGCCGCAGAAAGTTCATCGAGGGGGGGCTGCCTGCCTCGCGGGTGACGGTGAAACCGAATTTCGCGGACATCGCGCATCCGGGCGACGGTCCGCGGAGCGGCGGCCTGTACGTGGGGAGGCTCTCCTCCGAAAAAGGCATGGCGACGCTGATGGCCGCGCTGGAGCTGCTGCCGGGGATCGTGCTGGACGTGATCGGCGACGGTCCGGAAGCCGCCAGGGTCAGGGACCATCCCGGGTTGAAGCTCCAGGGCTGGCTCTCGCACGAGGAGATCTACGCCAGGATGCGCGGCGCCAGCTATCTCGTCATGCCGAGCATCTGGTACGAGAACTTTCCCCGTACGCTGATCGAAGCCTTCGGCAACGGCCTGCCGATCATCGCGAGCCATCGTGGCTCGCTGCTGGAACTGGTGGACCACGGGTGCACCGGGCTCCTGTTCCGGCCCGGCTCCGCCGAGGATCTCGCGCAGCACATCGGGTGGGCCGAAACGCACTCCGGCGCCATGCGCCTCATGGGGACGAACGCGCGCAGGAAGTACGAGGACGAGTTCACGCCCGACAGGAATTACGAGCGGATGATGGCGATCTACCGCGATGCGATCGCCGCCGCGAAGCCCGCGACGAAACCCCCGGCGAAAATGAGGGCCGCGTAACCATGGCGCCCAGCGAAGGCAGGACCGGGGCGAGCGTGCTCGGATCGCACATCGACGCGGTCGATTGGGGGGCGTGCCTCGACCGCATCTTCGACTGGGCCAGGGCGGGCGAATCGCGCTACGTGTGCCTCTGCAACGCCCACTCCGTCGTCACTGCTCGCCGCGACCCGGCGTTTGCGCGCGTCCTTGGCGCCGCCGACCTTGCCGTGCCCGACGGAGCGCCCGTCGCGTGGTGCCTGCGCCGGCTCGGCTTTCCGCGCCAGCGGCGCATCGCCGGCCCGGACCTCATGTGGAAAACCTGCGCGCGCGCGGCCGCCGAGGACGTCCCGGTTTTCCTGTGCGGCGGCACGGCGGCGACGCTGGAGCGCCTGGCGGCGCGCCTCGAGCGCGAGTTTCCGCGCTTGAAGCTTGCCGGCAGCCTTTCTCCGCCCTTCCGCAAGCTTACGGGAGACGACCACGCCGCAATCGTGCGGGCGGTCGAGCGCTCGGGCGCGCGTATCGTTTTCGTCGGGTTGGGCTGTCCTTCGCAGGAGGAGTGGATGGCAGCGCGCCGCGGCGCGCTGCCTGCGGTGATGATCGGCGTCGGCGCGGCATTCGACTTTCACGCGGGCGCCGTCCGGCGCGCGCCGCGCTGGATGCGCGAGGCAGGACTCGAGTGGCTGCACCGCCTGCTCGCGGAGCCGCGGCGCCTGTGGCGGCGTTACCTCGTCACCAACGCGCTGTTCCTCACCTACCTGCTCGGCGACTCGATGGCGGGCGATCGGCGTCGGAGTGTCGAGCGGTGAGGCTCGACGCTATCGTCGGGCACGCCTGGAGCTGGGAGAGAAAGCGCAAAACGGCGGCGGTGCCGATCGTCGCCGGCTGAGGGCGCTCAGAAGCGGATCCTGGCGTTCGCCATCCAGGAGGTGTAGTCGTAGTCTTTGCCGACAACGTTCGAATCCCGGTCGCCGCGCTCGACGGACCCCACGAGCTCGATGAAGCGCCGCGGCGTCCACCCGGCCGACAACCGGATACCTTTGAAAGTATCCTCGCGCTCCGGGGCGCCGGTAACGACGAAGCCGGGATCGCCTTGGTAGTTGCGTTTGTCGTAGAGCAGCCGCGCCTGGAGGACGATCTTGTCGGTCGGCGCCCATGCCGGACCGAAGCTTGCGCCGCGGCTCACGACATAGCTCGCCTGCACGTCTTCGTACGAATGCACTTCCCGCCATACCGCGAAATTGAGCAGCGTCTTGGCCGCGACGAACCAGTCGTACGCGAGCCGGCCCGTCCAACCGCCGAAATCCCGCTGCGGCACCTGCTCGTGCTCGCGGCTCGTATAGCCCACGCGCGCATCGAACGTGGATTTGCCCGTTACCACCCAATGCGCGACCAGGCTCGTTTCGTATTCCTTGAACTGGTTGTCGACGGTTACGACGGGCCCGACCGGCTGCTGGTTGGGGAAGTTGCCCCTGGTGTACTTGAACTGGCCGCCGACGGAATTCTCGGCCGGCGTCATGTAGTCGAACCCGATGGTGCCGGAGCCGGTGCGATTGTCGAGCGTGGCGCGCGTGGGCTCGCTGTGGTTGTGGTGCCAGAAGTCGAGAGCGCCCCGCACCCTCCAGCGCGCGTCCAGGCGATAGCCGGCGCTGCCGTAGACGTAGTCCGAGGTAATCATGTCCCTGATCGGCGCCTGGATGTCCGCCAGGCTCGACAGGCGGTGGTCCCGCTGGTAGCCGAGATCGCCGCTCCACTCGGGAGCGGCCACCCACTTCCAGCCGGCGCCGAGACGATACGCGGTATGGTCCAGGACATCGAAGCGGTCGAAGTCGCGCCGCTCGACACGCGCGTTCAACTGAACCTTTTGCCGGCTGATCGGCAGGTCGGCGTCCACGCCTGCCCCGTAACGGAAAATAGTGTCGGACTTGCTGCTCGAGCCGATCGTCGTGGCGGGGTTCGTGCTGTCCGAAAGCCGGAAGGGATTGCTGTCGTGGAGCAGGCCGGAGAAAACCGAAAACCGCACCGTCCTGCCGTCGGCTTCCTCGGCCGGGTATGCGGGGAAAATCCCCCGTTCCGGCCAGAGCATTTCATCCACGGCCTGGAAAGCGCTCGAGACAGAGGGCGAGCAGCACGCCGCAATGCCCACGAAGAGAATCATCTGCCGCACCTGCTGTTTCATCAGGTTCTTTCCTTCTTCTTGTGCCATGGACCCGCGTCGCAGATGCTCCGGCAACCATGCTTGCGTGCCGCAATCGACACACAATCATAAGCCGACTGAGATACCTGTCGCAAATTACTGAGTTTTATAGCAATACTTCCTGCTACACCGTGTCACTTTTCTGCGACAAAAAAACCGCATAAAGATCAGGAAGGTCGCGGCTACTGCCCCACGAACGTTGCCCGACAGCGACTTTTCCATCTGATGCTGCAGGGCACCAAGGTCCACCCGAGAAAGCGTCTCGCAGCGCATGATCGAGGCCGTGTAGCCGACACAGAACCCCCAAATCTCTGCGTGTCACGCAACTATAAAGCCTCGACGGGAAGTTGCGCCCCAGACTTTCCCCGGGATGGTGACTCTTCATTCCGGGCTTTCCCCGGATGGTGACTGTTCATTCGCGTGATGCCCGATCGGGTGTTGCGCGCGACAGCCCGAAACCCTGTCGTCTCGTGCAGACGAAAGCGGACCGGGCAAAAAGGCAGCTCCGGCTCTAAGCAGTTGACGATCCACATGTATCCCATCGCTGGTACAGCTGTTGCTCAGGGAGGGGAGGTCGCCCCCCCAACGCATCACGGTACCGGAAAAGATGAGCGCATTGTCCGCGGAATTTGAGCGAGCCGGTACCGAGCTGCCACTCGTGGCGCTGGTGCGATTCCTGCTGGCTCCCACGGTTTGCGTCGCGGTGTTGATGCTGTGCCTGCTCGCATACGGCGAGCCCTATTCGTGGCGCTACACGGTGCTGGGGATCGTCGTATTCGCCGTGGCGGGCCGCATCTTCGGCGAATTGCCGCTGGCGAACGGCGGCACGTTCCTCCTGCCGAGCCGCGGGGTGATCGCGGACTGGGCCGCCGTGGTCGCCGTGCTCCTCTTCCTCGGTTTCGTCACCAAGTTCTCCGAGCTCTACTCGCGCCGGTTGATGCTCACCTGGTTCGTCGTCACGCCGTTCGTGCTGCACGGCGCCCAGGAGGCTGCACGCCGCCTGCTGCACTCGCTCGTCGGCGCCGGTGACGCAGCCCGCAGCAAGGTGATCGTCGGCGCGGACGACCCGGCCTGCGAGCTGGCGCAGCAGATCAACGCGGATCCGTGCCGCGGCGTGGTGCGGGGCTATTTCGACGATCGCTACCACGACCGCCTGTCGGGTGTGAAGCCCGACGACATTCTCGGCGGCATCGCGGACGTCGCCTCCTATGTGAAGCAGCACGCGGTGCAGGTCGTGTACATCACGCTGCCCATGTCGCGCGATCCGCGAATCGTGGCGCTCCTCGACGCGCTGCGCGACACCACCGCCTCCGTCTATTTGGTTCCCCGCACGCCCGGGTTCGATTTGATACAGGCGCGAGTCGATCGCGTCGGCGAGATCCCCGTGATCGCGCTCTGCGAGACGCCGTTCTTCGGCATCAACGGCGCCCTGAAGCGCGCTTCCGACATCGCGCTGGCGACGGCGATCCTGGTTTTCATCTGGCCGGTGATGCTGGCCATCGCGCTCGGCGTGAAGCACAGCTCGCCGGGGCCGGTCCTCTTCAGGCAGCGGCGCTACGGCCTCGACGGCAAGGAGATCCTGACGCTCAAGTTCCGCACCATGACGGTGTGCGAGGACGGCGAGCACATCACGCAGGTGAAACCGGGCGACGCGCGCGTCACGGCGTTCGGCGCCTTCCTCAGGCGGACCTCGCTCGACGAGCTGCCGCAGTTTTTCAACGTGCTCGCCGGCAGCATGAGCATCGTGGGGCCGCGGCCGCACGCCGTCGCCCACAACGAGCAGTACCGGCGCCTCATCGGCGGCTACATGCTGCGCCACAAGGTGCGGCCCGGGATCACCGGCTGGGCGCAGGTATGCGGGCTGCGCGGCGAGACCGAAACGGTGAGCAAGATGGAGCAGCGCGTCCGCCACGACCTGGAGTACCTGAAGAACTGGTCGCTCTCGCTCGATCTGTGGATTATGTTCAGGACCGTTTTCGTGGTTCTGCGCCGTCGCAACGCCTGCTAGGACTCACGGTTTTCCGAAGGAGGAGGTGCCATCATGATCGCACGCATCATTGCATTCGTAAGCGCATTGGTTCTGGGGAGCCTGCTGGCGGCCTGCGCGCAAGCGCCCCGGGGGCCCGCCGCGTCGACGGTCCCGCCCGCTGACAAGCCGCTTGCCGTGACTCCCGCGCTCGTGGAGCCGAAGCCGGCCGCCGCCGCCGACTACCGCCTCGGGCCCGGCGACGTGGTGAAAATCTCGGTCTACAACAATCCCGATCTTTCTATCGAGACGGAGCTCTCGCAAAAGGGGAGCATCAGTTTTCCCCTGGTCGGAGAGGTGCCGCTCGGCGGCCTCACCCGCGCAGCCGCCGAGCAGGCGATCGCGCAGCGCCTCGACTCCGGGGGCTTCGTCCCCAAGCCTCACGTCAATCTTCTCGTCACGCTCTACCGCAGCCAGCAGATCTCCGTGCTGGGCGAAGTCAACAAGCCGGGCAAGTACGCGATCAGCCAGGCTGTCGGCGTGACCGACGTGCTGGCGATGGCCGGAGGCATCACGGCCAAGGGCTCGCAGTTGATCACCGTGACCCGGAAAACGCAGGACGGCCGCCCCGAGCAGCGTCAGATCGACGTGTCGAAGCTGCTCGCGGGTGCTGGCGATGCGGGCGACCTGCGGCTCGGCAACGACGACATCATCTTCGTGCCGCCGGCGGCGGTGTTCTATATCTATGGCGAGGTGCGGCAGCCCGGCGCGTATCCTCTGGCGTCGGACATGACCGTGAGCCAGGCCCTGTCGATCGGCGGCGGCCTCACCGTTCGCGGCACCCAGCGCGGGATCCGGGTGGACCGCAAAGCCGAGGACGGGCGCGTGAATACCTTGACCGCGCAGCTGAACGACAGGCTGCAGGCGAACGACGTGGTGAAGGTCCCCGAGAGCCTGTTCTAAAGACACCGCAAGGACGAGAAGGAGGCCACGCATGAGCTTCGGACAGTTCCTGCAAATACTGCGGGCGCGGGTGGTCCTCATTCTCGGGGTGGCGGCGGCGACGCTCGCGCTCGGCATCGTGCTGTCGCTGGTGTTGCCCAAGCGCTACGACGCGACGGCGAGCGTGATGGTGGATCCCCGATCGGCGGACGTTCTTGCCACGACCAGCCCCATGCAGGCCGGATCCGAGAAGATCGACAACGCGATCTCGACCAATATCGACATACTGGCGAGTCCCGCGGTCGCCCTCAAGGCGGTCGAAACCCTGAGGCTCGAGGAGAATCCCCGGGCGCGCGAGCTGCTGATCGGAGGAGGTCCGATCGGTGAGTTCCGCGATCAGGTGAGCCGCGTGATCGCATGGCTGCTGCCGGACGACGAGGCCGACGACGCGCCGCGCTCGTTGAAGGAGTGGATGGCCGATCGCCTGCGCGGCAACACGCGAATGAGCGCGAACCGCGACAGCCGGATCATCCGCGTCACGTACTCCTCGCCCGAGGCGCAATTCTCCGCCGACGTGGCCAACGCGCTGGTCAACGCGTACCGCGCGACGCTGCTACAGCTCCAGGTCGAGCCCGCGAAGGAAAACACGCAGTGGCTCGACCAGCAGACCAGGGAGCTGAAGCAAACCCTGGAGGAGGCCGAGACGAAGCTGGCGAAGTTTCAGCAGCAGAAGGGTATCGTGGCCACGGACGAGCGCATGGACGTCGAGACCGCCCGCTTGGCGGACCTGTCGGGGCAGCTGGCGTTGGCGCAGTCGCTTTCTTATGAAAGCCAGGCGAAGCAGCGGCAACTGCGCGATTACCTGAAGGGTGGTGGCGGCGAGGCGCCGGCGGAGGTGTCGACGAGCCCGGTGGTGCAGCAGTTGAAGTCGAGCATCGCCGAGCGCGAGGCGAAGCTGGCGGAGATGTCGAAGCGCGTCGGTCCCAATCATCCGCAGTATGTCGCCTTCTCCAGCGAGCTCGAGAAGCTGCGCGGCGACCTGGGCACCGAGATGAAAGCCGCGGCGCAGAGCCACCTGACGAGCCAGACCGTCAATCCGCAGCGCGAAGGCGCGCTGGCCGGCGCCTTGAACGCGCAGCGCGGCCGGGTGCTCGGCATGAAGCAGGACCGCAACGAGCTGGCGACGTTGATGCGCGACGTGGACACCGCGCAGAAGTCGTACCTGGCGGCCGCCCAGCGCATGAGCCAGACGCGCATGGAAAGCCGGCTTTCCAATACCAACGGGGCCATCGTCGATGCCGCTGCGATGCCGCGGCGGCCGGCGTTCCCCAACGTCCCGCTGCTGTTCGTGCTGGCCCTCGGGGTTGGCGTCGTGGCCGGCATCGGTCTCGCGCTGGTGTTCGAAACCGTCAACCGGCTGGTGCGCTCGGAGCTCGATCTGGTCGAGTCTCTCGGCATGCCCGTGCTGGCGGTACTGGGGCCGCAAAGCGCCCGCAAGCGCTTCCGCCGTCTGCCGGCCGCGCCGCCCGTTCAGGCATTGCCGGGAATGAAGGAGCATGCGACATGAATCGACCCGCTTGTGAATTCGTGGATGCGCCCCGGCTCGAGCCCGTGGCGGGAGCGACGGAAGACCGCACTATCGGCCGGATCCTCGTGGACCTGGGCACGTTGAAGCAGGACGATGTCGGCCGGATCTTCGCGCTGCACCGCGAGAAAGGCTTGCGCTTCGGAGAGGCCGCACGCCGGTTGAGGCTGGTCAAGGACGAGGACGTGCAGCGCGCCCTGTCCGTCCAGTTCAACTATCCATACGTCAACCGCAAACAGGCGGCCCTGGGACCGGAGCTCGTCGTCGCTCACGACCCGTTCTCCGCCCAGGCGGAAGCCTTTCGCGACGTGCGCACCCAGCTGCTGCTGCAGTGGATCGGCCCGGAGCACAAGGTGCTGGCCATCGTCAGCCCGGGCCCGCGCGAAGGACGGAGCTACGTCGCGGCGAACCTCGCCGTGGCGTTCGCCCAGCTCGGTGAGCAAACGCTGCTGATAGACGCCGACCTGCGCTCGCCGCGGCAGCACCGGGTGTTCGGATTGTCCGGTCCCCTCGGTATCGCGCACGCGCTCACGGGCCGCGTTGGCATAGATGCGGCCGAGCGCGTTTCCTACTTCGACACCCTCGCGGTGCTCTCCGCGGGCGCCGCGCCGCCCAATCCGCTGGAGCTCCTCTCCCGCCCCGAGTTTCCGCGCCTGGTCGGCGAAGCGCGCCGCCATTTCACTGCCATCGTCATCGACACGCCTTCGGGGGAGCGTGGCTCGGATGTGAAGGCGGTCGCGGCGCGGGCCGACGGCGTGCTCATGGTCGCGCGCAAGGACCGCACGCGCATGGCGGAACTCGAGTCCCTGCGACAGTCGCTCGCCAACTGCGGGGCGCCCGTGATCGGCGCCATCGTCAACGCCTTTTGAACGGACGGACGTCATCATCATGCGCAAGAAGGCGCTCATCACGGGCGTGACCGGACAGGACGGGGCCTACCTCGCGGCGTTTCTGCTCGAGAAGGACTACGAGGTGCACGGCATCAAGCGCCGCGCCTCGCTCTTCAACACCGGGCGCATCGACCATCTGTACGAGCCCCCGGAGCGGAAATCGCGGCGCTTCATCCTCCACTACGGCGATCTCACGGACACGAGCAGCCTCGTGCGCGCGATCCAGGTCGTCCAGCCGGACGAAATCTACAACCTGGCCGCGCAGAGCCACGTCGCGGTGTCGTTCGAGGAGCCCGAGTACACGGCGAACTCGGACGGGCTCGGCGCGCTGCGCATCCTGGAGGCGATACGCATTCTCGGCATGGAGCGCAGGACGCGCTATTACCAGGCTTCCACCTCCGAGCTGTTCGGCAAGGTGCGCGAGACCCCGCAGCGCGAGACGACTCCCTTCTATCCCCGGAGCCCGTACGCGGTGGCCAAGCTCTACGCCTACTGGATCACGATCAACTACCGCGAGGCGTACGGTCTGTATGCGTGCAACGGCATACTGTTCAACCACGAGTCGCCGAAGCGCGGCGAGACCTTCGTCACGCGCAAGGTGACGCGGGCGCTGGCGCGCATCAGCCTCGGCCTGCAGGAGTGCCTGTACCTCGGCAACCTGGACGCGCGGCGCGACTGGGGGCACGCGCGCGACTACGTGCAGATGCAATGGCTCATGCTGCAGCAGGACGAGCCGGAGGACTACGTCATCGCGACCGGCGAGCAGTACTCGGTGCGCGAGTTCGTGGACGCCGCGGCTGCTGAGCTCGGCGTGACGATCAGCTGGGAAGGCGAGGGCGTGGACGAGGTGGGCGTCGTGGCGGCGGCCGGGGAGAGCTCCCCCGGGATGTCCGCCGGCCAGACCATCGTTCGCGTCGATCCCCGCTACTACCGCCCGACAGAAGTCGAAACGCTGCTCGGCGACCCGGAGAAGGCGCGCCGCCAGCTCGGCTGGCGCCCGCGCACGTCCTTCAAGGAGCTCGTCGCCGAGATGATGCTCGAGGATTACGCCGCGGCCCGGCGCGATACGCTGGTGAGGGAGCATGGCTACCCCGTGCTCGAAGCCCATGAGTGACGCAGTCCGCCCGCAGGATCGCATCTACGTCGCCGGGCATCGCGGGATGGTGGGCTCGGCCATCGTGCGGCGCCTGCGCGCGGCAGGTTACCGGGAGGTCGTCACCCGCACCCGCCAGGAACTCGACCTGACCGACCAGGCTGCCGTCCGACGCTTCATGGTGGATTGCGAGCCCGAGTACGTCTTCCTTGCGGCCGCGAAGGTGGGGGGCATCCTCGCCAACAATACTTATCGCGGCGATTTCATCTACGAGAACCTCGCGATCCAGGCGAACGTCATCCACGCCGCGCTGGAGGCGGGCGTGGACCACCTGCTGTTCCTGGGATCGAGCTGCGTCTACCCGCGGGATTGCCCGCAGCCGATCAAGGAGGAGTACCTGCTGACGGGCCCCTTCGAGCCCACGAACGAGCCGTACGCCGTGGCGAAGGTCGCCGGGCTGAAGCTGTGCGAGGCGTACAACGCGCAGTACGGCACGCGCTACGGCTCCGTCATGCCGACCAATCTCTACGGCCCGCACGACAATTTCGATCTTGCCACCAGTCACGCGCTGCCTGCGCTGCTCCGCAAGGCCCATACCGCTCGCGAGGCGGGCGACTCCGTGCTGGAGGTATGGGGCTCGGGGCAGCCGCGCCGCGACTTCCTCTACGTCGACGACCTGGCCGACGCGTGCGTCCTGCTCATGGAGCGCGGGGCGGCGGAAGGGCTCTACAACGTCGGCACGGGCGCCGACCTCACCGTGCGTGAGATCGCGGAAACCGTGATGCGGGTCGTCGGCTTGCGTGGCCGGATCACTTTCGACGCCGGCAAGCCGGATGGCATGCCGCGCAAGGCGCTCGACATCTCGCGCGTCCGGGCGCTGGGATGGGAGCCGCGCCATACCCTGGAAGAGGGGATCCGGCTCACCTATGACTGGTGCCTGGCCCACGATGTCTTCAACGCCGCTGCCGTGGAGCAGGTGTGACGCCCGACTACTTGAGCGGCCCCTGCAGCCCGACACGCGCAGGCAGCGGTCTACGCCCGCCTGGGCCTGCTGGCTCCTGAGGAAGCGAGGCTCGCCGCATGCATACCAACGGGCGCGATGACGTAGCGCGGGCGCTGTTCGAGTTTCTCGAGCGCGACGGGCTGGCTTACTGCGTGCTGGGGGACGCGCGCGACTATCCGGCCTCGATCCGGAGCGATCTCGACATCGCCGTGCGCCACGAGAGCTTCCGCGAAGTCCCGGAGACGATCGCGCGCTTCTGCCGCGAGCGCGACGTACGCCTCGTGCAGCTGATACGGCACGAGCATACGGCCGTGTACTTCGTTCTCTCCTGGGCTGCAGAGTCGGGTGCGGCCCGATTTCTCGCGGTGGACGTGTGCAGCCATTACCTGCGTCACGGACGGCTTCTCCTGGCGGCGGACGAGCTGCTCGAGGAGCGCGAGCCCGCCCGCTCCGCATGCGGCGCCGTTTATTGCGTGCCGCCGGCCCACGTGGCTTTCATCTACTACCTGGTCAAGAAGGTGGACAAGGGGGAGCTCGACGACGTCCACGGCGATTACCTTTCGGCGCAGTGGCATGCCGACCCGGCGCGCGCGTGGCGGCACGTCCGCCGGTTCTGGGAGCGCACGGAGGACGCCGAGTCGATAGCGTTGGCGGCGGGCAACAACGACTGGTCGGCGGTGCGCGCCGCCATGCCGCGCCTGCGGCGGGCTCTGCGCCGTGCGGCGCCGCGCACGCTCGCTGGCCTGTTCGGGGAACTGCGCCGCCACATCGCCCGCGTGTTGCGTCCTACCGGGCTTACGCTCGCAGTGCTCGGCCCCGACGGCAGCGGGAAGAGCGTGGTCATCGAACGCCTGCTCACCGATCTCGTCCCCGCGTTCCGCGGCACGGCGCGCCTGCACCTGCGCCCTTCGCTGCTCGGCCGCCCGCGGGCGGGTGTGCCGGTCACCGACCCGCATGCGAAGCCGCCGCGTGGCGTGGTGCTCTCGCTCGCAAAGCTCGCGTGGCTCCTCCTTGACTACACGGCGGGATATGCCTTTCGGGTGCGGCCGCTGACGGTCTGCTCCACGCTGGTCGCTTTCGACCGCTACTACCAGGACCTCCTGATCGATCCGCTGCGGTTCCGTTACGGCGGGCCGATGGCGCTTGCGCGCCGCGCGTCGCGGCTCGTTCCCGGGCCGGACCTGTGGGTCCTGCTCGACGCTCCGCCGGAGGTGCTGCAGGCGAGGAAGCCGGAAATGCCGGCGGCGGAATCCGCGCGCCAGCGCAGGGACTACCTGCGCCTCGTCGAGCGCTTTCCGGACGCGGCCATCGTGGATGCGTCGCGCCCGCTCGACGACGTAGCGGCCGACGCCGAAAAGGCGGTGCTGGATCTGATGGAGCAGCGCCTCGAGGCGCGTCACCCCGAGCTGCGCGGGTACGAGAATCCGCTCTCCGCGCGTCTCCTGCTGTTCTTCTGCCGCCACCGCGTGCCGGTGCTGAGCAAGCTGTTCCGCATCGCGTTCAACAGCGACATCTATTGCCACATGCGCTCGCCGATCCGGATCCCACACCCCTACGGCATCGTCATCCATTCGCGCGCCGTTATCGGCAGCCGCGTCACCGTCCTGCAGCAGGTGACCATCGGCGGGAAGGACCCCGGGCAGAATCTCGCGCCAGTGATCGAGGACGACGTGTACATCGGCGCCGGCGCGAAGGTCCTCGGAGGAATACGCGTCGGAAGAGGCGCGGTGATCGGCGCCAACGCGGTTGTTACCCGCGATGTGTCCGCCGGCTGCACGGTCGTCGGAGTCAACCGCCTCGTGCGCCGACGTGACGTGGACGGCGCCGGCGACGACCCGAAGGCGGCCGATGATGCGACGCCGGCCCGCTTGCGGCTGACCGCCTGACCAACCGCGTGAAGATATGACGACATTCGCCACGCAAGCGGCAACGCAAACAGGGCGCCTTCAGCGCCGCGCCGAATCCAGGTCGATGACCTTGTCCGCCACCGCCGGCCGCGCGCCGCGCTCTCTGATGAGGCGCGCCGGAGCGCCCGCGACGATGGCCCGGGCGGGCACATCCCGCGTTACGACGCTGCCGGCGCCGATGACCGCCCCGTCGCCGATGCGGACGCCGGGTAGGACGATTACGCGCGTTCCCAGCCACACGTCGTTTCCGATCACGATCGGGCGCCGCGGCAGCGCGCCCTGCTGATTGATGGGCCGTGACAGATCATCGAAAGCATGGGAAGCCGACATCAACACGACATCAGGGCCCATCACGACGTCGTTCCCGATCGTGACGTCGTGATCGAGGCGCGCGTTATGGCCGATCTGGGCATTGTGCCCGAGGCGAACCTCGCTCCCGTCGCCGAAGTAGGCGCCGTGCTTGATGAGCACGTTGTCGCCGCAGAACCGGAAAATCCGCTTGACCAGCTTGCGGCGCAGCCAGTATCCGAGGCGCCAACCCGGCACCGGCTGGGTCGGGAGGAAACGGGCGATTCCGTAGTAGGCCAGGAGGCACAGCTTGCGCATCATGAGACAGGGCCGTCAGGGCAGGGGCCAGCCCGTTCGACCGCGTCCGCGGCCAGGGATTCCTGGCCTGTTCCCTTACTTCAATATCCGGAAGAGGTTGTTGAAGTCGTCGGTCCAGACCCGCATTCCCGGGATGTCCTCTATCTCGTCGCGGCCCTCGGCGATCTCTGTTCGCCCGAGGATCGTGGTGTTGCGGGGGACCGCGGTAATAACGCCTGTGGCGGCTGCCGCGTTGACGCGGATTCAGCGCGCCGTCAGCTCGACCAGAACGACGTCTGCGGTCACGCCGCCACTCTCTCCGCCGTTTCCTCGTCCCCGCTCCAGTTGCGAGCGGAGCGCTCGCAGCAGCACCGGAAACCGCCGCACCATGTCGCGCAGGAGCGTCGTTGCGCGGACTCTGCGGTGCGGACCGTATTGCAGGAGACGGAACGTCATCAAGGCCTGTTTCAACACCGCGGACGGGGGGAAAAAGCAACGCATCTTCAGGCCGAGCATGGCGGCGAGCCGCCGATAGGACTCCGCGTTCCAGCGCGTCAGGTGATGCGGCGGGTGATTGAGCACGTCGAACCAGTCGGATTCGAACGACATGGGGGAGTAGGGCGTGCTCACAAACACCCTTCCGTCCGGCGCCGCCAGTGCGGCGAGCGCCCGGACGAATTCGACCGGAGCATCGACGTGCTCGAGGCAGTGGAAGGACGTCACTGCCGAAAATTCCGACGGCCGCACGAAGCGCGCTTCGAGCGCGTCCTCGATCGTGCCGCAGAATGCTTGGAATCCCCGCTGGCGGCACGCTGCGACGCCCGGCTCGTTGAGATCGAGGCCGTAGCGCAGGTCGGCCGGAAGGAAGTCGAGCTTCGCGAGGAAGTTGCCCTTGCCGCAACCCACGTCGAGGACCTTCGTTCGTTCCGTCCCGGCGTCGCGCGCTTCGACGAGGCGCCGGACTTCCCCGTACTCCCAGCGGGCCTCGGGGTAGTAGCTGGCGAAGCTGCTGAGCCATTCGTACAGCGCGACGTTCCCCGCCAGCATCGGCCACGCGAACTCCAGGCCCGTTTCCCGGCAGCGCCACAGCGAGTAATCGCCCTCGACCGCGCCGTCCGGAGGACGGGCGCCGTGGTACGACTCGAGCTGATCGAGCAGGAACGTCCTGGAGAGATCGCGGACTTTCTCCGGTGGCAGACCGCTCAAGGGAGATTCCACGCGGACCAGCCGGCCGTCGGGTGCCATTTTTTACCGACCCCCATTTCGCGCGCGAGTTCCACCAGCGGGCAACCCATCGGCGGCAGCCCATGATGGAGCGCGTGAAACGATTGCTGGCGCGCGGGCATCACCTGCGATGGGTGCTTGGCGACCAGGCGGTGGTGAGCGGCTGCAACCTGGCGATCGCAATCCTGCTCGCGCGCGCGCTCGGACCCTCCGGTTTCGGGATCTATGCGCTCATCACCGTGGCGCAGCAGTATTTCGTGAGCATCAGCGTATCGATGGTCGGCAACCCGCTCGTTACCGCGGCGCCGCACGCGCGCGATGCCGGCGAGGAGCGCCGCATGATCGAAAGCGGCTTTGCCGCGCAACTGGTCCTGGGCGCGGGCCTGGCTGTGCTGATCGCCGTAGCCATGGCGATCTTTCTCCACGCCGGAACGCCGGGCATTTCCGTGCTCACCGTGGCGAGCCTCGCCGTCTCGTCGTTCGGGCTGCCGCTGCTGGAATGGTGCAGGCGCCTTTGCTTTTTCAATCGCGATGGTCCATTGCTGTTGCAGCTCGACGCCTTGACGTACCTGCCGGTGCTCGTCGGGACGGCGGTTGCCGCGGGTTACGACTGGCTGACGCTGGACGTCGCGGTGGCGCTATGGGCGGGTGCCAGCGTCGTCGCCTGTGCCTGGGGCATCTACCGGCTGGCCGTGCCCCTTCGTTTGGCGGGCGCGCGGGCGTTTGCGGCGCGGCATTGGCGGGCTGCGAGGGATTTCGTCGTGTCGTTCCAGGCCCAGTGGCTGGGCTCGCAGGGGATCGTCTACCTGGTGCTGCCCTGGGTGGGAACTTCCGGAGTCGGCGCGTATCGATCCATCATCAGCCTGGCCGGCTTCATCAATCCCATCGCGACCACGCTCGACAACACGCTCTCTTTCCGCTTCGCGGAGGTCTACCGCAAGGGCGGCGACCCGGCGCTCAGGCGTTATGCTCTTCGCGCCGGTACTGCTCTGATGGCGGGTGCGGCGCTGCTGCTGATACCGATCGCCGTCTTTGCCCGTGGCATCGTCGAGCTGTTTCTCGGGCACGCGTACGCGCCCTACGCGAGCATTCTGTACGTGCACAGCCTGGGCATCGCGCTCGTTTTCGCGACGAAGATCGCGCTTTACCACCTGCGCGCGCGCCAGCAGACACGACCCATTGCCTGGTCCTCCCTGGCGGGCGCCACCGTTTCGATCGTCGCCGCTTCCGTCATGGCGCGCGCCTTCGGACCTGTCGGAATCGCATGGAGCATCGTGCTGGGCGGAGCCGTTTCTCTCGCCTGGCTCGTCTGCTGCATCGCCCGGGACGCGAAGAGTCCCGAACCGATGAGCGTGCCGCTCAAATGAGGCTGCTGCTTTCCGCCTACGCGTGCGAGCCGGACACGGGCTCGGAGCCCGGCGTCGGCTGGAACTGGGCCGTGGAGCTCGCGGCCCTGGGGCATGAGGTCTGGGTGCTGACCCGCGCCAACAATCGGCAGCGGATCGAGCGCGCGCTCGAAACGCTCGACAGCGTCTTGCGACCCAACTTCCTCTATTTCGATCTGCCGCGCTGGGTGGCCTGGTGGAAGCGCGGCGGGCGAGGGGTGCAGGTCTACTACTATCTGTGGCAGATCGGGGCATTGCGCGTCGCGCGCCGGGCGCACGAAGAGCTTCGCTTCGACGCCGTGCAGCACCTGACGTTCGGCGTGTTTCGTCAGCCCAGCCTGATGGGACGGCTGGGCATTCCTTTCGTGCTGGGACCAGTCGGCGGGGGCGAGCGTACCCCGCCGCGCCTGCGCGGCGTGTATTCGCGCAGGGAGCGCTTGTGGGAATGGCTGCGCGACGCCGCGAATCGCGTCATGGTGCACGATCCGCTCGTGGCCGATACCTACCGGCGCGCCACGACCGTGCTCGCCAAGACACCGGACACGCTGGCAGTCCTGCCCGCCGCGGCGCGCGGCCGCGCCCGCTGCTTCCTCGAAGTCGGCTTGCCCTCCGCGACGATCGCCGGGAGTCCGTCGGCGTGGACGGGCGGCACGTTCCGCCTGCTCTATGTCGGCCGGTTCATCAACCTGAAGGGTATCGCGCTGGGCATCCGCGCGCTGGCGCGGTTGCGTGAGAACGGCGTGGCCGTGACGCTGAGCCTGGTGGGCAGCGGTCCCCGGCTGCAGGCGTGGCAGGAGATGGCACGAGCCCTCGGCGTGTGCGACCGGCTCGACTGGATGGGATGGAAGGCACAGCACGAATTGCCCGCGATCTACCGGGCGCATCATGCCCTGTTGTTTCCGAGCCTCCACGATTCGAGTGGCAACGCGGTGCTGGAGGGGATGGCGCAGGGGCTGCCGGTCATCTGCCTTGACGTGGGCGGTCCTTCGGCCGTAGCGGGCGTCGACGCCAGCATGGTGGTCGCCACCGCAGGCCGCAGCGAGCAAGAAGTCGTTGCCGCGCTGGCCGATGCTGTATCGGGCCTGATGGCGTCGCCGCGGCTGCACGCCGCGAAATCGGCCGCGGCGCTCGAGCGCGCGCGCGGCATGACGTGGCGCGACGTTGTCGGCCGGCTGTGGCAGCCCGCGACGCTACCGGAGAGGGTGCGCGATCATGCCTGAGCGCGCCGTCGGCATGCGCCGTCCCGTTTCCAGCGTCGATTTCACCGATGGCTGCGTGGTCGCAGCCGTCGGGTGCGCGGCGTTCTGGGGCATAGACCCGTTTTCGCTCGACCTCTGGCGGCATCCGGTGCTGCGCCACCTTCCGATGGCGGCGGCCGTCGCCGCGCTGCTGCTCAGTGTGGCCGGACGCATGATCTTCAGGCCGCAAGCCATGGATGAAGCCGGAGCGGCCCTGCGTACCTACATGGGCCTGACGTTGTTCGCGCTGTTCGTGCTGGCCGGCAGCTTCTACGGAAAATTCGTCGACGGGGTCACGAGCACCTACTTCGCGATGGGCGCTACCGTGATCCTGGGCGGCCCCGCGAACCTGTGGCTCATCCGGACGTCGTCGGCGCCGCTGGCGATGATTCGCGCCATCACCGCCGTGTTCGTCGCGATCTCGGTACTCGCCGTGATCATGAACGCCGTGCAGTTTGGCGAGTTGATTTTCCACTCGGTGGAGTACCTCGTGCTGGTGGCAGCCGGTTTTCCCCTCCTCGCCGCGCGGCACCTGAGCTTCCGCGTCGCGGGCGTGGTGCTCATGATCGTGGGCACCGTTGCCCAGAATCGGCTGACCGGCCATCTCGTCGTGTTGATGGTCCTCGCGTGGGTATTCATCGACGGTCTCGCCACCCGCCTGGCGCACGACTCCGACCGGTTGAGGGCTACCCTGCGCCTCTACCTCGGGGCGTTGGGAGCGCTCCTGTGCGTGACGGCCGCGGTCGTCATCTACGAATCCACGAGGTCGCTGCTGCCGGACGGCAACGTCGTTTACCGGCAGCACATGTACCAGATGGTCTGGCAGCGCTTCCTCGATTCCTGGGTTTGGGGCAGGGCGTTTACCGGATCTGCCGTCGACTACTTCGACCTGTACCGCGTGAACTCGACCACCCAGAACTTGCCGACGCACAATGACCTGCTCGACATCCTGGCCAACGGCGGCCTCCTTGCCGCCATTCCCTTTGCGCTAGGGCTGATGTCCTTGATCGTGCTCGGCTGGCGCACGCTGCGCCGCACGGGGTCGCCCGGCCGTCAGGGATCGCCGGAATCCAGCGCCCTGCGGCCGCATCTGGCGATGTATTTTCTCATCGTCGTGACCGGCATACCGGTGATGGCTTTCAATCCCGTTCTGAACCAGGGAAGCCTCGCGTACGTGTACTGGACCGCGACGGCGGTCATATGCGCTCTCGCCTGGATAGCGGCCGGACAACCGTCAACGTGGCGTCAGCGTCCGGGCTTCGCTGTCGGGGCGGGACCGGGACCCGGCAGAGACCCGGTGCGGCCGGCCAGGGCCGGCTCGCGCTGAGCCAGGGAAGCGAGCAGCGGACCGGGCAGCGCGCGCAGCTCCGGGCGCAGCTCGCGATACCACGCCATCTGACTTTCAAGGACCTGGACGGTGGCGGGATCGGGACGCTGGGTCTTCGGCAGGTCGCGCCATTCGCTGTTGGTATCGAGCGCCTCGGCGATCCAATCCGGCCTCTTGATCGTGCGCTTCCATCCGATCCGCACCTGGACCGCGTGCCAGTCGCCCACAATCACATTGCCGTCCGAGCGGTTGTCGGCGAGCGGCTCGGGCATGGTGAGGGCGTTCTGGTTCCAGGCGAGGACGTTGCCGACGACCCAGTTGTTGCGGACGGAGAAGTCCATTTCGCCTTTCGGATCGCGCTCCCCCTCGTCGACGATCGCGATGCCGTCCATGCCGTTGGTGCTCACGAAGTTGAAGGCGACCGTGCTCGAGGACGTCTGTCGCAGGTAGATGCCGCGCTGCCGGTTTCCCACGACCGTATTGTTGTCGAGGACGAACCCCTCGCCGATCTCCACGTGCAGGCCGAAGCCGCTGTTGGAGGCGAACACGGAATCAGTGACCCGGTTGTTGCGGTTCTTCCAGTCGAACCACAGCCCGTCTCCGCGGTTGTCGATCGCCTTGAAGCGCGAGACGGTCGAATTATTCAGTCCGCCGTCGCCCACGAATTTCGCGCCGCCCGCCTCCCACCACTTGTTGAAGCCGCGCGTATTGTTGCGGCTGACGGTCACGTCGTCGATCCGCCAGCCCGATCCTCTCCCGCCCATTCCCATCTGGCCGCACTCCGCGAAGGTGCTCGACAGGACCTGGTGATCGTGGCCGTTCAAGCCCAGGCACGGACCGTCGGCGCGGCGTATCGTGACGCGCTCGATGCGCACGTTCCTGCCGTCGAGCTGCACGGCGCCGCCGCGCGTTGTCGTCGTAGTGTTCGAGTGCTCGAAGGCGAGATTCCTCACGGTCACCCGCTCGACGCCTTCCGCGAGGAGCAGGCGCGGCAGGGCCGCCACCTCCACCACCCGGCCATCGAGCGCGTCGTGGGCGACGCGTATCATCACGTCGCCCTGGCTCTTGTCGTAGTGAAAGCTGTTGGCCGGCATGCCGTCCCTGTTGCCGGCAACGCGCGCCGGCCAGATACCGCCGGCCTTCCCCGCGAAAAGGTGGGCCAGCGGGTGCTTGGGCACGTCCGGGTACCCGCCGAAGATAGTGCCCCCGACCTGCTGCAGCGGCTCGCCGTCCACGAACACCTGCTGCGGCTCGTAGCTGATGGGCGCGACGAACCGTCCGGCTCCAACCCGCTTCCAGTCGCTTACGACGGCTGACCCCTTGATCAGGGTGCGCCCCTTCGGATCGCCCTCGATCACGGTTTCCGCCGCGCCCGCCCATTTCCGCGCCGGGAACAGGATCGGCTCGCGGTATGTACCCGCCGCGATGTGGACGCGATCGCCCGGATTGAGCTGTTTCATCGCGGCTCCTATGGTGGCGAGCGGCTGCGATTCGCTCGCAGGACCCGAGTCGCTGGCGCGCGGGTGCGCCTGATTCACGACCAGCGTCGCCGCATCGGCGTTGCCGGCGAGCGCGAAAATCACGCCGACGATCAATGCCAGGTGGGCCGCCGCCCGCCTGGTCCGCAGGCTCGCGAGCATCCGGCCCAGCATGTAGATCATTCGAATTTTCACGCGCGATACGGCGAGGAGCCCCTTGAGCCGCATCGACGGCGAGCGGAGATTGCGCCGGATATCGCTCTCGCTGGACGCCGCGACGATGCCGTCCAGGACCGAGCGCCGTCTGCGCGAGCGCAAGGCGTGCACCGGCGCGAGAAGCACCCAGGAATCCCGCACGTAGAGCCATCGCTCGAAGCAATGCTCCTGCGGCAGAGGGCGGAATCCATGCTTTTTCACGACCAGGCTCCACAGAGCCTGGTCGTGCCGGTGCTCCCGGAAGGCCGCATGCTGGCGCGACGGATCGTGTGTATCGGTAATGAGCTCGCCTTCAGCCGCCCACGATGCCCATTCAGCGATAAACGCGCGCACCGGTGCGACGTTGCGCAGGCCGAACCACGTGGCTTCGATCTGGGGACACGACATGGCGGCCTCGCTCCATCCGCCGAGGACCGCTTCCACCGCTTCGCGCTTGCACCATTCGAGCTCGCGAAATCCCGTCTGGAAGCACAGCACGTCGCGAGCGGCCAGCTCCCGGTCAAGAGTCGCGAACCGCGCCGATCCGAAGGTCGAGAGCTCGCAGCCGGCGTCCATGTAGTAGAGCAGAGCGCCCTCCGGAAGGCCCTCGAGCATGGCCTTCATCAACAGCGGCTTCCAGCGCCAGTAGCCGTAGCCACGGGAGTTGCGGCGAATGAACTCTCCGTGGTCCTTCAGGAACGATTCCATTGCCGGATGGCGGTTCCCCGGGTGAAGGACGTGAACGTCCGTAAACCAGCCGGTGGCAAGGGCTTGGCGATGCAGGCGCTCGGCGGCATGCGCGTACGGATATCCCGAGTGGAACGTGACCAGGTGCCGCGGGGCATCGCGCAGCGGCGCCTGCAGCGCGTCCAGCGCCGGCAATGGGGCATCTATGTAAGGTTTGATGTGCACGTCCTAAAGGTAGTGACAGTCGCGCCGAAATCACTTTGCGGCATCAGGTTTGTCTCCCTAAATGCGGCGCGAGTTTCACGGGCGTGCGCTGCGCGCTCTGCGGAAGCGACGAAGGGCAGGCAATGAACATGCCAGGTCCCTTGCTTCCGAACCAAAAAACTGTCGCGGCCAGGCGACAGGCACTAGCGATAGACGAGCACCGGTGCTGACCTATGCCTTCAATCCAATCCTGCTGCAGCCTGCGCTGGCGTACCTGCTGTGGACCAACGTCGGCCTGCTGGTCGGGTTGAGCCTGCGCGTGGGCGGGAAAATCTGAGCGCCCTCATTGCAGCTCCCGCGGCTCATTCGTGACGGATGCCGGCGGCCTTTATCAGCCTGCCCCAACGGGTCATGTCGGATTTGATCGTCGCGCCGAGCTCTTCCGGGGAACTGCCGACGGCTTCCACGCCCGACTTGAGCAGACGCTCCTTCACCTCCGCCTTGCCGAGCACGCGCACGATTTCCTGGTTCAGTTGCTGGATGATCGCGGCTGGCGTCCTGACGGGGGCGAACACGGCGAACAGCGAAGTGGCCTCGTAGCCCGGCAGGCCACTGGCCGTCAGCGTGGGCAGACCGGGCGCGAGCGCGGATGGCCGCGCCGTGGCCACTGCGAGGGCGTTCAGCCTGCCCGAGACGACGAGCGGCACAGCCGTCGTCGCGGAGACGAACATCACCTGTACCTGCCCGGCTATCAGGGCGTTGATCGCCGGCCCGGTTCCCTTGTAGGGCACGCGCACGATATCGACGCCCGCCATGGCCTTGAACAACTCCGCCGCCAGGTGGGTCGGAGCGCCGGTCGAGCCTGAGCCGTAGTTGAGCTCTCCCGGTCTCGAGCGCGCCAGCGCGATCAGGTCCCTGACCGATTTCACCGGCAGCGAGGGGTGGATCACCAGCACGTTCGGCGAGCTGCCCGCGAGCGTTATCGGCAGAAAATCCCTGAGGGGATCGTAGCTCACGTTCTCGCGCATGAACGGCGCGAGCCAGAGGGAAGTTCCGGCGAGGAGCAGGGTGTGGCCATCCGGCGCCGCCCTCAGGACCACGTCGCCCGACAGCATGCCGCCGCGGTTTTCCACGATCACCGGTCTGCCCAGGCTGTCGGTGAGGCCCTGTGCCGTGAGCCGCGCGACGAGATCGGTGCCGCTGCCAGGTTCGGAAGTGACGATGCGGATGGGTTTCGTGGGAAAACCCTGGCCGAATGCCCCGCCTGCGGCCAGCGCCAGGAGGGCGGCGGCTACTCGTGCCCCAGGTCGCGGTATCTGCATGAGAGTTCAGTACGCAGCCGAAAGGTTTATGATTTACCCCGCCATCGTAAACAAAGGGGAGACAACAATGAAACGACTGTTCGCAGTTGCGGCCGGGCTGCTCGTTGCGGCTCTGATGGTTTCGGGGTGCGGGCACCGGCAGCCGTCCGCGGGATGGGTCACGCTGATCGATGGGGACAAGGGCCTCGACAACTTCAACCGCATCGGAGATGCCAACTGGCGCGCGGAAGGCGGCGCCATCGTGGCTGACAAGGGCAAGGGTGGACACCTCGTCACCAAGGAGTCCTACAGGGATTTCCAGATCTACGCCGAATTCTGGGCGGACACCACAACGAACAGCGGCATTTTCTTTCGTATTACCGATCCAAACAAGGTTGGCACCGCCGTTGCCTACGAGGCGAACATCTACGATCAGAATCCCAACGTCGCCAGCGGCACGGGCAGCCTCGCCGGTCTTGCCAGCGTGGATGGCTCCCACAAGGCCGGCGGGAAGTGGAACGTCTACGAGATCTACGCGAAGGGCCCGGAGTTGACCGTCAGGTTGAACGGGGTCGTCACCGTCAGCACCCGGGACAGCAAGTTTGCTTCCGGGCCGATCTCGCTCCAGTTCACCAACGGGCCCAAGGGCGCACCGGGCGGCGCCATCAAGTGGCGCAAGGTGGAGATCAGGCCGTTGTAGAAGCTACGAGCTTCGAGCCACCAGCCACGAGCTGACCGTAGCTCGCAGCCGGCAGCCCGAAGGCCGCTTACTCAACCAGCGCCGCGCCGAGCACCTTCTCGGAGACGAACTTCGACAGCCAGCGCTTGCGCAGGATCAGGTTCTCCTGCCACACGTCCTCGATGTTCGACACCGTGGAGGCCTTCACCGCCGGCGCGGCGACGAGGGCGTTGCGCCAGGCCGCGAGCTTCGGGAATTTCTCGATCACGCCCAGCGGCCGCAGCCGGTCCATGAAGGTATAGCGCTGCAGGAACGGCGCGTAGGCGGCATCGACCAGCGAGAACTTCGGCCCATTGAAATAGGGTCCGTCGTTGCCGCGCTTGGCAAGCGCTTCCTCGAGCTTCTTGAACGGGTCGGAGAGCTTGGCCGCGCGCGAGGCGAACTCCTCCTCCGAGTCCGAATACATCGTGTTCGATATCGCGCTCGCGAAGGTCGGCACGTAGTCGGTCCACGCCCGGTTGCGCGCCCGCGCTATCGGATCCTGGGGATGCAGCCGCGGCTCCGCGGTCTCTTCCAGGTATTCGGCAATGGCGTTCGACTCGAACAGCGCCTCCTTGCCGTCGATCTGCACGACCGGCACCTTGGCATGCGGCGATACGGCGAGAAACCAGGCCGGCCGGTTGTCGCGGTCGATGTAGGTGATGTCGTAGGGGACCTGCTTCGCCTGCAGCACGATAGCCGCGCGCTGAACCCAGGGGCAGGTCTTGAAGCTGCAAAGCATGTACCGGGACGCCATGTGACCTCCGTTTTGAACTTGTGGGGAAACGGGGGGATGGTGCGCCCGGCCCCGGTTTCACGCAAGGTCTCGCGTCAGGATCCCCCGAGAAGCAGTCCAGATCCCGGAATCACCGCGTGAGTTCAAGTGGACGGCCGCAATGTATCCCTGCGGCGGGCACGGGCTACACCGTTGCTGGAGCGGTCGATGCACGGCGAGACTGTGGCGGTGCGCTGCCGATCCAGCGCCTGGAGTTGCCGCCGCAGGCGCGCCGTGGCGGACGATTGACACCCGCCGACGGCCTGCTGACGGTTCCGGAACAGCAGAGAACCGAACGGTGTGGGTGGTACTACTTTTCCCCGCTTCCATCCACCACTTTTGTCACGCTGGCCGGCCGCCGATCGCCTCGGTCGGCACGCCTGGAGGACCGGACTGCAGCCATGGCTGCGCGCATGGTTCTTGCATCAGAGAGCCCGTCTACCGGGAATCGACACGGGGAACCGAATGCAGGTCCTTGCACGCAGCTGTAGTTGTGTGGCAATTGTCCTGATAGCGTTGACGGGGCCTGCCATGGCTGCCGTTTCTGCAACGAATGCCATTGCGACGCCGGCCATCGCGACCGTGAGGCCGATGGATGTGCCGCGAATCGATCTGATGCCCCGGACCGTTGTGACATCCCAGCCGGGCGTGACGTCGCGGCTCGACGTGCAGGCGACTCACGAGGCGACGAAAGCGCTCACGACCAGGGATGTTGCGTCCTCGAAGGACGCGGATGCCGGAGGGGACACCAGGCTCGCCGCCGGTTCGACCGGCACGGTCACCGACGCGGTAGCCGCGGCGGAATCCGCGCCGGGCCAGTCCCGGCCCATGGCCGTGTCGACCTGCCGTTAGCAACTGAACGAAGAAGTATCCACACAGAACACGCAGGGAGCGCCCGGCCCTCTCACCCGCTAAGCAGTCTCTCCGCCGAGGTCAGATTCATCCGGCGGAGAAGGACAGGGTGAGGGGGCCGTGGGGGTGGCGACGGACGGACTAGTCCACCTTCGCGCCCGATGCCTTGACGACCTTCGCCCACTTCACCAGCTCGGATTCGATCATCCGGGCGAATTCCTCGGGCGTGCTGGTACGCACTTCCACTCCGGAAGCGAAGAGCCGGTCCTTCACCTCCTTCGTGTCGAGCGTGGCGAGCGTGGTCTTGTTGAGCGTTGCGACGGTGGATTTCGCCACGCCTGCAGGCGTCACGATGCCGAACCACGCGGCCGCCACGAAGCCCGGCAGATTGGCCGCTTCGGCCACGGTCGGCAGTTCGGGAATCGACGGCGAGCGCTGCGCTCCGGTCACGCCGTAGGCCTTGAGCCGCCCCGCCTTGATGAGCGGTATGGACGACGAGAGGCTGGCGAACATCAGGTCCGTCTGACCGCCGAGCAACCCGGTAAGAGCCTCGGTCGCGCCCTTGTACGGCACGTGCGTCAGCCTGATGCCGGTCATCACGCAGAACAATTCTCCCGAGAGGTGCACGGTCGTGCCGGCCCCGGACGAGCCGTAGTTCATGTGCCCCGGCTTCGCCTTCGCCATCGCGATCAGGTCCTGGATGGAATTCGCCTGCAACTTGGGAGTCGTCACCAGCGCGTTAGGGCTTTCGCCCACCAGCGCGATCGGCGAGAAGTCGCGTACCGGGTGAAACGGCACGCGGGAGTAGAGGCTGTGGTTGATGGCGTGCGTTCCTATCGTCGCCATCATGATGGTGTAGCCGTCGGCGGGGCTCTTCGCGACCAGGTCCCCGGCGATGTTGCCGCCGGCGCCGCCGCGATTGTCGATCACCAGCGACTGGCCGAGCTTCTCGCGCATCTGCGGCTCCATGGCGCGCGCGATGATGTCCGCCGCGCTCCCGGCCGGAAACGGAATGATCATGCGGATGGGACGTGACGGATAAACCGGTCCCGGGGCGGTCGATTGGGCATGGACGTTCGCGCCCGACGAACCGCAGGCGAGCAGAAGCAACAGCAACTTGCGCATAAAGGTGTACCTCCCGGCGAATAGCGTAGCATGCTGCCGGTGAGCGCTCCTCCTTTCGCCGGGCTGACGCCCGATCGCGTTCTCGACGCGCTGGCCTCGGTCGACTTACGCCCCGACGGCCGGCTGCTGTCCTTGAACAGCTACGAGAACCGCGTCTACCAGGTCGGCATGGAAGAGGGGCCGCAGCTCGTCGCGAAGTTCTATCGCGCCGCGCGCTGGAGCGACGCGCAAATCGCGGAGGAGCACGAGTTCGCGCGGGAGCTTGCCGATGCCGAGATCCCGGTGGTCGCGCCGCTGCCGATCCGCGCGCGCACGCTGCACGCGCACCGGGGCTTTCGCTTCGCGGTCTTCCCGCGGCGCGGCGGGCGTGCGCCCGAACTGGAGGACCGCAACACGCTCGAATGGATCGGCCGCTTCGTGGGCCGGATACACGCTCGCGGCGCGGCGCGCGGGTTTCGCGTGCGGCCGGCGCTCGACGTCGAAAGCCACGGGACCGAGCCGCGCGCGTGGCTCGCCGCGAGCGGCCTCATTCCCGCCGATCTCGAGGAAGCGTGGGCAAGCGCGACGGCCCTCGCGCTGGACGGCGTGCGCCGCGCGTTCGAGCGCGCGGGTCCCGTGCGCCTCATACGCCTGCACGGCGATTGCCACGCCGGCAACGTGCTGTGGACCGACGAGGGGCCACACTTCGTGGACTTCGACGACTGCCGGACCGGTCCCGCCATCCAGGATCTCTGGATGCTGCTCTCCGGAGACCGGGAAACCATGGGGCTGCAACTGCGCGACGTGCTGGGCGGATACGAGGACTTCCACGAGTTCGACCCGGGCGAGCTGTGCCTGCTCGAGGCCCTGCGCACGCTGCGCCTCCTGCACTACTCGGCGTGGATCGCGCGCCGTTGGGACGATCCCGCCTTTCCTGCGGCATTTCCGTGGTTCGGCACTCAGCGTTACTGGCAGGACCGCATACTGGAACTCCGGGAGCAGATCGCGGCGATGGACGAGCCGCCGCTGGAGATCGGGGACTAGAAACTACAGACTGGAGACTGGATGTAAAAGCACCAGTCCCTAGTCCCTGGTCCCTAGTCCCTCTAGAATAGCCAGCCATGAGTGAAGAGCTTCCCCAGGAGAAGAACGTGCTGGGCGGACCACTGCTCGCGTGCAGCTACGACCCGGTGACGGGCTATTTCCGCGACGGGTGCTGTTCGACGCACGGGCAGGAGGGTGTGGCGCATCTCGTGTGCGTCAAGGTGACGGCGGATTTCCTGGAGTTCTCGCGCGAGCGCGGCAACGATCTCATCACGCCGCGCCGGGAGATGCGTTTTCGGGGATTGAAGCCGGGTGACCGCTGGTGCCTGCACGTGCTGCGGTGGGTCGAGGCCTGGGAAGCGGGCAAGGCCCCGCAAGTGGTGCTCGAGGCGACGCACGAGAACGTCCTCAAGTTCGCGCCGCTCGCGGCGTTGAAGCGCAGCGCGCTCGATCTGCACTAGAACCGACAGCAGATCCTTAACAGGAGGTAACAGAGGGAACAGAGGTTTGTCGTACCGGCGTTTCTCTGTTATCTCCGTTTCCTCCTGTTCAAATTGACGCGTTGGCCAGGCATCGGTCTGGGAGGCAGGATCATGACTTCAGCAGCAATGCACACCGGCCTGCTGGTCCCGATCAACAACACGACGATGGAGCCGGAGCTCCTCGCGTGGCTGCCGGAGGGCAGCACCTGCCGCAGGCTGGGCATACCGCGCGGCAAGGGCATGCTGACGCCCGCGGACCTGCCGGCGTATCTCGCCCACACGGTGCAACTGGCGAAGACGTTTGCAACCGGCGAGATAGAGCTCATCGCCTATGGCTGCACCGCCGCGGGATTCATGGCCGGCCCGCAGCGCGACGCGGAGGTCGCCGCGGAGATTTCCGGCCTGACGCGCAAGCCGGTCGTGACCACGGCGAGCGCGATGACCGCGGTCCTGGAGCACCTGGGCGCGCGCCGCGTCACGGTGGTCACGCCGTACCTGGATCCCGTCAACGAACGCCTGAAGGCCTTCATCGAGGCGTCGGGCATAGCCGTCGAGAACCTGGCCAGTTTTCGCGCCGAAACGGTAGACGCGCTCGCCGCCATCACGCCCGCGCAAATTGTGGATCTCGCCCGCACCGCGATGTCGCCGGAGAGCGATGCGATGTTCATCGCCTGCTCGCAGCTGCCGACCCGGTCGATACTCGGCGATCTCGAGCGCGAGTTCCGCCGGCCGGTCTGGTCGTCGATCCGTGCTACGGCATGGGCAGCAAGCTGCGCTTCTGCCCGTGCCTAGAAGCAAGGGGTGATGAGAAAAAGTGATGATAGATGGTGATGGAGGATGGTGATGAAACCCCGGCGCGCTGTTCATCACCATTTTTCATCACCACTTCCCATCACCAGTTTTCATCACTCTTTTCAAACAACAGCCGAGGGTGCAAGCGATGAAGGATCTCCTGCCATTGGGTGAAAAGATCGGCGCGCGGTTGAAGGCGCGCAAGGAAACGCTCGTCGTCGCGGAGTCGTCGACCGGCGGTCTGGTCTCGGCGGCGCTCCTCGCCGTGCCGGGCGCGTCGGCGTATTTCATCGGCGGCGGCGCGTTCTATACCCGGCAGTCGTTTCTGGCTTTGCGCGAAACGGGGGAGCAGATGTTCGCCGGGAAGCGAGGCTGCACCGAAGCCTGGGCCCTGATGCTCGCGCGCACAATGCGTGAGCGCTGCAATGCTACGTGGGCGATCGGCGAAAGCGGAGCGGCCGGACCGACCGGGAACCGCTATGGAGATCCCTCGGGCGTGAGCTTTGTCGTCGTCGTCGGCCCGGTCGAGCGCACTCTCAAGATCGAGACGGGCAGCAGCGACCGCGTGGCCAACATGCGGACGTTTTCAGCTGCGGCGCTCAAGCTTTTCGCCGAGGTCATCGACGCCAAGTGATGCGAAAGTCATTGGCCACGGAATCACACGGAAACACACGGAAGCAGGAAAATCTGCTGCTGCAAGATCGGCTCTCACGGATACAGAGCGCGGTTGCAGGAAGTTCAGCGTCGTGTCAAAACGTCCGCGCCCTTCCGTGTGGTTCCGTGGCTGAGTCCTGTATTTAGCTTTTGACATGATAGCGAACGCGATCGCGGGTGTGTGGAAGCTCAGGTCCTATACGCGCCGGTTCCTCGATACGGGTGAGGTGCGGACCGATATGCTGCCGCACGCCTACATAATGTATACGCCCGGCGGCTACATGATGTCCGTCACTGTCGAGAGCGATCGCGAGCCTCCAGCGGGCGCCGTGCTCACCGACGAAGAGCGCGTGCGCCTGTTCAACTCTATCGTCAGCGCCTACTCGGGCACGTACACCGTCGAGGGCAACCAGGTGACGCACGCGGTCGAGATTTCCTGGAACGAGGCGTGGACGGGCACGAAACAGGTCCGCTACTTCGCCGTGGACGGCGACAAGCTGACCATAGAGACCACGCCGCGCACGAGCGGCACCGACGCCCGCCAGTTCGTCAACACGCTGGTCTGGGATCGCGTCGAGGTCCTGCCCGCTGCGCGCCAAGGATGAAGGATGAACGCGGAAAAGGTGTCATGAACCGTGACGCCCGGCTGTGATACCTTTCTTCATCCTTCATCCTTCCACGTTCATCCTTGTCTGTTGACGTCCTGATCATCGGCGCCGGCGCCGCCGGGCTTGCGGCCGCGGCCGAGCTGGCGCGAGCGAAGCGGTCGGTCCTCGTCCTGGAGGCGCGCGATCGCATCGGCGGGCGGTGCTGGTCGCGCCACGAGCCGGGCCTCAACGTTCCCGTCGAAATGGGCCCGGAGTTCATACACGGCCGGCCCGAGGCGACGTTCTCGCTCATGCAGAAGTTCGGCATCGCGGCCACCCGGCGGATGGGCGACCGCTGGCTGGCGCGCGCCGGGAAGCTCAGGCCGAGTAATCGCGGTGCGATGTTCGAGGAGGTGCAGCGGGCCATGGAGGCAGCCGGCGTGCCGCGCAAGGATGTGCCCTTCGAGACCTACATCCGGCGCAATCTGCAGGAACGGCTGTCGGCGGAAGCGCAGACCTTCGCGCTGCGCATGGTGGAGGGATACGACGCCGCCGATCCGTCGCGAGTGAGCGCGCGCGCGATCGTGGAGGAGTGGACCGGCGAGGGCACGGCCAACGACGCGTCGTACCGTCCGTCCGGCGGCTACGGCGCGCTGATGGGCGCGCTTGCCGGCGACCTGGCGGCGAACGGCGCGCGCCTGCAGCTGCAGACCGCCGTGCACGCCGTGCAGTGGAAGCGCGGGCACGTCGAAGTGGAGGGCGTCCACCTCGGGAAGCCGTTCCGGGAGAGCGCGGCCCGCGCCGTCGTCACGCTG
Source organism: Burkholderiales bacterium (assembly GCA_035649495.1). Taxonomy (GTDB): domain Bacteria; phylum Pseudomonadota; class Gammaproteobacteria; order Burkholderiales; family SG8-41; genus SG8-41. The sequence continues at coordinate 33,185 of DASRJL010000067.1, read as the reverse complement.
CCGCTGGGCGTGCTCCAGCTTCCGCCGGGCACGCCGGGCGCGGTCCGGTTCTCGCCGCCGCTCCACGAGAAGGAACGGGCGCTCAACTACCTGGCTTCCGGACCGGTGCTGCGGGTCGCCCTGAAGTTCCACACGGCGTTCTGGGAGGAGCTGGAGAAGGGCCGTTATCGCGACGCCGGATTCATGCAGTCACCCGACGCGCTGTTTCCGACCTTCTGGACCGCGCTGCCCGCCCGCGCGCCACTCCTGATCGCGTGGGCCGGAGGACCGCGGGCGCACCGCATGGCGGGCCTGCCGGGACCGGCGATCGTGCGCAATGCCGTGTCGGCCCTGAGGTCGCTGTTCGGGAGTCAGTGCGACGTGGAAGCGCAGCTCGAGACCTCGTACTTCCACGACTGGCAGCGCGACCCGTACGCGCGGGGCGCCTACGCGTACGTGAAAACGGGCGGCAGCGGAGCGCGCAAGGCCCTTGCCGCTACGCTCAAGGAAACGCTGTACTTTGCGGGCGAGGCGTCCGACTACGAGGGCGAGGCGGGAACCGTGGCGGGCGCGCTGCACAGCGGGATGCGCGCCGGGCGGCAGGTCCTCGAGGCAGTGTGACGAGCTCGCGATGCCGGCTGCCGAGCCGCTGTCATCCGGCCATCGCCGCCACCCGGCCGCTGCTGGGCAGCGACGCATGACCCATGACCCCTGAGCCATGACGGGGGCCACTGGTCAAATCCCCGGTTGTAGAGGCAGGCTATCGGAGCGTGTCGGATAATCGTAGGATAGACACTCTCTCGGCGAAGAATTCGTGAGAGGCTCGTCGCAGCCATGAGCGATACAGGCGTGCTCGATTCCGACCTCAAACGCCATTCCGCCTGGCATTCGCGCGATTTCGAAGCGCAGATGCTGGTGGAAGTCCTGCGCCTTTCTCGCCTGACCGTGCTATACGGCGCAGAAGGCGCCGGCAAGACGACATTGCTGAAGACAGGCGTCTTGCCATTGCTGCGACTTCGTGCCGACGTCCGCCGCGCGCAAGACGAGACCGGCGCCATTGCGCCATCCCCCGATCGCCAATCCGAGAACAGAGCTACGGACCGCGGTTCCGATATTGCGATCATTTTCGATCGATGGGAAGGCGCACCGATCACAGCGCTACGGTCACAAATCCGCGATGCACTGCGCGGCAATGCCCCGCAGATGGCTGAACCGCCTCCTGAGTTGGCCGACAGCCTCACAGCATGGAGTAAGGCGCTCGGCGTGCGCTTTTTCATCATTCTCGATGGCTTCGAGCAGTACCTTCGTGCACCATCCGATTGCGCTGGCGTTGCCGATTTCGACGATGAATTGGTACGCATCATCAACGCGCCCGGTCTGGCGATTCATTTGTTGCTTTCCATTCGTGATGACGCAGAACCGTTGCTGAGCCGCTTCCGAGGACGGATCTGCGGCCTTGAGGATGCTTTCCTACGGCTGCCTCGGATGCAACCAGTCGCAAGCCCGTCGTTGCAGTCACCGGAACCGGATGGCCCCACGACAGCAGCGACGCCTCCCACGAGTTCCGAAACTCCGTCTATGCGACCGAACGAACCATCGAAGCCACCGGCCCTCCCAGCTGCTTCGGCCGCGGAGTCGGCGCCGGTGGCGTTTGCGTCCGTTGCTGATTGCAGCGGCCCGCCACAACTAAACGAGGCAAAGCAATCGGCGATCGACGATAGGCCCGTGAACGCTTTAAAGCCGATGCGGGGGCTGCTGGGAAGGGGTGGAAGCGAACCGACTATTCATGACCGGGTTCAGCTTTACAAAAATACCCAGCGCGCATCGAACCTGTTCGTTTCAAAGGCGCGCGGCGCCGCTACGAGAGCGCGATCGCCGCGCAGACGGCATGCATTGAGGCGCTCGGCTCGAAGGTTTATCCGGATCTCGCTTGCGGCGGTCGCCGCCGGGCTGGTGATCGGCGTGGGAGCAGGCTATTTCACGGTATCGCAAAATCATCCCGTCTGGCAGGCTGCCTCGAGTCCCAGTAGCTCTGTAGTAGTGACAGTGCCGGCCGCGGATCCATCCTCGGCTCCCGTGATTCCGACTGTTCCTGCGGATCCTCCGGAGCCATCACCCCTGCAAGAACGAATTTCCACAGTCCACAGTCCCATCTCGCGACCGGGCTCACCGACACCGATCAAGAACGCCAAAGGTACATCGGCAACGCGGGAAGCCTCCGCTCGCATGGCAGCGCCGGAGGCGGTATCGGTCACTTCTGCCGCGGTGGGGGACTGGCAAACCGAGATGCGGAGAGAGCTGGATGCCTGCCGACACGAAGGGTTTTTCGCGCGCGTCATGTGCACAGAAAGTGTGAGATGGAAGCGTTGTGCGCCCGACCGCTGGAACCGTATTCCCGAATGCGCGACGGGGAGCGTACAGTGGACGTCGTCTGATTGATACGCCCGAAGCTAGTCGTGAGTCACCTGCACTTGGCTCGCCTATGATCAATAAGTGCGGAGAATCGGATCCAGAGGCCGGACATGCCGACAGCACCCGGGCAGCAGTTCGGCGGCTCATCGCCGGAGCACTCATCACCTGACGTTCTCGCCGATCCATCTCCTGATCACCTCGGCTACCAGCAGGTTGTTCCGGTCCATCATCATCATGTGACTGTTTCCCCTGATGCTGACATCGGGGAGCAGCAGGAGGTTCGCGCGCCCGCCGCCGCCCTTGATGAGCCCGATCGCCTGCGCGCAGCCTTCGCGCCGCTTGTCGCCGTTGGCGCCTTTCGCCCCGATGCTGTTGTCGCCCCACACGGATATGAAAGGCACCTTGACGAACGGCGTGGCGATGTCGGCGGGCGTGACCGTTTCGCAGCCGCCCTCGACGCTCACGAGCGCCCGCACCAGGTTCGGCCGCTTGCGCACCACGTCCAGCCCGTACACGCCGGACTGGGAGTGAACCATCACGACCGCCGGACCGATCCTGTCGAGCAGCGCGGCGAGCGCGCTCACCGTGTTGGCTCCACCGCCGGCGAGGGTCGTCTCCGAGTTCGGCACGAGCTGAGCGAGGTACTGGTCCAGCGCTTCCAGCGGGAACTGCAGGCCGGGAAACGGCTTCGGGTACTCGGGGCCGAAGCGGAAATTCCACCATGCCCGGTCGATAGGACCGAGAAAGAACGTCGGCAGGTTCTTGGGATCGGCGCCGCCGTCGCGCACCGCGTTGACCGGCGTCGGATTGAACCCGGAGCGGCCGCGCCCGGAGTGATCGACCACGTACACCGGGTGGCCCTGGCGCACGAACCACGTCGCCCAGCCTTCGCGCCCGTCGGGCGTCGTCTCGTAGGTCATGCCAGTGTGGTTGGAGCCGTGCACGAGCACGAGCGGTATTCCCTTTTTCCCGGCGGGAATCCGGTAGTGCACGTACATCTGGTTCACCGTGATATTGCCCGGCGCGGCGGGACCGGTCGCGACCGACGCGCCCGGGTATTCCGACCGGAAGCTTTGCCCATTGACGAAAAAGCTGCCTTCGTCCTCGAGCGTGAGCGGGCCGCCGAGGGAGGCCGCGGCGGCCGGCATTACCGCCAGCACGGGCGGAATCGCGCACAGGAGGGTAACGAGACGTTGGAAGGGACGGCTGGTCATGGTCGGCCTCCGAGGTTCAGGACGCCAGTTCTTGGCTGGAGCGGGAATGTTACGCTGTCCTGGCAACCGGGAACCGTCCGGGTTGTCGAACAAACGTGGCACCACCGGGACATGGCATGGAAAAGGACGAGCAGGAGATACGCAAGCTGGTCGAGACCTGGATGGCCGCGACGACGGCGGGTGACGTCGAAACAGTACTTGGCCTGATGGCGGACGATGTCGTGTTTCTCGTGCCGGGCCGGCCTCCGATGGACAAAGCCGGCTTCGCCGCCGCCTCGAGGGCGCAATCGAAAGGGCCTGCGCCTGAAATCGACGGCAAGAGCGAAATCCAGGAGATCAAGGTGCTCGGCGACTGGGCGTACATGTGGACCAGGCTCTCGGTCGCGATGACCCCGCCCGGCGGCGCGGCACCGACGAAGCGCGCGGGACATACGCTGTCTATCCTGAGGAAGCGAAACGGCAAGTGGCTGCTCGCCCGCGATGCGAACATGCTGGCGCCGGTATGAGCTGAGCGGTAGCGCGCCGAGGGGCGGAGGAGGGGCCCCGGTTTCCGGGGATCCGACCCCCGGTGGCGCGCATCGGCCGACGCGATGAGCACAGATGCTTGCCGATATCGTTTCAGAGGCCGATGAGCGTCGCAGTGATGAGCTTCGCGGTGACGAAGCGCACGGCCCGAAAGCGTCGTCACCCGTGGACTTCAGGAAATGTCGTCACCAGCGGCGGGAGAAGCGTCGTCACTAGCGATGAAAGAGCGTCGTCACCAACGAGCATCAGCGAGTGTCGTCACCAGCGACAAAGGAGCGTCGTATGAAATACAAAGGTAGCTGTCACTGCGGAAAAGTCGCTTACGAAGTCGAGGGCGAATTGAAGAGCGTCATGGCCTGCAATTGCTCGTTATGCGCGCGCAAAGGGTCTCTGTTGTGGTTCGTGCCGCGCGCTCAGTTCAAGCTGTTGACGCCCGAGTCCGATGCCGCGACCTATATGTTCAACAAGCACATCATCAAACATCGATTCTGCAAGGTGTGCGGCATCCATCCCTTCGCCTACGGCGTAGATCAGAAGGGCAACGAAATGGCGGCCATCAACGCGCGCTGCCTCGAGGACGTCGATCTCAAGACGCTCGACGTCAAGGAATTCGACGGGCGCGCGCTTTGACGGAGCGACCCCCGGCTCGGGCACGCGCCCCGGCCGCGTCCTGTCTCAAACGACACCTTCCAACCGGCGGATCCCGGCCCGGATATCGGCTTCCGTCAGCGACGCGTAACCGAAGAGCAGGCCCGCACGGCCCGGCGGGTGCGAGTAGTACGGCGTGATGGGATAGATTCCGACGCCTGCGCGCGCGGCCCGCTCGATGAGCGCCGCGACATTGCGCGGTCCGACGCGGTTCAGCCAGACCAGCAGGTGCACGCCGGTGTTTTCGCCGGCGATCTCGATACGCTCCCCGAAGTGCTCCTGGAGCGCATCGATCAGGGCTCGACGGCGCGCCGCATTGCGGCTGCCGGCGCGGCGCAGATAGCGCTCGAACTGGCCGCTGGCGATGAAATCCGCGAGCGCCTCCTGCGGCAGCATCGTGGAGAACCGATCGGACACCCATTTCGCCGCGAGAAACGGTCGCACGAGCGAGCGCGGCAGTACCAGATAGGCAAGACGCAATGCCGGGAACAGCGTCTTGGAGAATGTCCCGATGTAAATCACCCGGCCGTTGCGATCGAGGGCCTGCAACGCTTCCAACGGGCTGCCTTCATAGCGAAACTCGCTGATGTAGTCGTCTTCGACGATCCAGGCATCGGTCCGCGAGGCCCAATCCAGAAGCGCCAGGCGCCGCTCGAGCGGCATGATGACCCCGGTCGGAAACTGGTGGCAGGGCGTGACGTATGCAAGGCGCGCTCTCTCGCTGGACGGCGGGAGTCGGGCCGTGTCCAGTCCCTGCGCGTCGGTTGGAATCCGGATGAGCCGCGCCCCGACGGCCTCGAAGGCGAGCGTCGCACCGGGGTAATGCGGTTCTTCGACAATCGCCCCGTCGCCGGGGTCGAGCAGAACGCGGGCCGCAAGATCGATTGCCTGCTGCGAGCCGTTGACGATGACCAGTTGCTCCGCATCGCACGACAATCCGCGCGCGCGTTTCAGATAGTCGGCCAATGCCGCCCGCAACGGTCCGTATCCTGCGGGGGGTGCATACCCCAGGGCGTCGTGTCCCGGCCGTCTGGCGCGCGCCGCGAGCAAGCGCCGCCAGATTTCACGGGGAAACTCGTCGAGCGCAGGCCGACCGTAGCGGAAATCGTAGCGAATTCCCGGCCGGCTCGCGTAGGAGGCGGCCGGTGGCATCGCCGGGTTGCGCGTCAGGCGCTGAGCGTAAGCGGAGACTCTCGCGGGTCGCGCGGGAACCGCCGGCGGTCCGGGCAACGGCCGGGGAGGCACGGCGCCGGCGACAAGGGTTGTCGAGCGGTCGCGGCTGACGACATAGCCTTCGGCCTGGAGCTGCTCATAGGCGAGCATGACCGTGTTTCTGGAGACCCCCAGGTCCGCGGCCAGCGCCCGGGTCGAGGGCAGGCGCGCGGTCGGGCCAAACCTGCCCTCGCGGATGCCGGACTTGAGCGCGTGATAGATGCGGCGGTACAGGGGACCGCTCGCGCTTCGCAGATTCAGCAGCATACGCTTTCCGTGGCAGCCATCTGGCATTCAATAATACACAAAAATGGCAGCTTGTTACACTCCAGATCATGGGAGGACTCTGCTCGAGCAGGGTCAGACTGCCCTGTGCCGGTGTCGTATCTGGCCCTATTGAGACTACAAAAACTGGATCTTTAATGATACCAATGCAAGGACTAGCATCCGCTCCTTGGCTATTCGAACAGGAGGTAGCGTCATGCACGAAGCCACCCACGATGGCGCCAGAGCGAAGGATCTGGAGATCCTGGAAGGTCTCAATCGCAACTACGTGCGCTCCGCCGAGCAATCGGACGTGCGCTGGTATACGGAGAACCTGGCGGAAGATTTTCTGGCGAGCAGCGTCGACGGCTCGATCGTCGACCGGACGGCATTCCTCGCCCGGATTGCGCGGCCGTATCCGGGCTCGAATCTCAAGGCCGTCGCTGTGCGCATCCGGTTCTGCGGCGAGCTGGCCCTCATCCACGCCGGGTTCGAGTACAGGAAACCGGATGGGCAGATGGGATCGGGGCGGTATACCGACGTCTACGCCCGGCGCCAGGGTCGCTGGCTGTGCGTGGCGGCGCACTTCAACCGTTTCTGAAGGAGACCACAATGATGCAAGACGCTGCTCGCGGGCAAGGCTATCCCGCCACTGCCGATCACGGGGTGCTGCAGGAACTCAACCAGGGCTTCATCCGCTCCGTGAGGACGTCGGATGTCGGCTGGTTCGATCGGAATCTGGCGGAGGATTTCCTGAACAGCAACGCAGACGGCACATTGGTAGAGCGCGCGGCATTCCTGCGCCAGATCGCCCCGCCGTGCCCGGTGGCGAATCTCGACGTCGAAGACGTGCGCATCAGAATCCTCGGCGATGCCGCGATCATCCACGGCCGGACGACGTACACCAGGCCCGATGGGCAGGCTGCCGCCGGGCGCTATACGGATGTGTGGGTGCGCCAGCGCGGACGCTGGGTTTGTGTCTCCGGTGATGTGACGCGAGGTTGATTTCGAACGCGTTCGTACGGATTGCAGAAATCGGCACGGAGTATCGCGATGCCCGTACTTCAATCCGAGTACCTGATGCGGATGAGCGCGGATCTTGACGATCCACTGGTCGTCCTGGAGGGCCCCGTCGGCACGCGTCGCATCCTCTACGCAAAGCGAGGAACCTTTTCCGGGGCCAGGCTCCGGGGCGATCTGCTGCCGGGCGGCGGCGATTGGGTCTTGCAGCGCGCGGACGGCATTGCAGCACTCGATATCCGGTTCGTACTGCGAACTGACGACGGGGAGCTCATTTACGTCACCTGCGGCGGGATATTCGATATCTCCCCGGAATTGCGCGAGCGCATACGAGCCGGAGGCGAGGCCGATCCGTCCGAATATTACTTTCGTACCGCAATCACTTTCGAGACCGGCGCCGACCGCTACCGCTGGCTGAATCGGCTGCTTGCCGTAGGTGTCGGCAGGCGCACATCCGCCGGCATGGTGACCGAAGTATTCGCCATCAGGTGAGCCGGCGCACTACGCTCTTCGTCTTGAGTATTCAGTCTTGGGTCTGTTGCCTGCGCGGTCGATTGAAACCGGCAAGCGCCGGATATATGCTGGACCCGATGGATGCCTGCCCGGTAATTCGGAAAGCGCGAGCCTCCGACGCGGCAGTAATGAAGCGCTGCGTCGACGCGGCCTATCGGCACTACGTTCAGAGAATGGGCAAGCTGCCGGGACCGATGCTCGACGACTATGCGGAGGTCGTGCGGCAGCACATGGCTTTTGTCGCGGAAACAGATGGCGAGGTCGTCGGTGTCCTCGTTCTGATGCGAAAGGATTCCGGCATGCTTCTCGACAATATTGCCGTTCATCCCGTGCACCAGGGCAGGGGGTTGGGCCGTCGATTACTCGACTTCGCGGAGTCCGAATCCCGGAAGCAGGGCTGTGCCTGGCTGGATCTCTATACTCACGAGACCATGACGGAGAACATCGCCCTGTACACCGCTCGGCGCTTCGTCGAAACAGGACGCAGAACCGAGCTCGGCTACGACCGTGTCTACATGCGAAAAGCGTTGTGAAACACCTGAGGCAGTTCGAAGCCATCGTTTTCGATATGGACGGACTCCTGCTGGACACGGAGAGGATCGCCTTGTCGGTGTTTCTCGAAACGTGCGACCAGATGGGCGTCTGCGGGCAGGAGCATCTTTTCATCCGGTGCATAGGAACCAATCAGGCGATTGCCCGCGAAGTGCTCAAGGCAGGGCTGCAGGGTCAGGTGGATCACCTGGTTTTCGAGCAGGTCTGGGACGGCAAGTACGCCGACCGCATATCCCGCGGTCCGATTCCGATGAAAGAGGGGGCGGCGGAACTCGTTGAGCGCATCGCGGCACTGCGCATTCCAGCCGCGGTCGCCACCTCAACGCGGACGGCGAGAGCGCAGGAGAAGCTCAGGAAAAGCGGTATCCTCGCCCGGTTTCAAGCGGTCGTCGGAGGCGATCAGGTCCAGAACGGCAAACCTGCGCCGGATATCTACCTGAGGGCCGCCGAAATCCTGAATGCGCGGGCAGAAGCGTGCCTTGCATTGGAAGACTCCGAAAACGGAGTGCGCGCGGCTCTCGGCGCGGGAATGACCGTGGTGCAGATCCCGGATCTGGTCCAGCCTTCGACTGACTTGCTGGCGCTCGGTCACATCGTGCTCCGCAGCCTGAGCGATGTGGCGTCCTATCCGTTCCCAGGCTGGGTTCCACGGTGAAATCCGCCGCCGGCAAGACGCGAGTGGTTGCGCAAGGCAAGAACGCCCCCAAGGTGGCGCGGCAATTATGGCGCGGATTGAGCCGGTTCAATCAGGAGACAGCGGGGCCATTCCACTACTCGCGCATCGTTCTCACCGCCCGCGGCAAGAGGGGCACGATAGTCGGCGGCGTGATTCTCCAATCGTACTGGACGGAGACCTACGTCGAGCTGCTCTGGCTTTCCGAGCGGGCGCGCCGGCAGGGACTCGGCCGAGAGCTGATCCAGGAGGCCGAGCGCCGCGCGCGCCGGCGCGGCAGCCGGTTGATCCATCTCAGCACCTATTCCTTCCAGGCGCCGGGTTTCTACGAGAAGCTGGGGTTCCGCCGCTGCGGAAGGATAAGCGGATCTCCAAAGGGCGCGACTCGCTACTTCTACGTCAAGCGGCTCTGACGGCAAGGATGAAGGATGAACGTGGACGGATGACCTGGTTTTTCAAATCGACTCTAAGCGGGTCATCCTTCATCCTTCCGCCTTCATCCTTCGAGCAGACTGGCGTCGCGCGTCACATGAGACGCGCGGTAAGCCAGTCTGCGATGTAGTCGGTGCCGACCTGCCGGTTATCGACCTGGCAGTGCTCCGCGCCGCCTTCATCCTCGTCGAAGATCTTCAGCGTCTTGTCCTTCGAGCCGACGGCGGCGTAGAGCTGATCGGCGACCGAGCGCGGGGTCAGCTTGTCCTGCGTGCCCCAGCAGATCAGCATGGGGCACTGAATGCGCTCGGCGACGCCGGCGAGCGTGAACTTCTTCAGCTTCTCCATTGCCGTTTCCATGTCCTCGACGCCCAGCACCCACGGCAGCTGGAAATGCGACGAGGCGACGCTGGTCTGGTCTTTTTTCATCGCCTCCCAGCGCTTCTGCCAGACCGCGTGATAGTCGAAGTGCGGGCCCCATGCGACGCACGCCGCGTAGCGCTGCTCGAATGCGACGGCACGCGGCGCATAGTAGCCGCCCGCGCTGTAGGCCATGATCGCGACGCGCTTCGGATCGACGTCCGCACGCTTTGCCACGTATTCGTAAGCCGCGGTGCCCGCCACCTCGTAGTCGTAGCGCGAAGGCAACCGCCGCAGGCGCAGCGCCTCGCCCTGCCCGGGACCGTCGATGGCGAGCGTGTGGAATCCGCGGTACGCCAGCTCGATGCCGGCGAAGAGCACGCTCATCTCCTTGCAGTTGTCCAGGCCGTCGAACAGGACGACGGTGGGCGCCGGCCCCTTCGCCGCGGGAGACTTGAGGAAGTATGCGGGCAGCGCCGTGCCGTCGTACGGGACATCCACGACCTCGAGATTGGGATTGCGCCGCTTGAGCCCTTCCTGGTAGCAGCGCAGCGCCTTGCGGTAGATGCCCAGCTTCTGTTCCCCGGGCGGCACCATGCGCTCGCCGGTGTAGTAGTAGTTGCCGGCCCGCAGATAGAAATTCCCCGCGGTCGCGCTGCGCCCTTCCGCCGCGGCCTTGTCGCCCGCGCGCTCGACACGTTCGGCGACCGCGCACCATTCTTCCCACCACGCTTCAGGCTCCTTGATGCGCTCGTGCAGGCGCTGCACGACCCAGTCGATTTCCCCGAGCGCGACGGCGCCGTAGGGCGCCATGCCCTTCGTGACCAGCGTGGCGTTCGACCATATGTACTGCTCGGGAAAGCTGTGGATCCAGTTGCCGTTGTAGAACATGTGGACTCCCGGGAAAACCGCGAATGGATGAAATCCGTAGCCGGTTACGATGGTCGGCGTGCGGAGACGCCGCGTCAAGGCGAGCGAACGGGGATAAGATAATCCCCGCGCAGCTGCGCCCGGCCGGGAGAGCCGGACCGATTCGGGGAGAATCATGATCAAGACTTTCGTCGCCATCGCGGCTGGAACGCTGCTGTTCGCCGGCGCCGCCGCGGCGCAGGTTACCGCGCTCACGCACGTGACCGTCATAGACGGGACCGGCGCGCCGCCCCGCAACGACGTCACCGTCGTCATGGAGAACGGGCGCATCCGGGATATGGGACCAGCTGCCACGACCCCGATACCTTCCGGCGCAGCGGTGACGGACATGAGCGGCAAGTTCGTCGTTCCGGGCATCATCAACGCGCACGGCCACGTCGGTGCGAATCCCGTTCCGCAGCTGCGCCAGTACGCGCTCTACGGGGTCACCACGACCACCAGCATGGCGACCGACCCCGACGAGGTCGTGCAGGTGCGGGAAGAGCAGAAGCGCGGCAATCTGCGCGGCGCGCGGGTGCTGACCGTCAAGTACCGCTTCTGGCCGGATCCCGAGGTCGCGACTCCGGAGCAGGCCCGGGCGCGGGTCGACGAGATCGCCCCCGTCGCCGATATCGTCAAGATCTGGGTCGATGGCCTGAACGGCACGCGCGCCAAGCTGACACCCGAGTTCACCGCCGCCGTCCTCGAGCAGGCGCACAAGCACGGCAAGATCACCCTCGCCCACGTCTACGAGTACGTCGACGCGCAGCGCGTCGTGAGCCAGGGCGCCAACGTTCTCGCGCACAACATCCGCGACCGGGAAGTCGATGCGGAGTTCATCGAGGTCCTCAAGCGCCGCAACGTATCGGTCATCTCCACGCTCATCCGCGAGGAGGCCATGTTCGCCTACGGGCAGGCGCCGGCCTGGGTGGACGAGCCGTTCTTCCGCAAGGGCGTCCCGCCGGAGCATGTCGCGACGATCAAGACCGAGAAGCGCGCGGAACAGGCGAACGATCCGAACCTCGCCCGCTACCGGCGGGCCATCGAGATCGACCAGATCAACATCAAGAAGCTCGCTGACGGCGGCGTGCGCATCGCGTTCGGGACGGACAGCGGCGGGGCGCTCACCCGCTTTTTCATCCAGGGCTACTTCGAGCACCGCCAGATGGAGCTGATGATCAAGGCGGGACTGACGCCCATGCAGGTGATCCAGTCCTTTTCGAAGGGCTCGTCGGAGGCGCTCGGCCTGGACCGGGACTTCGGCACGCTCGCCAAAGGCAAGGCCGCGGATCTGCTGGTGCTGGACAGGAACCCGCTCGATGACATCACCAACATGCGGGCACTGCATGCCGTCTATCTCGGCGGACGGAAATTCGAATAAGGGCAGGGAGAAGACCATGAGGAAAACGAGAACGTCGATCGCGGCCGCCGCGTGCGCCGCGCTGGTGGTGGCATTCGGATGTTCGACGGCGCCGGTTTACACCGTCGACAACCCGCCGCGGTTCGAAACCGATCCGTGGTGGCCGAAGCCCCTGCCGGAGGGCTGGATCGCCGGCAGGCTCGGCAGTGTGTGCGTCGATTCCAACGACCGCATCATCGTGGCCAACCGCCGCGACATCACCCGGGAGGAGGAGGAAACCTCGCAGCGCGCGCCCTCGGTGCTCATTTTCGACCTGGCCGGCAATCTGACCGCCTCCTGGGACGGGGACTGGGACAAGCACATCGGGGTCGTTCACGGCTGTTACGCCGATCATGAAAACAACATCTGGCTGACGGGCAACGGCGACGCCGTCATCCAGAAGTACACGCCCGACGGGAAGCTCCTGCTTCAGATCGGTACGCGCGGCAAGTTCGACACCGCCGACGGAACCGCGAAAGGCAAGCGCCTGAACGCAAGCCAGACCGGATTCTTCAACCCCGCCGCCGTCGTCGTGGATCCCGGCAACGGGGACGTGTACGTCGCCGACGGCTACGGCAACCGCCGCGTCGCCGTTTTCGACCGCAACGGCAAGTTCCTCCGGCAGTGGGGACGGCAGGCGACGAAAGAGGAGACACAGAGCGGCGAGCCCGCCGTGTTCGCGCAGGTCGTGCATTGCATCGCGATGAGCAAGGCCGGGCTGATCTACGTGTGCGACCGGCAGGGCGACCGGATCCAGGTGTACGACAAGATGGGCGGGTTCAAGCGGAACATCTGGATCAGGACGGGCACGAAGGAGCTGCCCGACCCGCGCGGCACGGCGTGGTGGGTGGATTTCTCGCGCGACCCGCAGCAGAAATTCCTCTACGTGATGAACGGCCGTAACGAGCAGGTGCACGTCCTCGATCACGAGAGCGGGAAAATCCTTTCGTCCTTCGGCCGGCCGGGACACCAGCTCGGCAATTTCACGCACGGACACACCCTGGCGGTGGACTCGAGGGGCAACATCTACGTCGCAGAAACCGATTGGGGCCGCAGAGTGCAGAAGTTCAAGCCGGTGCCTCCCGACAACCGGTCCGCCGGCCCGGCGATGTAGGACGGCGCAGGCCGTATATACTAGAAGCTGTTCCAACTTCGAGGCGGTCCCTGATGAGCTTGTGGCGAGATTCGTACGCGGGTGTGTGGACGGCGTTCGTGCTCGCCGCTCTTGTGGCCGGCTGCGCGGGCGGTCCGGGAGCGCCGCTCCCCGACTATGCCGCGATCGTCGCCGCCCCGGATCGCAGCGAGGCCGACCGGTTGAACGACCAGCGCCGCAAGCCCGTCGAGCTATTCGGGTTCACGGGTGCACGTCCCGGCATGAAGGTGCTCGACATGGGAGCGGGCGGCGGCTACAGCACCGAGATGCTGGCGCGCATCGTCGCTCCGGGAGGAACCGTGTACTCGCAGAGCCCGGCCGGCATGTTTCCCGGCGCGATCAAGGCCTACGAGGCGCGCGCGAAGAGCCCCGCGATGAAGAACGCCGTGCGTGTGGAGCGTCCCTTCGAGGACCCGCTGCCGCCGGACGTGGCGGGACTGGATCTGATCACGTTCTTTTTCTTCTACCACGACACCGTTCACCTCGGCGTGGACCGCCCGCAGATGAACCGGCGCATGTACGAGGCGCTGAAGCCGGGCGGTATCCTCGTGCTCGCCGATCATTCCGCGCGCCCGGGAGACGGCGCGTCGGTCACCAAGTCGCTGCACCGCATCGAGGAGAGCGTGGTGCGCCGCGAGCTGGAGGCGGCCGGCTTCCAGTTCGTGGCGGAGGGACGCTTTCTGCGCAACCCGGACGATCCGCGCAGCGAGCCGGTTGCGAAGCCCAAGGTGCCGAACGACGAATTCGTGCTGAAATACAGGAAGCCATGATGACGCACCGCCTGCTCGTTGCCTGCCTGCTCGCGCTCTGGGTGACCTGGTCCGCTGCGCAGGAAACCCGGATCGGCTACATCGATACGCGCCGGATCGAGAATGAATCCGCGCTGTCCGTGCGCGCCCTCGAAGCCATGAAGAAGGAGTTCACGCCGCGCGAGCAGCAGATCATCGAGTTCCAGAAACAGATCACCGCGGACAAGGAGCGGTTCGACAAGGAGCGCGACAAGCTGCCGCAGGCGGAGCTCCAGAGCCGGGCCAACGCGTTGACCGGCATGATGAGAAAGTCCGACCAGATGACACTTGCGCTATCCGAGGACATCGAAAGGCGCAGGAGGGAGATCCTCGGCAAGCTGTCCAGCGAGGCCAGGGCCGCAGTCAAGGCCGTCGCCGAAGCGGGCAAGTTCGACCTGGTCCTGGAGCAGGCGACCTATATCCGTCCGGGGATGGACATCACCGACCAGGTGTTGAAGGAGATGGCGAAGCGGTCGGGCGCAGCGAAGTGATGAATACTGGTGATGAGAAGGGGTGATGATTACTGGTGATATACATCACCATTTTCCATCACTATCTTTCATCACCATTTCACATCACTTGTTCTTTCCGGGCCTCGGCGGCCGTCGAATGCCCGTTGCGGTACTCCCACGGCGGCACGGGTTGCGCGTCCCGCCACAAGCCCTCCCGTCTCGCGCGGGCCTCCCGTTCGGCGAGCGTGTAGCGGCGCCTGTCCTCCGGCGATTGCTCGTTCTGATACTGGCGGTAGTGCCACGCAAGCCCCGATTCGACCTGCGCGAGTCCCACGTCCTCCACGCGGGCGCAATCCGGTCGGCCGCATGCGCCGGGAACGGCGAGCCCCACCCGGCCTACGAGCCGGCCGTAGCGGTCGCGCTTGTGCCAGCTCACAACCACCGGCTTGCCGAATACGAGCGCGACGAGATGACGGCGGGCCTCTCCGCCGTATGGCTGATTCTTCTCGGGCGCATCGATGCCTGCGAGGCGCACCTTGTGCATCGCGCGTGCCGAGTCGAGGACCGTGATCGTGTCCCCATCCGAGACCCCGACCACCCGGCCGTGAAGCTCGGTGGTTGCTGCCGTAGCCGGCGCGACGAGCGCCGCGATCCACAACAACAGGCAGGCGAGGCAGGTGCGGAGATCCGGAAGGCGGAAGAAGGGGAAGGGGACGGAGAGAGCGGGCGCTGCGTAATGTCCGCCGCTCGCCATCGTCCGTCAGTGTGTCACGCCGCTCAAGGGGCCATTATCGAGGCTCGCCATGAAAAGTACAAGCAACCAGAAGTACCGTGTCACATACTCAAGCGGCAAAACATCCCTTCCCGGGGTGGGCTCGACGATCAGCAACCCATGCCCACCCTTTGAAGGGGAGGGAATCAACTCCTTGCGACACAATACAGCTAGCAACCGGTGACCGGCAGCGGGAGCCGAACTTTCCGGTCCCTCGTGCTGACCAAGAGGGTGCAGCGGCACCGGCCTACTCCGGGGGATCCGTTCAAAGTTCCTACGTTTCCTCTTGGCCGGCTGCCGCTGCGCCTGGCAAGCTTCATTGCCGCACCCTGCCGAAACGAAAAGGCCCGCGCGTAGCGGGCCCAAACCCTCCTCCAGGGTTTCAGCTACTGCCTGCGGCGGGTCCAGGCGAGGGCTGCCAGACCGAAGCCAAAGAGTGCAAGGGTGACGGGAGCAGGGGCGCTGGCATCCGGGACACTCAGCTCGAAAACAAGATTGGTCGGAGCGATTGAAAAATCGGAGGCTGGTGCGAAAGCATCCGGAGTAAGGTCAAAATGACTGCCGCCAGCCACGCTAAAACCCGGCGCCAGTGTCGCTATAATTGACCTTCCGAACCAGTCTGCACTATTCAACACCCCTGGACCTGCTGGCCCGTCGATGACCAGGTAGTAGGTACCGGCGGCGAAGCTCAATCCGGTTCCCAGAACTGTGCGTGGCAGAATGTCCAGATTAGGAACGAAACCGGGGTTGCCATTCGGCAGAGCATACGTCCCCGAGTGGACAACGACCGCACAAAAGGGCTACATAAAAGGGGCCACGCCCGAGCCTGGCCCCTTTGTTCACCCCGACACAAATCGCGCATCGTGAGATATCCGATCTGCATGCTCATGGTCTGGGCGGCGGCAGTCCACGCCGAACCCCTCACCGCCCGTGTGGTCGGGATCTCCGACGGCGACACGATCACGGTCCTGGTCGGCCGCCAGGAGAAAAAGGTCTACCTGCAGGGTATCGACGCCCCCGAGAGCAGGCAGGCATTCGGTTCACGTTCGAAGCAGGCGCTATCGGATCTGTGTTTCGGGAAGGATGCGAAGCTGGAGACTCAGGGGAAGGACCAGTACGACCGGGCCATTGCAACGGTCCACTGCGCCGGCAGGAATGCGAATGCGGAGCAAGTCTGGCAGGGAATGGCGTGGGTCGACCGATCCGCCAGGCCGGATTCTCCGCTCTACATCCTTCAACAACAGGCCAAGGCAAGTCGCCGCGGGCTATGGAGTGATCCGCATCCCACGCCGCCGTGGGAGTGGCGGAAGCATGAGGGGGATAGGAAAGGTGTTGCTCCGTCAGAAGTTAGAAGTAGTCCGGCCATCCAGACGCAACCTCAGCAACCCCAAGCGGCGCCGCGTAAGTGGGTCTGCGACCGAAAGGAGGTGGCAGGACAGAACCACGCCGCGATTGATTGCGGGTGGAGATAACTGGGTCATCCTTCCACGTTCCACGTTCATCCTTGAAGTCCGCGATCCTACAGCCCTTCCGCCCTCATCCCTCGAATCACCCTCCCACCCCCTTCATCACCTTGTCTATCCCGGCCTGGGCGCAGCCCTCGTCGGCCGTGCCGCCGCCCTTGGCGCCGGGCGTGCCGGAAATTCCGATCGCACCGACTACGGCGTTGCCGGCCCTGATCGGCAGGCCCCCCGCCGCCGTGGTGATATTGGGGAGGTGCAAGGGCCCGGCGCTGCCGGGATTCGCGGCCGCGCGCTTGCCGTATTCGCCCGAGGGCATGGCGTAGGTGAGGGCGGTATACGCCTTGCGGAAGCTGTGCTCGGAGCTGTGAAGGTTCGCGCCGTCGTCGCGCAGCACGACTTTGACGCGGGCTGCATGGTCGATCACGGAAATGGTCACGGGCACGCCATGGGGACGGCAATTCGCCAGCGCCGCCGTGGCGATTTCCAGCGCTGCATCCACCGAAAGCGTGCGTTCGTTGATAACCGGCTGCGCGCCGTGCACACCAGGCGCCGCGATCAGCACTATTGCCACAAACCTCCATTTGCTCTTTGACATTGATGCCTCCCTTGGTAGTGTTTCAAAGCTGGAACTCCGAATCCCGACTCCTGAATCCCGAATTCTCATGCCGGTATTCTCGCTTTCTCGTCCTTGACAGGGGTCGCGCCGGATTCGAGGCGCGCCAGGCAATAAATCCCGAACATCGCCGGCACGACCATCGAGGCAAAGGATAAGCCATAGCTCGATGTCAGCGCATAGAGGTTCGCGGCGACGACCGGACCGAGGAATTTCCCCGCGTTCACGTAGATCATGACGCCGCTCGTCGCCGCGCCGGTCTGCCCGTGCGGCGCGAGGCGTGCGCTCTCGGCGAGGAGCAGGCCCGCCCATGCTCCCGTTGCCGCGCCCAGCAGGGCGAACAGCACGTACAGCAGGATAGCCGGCCAGCCGGGACCCATCCAGAACGAAAGCGCCGCGGTGACGAGCAGCAGCCACCCGATCCAGATCAGCACGCGCGTTCCGCCTACGCGATCGGCGAACCAGCCGGCGACGACGCGCCCGCCGGTACTGCCGAGATGCACGACGGTGAGGAGAGTCCCCGCCACGATGAGGCTCATGCCGAGCTCGGTCACGGCGGTGACCACCGTGTACGAGATGACGACGAACTGGCCCCAGCAGTATGCGCCGCCGGTCAGCGCCAGCATCCGCAGTGGACGGTCCCGCCATATCATCATGATGCCGCCGAACGGATTCGACGCGACCACCGCAGCTTTCGTGTCGAGATCCGTGTCCCAGTACGGGCGTCCGCGCTGCAGCGTCGCGGCCATGGAGACGAGCAGGACCGCCGTCAGCCCGAGTACCCAGGGCCATCCGGCGATCACGGCGATCGCCGGGGCAAGCAATGCGGCAGCGATGCCGCCGAGCGGAACGCCGGTCTGCTGGAACGAGAACAGAAGATTGCGCTTGTCCGCGGGCGAGAAGCGCATCAGCAGCGCGGCCGATGCGGGTGTCACGAAGCCATGCCCCAGGCCCATCACGATCGAGCCCGCGGCGAGCAGAATCTTCGACGGCAGCGCCATGAGGAGCATGCCGAGGGCCAGGCCCAGAAGGCCGATCTGGTACGCCCGGCACGCGCCCACCCGGCGGCCCAGGTTCGAGAGAAACATGAGAGAGGCCCCCTGTCCCAGGCTCACGAAGGCGATCTGGTAGCCGATCAGCGACGGATCGACGCCGTAGTCGCGCGCGATCGCGGGCGCCACCGCCGGCACGACCGTCATCGCCATCGAGGCGAACGTGTGCCCGACGAGGAGGGCGACGACGAGGAAGGCCAGTGACATCAGTTCCTGGTGCGCACGACCATCCCCAGCGCCGCACAGTCTTCGTCGGTCTTGAGACCGGCGGAGCGTATGCCGTGAGCGGCGAGCTCCTCGTCGCGTTCCTGCGTGTCGCCGGTGACGCCGACGGCGCCGATGACCTCTCCCTGAGCGTCGCGGATCAGCATGCCGCCGCCCTCGGCGAAGATCTTCCCGTCCGAAGCGCCCATCAGGTAGCTCATGAAAAGCGGACGCTCCTCGGCGCGCAGGCGCACGAGGCTGGAGGAGCGGCCGAGAGCGAGCGCGGCGTAAGCCTTGCCCATGGCCATCTCGAACCGCATCATCGCCGAACCGTCTTCCTTCTTGAACGCAGTGACGTGCGCCCCCGGATCCGTTACCGCAACCGACATCGGCCGGCATGCCAGTTCCCGTGCGCGTGCAAGCACGGCGTCGATTATGGAATCAGCTTGAACAAGAGTAACAGTGCTCATCCTGCAATCTCCCACGAAAACAGATATGTTAACCAGAAGCGACTATCCATGGATTGTGAGGGGTTCCTTGATGCACCAATGGTATCGGGCTGTTACGATGGCGTCGAAACGAGGAGGTGCGATGAAAATAATGGCGCGCATTGCCGCGGTTCCTGTTCTTGCTTTCATTACGCTATCGGGATGGTGCGCGGACCCGTATCCAACGAAGCCCGTACGGCTCCTGGTGGGATTTGCCCCCGGCGGCGCGAACGACCTCGTCGCGCGCGCGGTGGCGACGCGGCTCGGACCGCGCCTGGGCCAGCAGGTGGTCGTCGAAAACCGCGCCGGCGCCGGCGGCAACATCGCCACCGAGCTGGGAGCGCGCGCGGCGCCCGACGGCTACACGCTGCTGCTCGCCTCGGTGGCGTCGTTCGCGATCAGCCCGGGCCTGCTCGGCAAGGTGCCGTTCGATCCGATCAACGACTTTGCCCCTGTGACCTTGGCAGCGTGGGTGACCGCCATACTGTCCGTGCATCCGTCCATGCCGGCGACATCGGTAAGGCAACTCGTGGCGCTGGCAAAGAAGCAACCTGGAAAGATCGCGTATGCCTCCCCGGGCGTGGGCAGCATCGCGCACCTGTCATCGGAGCTCTTCTGGCATACGGCGGGCATCAAGATGAACCACATTCCGTACAAGGGAGGCGGACCCGCCGTCGCCGATGCAATCGCGGGCCACGTGGAATGCATCTTCGGGCTGGTCTCGACGCAGGTCCCGCATATCGAATCGGGCCGGCTGCGCGCCCTGGGCGTGACCAGTGCAAAGCGGTCCGTGGTGCTGCCCAAAGTCCCGACCATCGCCGAGTCCGGCTATCCGGGGTTCGAGGCCAGCGGCTGGCTCGGCTTCGCATTTCCCGCAAAGACGCCGCCGGCTATCGTGGAGCGCATGCACCGCGAAACCGTCGCCGTCCTCAAGCTGCGGGAAGTGGAAGCGCACCTGGAAGGTCTCGGCCTCGACACCGAGACCAACGATCCCGCGAAATTCCACGCCCTCATCAAGGCCGATTACGCGCGGTGGGGGAAGCTGATCAGGGAGGCGGGGATCAAGGAGCAGTAGCCGGGATTCGGGATCCAGGATTCAGGATTCGGCAAAATCTGTTTGTGATGATGACCAAGACGCAAAGGTGACATATGGCTGCAGCACCCGGCGCGGTTGCGCCCCAGCTTCCCTCGCACGGCTACGTGATTCCCAAACCCGTCCGCGGGTCGGATATCCCGATGGATCTGACCTTCGTCCTGACGCGGGACGAGATCTATGTCCCGATCGCCGTGCGCAAGCCGCCCGGCCACGGGCCGTTCCCGGCGATCACGATGGCAAGAGGCAACGGGCGGGGCGGCATGCCGTTCGTGGAAGCGCAGGTGGAGCGCCTGGCATCGCTGCAGGACCGGATCATCCAGCGCGGCTACGTGGTGGCGACCGTAAACTACCGCAACGAGATTCCGCTCGCCTACGGTGCGTCCGGGCGCGCGCAGAATCTTTCCGACCGCATGACCACCGAGGGGCGCACCCTCAAGTCGGTGGCGAGCCTCGACTCGGACGATCTGATCGCGGCGTTCGACTATCTCAGGACATTGCCGTACGTGAACGGCAAGGCGATCGGCGCGGTCGGCGTGAGCCACAGCGGTGAAGCCATACTGAAGGCCGCGGCGGAAACCAGTTTCGCGGCGGGCGTCGCCATCGAGGGCGCTTCGCACGAATTCCTGAGCGTGGACACGGGACCGGGCGTGCCGCGGAAGAATGGGGAGATCCAGTACCAGGACATCGAGCTGGCCCGGAAGAACGCCGACAAGACGAAGGCGATGGAACGGATCCGGCGCATAGCCACCCCCATACTGCACATCGGCCGTGATCACGACCACCTGCAGGGGATCTTCAAGCTCGCGCACGAATGGATGGTCGAAGCGGGCAAGGATTCGACGTGGGTGAGCTTCGATCATCCGGACCACGGCTACCCGCTCGTCTACAGGAAGAGCGACGGGTCGTACGCGCCCGACCCGGTTCAGCAGCAGGCGATAGACGTCTTCATGAAATATTTCGACGAGAAACTGAAGAAGTGATGCGTGACCGGTGACCGTTAAACGGCATTAGCCACGGAATCACACGGAAACACACGGAAAAGACCTAGGGCACCTCTGAATAAGTCATCCTCGCGAAGGCGGGGATCCAGTAACGAACTGAATCGCCTGGATTCCCGCCTGCGCGGGAATGACGGAACACCACTTACCTTTCCCTCAGCGCGGACGATCTACCACGTGCTAAGGAATTCCCTCTGTACAGGGACGTCCGTGCCCTTCCGTGTGTTTCCGTGGCCAATTGCAGTTCAACCCTGAACGGCGGCGAGCGTCTCCCGCAGCCACTTCCATGCCGCGGGGCCCCATTCTCGCTCGTTTCTTGCCGCAATATGCCCGTCGTCGGCGTAGACGCGCGCCACGCGGCCGGTCGGCGGCCCGCTTTCGAGCAGCATGTACAAGTTGCCGATGGGCGTCAGGTGATCCACCTTCCCGTTTACGAGGTACATGGGCATCGTCAGCTTGTCGAGCAGGCCATTGTCCTTGAGCGACCAGCGCAGGAATTCCTTGCGCTGGTCCTCCTCCGAGACCGGCTTCGGCGCGGGGCGCGTGGCGCGCGGGCCGAACCAGTTCGTCTTCGCGCGTTCCGCTGCCGCCTTGCGCCATTCGGCGCGCTCCTCGGGCGTGCCCCAGTAGCCCACGCCGCCGGGTGCGCACGATATGAGGCCCTTGATGCGCGGATCCTGCGCGGCGAGCCGCATGACCCACAGGCCGCCCCGACTTACGCCGAACGCGCCCAGCCGGTTGCCGTCTATCTCGGGGCGCTTGGAGAGCGCGTCGAGCGCCGCCTGCCACGCCACGACCGACTCGGGCGCGTGCGGAAAAGTCGTCTGGCCGGTCCCCGGCGCGTCCACCACCAGCGCAGCCATGCCCTCGGCGAGGGCGCCCTCGGCGTACTTTTCGCGGTCTTCCTTGTACATGTCGGCGCCGCACATCACCAGGATCGCGGGCACGGGCTTCGCTGCCGAGGCGCCCGCCGGTAGGCGCAGATAGCCGGTCGCCTCCTTGCCGTCGCGCTGGACCTTGATGAGCTCCGGCTTGTTCTCGGCCAGCTCGGTGGCGCGCCGGTACGCTTCCAGGTAGCGCCGGTACGATTCCGCCTTGATCGGGCTCATCTCGGGCGCGCAGATGGCCGAGCCTCCATGATACGGCTGCGGAAAGCGCGCAAGGCTGTAGTACGACTTCGCCTGGAGAAAGGCGTTGCGTGCGCCGGCGCGATCGCCGCGGGCGAGGGCAGCCTCCGCCTCCTTCTCGTAGCGCGCCCCCACCGCGCTCCAGGCCGGCGCCCAGTCCTCGTCCTCGGTGCTTTTTATCGTCTTCACCGTGTCGATCAGGGGCTGGAGGTCGTCGATGAGGTTGAACCACCGGCGGTAGAAACCGCCTATCGTCACCTCGAACGGGTCTTCGCTGCCTTTCACCGGCAGCGTTGCAAGTAGCGCGGCCTTGTCGGTCTTCATCACTGCTGCCATTACTTTTCCTCCATTGAGAGCTGCCAGTCTTTGTCAGAAAATCTGCTGCCCCCCGTCCACGTATAGCAACTGCCCGCTCACCATTCGTGCGCCCGGGCCGCACAGGTAGCGCGTCAGGGTGGCGATTTCCTCGTACTCGACGCGGCGGCCTAGCGGCACGCCCGATGCATCCCCGCGCGGCGAGCGGCCCGGCTGCGCCGTCCCGATCATCGGCCCCGGCACGACGCAGTTCACGTTGATCCCGTGCGGTCCCAGCTCCTTCGCAAGCGCGCGCGTCATGCCCCAAAGACCGTGCTTGCCGGTCGAGCCGTGCACCCGCTTCGGCGAGCCCGACAGCGCGTTTGCGCCGCCCAGCGTCACGATGCTACCGCCGCCAGCCTTCACCATGTGCGGCAGGCACGCCTTGGTGCAGTGGAACGAGCCGTCCAAGGTGATGGAGATGAGACTCTTCCATTCCTCGAAGCTCATCTCCATGAAAGGAGTTTCCTTGCGCACCGAGGCGTTCAACACCAGGATGTCCACCTTGCCGAAGCGCTTCACGATGCCATCTACCATCGCGTTGACCGCACCGGCGTCCACGATATCGGCCATGAACACATCGGCCTGACCGCCGGCGTCGCGAATCTCCTGCGCGACTTTCTCCGCGTCGTCGCGGGACTTGCGGGTATTGACGGCAATCGCGGCGCCGCCGGCCGCGAGATCGAGGGCGATCGCTCGCCCGATGTTGCGCCCCGCGCCCGTGATGAGCGCGACCTTGCCTTTCAACTCCGTACCCTTCACCACCGCACCCGGTGCCGCAGCCGCCATGATCGAGTCTCCTTGAGGAAAAGCGGTATGGTAATCGCTATTTGCCAACCGCGTGACTGGTGACCGGTGACCAGTGACTGGTGAGCGACGAACGATCCTCGCCGGGCGGTTTACAATCAGGCCACCGTTCACGGGTCACTGGTCACACTTTATGGACTGGGAACACTTCACTCCCTGGGCCTCTCTCGCCGGCGGCGTTGCCATCGGGATCGCCGCCTCGATGCTGGTGCTGTTGAACGGCCGCATCGCGGGCGCGAGCGGCATCATCGGCGGGCTGTTGAGGCCGGTGCGCGGGGACATTGCCTGGCGCGTGATGTTCATCGCCGGACTGTTTGTTGCGCCGACCTTCTATCAATTGGTGAAGCAGGCGCCCGTGCCCACGATAGACGCCACCCACGCCGTCGTCGCGCTGGCCGGCCTGCTGGTCGGGGTGGGAACGCGCTATGGGTCCGGCTGCACGAGCGGCCACGGGGTGTGCGGCCTCGCCCGGCTCTCTCCGCGCTCGCTGGTCGCGACACTGGCCTTCATGATCGCGGGCTTTGCGACCGTTTTCGTCGTTCGCCACCTGATTCGCTGATCGCTGATGTATCCGCTCGCCTCATTCGCCGCCGGTCTTGTTTTCGGTCTCGGCTTGATCGTCTCCGGCATGGCCGATCCGTCAAAGGTGCTGGGTTTCCTCGACCTGGCAGGGAAGTGGGATCCCTCGCTCGCCTTCGTGATGATCGGCGCCATAGGGGTTTCCGTCGTAGCGTTTCGTCTCGCCGGGAAGCGCGCTGCGCCCGTGCTCGGCGGCCCCTTCCACCTCCCCACGGCAACGCAGTTCGACCGGCGCCTGGTTCTCGGGAGCCTCGTCTTCGGTGTGGGTTGGGGCCTCGCCGGGTTCTGCCCCGCGCCGGCGATAGTCGTGTACGGCGCGGGCTATTTCAAGGCCGTCGTGTTCGTGGCTGCGATGGTTGCCGGCATGGGCATCTACGAAATCGCGGAGCGCCTACGTGGCTGATATTCCTTACGGCGCCAGCGAGGCGGTGTACGCCGCGAGCGCCAGCATGTCGTCTACAGTGAGCTTTTCGACCACGCTCTTCATGAGCGCGCTTCCCGTACCCGCCCGCGTGCCATTCTTGAAATCGTAGAGCTGGCGGACGGTGTAGTTCGTCGAGCGGCCGGCGATTCCGGGTACCGGTCCGAGTCCTTTCAGGTCCGGGCCATGACAGATCGCGCACTGTATCGTCTTGCCCCCACCCCCTGTCGTGGCGAGCGTCTGTCCCTGCTTGACGCTGCCCTTTGGCACGTAGGCAATGAAAACGGCATGCGTGTCCCGGCTTACGAACCGCTCCAGATCTTCCGGGACCTCGATGATGCGCCGGCCGATAGCCTCGGTTTCACCCGTGCTCACGGCGGCCAGATGGTTGGCCGTGATGTACGTCTTCGGAACCGTGTCGGTTTCAACGACCTTGATGATCCTCCTCGGCTTCAGGGACGAGAAATAGTCGGCTGCGGATTCCACTTCGGCATCGGTGGCCGCCTGGAACATCCCCGGCTTCTGGTCGATGTTTCGCTTCGGCACCGAAGTCCTTCTGGCGCCGCTCTTGAAGTCGGCCGCCTGCTGAATGATGTACGCCTTGGGAAGGCCCGCCAGATTCGCGTTTTCAGGACCCCCGGGCCCGTCCGCTCGATGACAGAAACCGCAGGCAGGCACATCGGGCTTTCTGCCGCGTGCCACGACTTCGGGCTGCGGCGGATGCTCCTGTGGATGCCACACGGGCGAGAACTGGCGATCACGCACCTGGGTGAGCGTGAACGCGGCGGAGCTGCCCGGAACGCGCCGCAAGGCGCCATCGTCGACCGGAGGCTTGAGATCGGGAGGATTGACGGGATACGCCCAGGCGGGCGGGGGCTCCTGACTTTGCGCCGGCGCCATTGCCGCAAAAGCGCCCGCCAGCGGAAGGAGCAGAAGCGCGTGGCATGACTTCATATTCGTCCTTCCCTACGCGATCGTCATGGTGACTGCCGATGCTACCATGGTGTCCGGTGGGCAGATATCCGGGTTTGCCAGCAGTTTCATCATTCCGTCGACCAGGGAGGTCCGTCATGCTGCGCGCCGTGCCGCTGCTCGCGGTCATGGCAGCGGTGAGCGTTTCGGCCGAAGCGGCGGAGACCACGGTGGCCGCAGCGCAGCTGCCTGCGATCGAAGTCCTGGGCACGACACCGCTGCCGGGTCTCGGCCTTGACCGGGCGCAGATCCCGGCGCCGGTGCAATCGGCGACGGACGCGGATATCCAGCGCAGCCAGGCGCTCGACCTGTCGGACTTCCTGAACCGGCGGTTCGGGAGCGTGCACGTGAACGAGATGCAGGGCAACCCGTTCCAGCCGGACATCAACTATCGCGGCTATACGGCCTCGCCGCTGCTCGGCACGCCGCAGGGCCTGTCGTTGTACCTGGATGGCGTGCGTCTGAACCAGCCGTTCGGCGACGTCGTGAGCTGGGACCTGATTCCGAAGGCTGCGATCGCTTCCGTCAGCCTCATGCCGGGCTCGAATCCGCTGTTCGGTCTGAACACGCTGGGCGGCGCGCTCTCGATCCAGACCAAGGACGGCCGCAGTCACCCCGGCGCGGCTCTGCAGGGCTACCTCGGCGGCAATTCCCGGCGCGCCGCGGAATTCGAGTACGGCGGGTTCAATGAGAGCATGGATTGGTACCTCACCGGCAATCTCTTCAGGGAGGACGGCTGGCGCGAGGACTCGCCTTCCCGCGTTGGCCAGATCTTCGGCAAGCTCGGCTGGCGCGCCGCCGCGACCGACCTGCGGTTGACGTTCGCCTACGCGGATACCAGCCTCAACGGAAGCGGGTTGCAGGAGCAGCGCTTCCTGGCTCGCGACTACGCCAGTGTTTACACCAAGCCGGACGTTACGGAGCACGAATCGACGTTCGTCAACCTGGTGGGCACCCACAGCGTCAACGACCGGCTGATGCTCTCGGGCAACGCGTACTACCGGCGGATCCGGACGGGCACGTTGAACGGTGACATCAACGAGGATACGCTCGACCAGGCGGTCTACCAGCCCAACGCGGCCGAGCGCGCCGCGCTGACCGCCGCGGGATTCACGGGCTTCCCGGTCGCGGGCGAGAGCGCCGCGAATACGCCCTTTCCATTCTGGCGCTGCATCGCCAACGTGCTGCTCCGCGACGAGCCGGCGGAGAAGTGCAACGGCCTGATCAACCGCAGCAGCACGACGCAGGAAAATTACGGATTGTCCGGGCAGTTCACCCTGCTCGGAACGCCCGGCGGCCAGCGCAACCAGCTCACCGCCGGTGCTGCATACGACGAGAGCCGGGTTCGATTCCGGCAAACCTCGCAGCTCGGGTTTCTCAACGCAGACCGCAGCGTGACCGGACTGAACGCTTTTGCCGACGGCGTGACCGGCGGCGAAATCGACGGCCAACCCTTCGACACGCGTGTCGACCTGGACGGCCGCATCCGCACCTGGAGCGTGTACGCGACGGACACCCTGACCCTGGGAAACGTGTGGCACGTGACGCTGTCCGGCCGTTACAACCGGACCACCATCCGCAACGCCGACCAGATCAATCCCGGCGGCGGTCCGGGTTCCCTTGATGGTGTGTACGTGTACGAGCGGCTCAATCCGGCCGCGGGTCTCGTCTACGCCCCCGGCAAGGCGCTGGCAGCGTACGTCGGCTATAGCGAGGGTAGCCGGGCGCCGACCGCCATCGAGCTGGGCTGCGCCGACCCGGCGAACCCCTGCCGGCTGCCGAATTCGATGGCCGGCGATCCGCCGCTCGAGCAGGTGGTGACCAAAACCTGGGAGCTGGGCCTGCACGGGACACTGGCGAACGGCGCACGCTGGAACGCCGGCGTGTTCCGCGCCGAGAATCACGACGACATATTGTTCGTGGCGGCGCCGAACCAGTCGCAGTTCGGTTTTTTCAAGAACTTCGGCAAGACGCGGCGCGAGGGTTTTGAAGCCGGGCTGAGCGGCAGGGTGGGAGCGTTGAGCCTGGGGGCGAATTACACCTTTCTGGACGCTACCTACCAGTCGGCGGAGTCGGTCAACGGATCGAGCAACAGCACCAACAGCACTGCGGCGGCAGGCGTGCGCGGTCTCGACGGCAACATAGTGGTACGGCCCGGCGACCGCATACCGCTCATTCCCCGGCACATGTTCAAGGCCTATGCGGACTACCGGGCGAGCGATGCGTTCTCGCTGGGGCTCAACTTCATCGCGATCGGCTCGAGCTACGCGCGCGGCAACGAGAACAACCTGCACCAGCCGGACGGTGTTTTCTACCTGGGACCGGGGAAGTCCGGCGGCTACGGCGTCGTGAATCTCAATGCACAGTATCGCGTAGAGCCGCGGTTCAGCGTGTTCGGCCAGGTCAACAATCTCTTTGACCGGGAGTACTACACCGCATCGCTTCTAGGCCCGACGGGCTTCACGGGCAACGGCAGCTTCATCGCGCGGCCCTTGCCGGCCGTCGGTGGCGAGTTCCCAGTCCAGCACGCGACTTTCTACGCGCCGGGCGCCCCGCGGACGTTCTGGGTGGGACTGCGCTACCAGTTTGGAGCTTCGCGGTGACGACGCTCACTGACGCTCGCTGGTGACGACACTCACTGACGTACGCTGGTGATGACGCGATTGTTGGCAGAGCTCGTCACCGCGCAGCTCATCACCGCGGAGCTCATCACCGCACAGCTCATCACCGCGGAGCACCGCGCAGCTCAACCGACGCGGACGCTCAGCATCGAGACGGACCCGCCGTCGATGCCCTCGACGGGAAAGGTGACGGCGTCGCTTTCCCTCCGCAGCGCCAGGATGTAGAGCAGGGGCAGGTAGTGGTCCGGCGTCGGGATGGAGAGCATGGCGTCCTGCCCGAGCGTTTCCCAGTCCACGAGCGGCTGCACGTTGCCGGATGCCATCAGCTCGCGCGCCTGCTTCTCGAAGCGCACGGCCCAGTCGAACGGCGGCATGTCGGGCCTGCCGCGGGTCCACAAGCGAAGATTGTGCACGAGGTTGCCGCTGCCGATGACGAGGACGCCGTCCTCGCGCAGGGGCGCGAGCTTGCTCCCGAGCTGAAAGTGGAATTCCGGCGGCTGCGTCGCGTCCAGCGCCAGCTCGATCACCGGCACGTCCGCCCGCGGATACACGTGGCACAGCACGGCCCACGTGCCATGGTCGAGGCCCCAGTCCTCGGCCAGCTCGACGGGGACGGGCGCGAGCAGGTCGCGGACCTTGCGCGCGAGGGCGGGATCGCCCGGCGCCGGATACTGGTACTCGTGCAGCTCGCGCGGAAAGCCGCCGAAGTCGTGGATCGTCGGCGGCTTGGGCATGGCCGTGACCGCCACCCCCGGGCGGTACCAGTGCGCCGAAATGGAGACTATCGCGCGCGGGCGGGGCAGCTCGCGCCCGATCGCAGCCCAGGCTTCCGTGCAGGCGTTGCGCGTAATCGCGTTCACGGGCGTGCCGTGTGCGAAGAACATCGCGGGCATGGTCGTCGTCATGGCGCCATGCTACCGCACATGCGTGTGCTTCTGGTCGCGAAACCCGAAAACAGACATTGGTGCCGCCGACGAACATGCGTCCCGGATCATGGTCAAACCGGGGCGATACCTGCTCATCGAAAGGAAACTCATGCCTGGCTGGATAACCGTTTTCCGCGCAGTGCCTTGGATGCAATTGATCGCGGCAACGCCGGCCATCGCGCGCGGGGCGCGGAAGCTGTGGACCGGCATCCGCACGCAGCCCCAGACGGAGACGCCGCATGGCACGGGCGAACGCCTGGCGCGCCTGGAGTCGGAAGTGGGCGAGCTGAAAAAAGAGCTTGCGGCCTCCTCCGAAGTCATCAAGGCAATGGCGGAACAGAACGAAAGGCTGGTTGAAGCGGTCGGCATCCTGCGCGCCCGCGTCCGGCTCCTGACCGTGGGCTGCATGATCCTGTTGGTGCTGGGCGTTGCCGTTGCAGTCAAGCTTTGGGCCGCCTAGGTTATGATCCGGGTTCCACGGACTGCCCGAGAACCCCATGGTCTCCACCAGCACCGCGCGCATGCTGACCCGTTACAACGCCTGGGCCGACAAGCTCACTTTCGACGCCGTCGCCGCCCTTCCGGCAGGGGAGGCGGAGAAGGAGCGCAAGAGCCTCTTCCGCAACATGGTCCACTCGCTCAACCACAATTACGTCATCGACCGGATCTGGCAGGCTCATTTGGAAGGTCGCGATCACGGCTATGAGACGCGCAATACGAAGGACTACCCGCCGCTGCCCGAATTGTGGCGGCTGCAGCACGAGGTCGATGCGTGGTACATCGCCTGGAGCGATGCCCTGACCGACGCGGCGCTCGACGAGCAGGTGCGATTTACGCTGATCGGCGGAAACAAAGGCGTCATGACGCGCGGCGAGATCCTGCTCCACGTCGTCAACCACACTTCCTACCACCGCGGGTTCGTAGCCGACCTCTTCTTCCAGGTGCCGGGGGCGCGGCCGCCTACGACTGATCTCCCGGTGTACCTCCGGGAGGTCGGGGAAGGAAAGAAGTGATGAGAAATAGTGATGGAAACTGGTGATGAAGGGTGCCTTGCCTATCACTAGTACACATCACCATCACCACTTCTCATGACCAGTAGTCATCACCAGTAATCATCACCCCTTAGCGTATGCGAATAACTCTGATCGAGAACTTCCGCGCGGTTTTCTACGCGCCGTTCTACGCGGCCATTGCGTTGAAGGCTTACGCAGATGAAGGTCTGGACGTCGAACTCAAGATGTCATCGGACGCGGCGCATACGGCGCAGTCCCTGATCGCCGGGCAGGGCGATGTCTCGTGGGGCGGCCCTCTGAGGCTCATGATGGCGCTCGAAAAGAGCCCGAGCGGCGCCGCGATCGCGTTCTGCGAGGCGATAGGACGGGATCCGTTTTTCCTCCTCGGCCGCGAGCCGAATCCCGGCTTCAAGCTCCACGATCTGGCGGGCAAGCGGCTGGCCGTCACGACCGAGGTGCCGACGCCGTGGATGTGCCTGCAGTACGACCTCAAGCTCGCCGGGGTGGACCTGAAGCAGCTACGCGTGGTTCCGGGACGCTCGATGGGAGAGAACGTCGCCGCGCTCCGGTCCGGCGAGGCGGACGTGATCCAGGTGTTTCAGCCGTTCGGCGCGGCGCTGGTGCACGAACGCGCGGCGCACGTGTGGTACGCAGCGGCGAGCCGCGGGCTGGTTTCCTATACGACGCTCAACACGACGCGCGCGTTCGCGGAGAAGAACCCTTACGCGCTCCTGAAGATGTGCCGCGCGATGCACCGGACGCTGGGCTGGATCTCCGCACACGAGGGCAGGGAGCTCGCAGCACTCCTTGCGTCGTGGCTGCCCGATGTTCCCGCACCGATCCTGACGGCGTGTTTCGACGGCTACAAGTCGCTCGGGCTGTGGAACCGCACGCCCATACTGGAGCGCGCGGGATTCGACTGGCTGCGCGATGCCGCCCTTGCGACAGGCATCCTCACGAAGAAGATCAGCTACGATGAATGCGTGGACATGCGCCATGCGGAGGCCGCAGTTCGCGAAAGTCCTCCTCCGCTTTAGCTACGGCACGCATGCCCCATGGTAGTGGGATTCCAGAAAAGGGGGCTCGGCGTCCGATACGCAGAGACCGCGTTCAGCTCTTCTTCTTTGCGGGCGCCGGGGTGGTGGCGATGGCCTGGTCGTACCACTCAACCTTTCCGGTTTTCACGTCGTACATCGCGCCGACGATCTTGATCTCGCCCTTGTCCTCCATCTCCTTCAACACAGGGCTCTTCGCGCGGATCGCTTCAACCGTCAGGCGAACGTTTTGTTCTGCGACCTTCTCGACAAACGCGTAGTTTTTCGACGAGCGATCCTTGCCGTCGTCGGGCA
Source organism: Burkholderiales bacterium (assembly GCA_035649495.1). Classification (GTDB taxonomy): domain Bacteria; phylum Pseudomonadota; class Gammaproteobacteria; order Burkholderiales; family SG8-41; genus SG8-41. Next base: position 1,825 of record DASRJL010000067.1, on the reverse strand, counting down.
CCTTGCTCACCGCGGGCTTGATCTTGGCGAGCAGCCCGGTCAGATTGCCGAGCTTGACGTCGTCGCATACGCCCTTGATCGCGCCGCAACTTGTATGACCGAGCACGACAATGAGCTTCGACCCCATCACCTTTGAGCCGAATTCAAGGCTGCCGAGGATATCCTCGTTGACTATGTTGCCGGCAACCCGCGCACTAAAAAGGTCGCCGACGCCCTGATCGAATATGATCTCGGCTGGTGCACGTGAGTCAATGCACGAAACCACGCTCGCCAGAGGATACTGTCCCGCAGCAGTAGCCTTAACCTGCTTGAGGTAGTTGCGTTGAGTTGGTTTGCCGCTGGCGAAACGCGCGTTGCCTTGCTTGAAACGATCGAGTATCAGTTGCGGTGTCACCGCCTCCTGGCAGGCTTTGGCATCCTGCGTCTCGCAGAATGTCCCGACCTTTACAGCTTTCGTTGCGACCGGCGGGTCTGCCGCCATGGCGGTACCCGCAAACAGCATCGATACTGCAAGCGCCACAGCCTTCACACACTTTGTTCTTTGCACGTGGATCCCCCCTTTTTTGTTGCCAACGTCATTGCTGCGAGCGACATCATACTACTGACAGGTGGCCAACGTCCGGACCACGCATGGCCTCTACCCGTGAGGTCCGGGTTGCGTCATAGCTGAAGCTCCGGCGCATCCGCCTTCTCCAGCATCCACATCGCGAAGCCGGGGTGCTGCTCCCAGACGCGGGGTTTCCAGTCGTCGTCCATCAAATCCATGTCGGCGAAGTACTCGGTGCGGCCGCCGCACGGATTGTTGAAGTACCAGAACAGGTTCGATCCGAGGATGTGCCTGCCCACCGGCGTGTTCGCCTTCCAGCCCTGTTCCTTCATGAACTTGCCGCCCAGTATGATCTCGTCGATGTCGCGCACCTCGAAGGCGAGGTGATCGAAGACCGCGCGGTCCGCCCGTATGTGGAAAAACAGGCTGTGATGGTCGTTCGTGCCTGCGCAGCGCATGAAATCGCCCAGGCCTGTCGCTCGGTCGCTCAGCCGGAACTTCAGCCGGTCGATATAGAACGCGGACGCTTTCTCGAAGTCCTTCTTGCGCACGCCGTAGACCACGTGTCCAATCCGCATCGGGCGGGCGCGGCGCTCCGGGTCGAACGGGTGGTTCATGCGCGACGGGCCCGCGCCTTTCTTGCCCGAAACGGGCTTGCGGGCGGGCGCCATGCCGCAGAAGCCGATCGCGAATCCCGATACGTCCTGCGTGTGCAGCGTGCCGTCCGCGCCCGGCTTGACCTCGCGGTCCCGGGATAGCTCTGCGCCGATCTTCTCGAGCGTGCCGCCGTTGGCCACGCCCCAGATCACCTCACGCAGGGTAGAGCCGTTCTGGACGGCCGGAGGAAGCGCCGCGTCGGTTGACGATCTCACCAGGATGGACTGACCGGCGGGCGTCGCGAAGTCGGCGCCGTGCTCGCTGCGCTCCACGCACTCCAGCCCCCAATCCTCGAAGTAGCGGATTCCGGCTGGCACGTCCTCGACACCGTAGGCGACCGACTCGATGCGAGAGATAGTCATGGTCCCCCCAAAATCCGACTGGTGCCGCGACACCGTAATTTCGAAACGATTCTGCCCATGGACAGGATATCGTGAAACCAATGCGGCCCAGTACCAACGCAATTATATAGGGTCACCCGGTCAGCGTGAACGGTCTCGCACCGTGAACGGGAAGGCCCGCTCCGCTATGATGCAGACATGCGCGGCCGCGTTTTTTCCGTTCTCGCTTGTGCTGCGGCCTTCCTCCTGCCGCCGGCGTCGGACGCGCAGCAGCCGGCGT
>DASRJL010000066.1:0-13219 GCA_035649495.1 Burkholderiales bacterium | reverse complement strand
CGCGGAGGGGGAGGAGATCGCCCGGTTCGCGAACGTCACCCGCGACATGACCAACGAAGCGCCGGCGTGGCAGGGCGGCTCCCCGTCCGGGAATGCTACCGGGGGCGTCGTGCGGCGCGTCTGGCAGACCGGGGCGCCGGTATGGTTCCCGGATGTTGCCACCCAGCCCGATTTCCGCCGCGGCCATGCCGCCGCGAAGGCGGGCCTGCACTGCGCTTTCGGGTTTCCGATCCTTGCCGCGGGGCAGCCCCTGGGCATGATGGAATTCTTCGGGAGCGACATCAAGGAGCCCGACGAGGTGCTGCTGCAGATCGTGCGGGCGATTGGCAGCCAGATCGGGCAGTTCATACAGCGCAAGGAAGCCGAGCAGGCGCTGCGGGTGAGCGAGGAACGCTACCGCGCGCAATTCGAGGAGAGCCCGCTGCCGATGTGGGTGTGGGACGACCAGACGCTTGCCATACTGTCGGTGAACCAGGCCGCCATCGAGCACTACGCCTATACCCGCGAGGAATTCCTGGGGATGAGCGTGCGCGACGTCTGGGTTCCGGACGATGGCGCGCGCTACGAGGAAAACATCCGCAACCGGGCGCTGGAGCCCACGCTGAACCTGCGGCGACGGCACCGCGTCAAGGACGGGCGCGTCATCGACGTCGAGGTCACCGCGCGGCGCTTCCTGCGCGGCGGGCGCGCCGCGTGGCTCACGCTGGTGAACGACATCAGCGTGCGGCTGCGCGCGGAGCAGGCGCTGCAGGAGAGCGAGGAGCAGTTCCGCCAGCTCGCGAACAACATACCGCAGGTCTTCTGGATCACCGACGTGCGGCAGCGGGACACGCTGTACATGAGCCCCGCCGCCGAGACGCTGCTCGGCTACCCGGTGCAGGCGATCCTGGACCGCCCGCGCCTGCTGGTGAGGATGGTGCATCCGGAAGACCGCTCACGCGTCTACGCGGCGCGCCAGGTCGCCACCGCGGGGGGCTACGACGAGACCTATCGCGTCATACGCCCGGATGGCACGATCCGGTGGGTGCACGACCGCGCGTTCCCGGTGCCCGATGCCGCGGGCGCCGTCTACCGTATCGCCGGCATCGCGGAGGACATCACCGAGCGCAAGCTCGCCGAGGAGCGCCTCATGCACCTCGCGCACTACGACGTGCTGACGAGCCTGCCCAACCGCGTGCTCTTCTATGACCGCCTGCGGCAGGTGCTCGTGCAGGCGAAGCGCAACCAGTGGAGCGTCGGCGTCATGCTGATCGACGTCGACCGCTTCAAGAACGTGAATGACACGCTGGGCCACGCGGTGGGAGACCAGCTGCTGCAGCAGGTAGCGGAGCGGCTGCGGCGCTCCGTGCGGGCGGGAGATACTGTCGGGCGCCTGGGCGGCGACGAGTTCGCGGTCGTGCTGTCCAACCTGGCGACCTCGCAGGACGGCAACCTGGTCGCGCAGAAGGTCATGGCGAGCTTCAGGGACCCGTTCCGACTGGAAGGCGGGTCCGAGATCTACGTCACGGGCAGCATAGGCATCACGCTCTTCCCCGACGACAGTACCGACCAGGATACGCTGATCAAGAATGCCGACGCGGCGATGTACCGGGCGAAGGATGCCGGCCGCAATGCCTACCGGTTCTACACGCCGGAGATGAATGCGCGGGCGCACGATCTGCTCTCGATGGAGAGCAGCCTGAGGCGGGCGCTCGACCGCCGGGAGTTCCTGGTGTACTACCAGCCGAAGGTCAGCGTTGCTACGGGCGCCATCGTCGGCGTCGAGGCGCTCTTGCGGTGGCAGCACCCGGAGCGCGGGCTCGTGTCGCCCGGCGAGTTCATGCCGGTTCTCGAGGAAACGGGCCTCATCGTGCCGGTCGGCGAGTGGGTGATCGAGGCCGTTTGCGAGCAGATCGGGAAATGGCGCGGCGCGGGCGTGGACCCGAAGTCGGTTGCGATCAACCTGTCGGCACGGCAGTTCGGGGACAAGGACCTCGGCGTCACCATACAGCGCATCCTGGAGCAGCGCGGCATCGCTGCCTCCGAGATCGAATTCGAGATTACCGAAAGCTCACTGATGGCGAACACCGAGGAATCCACGCGCGCGCTGGAGTTCCTCGCGAATCTCGGCGTCGGGCTCTCGATCGACGATTTCGGCACCGGCTATTCGAGCCTCGGCTATCTCAAGCGCTTTCCTCTCGACGCGTTGAAGATTGACCGCTCGTTCGTGCGCGACATCACGACCAGCACCGACGATGCCACGATCACGCGGGCGGTGATATCGATGGCGCACAGCCTGGGCCTCAAGGTCATCGCGGAAGGGGTGGAAACGTACGAGCAGATCATGTTCCTCGCCGAGCACGGATGCGACGAATTCCAGGGCTATTTCTTCTCGCGCCCCTTGCCGGCCGAGGAATGCGGCCTGTGGTTGAGGGAAGGGCGGGTCCTCGCACGGCCCGCTCATGCGGACGCCCCGGTCCTCGCGGAGGTGCCCGCGGCGGTGCTGGTGGACGACGACGGGCGTTAGGTTAGCTAAGGCGTGGGAATTGGGCCCGGTTTGCGGCTCTATTCCGGGTTTTGACGGGCCGGGGCATCGGCGAATATCGGACCAGCCGGTACCACGGCTATCGGTCTAAACTCATTGATAATATTATGGAATAAAAGAGGGTAGCACCCTTCCTGCCGGGAGCCTGATGCTCCCACGAAGTGGCGTGCGCCCCGCATGGGGGAGCTCATGGAAGTGTCACGGAACGGCCCGCGAATTCTCGGCATGCCGCCCGGCGTGCTCGCGACCTACGGCGCGGGGCTCGCCATGGCCTTGGTGACGATTGCCGCCGTATGGCTGGCGACGCACGCGATGGTGGAGCGGGCCGCGGCCCGGGAACTCCAGGACACGCGCCTCGAGCTGGAAAACTACGCAAAGACGCTGGCGGGCCACATCGAGCGCACGATAGGCACGGTGGATCGCTCGCTCCTTGCGATCAAGCGCGACGTCGAGCGGGGCAGGGGGGTGTGGCCGGACGCCGAGCTCGCGACCGAGCATCGCGCCCACGGCGATTTCGTATCCGTGCTGACGGTAGCGGACGCGCGCGGAGACGTGATCTCCAGCAGCATTTCCTCGAAAGGCGTGAACCTCGCCGGACGGCAGCATTTCATTGCACTCAGGGAGACCGGGGACGCCGGGGTGGTGCTCGGTTTGCCGGTACGGGGCCAGGCGAGCGGTCTTATGACCATGCACGCCGCCCGGCGCCTGAATGCCCGCGATGGATCGTTCAAGGGCATCGTGAGCGCGGGCCTCAATCTCGACTACTTCGCCCGGTTTTACCGCGGGATAGACCTCGGCAGCGGCGGCGCGATCGAGATCATCGGGCTCGACGGGTTGCCGCGCATCGGGGAAGGGGCCCGCGGCGCCCCATCCGGGCGGGCTGCGTGGTACGCGACGCTCATCGACCGCGTCCGGCGCGGCGAAACGCGCGGCACGGATACCGGTGTGGCAGGTCCGGACGGTCCGCTTCTCCGGAGCCATTACGCGCTCGACAGCTACCCGCTGGTGGTGACGGTGGCGAAATCCGAGGCGGAGGCGCTCCGGGGCATCGTTCAATACCGGAAGCACGCCTATGCCTACGCCGGGGGGGTCACGCTGCTGATCCTGGCGTTGATGGCTTCGGCCCATTTTCTGCTGCGCCGGCAAGGGGGAATGCAGGCCGCGCTGTCGGGAAGCGAAGCGCGGTTCCGGGCGCTGACGGAGCTGACCAGCGATTGGTACTGGGAAACCGACGCGGAAAACCGCTTCACCCTGATGTCGGCGGGGATCGCGCACTGGCGCATGCGCGTACCGGCCGACTACCTCGGCAAGCGGCGCTGGGAGCTCGCCTTTCTGTCGCCGCTCGAGGGCGGCTGGGAGCGGCACCAGGAGACGGTGCAGGCGCGCCAGCCGTTCCGCGACTTCGTGGTGCGCCACACCGACTTCGACGGCAATGTCGGCTATGCGAGCGTGAGCGGCGAGCCGCTCGCCGATGCGCACGGACGCCATCTCGGCTATCGCGGCGTCGGGCGGGACGTCACGGCCGAGATCCGGCTGCAGCAGCGCCTGAAGCTGCAGCACCGGGTGAGCGCGATACTGGCGAACGCCCGCTCGGCGCAGGCGGCGGTGACGGAAGTACTGCGCGCCGCGTGCGAAACATTCGACTGGCAGTGGGGAGCGCGGCGCCTCACGGACGGGGCGACGGTCTCGTGCGGGGAAACGTGGTGCGTGCCGGAACTCGAGCGCAGCGCGTTCGCGCGGCAGACGCGCGAGACGGTCTACCCGAGGCTGTCGGGGGGCATCATGGAGCGCGCGCTCCGCTCGGGCGAGCCGCAATGGGTGCCCGCCGAAGGCGGGGGCATGCCCCGGCGCATGTCCATTGCAACCGCGGCGGGATTGCGCATGTTGATCACGGTGCCCGTCTCGTGCGGAGGCCATGCCATAGGCGCCCTGGAGTTCTCGTCGAGCCGCCTGGAGCGCCCCGATGCGCTCCTCTCCGGCACCCTGCGCGTGCTGGGCGAGATGGTGGGACAGTTTCTCCAGCGCCAGTCGGAGATGGAGCAGCGGCAGCACGTCGAGGCGGTGCTCTCCGAGAGCGAGCTGCGCTACCAGGCTACCTTCGATCTCGCCGGCGTCGGCATCGTCCATACCTCGTTCGAGGGCACCTATCTCCGGGTCAACCGCAAGTTCTGCGAGATGCTCGGTTACCCGGCCGAGGAACTCATCGGCAGGAACGGCTCGGAGTTTTCCCATCCCGATGACGCGTTGATCGGCGTGGGGAACAGGGAGCGCGTGCTGACGGGCGAGCTCGACACGTTTTCGCAGGAGCGGCGCTACATACGCAAGGATGGCCGGACCATCTGGACCAACCGCACGGTGTCGCTGGCGCGCGACGCGTCGGGCAAGCCGCTCTACTTCATCCGCGTGATCGAGGACGTGACCGCCCGCAAGGAGGCTGAAGAGCGCGACCGCGCCACCTTCGACAACGCGCCGGTCGGGATCATGCATACCGCGCTCGACGGCTACGGCGTCCTGCGCGCGAACCGCAAGCTGTGCGAAATGCTGGGCTACACGCAGGAGGAGCTGCTCAGCATGACCAGCACGGAATTCGTCCACCCCGACTATCGCTACAAGGACCATTCACGCTACGCGCAGCAGCTCATCTCCGGCGAGATCCAGTCCTACGCCTCCGAGCGGAAATTCGTCCGCAAGGACGGCTCGTCGCTATGGGTCAACCGCACCGTCTCGCTGGTGCGCGACGCCTCGGGGGAGCCTCTTTACTTCATCCGCGTGCTCGAGGACATCAGCGAGCGCAGGAGAGCGGAAGAGGAGGTCGAGCACGAGCGCGCGCTGCTGCGCGCGACCTTCGACCAGGCGGGCGTGGGCATGGCGATCAGCGAGATCGCAGCCGACGGCCAGCGCTGGCTGCGCGTGAACCAGAAGCTGTGCGACATCCTCGGCCGCACGCGCGAGGAGCTGCTCGCGATGTCGCCGCTCGAGCTGGCGCCGCCGGGCGAGCGCCGGCACGCCGCCGATTTCAACGAGAAGCTGCTGCGGGACGAGGTCGCGACCTATGCGCGGGAGAAGCAGTACGTGCGCAAGGACGGGCAGGTGATCTGGGCGAGCGTCTCTCTTGCCGCCGTGCGCGGCCCCGACGGAAGGGCGAGCCGCGTCGTATCCGTCGTGCAGGATGTCACCGAGCAGATGCGCTCGCAGCGCGCCCTCGTCGAGAGCGAGGAGCAGTTCAACCAGCTCGCCGGCAACATCCCGCAGGTCTTCTGGATCACGGATGCCGCGCACCGTCGGGTGATCTACGTGAGCGCGGCGTGCGAGTCCGTGCTGGGCCATACGCCCGCGGAGCTGAAGGCGGCTCCCCGCCAGCTCGTGGGCGCCGTGCACCCCGCCGACCGCAGGCGGGTGTACGAGGCCCGCAAGAGCGCGGCGACGGGTCGCTACGACGAGATCTACCGCATCATCCGTCCGGACGGCACGACGCGCTGGCTGCACGACCGCGCCTTCCCGGTGCGCGACGCGGAAGGGCGTCCCTACCGCATCGCCGGGATCGCGGAGGACATCACCGAGCGCCGCCGCGCGGAAGATGCGCTGCGCGAGAGCGAGGAGCGCTACCGCCAGGCCGCGGAGGCGCTTGCCAACGAGCGCAACCTGCTGCGCTCGGTCATAGACGCGATACCCGACGACATCTACGTGAAGGACCGCGAGCTGCGCTACGTGCTCCTGAACGCCAGGGGCCTCGAGATCCGCGGCATACGCGGCGGCCGGGAGATCAAGGGCCGCTCGGCGGCCGACTTCTACCCGCCCACGGTCTCCGCCGGCTTCGATGCGGAGGACCGAGCCGTCCTGGCGGGCGGGGCCCCGGTCGTGAACCGGGAGCTGGAGGTGGTGCACGTCAACGGCAGGCGGGAAACGCAGCTCGCCACCAAGGTCCCGTTGCGCGACCTGGAAGGCAACATCGTCGGGGCAATAGGCATCAGCCGCGACATCACACAGCTGAAGGAGCGCACCGAGGAGATCAGCCGCCTCAATGCCGAGCTGGAGCAGCGGGTGCGGGAGCGCACCGCCCAGCTGGAGCTTTCGAACCGGGAGCTGGAGAGCTTCGCCTTCTCGGTATCCCACGACCTGCGCGCGCCGCTCCGCACCATAGAGGGGTTCAGCCGGATCCTCTACAACGAGTACGCCGGCGGGATCGACCAGGAGGGCAGGGACTGCCTGCGGCGGGTGCAAGCGGCCAGCCAGCGCATGGCGCGCCTGATCGACGCGCTCCTGTCCCTTTCGCGCATCACCCGGAGCAGGATACGCCTGCGGCCGGTCGACCTCTCCTCGCTCGCGCGCGAGATCGGAGACGAGCTCCTGCAGGAAGACGCCCTGCGGCGCGTGCAGTTCAGCGTCGCGCCGGGCATGACTGCGCGGGCCGATGCGAGCCTGCTGCGGGCGGTGTTCGACAACCTCCTGCGCAACGCGTGGAAGTTCACCGCGCAGGCCGAGCTCGCGTCGATCGAGGTCGGCAGCGTGCTGCGCGAGGGCCGGTGCGCTTATTTCGTCCGGGACAACGGCGTCGGGTTCGACATGAGCTACGCCGGTAACCTGTTCGGGGCATTTCAGCGGCTGCACACCGAGGCGGAATTCCCGGGCACCGGCATAGGCCTCGCCACGGTCCAGCGCATCATCCGGCGGCACGGCGGAGAGGTCTGGGCCGAGGCGGAGCCCGGCAAGGGAGCGGTTTTCTATTTCACGCTGGGCGAGGTCGGTCCGGCCGCGAAGGAACCCGCGGTCCGCGCGTCCGCCGGGCGCGAAGCCGCGACGGGCTGAGTTCTACTCCATGAGGATGGCGGCGACCACCCCGCGGCCTTCCGCCGCCAGTATGTTGTAGGTGCGGCACGCGGCCTTGCTGTCCATGATCTCGACGCCGGCACCGCTCGCCGCCAGCGCGCGCGCGAGTTCGGGCAGCGGAAACCGCTGGGCCCGGCCGGTCCCGAAGATAACGACCTCCGCCTTGAGCTCCGCGATGAACCGGAAATCCGCAGCCGAGAGGTCCTCGAATTTCCGCACCGGCCAATCGCTGACCGACGCCGGGGTGACCAGCACGCTCTTCTCGTAGCGCACGTTGTTCACCGCGACGTAGCCCGCGCCATAGCCGGTAAAGAGCTGCTGGCCCTGGTTCTGAGCGAGGTGGAGTTTCATAGAAAGCAGTTTCAAGTTTTAAGTTTCGAGTTTCAAGTTTCAAGTTCCAGGTTCCGGATTGTGGTTGTCGCCTGGCTTCAAACTGGGAACTCTCGCGATAAGCCTCTGAATTGCTGCGATTTACGCCCTTCTATAGAATGTCACCTGTTTGCGCCGCAACAACACCATACTTTCATGGAAGAATTTCCCCGCATCAAGCGCCTTCCGCCCTACGTTTTCAACGTAACCGGCGAATTGAAGCTCGCGGCGCGCCGCCGGGGCGAGGACGTCATCGACTTCAGCATGGGCAATCCGGATCAGCCCACGCCGCGGCACATCGTGGAGAAGCTGGTCGAGAGCGTGCAGCGCCCGGACACCCATGGCTACTCCGTGTCGAAGGGCATCGTCCGGCTGCGGCGGGCGATCTGCAACTGGTACAAGGCGCGCTACGACGTCGATCTCGATCCCGATTCCGAGGCGATCGTCACCATCGGATCGAAGGAGGGCATCGCCCACCTCGCGCTCGCGACGCTCGACACGGGCGACACGGTCCTGGTGCCCAACCCGAGCTACCCGATCCACATCTACGGGCCGGTGATTTCGGGCGCGGACATCCATCACGTGCCCATGACCGCGGACGTGGATTTTTTCGACGCGGTGGAGCGAGCGATAAAGGACACCTATCCCAAGCCCAAGATGCTGATCCTGAACTTCCCCAGCAACCCGACGACGCAATGCGTGGACCTGGCTTTCTTCCGGCGGCTGGTGGATATCGCGCGCGAGCACCACGTCTACCTCGTGCACGACCTCGCGTACGCCGACATCGTGTTCGACGGCTACCGCGCGCCTTCCATCATGCAGGTGCCGGGCGCGCGCGATATCGCGGTTGAGTTCTTCACGATGTCGAAGAGCTACAACATGGCCGGCTGGCGGGTCGGCTACATGGTCGGCAACCGGGAGCTGGTGACGGCGCTGGCCCGGATGAAGAGCTACCACGACTACGGGACCTTCACACCCATACAGGTTGCTTCCATCGTCGCGCTCGAAGGGCCGCAGGACTGCGTGGAAACCGTGCGCAAGGTCTACCAGGGACGGCGCGACGTCATGTGCCAGGGATTGAAGGCGCTCAAGTGGGACGTGGAGGTGCCGAAGGCGACCATGTATGTGTGGGCGCCCATTCCCGAGCCCTACCGCGCAATGGGCTCGCTGGAGTTTTCCAAGAAGCTCCTGGTGGACGCGAAAATCGCGGTCGCGCCGGGCATCGGCTTCGGCCATTATGGCGACGGCCACGTGCGCTTCGCCCTGATCGAGAATGAAGCCCGGACCCGGCAGGCCCTCAGGGGAATACGCGACATGTTCCGAAAGGACGGGGCGGCATGAAATCCATCAACGTCGGACTCCTCGGCATCGGCACCGTCGGCGGCGGCACGTTCGCCGTGCTGGCGCGCAACCAGGAAGAAATAGCCCGGCGCGCGGGCGCCGCCATCACGATGAAGATCGTCGCCGACAAGGATCTCGACCGGGCGAGAAGCGTCGTCAGGGAGCGCGCCATCGTGACCGCGGATGCCGATGAGGTCGTCGCCAACCCCGACATCGACATCGTCGTCGAGCTGATCGGCGGCACCGGGGTCGCGAAGGACCTGATCCTGAAGGCCATCGCCAACGGCAAGCACGTCGTTACCGCGAACAAGGCGCTCCTCGCGCAGCACGGCAACGAAATCTTCGCCGCAGCCCAGAAGAAGGACGTGATGGTGGCGTTCGAAGGCGCGGTGGGCGGCGGCATCCCCATCATCAAGTCCCTGCGCGAGGGACTCACCGCCAACCGCATCGAGTGGCTCGCCGGAATCATCAACGGCACGAGCAACTTCATCCTCTCGGAGATGCGCGACAAGGGCTCGAGCTTCCAGGACGTTCTCAAGGAAGCGCAGCGGCTGGGTTATGCCGAGGCCGATCCCACTTTCGACATCGAGGGGGTGGACGCGGCGCACAAGCTCACCATCATGGCCGCCATCGCGTTCGGCATACCCATGCAGTTCAAGGCCGTGCACACGGAAGGCATCTCGAAGCTCGCCGCCGAGGACATACGCTACGCCGGGGAGCTCGGCTACCGCATCAAACTCCTCGGCATCGCGAAGCGGAAGCGCGCCGGCATCGAGCTCCGGGTGCACCCGACGCTGATCCCGGAGCGGCGCCTGATCGCGAACGTCGAGGGCGTCATGAACGCGATCCTCGTGAAAGGCGATGCGGTGGGGCAGACCATGTACTACGGGGCGGGCGCCGGCGCGGAGCCGACGGGCTCGGCCGTCGTGGCCGACCTCGTGGACGTCGCGCGCACGCTGACCGCCGACCCGGAGCATCGCGTGCCGCACCTGGCATTCCAGCCCGACCGGCTGTCGGACATCGCGATCCTGCCGATGGGAGAAGTCGAGACGGCGTACTATCTGCGCATGCGCGTCCAGGACCGCCCGGGCGTGCTCGCCGACATCACCCGCATACTCGCCGACCGGGAGATCTCGATTGAGGCGATGGTGCAGAAGGAGCCGCACGAGGGCGAGGACCAGGTGGACATCATCATGCTTACCCACCTGACCGTGGAGAAGAATGTCGATGCGGCGATCGCGGCGATCGAGAAGCTGCCGGTGGTGGTCGGAAAGGTCACGAGGATCAGGCTCGAAGAACTAAACTAGTTTCAAGTTGCAAGTTTTGAATTTTGAGTTTTGAGTGCTGAGTTAACTCAACACTCAACACTAAAAACTAAGCACTCAAAACTACGCCATGTATACGGGATTGATCGACAAGTACCGCGACCGCCTGCCGGTCGCGCCCGGCACGCGCGCGGTCTCGTTGAACGAGGGAGCGACGCCGTTGATCGAGCTCGCGAACCTGGCGCGCCTGGCGGGCAAGCAGGTGCGACTCCTCGCGAAATTCGACGGATTGAATCCCACCGGCTCGTTCAAGGATCGCGGCATGACGATGGCCGTGACGCGCGCGGCGGAAGAGGGCGCGCGGGCGATCATCTGCGCTTCCACCGGCAATACCTCCGCTTCGGCCGCCGCCTACGCCGCGCGCGCCGGGATGGCGTGCTTCGTGCTGATCCCGGAAGGCAAGATCGCGCTCGGCAAGCTCTCGCAGGCCATGATGCACGGCGCGGCGGTCCTGCAGATACGCGGCAATTTCGACGACGGCATGCGCCTCGTGCAGGAAATCGGCCGCGCGCTGCCCGTCAACATCGTCAACTCCATCAACCCGTACCGCCTCCAGGGGCAGAAGACGGTCGCGTTCGAGGTGATCGAGGCGCTGGGGACTCCCCCCGACTACCATGCGTTGCCGGTCGGCAACGCGGGCAACATCACCGCGCACTGGATAGGCTACTCGGAAGCGGCGGGCTTCGAGACGCGCGCCCTGAAGACCACCGCGGACATGCGCGCGTACCGCACGCAGAAGATCGCGGAGCGCCGGCCGGTCATGCTGGGTTACCAGGCGGCGGGCGCAGCGCCTATCGTGCGCGGGCGGCCGGTGGAGAATCCCGAGACCGTGGCGACCGCGATCCGCATCGGCAACCCGGTATCGTGGGAGCAGGCAGTCGCGGCGAGCCGTGAATCGGGTGGATGGTTCGCCGAGCATTGCGATGAGGAGATACTGCAGGCCCAGAAACTGCTGGCGGAGACCGAGGGCCTGTTCTGCGAGCCGGCCTCGGCGATAGCGGTAGCGGGCGTGCTGAAGGATCTCGAAGCCGGCCGGATACGCGACGGCAGCACGATCGTCTGCACGCTGACCGGGCACGGGTTGAAGGACCCCGACATCGCAATCGAGCGAAGCGCGAAGCCGTTCACGGTGGATGCGGAACTGGGGGCGATCGAGAGCGTGATCCGCGAGCGGCTGCCGAAAGATTGAACCGTCTTGGCGGTTGATGAAGGTCCTCTTCGCTGCGTTTCTGCTCCTCGCACTCGCCTGCGCTGCCGCGCGCGCCGAGCCGACAGGCCGCGCGCTGCCCGGTCTCGAGCCGTACGACGAGTTCATGACGGACCTGATCCGGAAGTGGGACATCGCGGGCGCGAGCCTCGCTGTCGCGCGCAATGACAAGCTCGCCTTCGTGCGCGGCTACGGTTTCGCCGACCGGGACCGGAAAGTGCCCGTCGAGCCGTCCAGCCTGTTTCGCCTCGCGAGCCTCTCCAAGACCGTTACCGCGGTCGCGGTGCTGCGGCTGGTTCAGGACGGACGCGTGCAACTCGACGACAAGGTCGTGCCGCTGCTGGGCGAGCTGGGACCGCGCCCGGATCGGATCGCGGATCCGCGCGTGAAGGACATTACGCTGCGCCACCTGCTACAGCATTCGGGCGGCTTCGATCGCGTGCGCTCGGGGGATGTCATGTTCCTCCCCGGCGCCGCGGACGCGGCCCGGCGCCAGGGCGGACCTCTGCCGCCCGATTGCCCCACTATCCTGCGCGACGCCCTGGAGCGCAAGCTCGACTTTACCCCGGGCGAGCAGTACGCCTACTCCAACATCGGCTACTGCATCCTCGGGCGCGTGGTCGAGCGTGTCGCCGGGACGGGCTACGAGGAGTTCGTTCGCGCGCGGCTCCTCGCCCCGGCAGGCGCCACCGGCATGAAGATCGGGCGCACGCTCGCGGCGGCGCCGGGAGAGGTCACTTACTACGACTTCCAGGGCGCCAAGATGGCGCGGGCGATGCCCGGGCTGGGGCTCGCGACGGCGCGCCGTCCGTACGGCTCCTTCGCGGTCGAAACGATGGACTCCTACGGCGGCTGGATCGGCGCCCCGCTCGATTACCTGCGCTTTATTCTCGCGCTCGACGGGCGGCGCGGTAAGCCGCTGCTCGACGCCGCGACCGTCGCGGAGATGAACGCGCGGCCGAGTCTCAAGGCCGCGTCCGGCAACGACGAGGACAATCTGCCCGAAGCCGCGTACTACGGTCTGGGCATCGCCGCGCGCGAGGTCAGGAACGGGCTCAACCTGTGGCATGGGGGCTCGCTTCCCGGCACCAGCACGTTCGCGGTGCGCACCGCTGACGGTTACGCCTGGGTGGCCGCCTTCAACGGCCGGCCGGAGAACCGCAGCGCGTTCCGTGGCGAGCTGGATCGTGGCCTGTGGGCGGCGCGGAACAAAGTCAGGATGTGGCCCGAGGGTGACCTATTCGCCGATTCGATGCAGCCGCCGACGAACGGTGACAGACGTTGATAGGATAGAGTCCCTGCTACCCGGTTTCCGAGGCGCTCAGCATCACCGATAAAGTGGTTCCCCTCCTCATGGCCGAACCCAATCAACCTTCCGAGATTGCCCGCGAGGCCCTGCGCCGCCTCGCAGCGCGCCGGCTGCAGCCGACTCCCGACAACTACCGCAACTTCTACCACGAGATCGCCGGCACCGCGGCCACCGAGCAGTTTCCGGACCGGGCGCTGAAGACCGTCGTCGCCGCGCTGCCCCGGGACACCGGCGAGCAGCAGCGCTTCGCGCGGCAGATGGAAGCGGCGCTGGCGGCCCGCGACTGGGGCGCGCTCAAGGCGGCTCTCGTCGGTATT
>DASRJL010000065.1:0-6189 GCA_035649495.1 Burkholderiales bacterium | reverse complement strand
GTTCCTCGCCGCATTTCCTGCCTCCCGGCGCGCGTGGATCGGCTTTCAAATTCCAAACACCTTCGCACTGAATCCAGCGGTTCAGTTCAACAAGTCTTATCCACCATGCTGCCGCACGCCGGATAAAACTCTATTCGTTAGGCCTATAGATGTCGATCGTGGATGAAATTTCATTGGAGATCATTGAAAGCCTTCGAAGGAACGACGGCCTTCGTCGAAAGCATGCGAGCTTCTGGAATTTTCACAAGAAGTCTAGCAAGGAGCTTGGCCTATTTTCGGAGAGATTTCACAAGTTCGAAAGCGATTATCGGTCCAACATAATTGGATGGGCCTTATGTGAGAAGGACCCTCCTGATGTCTTCGCGAACTTGGCCGACGGGAGAAAAATAGGTATCGAAATAACAGAGCTCGTGAACGAAGCGGCTATTGATGCGCAGATTCGTAAGCCCGACGAATATTCTGAAGAGTTGTTCCAGTTTGGATTCGATGAGGCGAGCGAAGAAATACGACGAATTGTGAGAGAAAAAGAAGAAAAACTCTTTCCGGCTATGTCCGACTATGATGAACTAGCGCTGCTTATCCATACCGATGAATTCCTGCTGAAATCGGACCAGTTTGCGCCAGGTGTCGCCGCTTATATTCTGGACAATAGTCGCGTTTTCGAGTCCGTTTATCTTCTATTTTCATACGAGCCGGACAAACAGCAATGTCCTCTTGTCAAACTAAAATAGGCCTACCCATCAGTTGGAGGCCGACGCCTAACCGCGCCTTTTCCTGCACTGCCACTCAGCTCGCGCACAGTCAAGCGCGGCTCAACTGAGCGTTGGGCGACAGCAGCGAAGTCGGTAAAGGTGTGACGCGTCAATTCCCACTGCGGTCCAAGCTGCTATTTGCGCTCTGCATCGCGTGCCCGCTCGTGCCCTTTGCCGCGTGGGTTTTCCTACTGACCACCATATGCTCGAATCCCCGGGCACCCGATCCAGCAACTCAGCACGTCACTGCCTATAGCTGTCATGGCATGACGGTCTTCATCTCGGATCTCGAGAGTGCATTGCTGCATTGGATCATCCCGATAGGTGGTGTCCTCTTCATTCTCCTGGGAATCCTTGCCGGTGTGGCTGCCGTGCTTTCCATGTCCAGCATTCAGGTCGATGTCAAGATCAAGGTCATGGATGCGTCATGTGAAGATTCAAGTCGTGAACGTTAGAGTTCATCGATCATGATCCCGGCCGACGTCGAGAAATTCATCGCCCGTAAATTTCGGTCGGAGGACCAGGAGAATGCACTGGAGTTACTTGAAGCAGCGACACTCCACGATGGCACAGCGCCAGGCCCGCGGTTGTTGCGCTGTGCAGCCGTGGCGAGCGATGGCTCAATCCAGCGTCTGCGCATGGAAATCGAAACTCTCAAGCGCGACTATCGCGATGTCATCGTCGAGGGGGAATACACCCCGAAGGGGAGTGAGCTCGTCAGGGTTCGTGACCTCAACGAGCCGATTCCCGATGAAATCTAACCGAGCCGATGAGCGGGACACGCTGGCGCGTACGAGGCATCGCGCAGAGGCCGAATTTCACTGACGCTCTACCTGAGACGCCTTATCTGAGACGCCTCACCTGAGACCCAGTATCTGGGACGCCTTTACTGGAACTTGATATCCGACTGCTTCACCTGCTTGTCGAGCTCGTCATACTCGCGCGCGAGCGTCACCCTGAGCTGCTCGGGCGTCATGCGTTCGGCGGGTTGACTGCCATCCGACTCGAGGCGCTGCGCCGCCTGCGGGGAATGCATGCCGTTGCTCACCACGCGATTGATCGCCGCGACTATTGCCCGCGGAGTTCCCGCCGGCGCGTACAGGTTGTAGCGGTTGGTGATCTTGAATCCGGGGAAGCCCTGCTCGGCGACGGTCGGCAGGTCCGGCATCGACGGGATGCGCGTAAGGCCCATCGAGGCGAGCGCGCGCACCTTGCCGCTTCTGATCGCGCCGGTCGCGGCGATCGAGCTGGCGGCCGCCATGTGGATCTCGCCACCCATGACGGCGATGATGGAAGGCGCGCTGCCCTTGTACGGGACGAACAGCAGCTTCGCGCCGGACAACTGCGCGAGCCGTTCCATGCCCAGGTGGACCGTGCTGCCGATTCCTGCGCTTCCCGAGTACGTCACCCTCTGGGTTGCCGAGTAAGCGACCATCTCCTTGATCGACTTGAAGGGCAGGCTCGGATTTACGAGGAGGACGTAGGGTTGGGTGGACGTGGAGACGATCGGATCGAATGCCTTCAGAACATGGAAGGGGACGCGCTTCAGCACGCCCTGCAGGAGGAACGTTTCCCCGTGGCTCAATATCGTGTATCCGTCAGGCGCCGCCCGGGCGACGAGCTCCATGGCGATCACGCCGCCGGCGCCGGCCCGGTTGTCGACCACGGCGGTCTGCCCCCAGCTGTCGGTCAGCATCTGGGCCGCCATGCGCGCGACCGCGTCGGCGCCCGCTCCGGGCGCCACGGAAATGATGAGGCGGATCGGCCGGGTCGGATACCCGGCAGGTTTGTCCTGTGCAAGCGCGGCGCCGTGGCAGGTGAGCACGGCAGTTGTGAGCCAGACGAATCGGTTCATATGCGTCCCAGATAAAATGTCGCCCATACATCGTCCCAGATAAAGCGTCCCAGATAAAGCGTTGCAGCTTGGGTTCGGATTGCGGACCAAGTAGACGGCTCTTTGACTCAAGTGTCGGGCGCGCGCTATTGTCCATACGGTCGGATTCGACGATGTGCCAAAGGAGACTGTCATGCCGTTCTACGATCTCAACGAGCTCGAGAAGAAGAAGTCCAGCGTCAATTCAAAGATTGAATCCGGGGCCGTTCCCGGGGAATTCATGAAGTTCGGGGTCGTGACCAAGCCGGAGGGCGAAGGACCGCCGCTGCACGAGCATCCGAACGAGGAACAGTTCAGCCTGGTGCTGGCGGGCCAGATGCACTTCGTGTTGGGCGACGAGGACCGCGTGGTCGGCCCCGGCACCCTCATCCACATCCCCCGGAATACACGCCATCGCTCGCGTCCGGTCAACGGGCCGGCGACGTTCATCACCATCAAGAGCCCCTGCGGTAACGGCGAGCTGGCGCAGGACTACAAGATGCGTCCGGAGGCGAAGGAGATCGAGGCGCTTTACCCGGGGAAGAAGTAGCGCGTTGCAGAGGCCGCGAGGGAATATCCCGATCCAACGGGATATTCCGGGCACTGACTGCTCGAGGGCGCGTTATCGCGCCGCGGCGGGAAACGCCGGCAGCTTGCCTATGTCGCGCGCGTCGTGCTGGATGATAACGGTGGCCTTGAAGTTCGCCGCGATCTTCTTGAAGCGATCGATGGAAGCCAGCGTGTCCGCGCGGCTGACGTTGAACCAGGGCACGCCGTTGTTTTCATAGTTCTCGTGAAAATGCACGAGATCGCCGGTGAGGAGCACGCTGCCCTTCTCCTTCAGCTTGACCAGCAGGCTGTGGTGGCCCGGCGTATGCCCCGGCGTGTTCAATATTACGACGGTGCCGTCGCCGAACACGTCCTTGTCCGCCGGCAGGGGCTCGACCTTGCCGCCGCCGCTCAGCCAGTGCGCAAACGGCTTGGGATTCACGCCGGCAGGCGGGGTCGCGCTTGACACCACGTCCCAGTCGCCCTTGCCGATCAGGAGCGTCGCCTGCGGAAACGAGCCGACCTGCCCGATGTGATCGCCGTGATAGTGGCTGATGCCGACGAACTTGATCTGCTCGGGCGTGAGCTTCAACTGCGCCAGCTGGTCTACCAGGCTCACCTTCGGCGCCACGTTCGGGGCGCTCATCGAGTGGCCGGTATCCCACACCATATAGTCCTCTCCATGCTTGATGAGGTAGCAACTGAAGACGAACTGAACCTTGAGGGCGCCGTAGGCGTAGGTGTCCGAGAAGCGCAGGTTGACTTCGGTCGGTGCCTGCGGCGTGCCGCAGTCGAAGCGCGTGAGCGTGACCTCGGGTCCCCCTTGACCTGAGGCCGGCCCGCCGACAAGCGCGTAGGCGCAAATGCCGAGCGCCATCAAAATCAGTGTCCGTCGCATTGCTGTTCTCCCCTGAAACGTTAAGAAAATAGACGACACGCTACCACCAGTTCGCCCGCTTGCGCACGGCCACCAGCGCCGCGCGCGCCTCGTCCACGACCTGCTCGACGTTGACGGCCGTCAGCCGGCCGCGGCGCTTGAGGATGCGGCCGTCGACCATGACGGTGTCGACGTTGGAGGGCTGGGCGGCTTCCACCAGCATGTGAGCGGGGTCGCTGAAGACGCCCAGGTTCACGTCGCGCGTGTTGACCATGATGAGGTCCGCGCGCTTGCCGGGCATGAGCGACCCCGTGCGGTCGGCGAGCCCGAGCGAGCGGGCGCCTTCGATCGTCCCCAGCTCCAGCACGCGGCGCGCCGGCAGCTTGAACTCGTTCTCGGTGCGGGCGTTCTCGATGTTCTGTATCGCCTTCA
The DNA here is from genome assembly GCA_035649495.1 of Burkholderiales bacterium. Taxonomy (GTDB): domain Bacteria; phylum Pseudomonadota; class Gammaproteobacteria; order Burkholderiales; family SG8-41; genus SG8-41. The sequence goes on along the minus strand of DASRJL010000065.1, from coordinate 1,706 downwards.
TGATCGCGAACATGTCGGCGCTGCCCGAGAGCGTCGTCGTATCCACCGACAGCCCGACCGGGATGCCGGCCGCGAGGAGCTCCCCGGTCGCCGGGAAGCCGAACCCGATGCGCAGCTCCGTGTAGGGAGAAAGGCTTACCGCGGAGCCCGAATCCGCCAGCGCTTTCAATTCCTCCTTCGTCAGCCAGATCGCGTGAATGACCTGCACGTCGCGGCCCAGGCATTTCTCCTTCGCCATGACTGCGATCGCGCCGGCGCGTGCGCGGGCGTTGTTGGCGTGGACCGAGATCGGAATCCCGAGCGCGCGTGCGGCATCGAAATCGTTGCGCCATGCGGCGGCGCCTATCGCCCCGGTCGCGCTCGTCGCCGTACCGCGCCACGCGAGCCCGAGCGTCAGCAGGCCGTCGTTCGACAGGGCGTTCCAGTTCTTCTGCAACCGTGCGATATCCGCGGTGTCGATGCTCGTGTCGGGCGACTGACCCTGCGCGGCGCCGTACGAGAAGCGCGCGCGGATACCTGACTCGCGCAGCGCCCTCAGGTCCTCGTCCGCGTATTCCGGGCCGCGGATGTTGTGGCACCAGTCGTGAACGGTGGTCGTGCCCGAGAAGATCGCCTCGGCCGCAGAAAGGCGCGTGCCCTGGTACATGTCGCCGGGCAGGTATTTCTCGCCCAGCTGGCGGGCGGTGGGGAAGTAACCGTGCTCGGTTCTGTCACCGGCCATGCTGCGGAGGAGCGTGTTCCACATGTGCCAGTGCGTCTCGACGAGCCCCGGCAGCACGATCATCCCGCGCCCGTCGAGAACCTCCGCGCCCGGCGCCTCGACGCCGGCGCTGACCGCGACGATACGCCCGCCGCGCACGTGCACGCTGCCGTCCGGGATATCCGCGACCCCCGGCTCCATGGTCATCACGAAGCCGTTGCGGATCAGGTACTCGCCCTGCGCAGGCAGGCGCCCGCCGGAGCCGCCGGGTGGCGCGCCCGCGCACCCGGCCATGCCCAGCGCGCCGAATGCGATCGCGCCCCCGAGAAAACTCCGTCTCGAGATGCCGGTATCCATGTCGCCCCTCGCTGCGTCAGGAACCGGCCTAGCTTAGCGTAATCCCCGGTTCCGGTTACAAATGCTTACAAGCCCTTACAGACGGCAACTGTCGAAATCGCGAGTCTTGCGTTACTGGTTATAGAGGATCCATCGCATGGAGGCCGGAGCAGCACCCGGTGCCACGGTCGACCCGACAAACCGATACCCAAGGAGATCGCAATGAAGAAGCTGTTCGCAACCTCTCTCGTAGCCATGGGCCTTGCCGCGGCGTTTCCGGCGGCGCACGCCCAGACGGCGGACCCGGCGGCCGCGCCCGCCGGCCGGCCGATGATGCAGCGCCACCAGGACCGCGCCTTCAAGCCGGGCGACCGGGTCGAGGCCCGGCTCGCGTACATCCGCACCGCGCTCAAGATCACGCCCGCCCAGCAACCGCAGTGGGACGCCTTCGCGAACGTGCACCGCAAACACGCCGCCGCGATGGAACAGCGCATGCAGGAGCGGCGCGCGCAGTTCGACAAGGAAAAGGGCGCAACCGAGCGCAGGCGCCCGACCGCCATCGAGCGGCACGAGTTCCAGCGCGCGCGCCTGACCGTGGCGACCCAGCACCTCGACGAGCTGCTGGCGGTGGAAAAGCCGCTGTACGCGGTGCTCTCGCCCGAGCAGCAGC
>DASRJL010000064.1:0-82802 GCA_035649495.1 Burkholderiales bacterium | reverse complement strand
CCGTGCCCTGGATGTCGTCATTGAACACGGGGGTCTGCTCGGCGTACTGATGGAGCAGCCGGAACGCGTTCTGGTTCGCGAAGTCCTCGAACTGGATCAGCACGCCCGGGAACACGGTGCGGGCGGCGGTGATGAACTCGTCCACGAACGCGTCGTACTCGGCGCCACGCATCCGGCGCTGGCGCAGCCCCACGTAATACGGATCGGTCACCAGCTCCATGTTATTGGTGCCGACGTCGAGTATCACGGGGAGGCAGGCGTTCGGGTGCACCCCGGCGCAGGCGACGTAGAGCGAGAGCTTGCCGACGGGGATGCCCATGCCGTTCGCGCCAAGGTCGCCCAGCCCGAGGATGCGCTCCCCGTCCGTCACGACGATGATCCGGGCGCGGTAGGGCCAGTTCGCCAGTACCTTCGCGATGCGGCCGCGGTCGTTCGCGGAGATGAACATCCCGCGCGGGCGCTGGAAGATGTGCCCGAAGCGCTGGCAGGCGAGTCCCACGGTCGGCGTGTAGATGAGCGGCTGCATCTCGTCGATGTGGTCGCAGACGACCCGGAAGAACAGCGCCTCGTTGCGGTCGTGCAGGGCGTTCAACGCGACGTACTTGTCGAGATCGTCGGGCAGGCGCCGCAGGCTCTCGACGAAGCGCTCGGCCTGCTGCTCCTGCGAGAGCACGAAGTCGGGCAGCAGCCCGCGCAGGCCCAGCACGTCGCGCTCCCGCTCGGTGAACGCGGTGCCCTTGTTGAGCGCCGGATCGTGCAGCAGGTCCAGGCCGCGCGGCAGGCTGGCCGGATCCGGCGTTTCTGGCCCATTCTTTGAACTCATGGCATCCCCTCGGGTGGTTGCAGCTCGGTCCCGCTGCGATGTTATTTTGTTGCCGTAGTATGGGGCAACCCCGCCAAAGATCAATATACAATGCGGTCTTCGGTCCGCAATTTCGGGAGACGACAACCGTGAACCGACCCGCCAGTGATTTCAACGCCATCGCCGCCGCGCGCGCCAACTACCCGGCGCTGGAGCGCTGGACCTACATGGACGTCGCCGGGCGGTGCGTGTTCTCCCGCGCGACACGGGCGACGCTCGACGAGTGGCTCGACGGCCACATGCTGAACGGCGCCGACAAGAAGAGGTATTTCGAGATGATCGAGCGCACGCGTGGGCGCTTTGCCACGCTCGTGAACGCCAGTGCGGACGAGATTGCGTACGCCAAGAACGTGTCGGAGGGGATCAACATGATCGCCGCCGCGTTCGACTGGCACAAAGGCGACAACGTAATCATGTGCCCCGAGCTGGAGCATCCCAACAACGTCTACCCGTGGCTCAACATGCAGCGCTACGGGCTGGAAGTGCGCTCCGTGGCGCCGCGCGACGGCCATATCCCGGTGGGGGAGATCATAGAGCGCATGGACGGCGGCACGCGGATGGTCGCGGTCTCCACCGTGACTTTCTCGCCGGGCTTCCGCACGGACGTGGCGATGCTGGGAAAGGCCTGCCGCAAGCGCGACGTGCTGCTGCTGGTCGATGCGGCGCAATCCGTCGGCGTGCTGCATACCGATGTCCAGGAGAGCCTGATCGACGCACTGGCGGTCTCGACGCAGAAGGGATTGCTGGGTCTCTACGGCATGGGCTTTCTTTACTGCCGCCGCGAGTGGGCCGACCGTCTGAAGCCGGCGTACCTCGCGCGCTTCGGCGTCGACGTGGGCGACGGGGCCCATGAAGCTTCGATGGGCGGCGAAGAGTACCAGCTCGCGAAAGGCGCGCGCCGCTTCGATCTGGGCAACTACAACTTCTCGGCGGCCGCCGCGGCGGAGACCTCCATCAACGAGCTGCTCGCGATCGGCACCGCGAACATCGAGGCGTATGTCGGCGGGCTGGCGCGTTCGCTCGCGCAAGGTTTCCTGGATCTGGGATTGCCGGTGTCCGGCGGCGCGCCGGGACCGCACCTCGCGCACATCGTGACGGTGGGGAAGATGAGCGCGGATCACTATGCCACCGGCGAGGAGCTGTACAACGACCTCTACGCTCACCTGGAGAAGAACGGCGTCAAGCTCTCGATCCGGCGCGGGATGCTGCGTTTTTCCTTTCACCTCTACAACAATGCCGATGACGTCGCGAAAGTCCTCGAACTTACGCGGCAATTCCTGAAAAAATAGGCAGGTCAACGCTCCCTCGCCCCGTGTAAGCGGGGAGAGGGTTGGGGTGAGGGGTAAGTGGGGGCAGGTTCTCGCAGGGCGTTTGTTCTCACTTTCCCCCTCACCCTATCCCCCAAACCGGGGGAGAGGGCATCTATAGACGGTCGTACTTCGTTGCTTTGCCGCGTGACTTGGCCACCGGGTATTTCTTCGCATTCAGCGCCAGTTTTTTGCTCGCTGCCGCGGCGAGGTCGATGTCGAGCTTGTCGGTGAGCCGCAGCAGAAAAAGCAGCACGTCCGCGCATTCCAACGCGACCTCCGCCCGCGTCGCCGCCGGCAGATTGGCTGCCTCAGCGGGCGTCAGCCACTGAAAGTGCTCCAGCACTTCGCCTGCTTCCCCGGCGAGCGCCATGGCGAGGTTCTTGGGGTTGTGGAACTGGTCCCAGTCGCGCGCGGCGGCAAAGCGGGCGAGTTGAGCACTCAGAGACCTCAGTGTGTCAGTCTTTCTGGGCATCGTGGTGTGGCCTCAATGGGACCGCTGGAGCCCCTGCACGGATTTCATGCGCTGCACCGAGTCACCAGCGATGTGCGTCCAGATGATCGCGTCGCGCACGAGCTTCTCGGCGCCTGCGCTGATCTCGCCAACCCCGGCCCGCACGTGCAGGTCCAGGTTGGCGTAGCACACGCGCTGGATCACGTCGCTCGCCAGGTTCATCAGGAAATGCCCGTGCGGCGAGTGCTGCGCGGGCGCCGCATCGCTCTCCGCCGCGAGGCGCATGACGAAGGAGCGCAGCGCCTCGGTGTGCATGTGCATGTCCCCGAGCTTGAGCTGGACCAGCTGATGTTCGGCGAGCGGGCGGCCGGCGCGCCGCGCGGACCGGGCGCATTGCGTCGCCATTTCCACCGCGGCGTCGCACACTCCGACCGCGTTGGCGGCATATTCGAGCTCTCCAAACCTTGCGTTCCTCCCGCCGCGCGGCTTGAGTCCTCCGTTCACTTCGCCCAGCAGGTTGGCGTGCGGCACCCGCGCGTCATCGAAGATGATCTCGGCGTTCTGGTAGAAGCGCCAGCCGCTCTTGTTGAAGACCTTGCCGACGCGCACGCCCGGCGTAGCTATGGGTACCGCGAAGATGCTCGTGCCTTCGCCCACGGGCACCGCGGGGTCAGTGCGCGTGTACGCGAAGAAGAGCTTGCCGATGTTCGCGTTGGCGATGAAGCACTTTTCGCCGTTCAGTATCCATTCATCGCCGCGACGCTCGGCGCGGAGGCTCAGCCCGGACCGTGGATCGTCGGCGGGCGGCAGGCGGTTGTCGGAGCCGGCGTTGGGCTCGGTGATGCCGCCGCCGAGCAGGAAGGCGTCGTCCGCCAGAAACGGCCTCAGGAACTGGTCGCGCTGCTCCGGCGTGCAGCGGTCCGCGATCAGGTGGCACCACTTCCAGCACTGGCTGAAGGTCTTGGCGATCGCGCTGTCGCCGCGCGCGAGCTCCGCTATCACCACCGCCTGCGTGACGAAGTCGATGCCGCTGCCGCCCCATTCGCGCGGCACCGCGGCGGTGCGGAAGCCGAGCCGTGAGCCTTTACGGATGATGTCCCAGTCGAGCGTCGCCTCCGGTTCGGCTATCTCATCGCGCTCAAGAGAGATCGGGCGAATCTGCTCCAGCGCAAACCGGCGCGCTTCCAGCTGCCAGCCACGCTGCTCTTCGTTGAGCGAGAAATCCATTGACCATCTATTCGGCCGGCTTGACGTTCTTCACCGCGCCGCGCCAGCCGCTCGCAGTAATGTCGAAGACCAGGCCGGTCGGGGCGCGATACTTCACCTCGTAATAGCTGTTCGGCGCGTCGGGCGGCCGGCCCTGGAAATGGATCGCGCCCGCCCGCTTCACCTGCTCCTCGGCCTGCGCGAGATCGTCGACCCACATCCCGAAGTGCAGGACGCCGTAGAAGGGCTCGGGAGCGTTGACTTCAGGCGCCTTGCCGCCGCGGGCGAGCAGAGCGACGTTAATCGTGCCATCGGTCATGTACACCCCGCGCTGGGCATCGCCCGCCTTGGTCATGCCGAAGGCTTCCTCGAAGAATTTCTGTGCTTCCGCGACGTCCCGGACCGAGATCGCGATGTGACGCAACTTGTACTGGGCCATATGCTGTCCTCCGCCGTTTATCGTATGCGCATCCGTCAGCAGGTGGAACGGAACCCGCTGCAGCAGGTCTCATAAAATCGTAACAGGAACCGGCGGGAAATAGAAATCCCGTGCGTATGCAAATTCCGCACATCAACCAGACCGTCCGGCGCGCCGCTACGTTTGTCCATGAGCAGTTACGCCGCCTCGCAGCGCTCGCCAGGCGGCATCCGGTGCGGGCGGCGCTGCTGCTGCCGGCGCTGGCATTGCTGTACGTGCTCGCACTGATTCCGTTCACGCCCGGCATCGGCGACCTGCGCAAGGCCAAGTCCGCCACGCCCTCGGTTGTCGTTTCCTCCGACGGCGTCGTCCTCGCCGAATACAAGCGCGTCAACCGCCAGTGGGTGCCACTGGAAAAAATCGCACCGAGCGTGGTGCAGGCGTTGATCGCAATGGAAGACCATCGGTTCTACGATCACCATGGCATCGACCTGCACCGCACGGCGGGAGCTTTGATCAGCACCTTGTCGGGCAATCTGCAGGGCGGCTCCACCATCACCCAGCAACTCGCGCGCAACCTGTATCCGGACGCTATCGGCCGCGCCGCCACGGTCAATCGCAAGTTGAAGGAAGCGATTACGGCCCTCAAGATCGAGACGGTCTACTCGAAGGACGAGATCCTCGAAACCTACCTCAATACCGTGCCGTTTCTGTTCAATGCCTTTGGCATCGAAATGGCCGCTCGCACTTATTTCGACAAGTCTGCCGAACGTCTTGATGCGCTGGAGGCCGCTACGCTCATCGGCATGTTGAAGGGCCCCAGCGCATACAACCCCGTGCTGCAGCCCGAGCGCGCACTGGAACGCCGCAATCTCGTACTCGCCCAGATGGCAAGGCACGGCAAGCTCGAGCCCGCGCAGCTGGAGACGCTGGTCAAGCGTCCACTGCAGCTGAATTTCGAGCGGCAGGTCGAGCCCCCCGGACTCGCGCCCCATGTCGCGCAGCAACTGCGCAAATGGCTGATCGGATGGGCGGACCAGCGCGGCTACGACATCCATGCCGACGGGCTCGTCGTGCGCGTCACGATCGACTCCCGGCTGCAAAAGGTGGCGAATCAGGCAGTCGCCCGCCAGATGACGCAATTGCAGACGCTTGCCGACGGCCGGCGCAAGCGGGACGAGGAGGCTCCCGTGCTGCAAGCCGGCTTCATGGCGCTGGATCCGCGCAATGGATTTGTGCGCGCATGGGTGGGGAGCCGCGATTTTGCGCAGGAGCAGTTCGACCATGTGAGCCAGGCGCGCCGCCAGCCGGGATCCACGTTCAAGCCTTTCGTGTATGGCGCAGCGCTCATGCAGGGAATGAGCCCCAGCATGACCCTGATCGACCAGCCTGTTGCCATCAGGGTCTCGGCTAACGACGTCTGGACGCCCAGCGATGGCACACCGCCCTCCGGGCAGGCCATGACCTTGCGCGACGGCCTGGTGTTCTCGAAGAACACGATTACCGCGCAAGTGATGCAGCAGGTGGGACCCGCGCGCGTGGCGCAGCTCGCACAGGCCATGGGCGTGCGCCAGAGCAAGCTCGACCCGGTGTTGTCGCTCGCCCTGGGGACCAGCGCCGTCACGCTGCGCGAAATGATCGCGGCATACGCGACGATCGCCAACGGCGGATACTATATCGAGCCGATGATCGTCAGCCGGGTCGAGGACCGCGACGGCCGGTTGCTCGAGGAATTTCTGCCCGCGCGGGAAGCAGTGCCGGCGATGCCGCGCCGTGAGGCGTTGGAGCTGGTCAACGTGATGCGCGGGGTCGTCGACGAGGGCACCGGCGCAGCCATCCGGCAGCGCTACGTCACGCGGGCCGATGTGGCGGGCAAGACCGGTACCACGCAGGACAACTCCGACGGCTGGTTCATCCTGATGCACCCGCAGTTGGTCGCCGGCGCCCGGGTCGGCTTCAACGACAACAAGGTGACGATGGGGCCCTGGGGTCAGGGTGCCCGGAGCGCTTTGCCGATGGTGGGAGAAGTATTCCAGCAGGCCTTGCGCAACCGCTGGATCGATCCGGCCGCCGAGTTCGACATTCCACGCACGAAGCCTGCCCAGCGGCAGCCGCAATCGCAGGGGCCGGAGGAGTTTTTCCAGGGAATCCTGAACGGGTTGCGCCGGATTTTCAGGTAGCCGGTGATGCCCGGCTAGGCCTGTCTTCCCTGTCCCAGCCAGGCATGCAGCTGCGGGACGACCGCGGCGCCTTCGCCGACCGCGGAGGAGACCTGCTTGTTGGAGCCCGCGCGCGCGTCGCCGATCGCGAAGATTCCCGGCACCGTCGTCTCGAACGGAAGCGGCGGCCGATCGCGCGTTGCGCGAACGCCCCGGCCATACTCGTCCGGCGTCATGGCGTTTCCGGTCACGACGAAGCCCTTCGGGTCCATTTTCACCCCGCACGCCTCGAGCCACCCGGTATGCGGGTCGGCGCCGACGAAGAGGAACACGTGCCGGACCGGCTTCGTCTCTTCGGTTCCGCGCCGGCGATCGCGCCACCGAACGCCGGTCAGATACTTTCTGTCGCCCTCCAGAGCGACGATTTCCGACTCGACGTGCAGCGTGACGTTGGGGAGCGCGGCGATACGCTCGATCAGGTAGCTCGACATCGTTCTCTCGAGACCGGAGCCGCGGATCAGCATGTGCAGATGCCCGGCGTGCGCGGCGAGAAAAACCGCGGCCTGCCCGGCCGAGTTGCCGCCGCCGACGAGCACCACCTCTTCTCCACGGCAGAGCGTCGCCTCGATCGGCGAAGCCCAGTAATGAACACCCCGGCCCTCGTAGTTGGCGAGCCGGGGAATCCCGGGTCGGCGGTATGTCGCGCCGGTGGCGATGACCGCGGAGCGCGCGGCGATGCGCATCCCGCCCTCGATGTGAATGGCGAGCGGGTCGCCGTTGCAATCGAGCCTGGTCACGGGCGCCGGCACGGCGATATCGGCGCCGAACTTCTGGGCCTGGACGATGGCGCGCCCGGCGAGCGCCGCGCCGGAGATGCCGGTGGGGAAGCCGAGATAGTTCTCGATGCGCGCGCTCGCCCCGATCTGGCCGCCGATGACGTGCGTTTCCAGGACGATCACGGACAGCCCCTCCGAGGCTGCGTACACCGCCGCCGCGAGCCCTGATGGACCCGCGCCGATGATGGCGACGTCGTAGACGCGATCCGGATCGAGATCCGGCAGGAGGCCGATGACGCGCGCGAGCGCCTGCTCGGTCGGACGCTTCAGCACCGTTCCGTCCGGACAAACGACCAGCGGCAACTCGTCCGGCGCCGGTGCATGGACCTTCGCGATCTCTGCGCCGCAGGGATCGCGGGCCACGTCGAGCACGGTATGCGGATGCGTGTTTCTCGAGAGGAAACCCTGCAGCCGCATCACGCGCGCACTGCCGGGCGTGCCGATGATCACCGGGCCGCCGGTGCCGGTCTCGAACAGCGCGACGCGCCGCAGGATGAGCGTGCGCATGATGCGCTCGCCCAGCTCGGCTTCGACTATCAGCGCCGCGCGCAGCGACGGCGGATCGATCAGCAACGCCTCGACGGAACCGACCGCGCGGGCGTACAGCAGAGACGGGCGCCCGGAGAGCGAGCCGACCTCCGCCATGAACTGTCCAGGCCCGTGCTCGACGATGCGCTCGTGCTCGCCCAGTCCATTCTTGCGGGTCATCAGCACGCGGCCGCGCAGGAGCACGAGCATGCCAGGTGAGGGCGCCGCGCCTTCGAACAGGAATTCGCCCGGCTTCCAGCTCTTCAACTTCCCGAACCGCCGCAGCCGGTCGATCTCGTCCGGCTTCAGCCTGGGGAAGACCTGCTCGCGCCGCTTCGCGACGCTGGGCGGGAGCACCGCGTCGGCGGTATCGCCGGCCAGGCGCTCGTTGCCGTCCGAAGCGGGCTCCATCGAGAAGGATGAACGTGGGAGGATGACCCGAAAGCGTATCACGTGGCACTTCCAGGTATCACGCCGGAATCGGTATACCATCCGGATGATGAAGGGACCGCGCGTTTTTCTCGACTACGATCAGCGCGAGCTCGACGACGCCTACGATCAGGCGGTTTACGCGCCCAACCGCAACGAGGTCAACGCGCGGCTCACGGAAGCGAGCCGCCTCGCGCGCGAGCGCTATTCGCCGCTGCGCGCCGCCTACGGCAGCGCGGAGATCGAGAAGCTCGATATCTACCGCACGCGTGGCCGGGATGCGCCGGTAGCGGTGTTCATACACGGCGGCGCGTGGCAGAGCGGGACGGCCGCGGACCACGGCTATGCGGCCGGGACGTTCGTGGAGGCCGGCGCGCATTTCGTCGTGCCGGATTTCGACCGGGTGCAGGATGCGGAGCGTAGCCTCTTCACGATGGTCGACCAGGTGCGGCGCGCGGTCCAGTGGGTGTATCGCAACGCCGCGAGCTTCGGTGGCGACGCGGGCCGTCTGTACGTGGTGGGAAAGTCGTCCGGTTCGCACCTGGGCGGGTGCGTCGCGATCACCGACTGGCGGGAAGATTTCGGCATGCCGCTCCACGCCGTAAAAGGCTATACGCTGCAGAGCGGGATGTACGATCTGCGCGGCCCGCGGCTTTCCAAGCGGGGTGCGTACGTGAAGTTCACGGACGAAATCGAGGAGGAACTCTCGCCGCAGCGGCATCTCGACCGCGTCGTCGCCCCGATCGTGCTGCTGTACGGCTCGCGTGAAACACCGGAGTTTCAGCGCCAGTCGCGCGATTTCGCCGCGGCGCTCGCGAGTGCCGGCAAAACGGTCGAGCTGATGCTGGCGGAAGACTTGAACCACTTCGAGATCGCGGAAACGCTCGCCGACCCGAATGGGCACGTGGGCCGCGCGGCGCTGAGGCAGATGAAGCTCTCATAACTGCAAGGATGAAGGATGAGGATGACGAATAAGGCGAAAGGCGGAAGGCGGAAGACGAAAGGGCAAGCACCCGCACGCAGCAGGAGCCGCTGTTCCTTCCTTCTTTCTCCTTTCACCTTCCTCCTTGGCTGCGCGCTCGCGCTTACTGCCGGCGCGCAGGCGTGGAAGCCCGAAAAACCGGTGGAGATCGTCGTCGGCACCACACCCGGCGGTCCCCAGGACCGGACGGGACGGCTGATCCAGAAGATTCTGCAGGAGCAGAAGCTCGTTCCGACGCCGATCAACGTCGTGAACAAGCCGGGCGGCGGCGGCGTGGTGGGGCTGACCTACCTCAACCAGCATCCGGCCGACGGACACTACCTGATGGTGAACGCGGTGACGCTGTTCACCAACCACTTGACCGGCAGGACGGCGCTCGCCTACACCGACTTCACGCCGATCGCGGTCATCGGCGCCGAGTACGTCGGCGTGGCGGTACTCGCCGATTCGCCGCTGAAGAGCGGCAGGGACCTGGCCGAGCGGCTGAAAAAGGACCCGGCAGCGCTGAGCGTTTCGATCGGCACCGCCTTCGGCAACGCGACCCATATCTCGTTTGCCCTTGCGATGAAAGCAGCCGGCGTGGACATACGCAAGCTGAAGACCGTCGTGTTCAGCTCCGGTGGCGAGGCGATGACGGCGCTCCTCGGCGGTCACGTCGACGCGATGTCGAGCGCGCCCTCGACGCTGCTGCAGCACATCAAGTCCGGCAAGGTGCGCATGCTGGCGACCGTGGCGCCGCAGCGTCTCACCGGCGATTTCGCCGGCATCCCGACGTGGAAAGAGCTGGGCGTGAACGTCACCTTCGAATTGTGGCGCGGACTGGCGGGCCCGAAGGGCATGAGCCGCGCGCAAATCCAGTTCTGGGATGACGCGCTCGGCAGGATGGTCAGGACCGACGAGTGGAAAAGACAGCTCGTGCAGTTCGACATGGAAGATGTCTACCGCGGCAGCGCCGAGACTGCGCGCTACTGGAAGGCGGAGAACGAGGAAGTGAAGGGCGTGCTGACTGAGCTGGGGCTCGTCAAGCAGTGACTGGCGTCACTGCGAAGGATGAAGAATGAGGGATGAAGGATGACCCGGCTTCCTGCTTGTCGTTCAAGAGGTCATCCTTCCACGTTCCACGTTCATCCTTGAGGGCGTAACACGCCCTCGTCTCCTTCGACCTCGATCCTGGTTGCGAACGCGGTGCTGCGCTTGCGCAGCTTTTCGAGCGTCTCCTGCTCGTCTTTCATCGCGGTGAGCACCGTCTCGTTGGCGTCGTTGTGGCGCACGAACTGGAAGGAAGCGCGCTTCACCTCACGCCCTTCGAGCGCGACGCGGGCCAGCATGCCGACCCAGTTCCCGTGCTTGCGTCCGCCGTGGCCGGTGTGGAAGGAAAAGCTGCCCAGCCCGTAGAAGATCGGCTTGCCCTTGTAGATTTCCACCGGCAGCGAATAGTGCGGACCGTGCCCGATGACCACGTCGGCGCCGGCATCGATGGCCGAGTGCGCGATCTCGGTCATGTACTCGAGCACCTCCTCGCCCAGCCCCCAGTGCTGCGAGGCGACGACGATATCGACGCGCTTGCGCAATTCCTCCAGGTCCGCGCGGTGCCGCGCCAGGTAGTCGCGGTCCGCCCAGGTCACGATGACCGGGGGCACGCCGGGCCGGTTGGCCGGCGGGATTTCCGGCCGGATCTTGTGCAGCGGCAACTGATAGGCAGTATGCCCGCGCAAGGCGGCCACGCCGGGCGAACGTTCTCCCGCTTCATGGTCGGTCGGCCAGTAGACGGAAGTGCGCTGGAGAAAGCCAACTCGCTTTCCGGCGGCTTCGACTATTGCGGGCGCCCGAGCTTCGGCCGCGTTGCGCCCCGCGCCTGTATGCGGAATGCCCAGGCGATCCAGTTCCGCCAGCGAGGAACCGATTGCCGCGGCGCCGTAGTTGACGTTGTTCGCGTTTCCGAGCGCGTGATATCCCGCCAGCTTGAGCGCTTTTCCCGCCGCGGGCGGCGCCCAGAAGCCCTCGTCGGACAGCGAGCGCTCGCCGCGATCGAACAGGCAGCATTCGAGGTTGCCGAAGAGCACATCGGCGCGGCGCAACGTCTCGCCTACCCGCGCAAAAGGGACCGTCGGGTCGGTGACGTTCATCAGATTGATGTCGCCCGTGAACATAAGGGTCTGGGTCATGTGGCCATTCCTGAATGAAGGGGGTTTACGCGCGGCGCGGGGTGGAAGATTATAGCGACGTGGCACGAGTCGCTGCCGTCGCAGGCAAGCAGCGACTGGCGAACACCCGCGCCCCTTGACAGCGCGGTGCTCCCGCGACAAGCTTGCACCGAGGTCCAGATAATGGAAATTGGCGGTCCGCGCGACGCGGCCGGAGGAGGACCCGATGTTCAAAAGCATTCTGATACCGACCGATGGTTCCGAACTTTCCCAACGCGCAGTGCGCTCGGCGGTGGAGTTGGCGAAGTTGCACCAGGCGCGCTTGACGGGGATACACGTCATACCCGACTACCACTTGCTGATCGCCTACGAAGGCGCGTTCGACCCCGTTACCGAAGAACGTATCGAGGAGGAGGCCAAGTCGCGGGCCGAGACCTACCTGGAGTTCATCCGCAAGACCGCGCAGGACGCGGGAATCCCGTGCGACACGGTGTGTGAAACGAGCGATCACCCGCACGATGCGATACTGAAGACTGCCAACGCGCGCAAGTGCGATCTCATCGTCATGACCTCACACGGCCGCAAGGGCCTCGCCGCGGTCCTGCTGGGCAGCGAAACGCGCAAGGTCCTCACGCACGGCAAGATCCCTGTACTGGTCGTTCGTTAGATGAATTGTGCCGCCACGAATTTGAGTATAATTTATTGATTTAATTGAAGTGATACGCGGAGAGTCCACAATATATTGCATGGCAGCAGAAAACGCTTGCATTCGCTCTCTGCGGTTGCAATAATGGCCTCGCGTCGGCGCACTAGAGGCGACGGCGCATTCCTCCAAAACCTCCTCCTTTGGTGGATTTTTAAAGCGCAACCGCTAGGTTGCGCTTTTTTTTGGCCGGTGCACTAATAAGTGGCCATGCATCGCCAGCCACACTCCGGCACCAACATTGGTGCACTGCAAAAATCCTCTTTATCCTGGCCGAAGCCTCTGTTTTGATGCTGACCTACAAGCGCGGCCTGCACACGTCGGTCCGACGTGCGGGAAGCCGGGATTGCGCTTGTTATCGGGCCTGTATAGATTTGAGGCCCGCCCACGCAAAAATACAGGCCGACAGTGAAAATCCACGAGTACCAGGCGAAAGAGGTTCTACGCAAGTTCGGCGTTCCCACGCCGCGCGGGTATCCCTGCTTCAGCGTCGACGAGGCGGTTGAGGCCGCGAAAAAGCTGGGCGGAAAGGTGTGGGTCGTAAAGGCCCAGATCCACGCCGGGGGGCGCGGCAAGGGCGGCGGCGTGAAGCTCGCGAAGTCCGTCGACGAAGTGAGAACCCTGGCCGGACAGATCCTCGGCATGCAGTTGAAGACGCACCAGACCGGCCCCGTGGGCCAGAAGGTCCGGCGCCTGTTTATCGAGGAAGGCGCCGACATCAGGAAGGAGCTTTACATTGGGATGGTGGTGGACCGGGGCTCGCAGCGAGTGGTGCTGATGGCATCCAGTGAGGGCGGGATGGACATCGAGGAGGTTGCGGCCAAAACGCCGGAGAAAATCCATAAGGTTGCCATCGATCCAGGCACCGGGCTCACGGACGGGGAGGGGGACGACATTGCGCTCAAGATCGGCCTGCCCGAGAAAGCCGTGCCGCAGGCGCGCGAACTGTTCAAGGCGCTGTACAAAGCGTTCGAGCAGACCGACGCTTCGCTCCTTGAGGTGAATCCCCTCATCCTCACCGGCGATGAGCGCGTGGTGGCGCTGGACGCCAAGATGAACTTCGACGACAACGCGCTCTTCCGGCATCCCGACATCGTCGCGCTGCGGGATCTCGACGAGGAGGATCCGGCCGAAGTCGAGGCCTCCAAGTACGATCTCAGCTATATCCAGCTCGAGGGCAATATCGGCTGCTTGGTGAATGGCGCTGGGCTTGCCATGGCCACCATGGACATCATCAAACTCTATGGCGGTGCGCCCGCCAATTTTCTCGACGTGGGCGGCGGCGCCTCGGCCGAGAAGGTGACCGAAGCGTTCAAGATCATGCTGCGCAATCCCGAGCTGAAGGCGATACTCATCAACATCTTCGGCGGGATCATGAAATGCGACGTCATCGCGCAGGGCGTCGTGACCGCGGCGCGCGAAGTGAAGCTGCGGGTGCCGCTGGTCGTGCGGCTCGAAGGCACCAACGTCGATCTCGGCAAGAAGGTACTTGCCGACTCCGGCCTGCCCATTATTTCCGGCAGCGACATGGCGGACGCCGGGCAAAAGGTCGTGGCGGCTTCCCGGGGCACGTGACAGCCTTGCTGCCCTCTGCAACGTGAGTGGTTACTCCTGGTAGTTCTGACATTAATTCAAAGAGATACCTATGGCCATCCTGATCGATAAGAACACCCGGGTGCTGACTCAGGGCATTACCGGCAAGACCGGTCAGTTCCACACCAAGATGGGCAAGGAGTATGCGAATGGCAAGGCCTGCTATGTCGCCGGGGTGACGCCCAAAAAGGGCGGCCAGACCTACGAGGGCATACCGATCTTCGAAACGGTGAAAGAAGCGAAACAAGCGACGGGTGCCAACGTATCCGTCATCTACGTCCCGCCACCCTACGCCGCAGCGGCAATAGACGAAGCCGTGGACGCAGGTCTCGATCTCGTGATCTGCATCACCGATGGCATTCCCGTGCTGGACATGGTGCGCACCCGCTACAAGATGCAGGGCAAGAAGACGCTGCTGATCGGGCCCAACTGTCCCGGGGTGATCACGCCCGACGAGGTCAAGATCGGCATCATGCCGGGGCACATCCACAAGCGCGGACCGGTCGGCGTGGTTTCACGCTCCGGTACGCTTACCTACGAAGCGGTCGGTCAGCTGACGGCGATCGGTCTAGGGCAGTCGAGCTGCGTGGGCGTCGGCGGGGATCCGGTCAACGGCTTGAAGCATATCGACGTGCTCAGGATGTTCAACGATGACCAGCAGACCGAGGCCGTGGTCATGGTGGGTGAGATCGGTGGCACCAACGAGGAGGAAGCCGCGCGCTGGGTGAAGAGCAACATGAAGAAGCCGGTGGTGGGCTTTATCGCCGGCGTCACGGCGCCCCCGGGCAAGCGTATGGGGCACGCCGGGGCGATCATCTCCGGCGGCAAGGGCACGGCCGCGGAGAAGCTCGCGGTGATGGAGGAGTGCGGGATCAAGACGACCAAGAATCCCGCGGAGATGGGAAAGCTGCTGAAGTCTGTCCTCAAATGACCGCGAGATCGGACGAGGCTAACCTTTGGCGCGCAATGGGTTACCACGCGACGAAGGTTAAGGCGCCTGGCGCCGGCCGAGGCCAGAAGCCCCAAACGGAGGAGTGCGGGATTCCTGGTCCCGCGGAGATGGGAAAGCTGCTCAAGTCAGTGCTCAAGTAACCGCGAACGGACAGGGCTGACCAGCGCGAGCAAGGTCAGCGCGCCAGACCCCGCCGGTCCGCGCCGTATGGAAAATACTTGATTTGCGTCAAGTTTTTGCCTGCGGCCCGGCACGTATAATCAACTGCATGGACCACCGGACCTCCCCACCACCGCAGCGCCAGGGTAAGGGTGCGCGCATGCGCGCGACTCCCAAGGGACGCCAGGTCGACCGGACGGCGCGCGCGGAGGTCCAGGCGCTCCTGAAGGATGCGCCGCGCCAGCGCGATCTGCTCATCGAGCACCTGCACAAGATCCAGGACCGCTACGGCTGCATCTCGGCGGCCCACATGGCGGCGCTGGCGAGCGAAATGAAGCTCTCGTTGACCGAGGTCTACGAGGTCGCGACGTTTTACCATCATTTCGACGTGGTCAAGGAGGGCGATACGCCGCCGCCGCCGCTCACCGTGCGGGTCTGCGACTCGCTGTCCTGCGAGCTCGCCGGCGCGCACGCCCTGATGGCTGGGCTGCGGAAAGTGCTGGGTCGGGGGGTGCGTGTCATACCCGCCCCCTGCGTCGGGCGCTGCGAGCAGGCGCCGGTCGCCATCGTCGGGCAGAACCCGGTGACGCAGGCGACGCTGGAGAAAGTGAAGGCTCTCGCGCTCGCCGGGGAGACCCGCTGTGCGGTCGGCAGCTACGTCGACTATTCCGAATACCGGCGCCAGGACGGCTATCGCCTCGCAGCGGAATGCGTCGCAGGCAGGCGCGACGTCGAAAGCGTCATCAAGACGATGGAAGAGTCGGGCTTGCGCGGCCTGGGCGGTGCGGGTTTTCCGGCCGGCCGCAAGTGGCGGGCAGTGCGGAGCGAGCCGGCCCCGCGGCTGATGGCGATCAACATCGACGAAGGCGAGGTCGGCACGTTCAAGGACCGGATCTATCTGGAGCGCGATCCGCATCGCTTTCTCGAGGGCGCCCTGATCGCGGCGTGGGCGGTCGGTATCTCCGAAATCTACGTCTATCTGCGCGACGAGTACGCCGGCTGCCGCGAAATCCTGGAGCGGGAGCTTGAGGCGCTCCGGGCCGATCCGCCGTGCGCGCTGCCGCCGATTTATCTGCGGCGCGGGGCGGGCGCTTACATCTGCGGCGAAGAGTCGGCGATGATCGAATCGATCGAGGGCAAGCGCGGCATGCCGCGGCTGCGCCCGCCGTACGTAGCGCAGGTGGGCCTCTTCGGACGTCCGACGCTCGAGCACAACATGGAGACGCTCCTCTGGGTGCGCGAGATCCTGGAGAAAGGGGCGGGATGGTTCGCCTCGCACGGGCGTAACGGCCGTAAGGGCCTGCGCTCGTTCTCCGTCTCGGGAAGGGTGGTGAAGCCGGGGGTGCACCTGGCGCCGGCCGGGATCACCGTGAAGGAGTTGATCGCGGAATATTGCGGTGGAATGCTGCCGGGACACGAATTCTATGCGTACCTGCCGGGAGGCGCCTCGGGCGGGATTCTGCCGGCTTCGATGGGGGACATACCCCTCGATTTCGACACGCTGAACCAGTACGGGTGCTTCATCGGCTCGGCGGCGGTGATCGTGCTGTCCGACCGGGACAAGGCCGTCACCGCGGCGCGCAGCATGATGAAGTTCTTCTCCGACGAATCCTGCGGCCAGTGCACCCCGTGCCGGGTGGGGACGGCCAAGGCTCTCAAGCTCATGGAAGCGCAGCGCTGGGACCAGGGGCTCCTCGAAGAGCTGTCGGTGGCGATGGCGGACGCCTCCATCTGCGGCCTGGGACAGGCTGCACCGAATCCGATACGCTGTGTGGTGAAGTTTTTTCCGAAGGAAATAGAGTGAAGCGAGAGGTGAGAGGCGAGAGGGGCGAGGAGTCACGGCAAGTGTGTTGGTTTGACGCCTCTCCCCTATCTCCTCTCTCCTCTCCTCAGCGAGGCGAGCAATGACGGCGATGTCGAAGGACGAACTCAACGCAATGCCGGTGGAGTTCAAGCTGAACGGCAAGGATGCGGTCGCGCACGGCGGGGAGACGATCATCCAGACCGCCAGGCGTCTCGGCGTCGAGATTCCCCATCTCTGCTACAAGGATGGCCTGCGTCCCGACGGCAACTGCCGCGCCTGCGTGGTGGAGGTGAAAGGCGAGCGCGTGCTGACTCCTTCCTGCTGCCGCAAGCCGACGAAGGGCATGGAGGTCACGACGGACAGCGCACGCGCCGAGCATTCGCAGAAGATGGTGCTCGAGCTGCTGCTCGCCGACATCCCGGCGGAGCGCCACACGCTCGCCTCGGAGCTCGACCGCTGGGCGACGGTGCTCAAGGTGGGCAAGCCGCGTTTCGCGCCCCGCCACCAGCCCGCCGCCGATCTCTCGCACCACGGCATAGCAGTCAATCTCGATTCGTGCATCCAGTGCACCCGGTGTCTCCGCGCCTGCCGCGAGGAGCAGGTGAACGACGTGATCGGCTACGCGTTCCGCGGCGAGCACTCGAAGATCGTGTTCGATCTCGACGACCCGATGGGGGAATCCACCTGCGTCGCCTGCGGCGAATGCGTGCAGGCCTGCCCCACGGGGGCGCTGATGCCGGCGCGTGATGTGGGGATGGTGAAGCCGGACAAGAAGGTGCACTCGGTATGCCCGTACTGCGGCGTCGGCTGCCAGCTCACCTACGCGGTCAAGGACAACAAGATACTGTACGTCGACGGGCGTGACGGGCCCTCCAATCACAGCCGCCTGTGCGTCAAGGGCCGCTACGGCTTCGACTACGTCCATCACAAGCAGCGCCTGACGAAGCCCCTCATACGCAAGGCAGGGGTACCCAAGCACGCGGATTTCACGATGGACCCGGCGAACCCGCTCGAGTACTTCAGGGAGGCGAGCTGGGAGGAAGCGCTCGATCTCGCCGGCAGCAAGCTAAGGGCTATCCGGGATCAGCATGGCAAGCACGCGCTGGCCGGTTTCGGCTCCGCCAAAGGGACCAACGAAGAGGCATACCTGTTTCAGAAGCTGGTGCGCACCGGGTTCGGCTCCAACAACGTGGACCATTGCACGCGGCTGTGCCACGCCTCCTCGGTGGCGGCGCTGATGGAGGGCATCAGCTCCGGCGCCGTGTCGAACCAGGTGAACGACGTCGAGCACGCGGAGGTGATCTTCCTGATCGGCGCGAACCCGATCTCGAACCATCCGGTCGCCGCGACGTGGATCAAGAACGCTGCGAAGAAGGGCGCCAAGCTGATCTACGCCGACCCGCGCCGCTCGGAGCTGTCGCGCCACGCGCACATCATGCTGCAGTTCAGGCCCGACACCGACGTCGCGCTCCTGAACGCGATGATGCACACGATCGTCCACGAAGGCCTGGTCAACGAGGAATTCATCCGCAATCGTACGATCGGCTTCGAAGAGCTGAAGAAGAACGTGGAGGGCTACAGCCCCGAGGCGATGGCGCCGGTCTGCGGCATCCCCGCCGAGACCATCAAGGAAGTGGCGCGCCTCTACGCCACGTCGAAGTCTTCGATCATCCTGTGGGGCATGGGCATCTCGCAGCACGTACACGGCACCGACAACGCGCGCTGCCTGATCGCGCTCACCATGATGACGGGCCAGATCGGTCGGCCCGGCACGGGGCTGCACCCGCTGCGCGGCCAGAACAACGTGCAGGGCGCGTCGGACTCGGGCCTGATCCCGATGGTGTTTCCGGACTACCAGCGCGTCGACAATCCCGACGCGCGCGCGCGCTTCGAGAAGCTCTGGGGCGCGACCCTCGATCCCAAGCCGGGATTGACGGTGGTCGAGATCGTCCACGCCGCGCTCGACGGCGAGATCCGCGGGATGTACATCATGGGCGAGAACCCGGCGATGTCGGACCCCGACGCTCACCACGCGCGCGCGGCGCTCGCGAAGCTGGAGCACCTGGTCGTGCAGGAGATCTTCCTCACGGAGACCTGCTACTACGCCGACGTGATCCTGCCGGCGACGGCCTGGCCGGAGAAGGACGGCACCGTGACCAACACCGACCGCATGGTGCAGCTGGGGCGCAAGGCGCTCGCGGCGCCGGGCGAAGCCCGCGAGGACCTGTGGATCATCCAGGAGCTGGCGCGGCGATTAGGCCTGGCCTGGAACTACCGCGGCCCCGCCGACGTGTTCAACGAGATGCGCAAGGGCATGAACTCGATCGCGGGCATTACGTGGGAGCGCCTGGAGGCCGAAAGCTCGGTCACGTATCCGTGCGAGAAGGAAGGCGACCCGGGCCAACCGGTGGTATTCGTCGACAGGTTCCCGACGCCGACCGGGCGCGCGAAGCTCGTGCCGGTGGACATCATCCCGGCGGCCGAGCAGCCCGACGCCGAGTTCCCGTTCATCCTCATCACAGGTCGCCAGCTCGAGCACTGGCATACCGGTGCGATCACGCGGCGTGCGTCGGTGCTCGACGCGATCGAGCCGGAGCCGGTGGCGTCCGTTCATCCCCTCGACCTCGACGCGGTCGGCGCGCAGCCGGGCGACGTGGTCACCGTGGAGTCGCGGCGCGGCATCATCTCGCTCTATGCGCGCGCGGACGACGGCATCCCGCGCGGCGCGCTGTTCATCCCGTTCTGCTATTACGAAGCAGCCGCAAACCTGCTGACCAATCCCGCGCTCGACCCGATCGGCAAGATCCCGGAGTTCAAGTACTGCGCGGTCAGGGTAATGCGCGGAGGCGAGCTTACGCCACGCACGAGCTACGGTGGTGGGCAGGCGCTTGCGGAGCACGCGAGAACGTGAATGCGCCGGTGAAGGTCATGAAGGGCGGCGAGCTGATGCCGCGCTCGAGCTACGGCGGCGGGCAGGCGCTCGCTGCGCAGCAGACCGTATAACAACCAGAGCGATTTTTCAGGAGAGGAAGAGCAACATGCCCATGTCGGACATCGAAATCGCCCAGCAGGCGAAGATGAAGCGCGTGGTCGAGGTGGCCGCGAAGCTCGGCATCCCGGAGGAGCACCTGGAGCCCTACGGCCACTACAAGGCCAAGGTATCCCTGGAATACGTCGACAGCCTGAAAGGCAAGCCGAACGGCAAGCTCATACTGGTCACCGCGATGAGCCCGACGCCCGCGGGCGAGGGCAAGACCACGACCACGGTGGGCCTGGGGGACGGGCTCAATCACATCGGCAAGAAGGCGATCATCTGCCTGCGGGAGCCGAGTCTCGGTCCGGTGTTCGGCGTGAAAGGCGGCGCGGCCGGCGGCGGCTATGCGCAGGTCGTGCCGATGGAGGACATCAACCTGCACTTCACCGGCGACTTCAACGCCATCGCGCTCGCCAACAACCTGCTGGCCGCGATGATCGACAATCACATCACCCAGGGTAACGAGCTCGGCATCGACCCGCGCCGCATCACGTGGAAGCGCGTGATGGACATGAACGACCGCGCGCTGCGCGACATCGTCGTGTCGCTGGGCGGCACCGCCAACGGCTACCCGCGGGAGGACGGCTTCGACATCGTGGTCGCTTCCGAGGTGATGGCGATCTTCTGCCTGGCGACATCCGTAAAGGATCTCAAGGAACGCCTGGGCAACATCGTGTTCGGGTACTCGCGCGACGGCAAGGCGTTAAGGGCGCGGGATCTCAAGGCGCACGGCGCGATGACCGTGCTCCTCAAGAACCAGATCGCTCCCAACCTGGTCCAGACCCTGGAGAACAATCCGGCGTTCATCCACGGCGGGCCGTTCGCCAACATCGCCCACGGCTGCAACTCGGTGATTGCCACCCAGACCGCATTGAAGCTCGCCGACTACGTCGTCACGGAGGCCGGCTTCGGAGCCGATCTCGGCGCGGAGAAGTTCCTCGACATCAAGTGCCGCAAGGCGGGCCTGCGCCCGGATGCGGCCGTAATCGTGGCGACCGTGAGAGCCCTGAAGCACCACGGCGGCGTGGCCCGGGACGCCCTCAACAAGGAGGATCTCGCGGCGCTGGAGAAGGGCCTGGTCAACCTGGAGCGCCACGTCAGGAACGTGAAAGAGGTCTACAACATTCCGTGCGTGGTGTCGGTCAACCGCTTCATCGCCGACACCAAGGCCGAGATGGACCTGCTGACCGACCGTATAGCCAAGCTCGGGGCGAAGGTGGTGGTGGCCACGCACTGGGCAGACGGCGGCAAGGGCGCGGCCGAGCTCGCCCGCATCGTGGTCGAAATGTGCGGGCAGAAGTCGAGCCCGACCTTCGTCTACGAGGACGCCGATCCGCTGTGGGAAAAGATGAAGAAGATCGCCACGCGCGTCTACGGCGCGGGGGACGTAACCGCGGACTCCAAGGTGCGCACGCGCATCAAGGAGTTGCAGGAAGGCGGCTACGGGACCTACCCGGTGTGCGTCGCCAAGACCCAATCGTCGTTTACGACCGACCCGACCGTGCGCGGCGCGCCGTCCGGGCACATCGTGAACGTCCGGGAAGTGCGGCTCGCCGCTGGAGCGGAGTTCGTGGTGATGATCTGCGGCGACATGATGACCATGCCCGGCCTGCCGAAGGTCCCCTCGGCGGAGAAGATCGACGTCACCGAGGACGGCAAGGTCGTCGGCCTTTTCTAGCCGGAACGAACGCCGCTCCCGCCGGTCTCAGCCGCAGCCGCCGCGCACCGGCGCGGCAGGCGGGGAGGAAACATGGAATGGCTGCTGGATCCGCACGCGTGGATCGCGTTCGTCACGCTCGCTGCGCTGGAGATCGTCCTCGGCGTCGACAACATCATTTTCATCTCGATACTGGTCGGGCGCCTGCCCGAGCACCAGCGCCAGCGCGCGAGGACGCTCGGGCTGGCGTTCGCCATGCTGACCCGCATCGGCCTCCTGTTCTCGCTGGCCTGGGTGATGACGCTCACCGCGCCGCTGTTCTCCATCCCGGTCGCGGGCAAGGAGATCGCGGGGCGCGATCTCATACTGATAGGAGGGGGTCTCTTCCTGCTGTGGAAGAGCGTCCACGAGATACACGACTCCATGGAAGGCGAGGAGCGCGAGGAGGGCGCGGCGGACCCCTCGCGCGCCGGTTTCGCGGCCGTGATCGCGCAGATCGCGGTCATCGACATCGTGTTCTCGCTCGACTCGGTGATCACCGCCGTGGGCATGGTCGACGAGATCGAGATCATGGTGCTGGCGATCGTCGCGGCCGTCGTCGTCATGATGTTCGCGGCGCGCCCCATCGGCGAGTTCGTGGACCGGCATCCCACGGTGAAGATGCTCGCGCTCTCCTTCCTTATACTCGTCGGAGTGGCGCTGATCGCGGAGGGCTGGGACTACCACATACCCAAGGGCTACATCTATTTCGCGATGGCCTTCGCCGTGGCGGTGGAGATGCTGAATCTCCGCCTGCGCGCCCGCCGGCAGGACGCCGTCAGGCTGCGCAAGCGTTCTCCGCGGTAGATCGACCTTACCGACGACGGCCGGGTGGCGGAGTTGTTCTAGGCGCGGCCGCCCGTCCGCTTTTCGCTTTCCTCCAGCAGGCGCAGCCTGCCCCCCAGCCACTTCGTGGTCGGCGCCTGAATCAGGATCGTCATCAGAATGGCGATGAACGTGACCGACGCGATCATTTGAGCGCCGGGCGCGTTCATTCCCAGCAACAAGCCGGCCAGCGCCGCCGGAATGACGCCGGTCTCACGGGTCCAGCACATGAAAAGCATCTCGTTCATGCTCCACCGGGCGCGCCGGTCCGGAGCCGCACACAGAAAAACGGCGAGCGGCCGGGCGACCAGCATCAGAACCGTCACGACGACAATGCCGCCCAGCAGGTGACGCTCCGTGAGGCCGAAATCGACCTGGGCGCCGAGCAGAATGAAGATGAACACGCGCATGATGAACGCAGTAGTCGTCACGTATTCTTCGAGTTTTCGCGCCTCGCCCGCTTCCATCCTGAAGCCGAACGAGTCCTTGTTGCCGAGCACGATGCCGAAGACAAAAATCGCCATGAACCCGCTCGCCTGCAGGCCATCGGCCGCGAAATAGGCGCCGATGACGGCCGCCAGCGTCACGACCGGCGCGTATTCCGCCAGGAAGGCCCACCGTTCGTGCGCGATGAGGAGCGCGGCAAGATATCCGAGCAGGGCGCCGGCGACGATGCCGATGATCGATTGCCTGAGGAGATCGAACACGGATGATGTCACCGAGAATTCACCGGTCCCCATGGCCACTGCCAGTACACCGAAGGTAAGAACCGCCCCGGTGGCGTCGTTGAATGCCGACTCGCTAACCACCGTTTGCGCCACACGGTCGCGAATCCTGACCTGCCGGAAAATCGGGACCAGCGTTGCCGGGTCCGTCGAGGCGAGCGTTGCGCCGAGCAGCAGCGCCACGACCAGCGGAACGCCGAAAACATAGTACGCGGCGAGTCCGGTAACAGCCCCTGTGATCACGACACCGACCGTGGCGATCACGAGTATCGTGATCCAGACCTGCTTCAGGACGTTGAATCGCAGCGACGCTCCGCCATCGAAAAGAATGTAACTGGCGCCGAACAGGAGGATGGCCTGGTTCAGCGCCGAATCCGCCTTGATGTCTATCAACCCCAGCATTTCCGGGCCGATCGCCATGCCGACGACCAGAAATACCGCAACGTCGGGAATCTTTATCGCCCGGGCCAGCAGGCCGGTGACGATGCCGAGGGCCAGAATGAGCCCGGCGGAGAGCAAAGTGTGTTTCGCAAGCTCGATTGACGCCGATGCTTCCAACTCCGTTTCGCTCCTTGCGACGACGAGCTTCGCACGCGCTTCCACCGCGCGGGCGCGCCGCGAAGATGCTGCCTGACCGACCATGAAATGGCAAGGTCGGCGCCCCTCGCCGACCAGCGGCGGGTAGCGCAGGCAAACGCCGGCCGGCCATTGCGGCCACCGCCCCGGGGCAGCGGTCGCACCGCGGGCTATCCGGTATAATCCGCCCGCCTGCGACCGCGATCCGGCGTGCGCGCCGGGCTGAGGAGGAAACGCAAATCATGGAATTCCTGCACGAGCTGCAGACGACTGTTTTCTGGGTCGGACTGTGGCAGATCATACTCGTCAATATCGTGCTCTCCGGCGACAACGCCGTGGTGATCGCGCTTGCCGCGCGCTCGCTGCCGCCGCACCAGCAGAAGAAGGCGGTGCTATGGGGCGCCGGCGCCGCAGTGGTGATGCGGATCATACTCACCATCATCGCGGTCGAGATGCTGAAGTGGCCGTGGCTCAAGCTGGTTGGTGCAGTGCTGCTGCTGTGGATCGCAGTCAAGCTGCTGGTGCCCGAGGAGGGCGGCGGCGACGGCATCGAGTCGAGCAGCAATATGTGGTCCGCGATCAAGACCATCCTGATCGCCGACCTCGTCATGAGCCTCGACAACGTGATCGGGGTGGCCGCGGCCGCGAAGGGCAGCATAACACTGCTCATCCTGGGGCTTGCGATCAGCATACCGTTGGTGGTTTTCGGGGCGACCATGCTGATGCGGCTGATGGAGCGCTTCCCGATCATCATCGTCATCGGCGCCGGGCTGCTCGGCTGGGTGGCGGGCGACATGGCGGCGACCGACCCGGTGGTGAAGGACTGGGTGGATGCCAATGCGGCCTGGCTGCATTGGGCGGCGCCGGCTGCCGGGGCGATATTCGTGGTGGCGCTCGGCAAGATGCTGGCGGCGCGCACGCACGCGCACGCGGAACCGGAGAAGGTCGTGGATCTCGGTGAAAGCAGCAGCAGGCCGCCGCACTGATCAAAGAATCGCCAGGAGTGATGCCATGTTGAAGTTTCTGGTTCCAGTGGACGGGTCCCCGGCTTCCACCCGGGCGATCGAGCATTTGATCGCGATAGCCGGGTGGTACCGGGAAACCCCGGAGATACACCTGCTGAACGTCCAGTCCTCGCTTCCGCTCGGCGGGCGGGTCGGATCGTTCATCGGGCAGGACCAGATCGCCCAATACCACCAGGAAGAGGGGCTCGCGGCGCTCAAGCCGTCCCGGGACAAGCTGGATGCGGCCGGGGTCCCGTACCACTACCACATAGGCGTGGGCGACGCGGCGGAAACCATCGGCAAGTACGTCACGGAAACGGGCTGCGATCAGATCGTCATGGGCACGCGCGGCATGGGCTCGATGTCCAATCTCGTGCTGGGATCGGTGGCGAACAAGGTGTTACACCTCTCGCCGGTGCCGGTGCTGCTGTTGAGGTAGCCCCCGGGCGCATCAGGGTATCCCCGAGGCCGTTTGCGGGGGCCGCTAGCCCATGACCACAATGTTGACCGCGGTCAATGTTATGGCCCCCCGGGACAGCGGAAGATGGCACCTATTACCAGACCAATCAGGTTCGTGCCCAGGTCCGCACTCAGGTGCGTACTCAGTAGCGTAAAGAGGCCGGCCAGTTGGCGGAGTAACCACAGGAGGAGACATCCAATGAAGTCCGAAGGCTTCCTGACGTACAGCCTGATATCGATTGCGACCGCGCTCGCTGCCGGCCCGGCGGCCGCGGCGGGGTGGGAGCCGACCAAGAACGTCGAGTTCGTTGTCCCGGCCGGCACCGGCGGCGGGGCGGACCAGATGGCGCGCCTGATCCAGGGCATCGTGGCGAAGAACAACCTGATGAAGCATTCGATCGTCGTCACCAACAAGTCCGGTGGCGCCGGCGCCGAGGGCTTTCTCGCGGTGAAGGAGGTGAAGGGCGATCCGCACCGCATCGTCATTACGCTCTCGAACCTCTTCACCACGCCGCTCGCGACGGGGGTGCCGTTCAACTGGAAGGACCTGACCCCGGTGGCGATGCTAGCGCTCGACCAGTTCGTGCTGTGGGTCAATGCCGACACCCCGTACAAGGGAGCGAAGGACTTTATTGACGCGGCGAAGAAAGCCGGGCCCAACAAGTTCAAGATGGGCGGCACCGGCTCCAAGCAGGAGGACCAGATCCTGACCGTGGGCCTGGAAAAAGCGACCGGCATCAAGCTGACCTACATCCCGTTCAAGGGCGGCGGTGAGGTGGCGACCCAGCTCGTCGGCAAGCACGTGGATGCAACGGTCAACAACCCGATCGAGGCGGTGGCGCACTGGCGCTCGGGGCGGCTGCGGACGTTGTGCGTTTTTGACGGCCAGCGCATGCCCTACAAGAACAAGGTCACCGAAACCATGGCATGGGGCGACATCCCGACGTGCAAGGAAGCGGGCGTGCCGACCGAGTACCTGATGCTGCGCGGCATTTTCATGCCGGGGGGCGTCAAGCCCGAGCACGTGCAGTACTACGTCGATCTCTTCAAGCGCCTGCGCGAGACGCCGGAATGGAAGAAGTTCATGGAGGACGGCGCCTTCAACCAGACTTTCATGGCCGGCAAGGAATATGCCGCCTGGGTCGCGCAGGCGGAAAACCTGCACCGCGACCTGATGAAGGAAGCCGGCTTCCTGGCGGGCTCGGCAAAGAAATAGCAGGACGCAAGAGACGGCGGGCGCGGCCCGCCGCCCGGCTCCCACGCGGAACGCGGGACGCCGCGCGGCGAACCCACAGGAAAAGTCATTCCTCGACAGATGTCGCACGAACCTCAAGCCGCTCCGGGCGGAACCCGCACGGTCGTCATCGACCTGGTAACCGCGGCCATCATCTTCGGGCTGGGAGCCCTGGTCTCCTGGGACACCTACCGTCTCGGTGCGAGCTGGGGCGCGGAGGGGCCGCAGGCCGGCTATTTCCCGTTCTACATCGGGCTGATCATCTGCATCTCGAGCGCGGTGGTGCTGGGGCAGTCTCTGGCGAAACTCGGCCGGGACAAGAGCGTATTCGTGCAACGCGAGCAGTTGAGGCAGGTCATGATCATCCTGCTGCCTTCGACGGTGTACGTCCTGGGCATACAGTTCCTGGGGATCTACGTCTCGTCGGCCGTGTTCATCTGCCTTTTCATGCGTATCGTCGGCAGCTACACGTGGCTGCGGAGCGCGGTGGTGGGCGTGGCCGTGAGCGGCGTGACATTCCCGCTGTTCGAGATCTGGTTCACGATCCCGCTGCCCAAGGGGCCGCTCGAAGCACTGTTCGGATACTGACCGCCGCGGAAAAGAAGAGGCGGAAAAAGGGAGTGGAGTGGAAGAAATCACCGCACTGTTTCACGGCTTCGCGGTCGTATTGACGCCGTTCAACCTGATGCTGATGCTCATCGGCATCACGCTCGGGGTGATCATCGGCGTGCTGCCGGGGCTCGGGGGGGCGAACGGCGTGGCCATACTGCTGCCGCTGACGTTCACCATGTCGCCGACCTCGGCGATCATCATGCTCTCCTGCATCTACTGGGGCGCGCTGTTCGGGGGGGCGATCACGTCGATACTCTTCAACATCCCCGGCGAGCCGTGGTCGGTGGCCACCACGTTCGACGGCTACCCGATGGCACAGCAGGGCAACGCCGGGGAAGCGCTGACGGGCGCGTTCACTTCGTCGTTCGTGGGGGCACTGGTCGCGGTCATCATGTTCACCTTCCTGGCGCCGCTGGTCGCCAAGTTCGCGCTGCAGTTCGGTCCGCCGGAGTTCTTCTCGGTCTATCTCCTCACGTTCTGCAGCTTCGTGGGCACCGGCAAGGGCAATCCGTTCAAGATCATCGCCTCCATGATGCTGGGTTTCGCGATGGCCGCAGTCGGGATAGACATCGTGACGGGACAACTGCGCCTGACGTTCGAGCTCGAAGTGATGCTGTCCGGATTCCATTTCCTGGTCGCCGTCATCGGCCTCTTCGGCATCGGCGAGATCCTGCTGTCGATGGAGGAGGGACTGTCGTTCTCGGGACAGACCGCCAGGATCAACACCAGGATCGTGATCGAGACGTGGAAGAAGCTGCCGCGCTACTGGGCGACGTCGATCCGGAGCTGCGTCATCGGCTGCTGGATGGGCATCATCCCGGGAGGCGCGACGCCGGCTTCGTTCATGAGCTATGGCGTGGCGCGCCGGATGTCGGCACGGGGAGACAAGTTCGGCACCGGCGAGCTGGAGGGGGTGGTGGCGCCGGAAACCGCCGCTCACGCGGCCGGCACCTCGGCCCTGCTGCCGATGATCACGTTGGGTATACCCGGCTCGCCGACGGCCGCGGTCCTGCTGGGCGGGCTGCTGATCTGGGGCCTGCAGCCCGGGCCGCTCCTGTTCGTGGAGCAGAAAGATTTCGTCTGGGGGCTGATCGCCAGCATGTATCTCGGGAACATCGCGGGCCTCATCGTCGTGCTGACCGCGGTGCCGCTCTTCGCCGCCATCCTGCGTGTGCCGTTCCCGATCATCGCTCCGGTCATCGTGGTGATCTGCGCGATCGGCGCCTATACCGTCAAGAACAACATGTTCGACGTCTGGCTGATGCTGGTGTTCGGGGTCGTCGGCTACGTGTTCAAGAAGCTCGACTACCCGCTCGCGCCGATGGTGCTGGCGCTGGTGCTGGGCGACGCCGCGGAAAGCGCCTTCCGCCAGTCGATGCTGATGTCGCAGGGAACCATGACGATATTCTGGTCGAACTGGCTGGCGGGCAGTCTCACCACGCTGGCGCTGGCCTTGCTGCTGTGGCCGTTCATCTCGCAACTCAAGGCGAAGCTGCGACCGACGTGAGTGAAACCCTTTGACACGGACACACACGGACACACACGGAAGAAACCGGGTAAGGCATCAGGACCTTGAGTCAAAAACAATCGCTTCTCGCGGTTTTCAAACGTCCGTGCCTTCCGTGTGGGTCCGTGGCTGAATTGCCCTTTAGATCTTGCCGCGCCGTTTCAAGCGGGACAGGGTTTCGGGGGACAGGTTGAGGTAAGACGCGAGATCTTTCTTGGGCAGGCGGGTGGTGAGCTCTGTGTGCTTGCGCGCGAACCGCTGCACCCGCCCCGGGGCGTCGAGCAGATGGAGCGTGATGGTATGGGCCATGACCTCGCTCATCAGCTTCATGATCTCGTACTCGAAACCGTTCTTGACCACGGGGTGGCGCTCGAGAAAATGCACCCACTGCTGCATGGGAATCCGGGCGGCGCGTCCCTTGGTGACGGCGCGTATCGAGTAGGGAATGGGGGTCTTCAGCCGCCACGCGGCGTAGCTCGTGTCGATGTCGCACTCGGCGGCGAAGCGCAGAATCATCTCCCGCCCCTGGGAGTTGGACACGACGCGCTTCAGGATGCCTTCGATGACGAAGTACTGCTCCATCGACCAGTCGCCCTGGTGCTCGAGCGCGGCGCCCTTGGGGTAGTCGACGACCTCGATCAGCGGGCTCAACTCGCGCCACTGGGTGGCGTCGAGGTGCTTCAGGACCAGGTTCTGACGCAGCTGCAGCCGGATGATCCTGGCCTCGGGATGGACTGCTAGCAGGGGCATAATGGCGGTAGCGGGGCTGCCCGCCGCCGGGAGTATAGCCCCAACCGCGGGGTGCGCGAATCTTGATCCCGGTCAAGGGTGCCGGTGCATGCTGCCCCCTATGATACGTGCGGGTAAATCACAGCCACGACGGCGATAACGCGAGGCATGCAGCCATGACGGATCTCAGCCTGAAAACCGATGCACAATCGACGGAAGCCACCGACGGCTTTCAACTGGTCATCGATGCCCTCAAGCTGAACGGCATCGATACGATCTTCGGACTGCCCGGTATCCCGATCACCGACCTGACCCGCCGCGCGCAGGCCGCGGGCATACGCATGCTGTCGTTCCGCCACGAGCAGAACGCCGGCTACGCGGCGTCGATCGCCGGTTTCCTGACTCAGAAGCCGGGTATCTGCCTCACCGTCTCCGCGCCCGGCTTCCTGAACGGATTGAACGCGCTTGCGCACGCCACCGTCAACTGCTTTCCGATGATCCTGATCAGCGGCTCGAGCGAGCGCGAGGTCGTCGACCTGCAGCAGGGCGATTACGAGGAAATGGACCAGCTCGCCGTCGCCAAACCGGTCGCCAAGGCCGCCTTTCGCGTGCTGCATGCCGACGACATCGGCGTGGGCATCGCGCGCGCCATCCGCGCCGCGGTGTCCGGCCGCCCGGGCGGCGTCTACCTCGACCTGCCCGCCAAGGTGTTTGCCCAGAGCATCGACGCCGCGGCCGCGCGGAACTCGCTGATCAAGGTGATCGATCCCGCGCCGAAGCAGATCCCCGCGGCCGACTCCGTCAGGCGGGCGCTCGACTTGCTGAAGAGCGCGAAGAAGCCGCTGATCATCCTCGGCAAGGGCGCGGCCTACGCGCAGGCCGACGCCGACATCCGCGCGCTGGTGGAGAAGACCGGCATCCCCTACCTGCCGATGTCGATGGCGAAGGGGCTGCTGCCCGATACGCACGAGCAATGCGCGTCCGCGGCGCGCTCCTACGTGCTGCCGGAGGCCGACGTGGTGATGCTGATCGGGGCGCGCCTGAACTGGCTCCTCTCGCACGGCAAGGGCAAGACCTGGGGCGGCAAGGCCTCCAAGGACTGGGGCGGCCAGAAATTCATCCAGGTCGACATTTCCCCGCAGGAAGCGGACAGCAACGTGCGGATCGACGCGCCGCTGGTCGGCGACATCGGCTCGTGCGTCGCCGCGCTGCTGGCCGGTATCGGAGCAGCGGGCTGGGTCAGGCCGGGCAACGACTGGCTGGGCTCCATCGCCGAGCGCAAGAGCAGGAACATCGAGAAGATGGCCGAGACGCTGGCGAAGGATCCCGCGCCCATGAATTTCCACAGCGCGCTCAACGTGGTCCGCGACATCGTCAAGGCGAATCCGGAGGCGATGCTCGTCAACGAGGGCGCCAACGCGCTCGACTTCACGCGCAGCATCGTCGACATGTACCGGCCACGCAAGCGCATCGATGTCGGTACCTGGGGCATCATGGGCGTCGGCATGGGCTACTGCGTTGCCGCCGCGGTGACGGCGAAGCAGCCGGTAATCGCGATCGAGGGCGACAGCGCGTTCGGCTTCTCCGGCATGGAAGTCGAGACCATCTGCCGCTACAACCTGCCGGTGTGCGTGGTGGTCATGAACAACAACGGCGTCTACAAAGGCACCGACGTCAACCCGACCGGCGGACCCGACGTGGCGCCCACCGTGTTCGTGAAGGGCGCGCGCTACGACAAGGTGATCGAAGCGTTCGGCGGCGTGGGCGTGCACGCCACGACGCCGGCCGAGCTGCGGAAGGCGATGGAAGACGCCATCCGCTCGCGCAGGCCCACGCTCATCAACGCCGTGATCGACGAGACCGCCGGCACCGAAAGCGGGCGCATCACGAGCCTGAACCCGAGCGCGGCAAAAAAGAAATAGCCCTGGAGCGGATGCGACAAGCGCGCCGCTCGAGTGGTCGCGAGCACGAGCGGACCGGGGCGGCCGCTCAGCTCGCGACGGGGAACGACAACGAGTGAGGATACGATGGAAGCATTGAAGGGCGTGAGAATTCTCGACATGACGCACGTGCAGGCCGGGCCGACGTGCTCGCAACTGCTCGCGTGGCTGGGCGCGGACGTGATCAAGTTCGAGCCGCCGCAGGGCGATGCGACGCGCGGGCAGCTGCGCGACGTGCCGAACGCGGACAGCCTGTACTTCACGATGCTGAACTGCAACAAGCGCTCGATCACGGTCAACATGAAGAACGACGGGGGCAAGCAGGTGTTCGTCGACCTCCTGAAGAAGTGCGACATCGTGATGGAGAACTTCGGTCCCGGCGTGCTCGATCGCTTCGGATTCACGTGGGAGAAGATCCACGAGCTGAACCCGAAGATCGTGATGGGCTCGATCAAGGGATTCGGCTCCACCGGGCCGTACGCCGAGTTCAAGGCCTACGAGAACGTGGCGCAGGCCATGGGAGGCGCGATGAGCACCACCGGCGTGCCGGAAGGCCCGCCGTTCGTCACCGGGGCGCAGATCGGCGACTCCGGAACGGGGCTCCATCTCGCCATCGGGCTGCTCGCCGCGTTGAATCAGGCGAACCGCACCGGGCAGGGCCAGTACGTCGAGGTCGCCATGATGGACGGCGTGATGAACCTCTGCCGCGTGAAATTCCGCGACCACCAGCGCCTGAAGCGCGGCGATCTCACCGAGTACTCGGTCCCGACCTACCAGGGGATGGGCGACGTGCCGCGCGCGGGGAACGATTCGGGCGGGGGCCAGCTCGGCAACGCGATCCACTGCAAGCCGCACGGCGCGAACGACTGGCTCTACATCGTGGTGCAGGAGGCGGTGTGGACCAAGCTCGCGGAGCGCATCGGGCCCGACGTAGGCGTTCCCGATCTCGCCAATGATCCGCGCCTCGCGAAGATCGGCGACCGGCGCAAGAACCAGCAGCTCGTGTGGACGCTCGTCAACAAGTTCGCCGAGAAGTACACCAAGCGCGAGTTGATGGAAATCCTGAATCCGCTCGACGTCCCCTGCGGACCGATCATGTCGACCGAGGATCTCGCGACCGACGAGCACGTACGCGGCCGCGAGATGTGGGTGGAGCTGGATCACCCGCAGCGCGGCAAGTGGCACAACGTCGGCATGCCGATCAAGCTGTCGGCCTCCCCCGCCGTCATCAAGCGCTCGCCCACGCTCGGCGAGCACACGGAGGAGATCCTGCGCGACGTGCTCGGTTACGACGAGGCGAAAGTCTCGGGTTTGAAGAAGGCGGGGGCGTTCTCGCTGCCGCCGAAGAAGGCCGCCTGACGGCGAACTGCGTGATTCGTGAATGGTGATTTATGAAAATAGCAATCATCGGTCAGCAGGACTTCGGCAAGGCGGTGCTGGAAGCGTTCCTCGCGCGCGGGGATGAGGTCGCGGGCGTGTTCTGCGCGCCGGAGAAAGCCGGCGCAAAGGCGGACCCGATCCGCGCCGCGGCGGAGGAGAAGAAGCTCAAGGTCTTCCAGTTCAAGTCGCTGCGCGACAAAGAGGCGCTCGACGCCATGCGCTCTCTGAACGCCGACATCGGCATCATGGCGTTCGTGCTGCAGTTCGCGCCGCAGGACTTCGTCAGCATCCCGAAGCAGGGCACCATCCAGTACCATCCGTCGCTGCTGCCGAAGTACCGCGGCCCCTCGTCGATCAACTGGCCCATCATCCGCGGCGACACGAAGACCGGCCTCACCATCTTCCGCCCCACCGACGGCCTCGACGAGGGCCCGGTGATACTGCAGAAGGAGACGACTATCGACCCCGATGACACGCTCGGCACCGTGTACTTCGACCGCCTGTTCCCGATGGGCGTGCAGGCGATGGTGGAGGCGGCCGACCTCGTGATGGCCGGCAAGCACAAGGAGATCGTGCAGGACGAGTCGCGGGCCACTTACGAAGGCTGGTGCCGTGCCGCGGAGGCGAAGCTCAACTGGGCAAACCACGTCGACTTCGTGCACAACACGATACGCGGCTGCAACCCGGCGCCCGGGGCGTGGACCACGCTGAACGGCAAGAACGTCGGGATCTTTGACTGCAAGAAGCATCCCGTGCGCACGTTCGGCGCGGTGAAGGGCAAGATCGGCGAGGTCACAGACGTCAACGACAAGAGCTTCTTCGTCACGGCGCAAGGCGGGCGCATCGAGGTGTTGCGCGCGCGCGGCGAGGACGGCAAGAAAGTCTCCGGCGGCGACTTCATGAAGGCTGCGGGCCTGTCAGCGGGCGCGCTGCTCGGCACCTAGCGCTCAACGCATCCTCGTCTCCGGACCCGTTCCAGGTTCCGGCTCGTCGAACCGCAGTCATCGCGGCATCGGTCCGCGTCGCAGCGGTTGCGCTCCCCGGACGGTTCGGAGCCGCACCTTTTTCGCTCATTCGGCACGGTAGAGCCAAATCCATGGGCAGTGCCGGTCCGTAACGCGTTTCACGGCACCGGCAGACGGATTCAGGCTTTGCGAGTACCCCCTAAGTAATTGTATTTGCTAGGGGTCTTGACTTTAACTACCAAAAAAAACGTATACTTTACCGGCAAATATCGTAGAATGGTCGAGTCAAGCTCGTTAACTCACTAGAAAAGCACGCAAAAGTCAGGGAGCGGGATGAAGAATTTCTGGAAGTCTGACTGGTTCCTGGGCGTGGCGGTGGTCATCGTAATCGCCCTGTTCAACCGGTTGAGCGACCTTATACCGAGCTTGGAGCGCAAAGCCTACGACTTGGGCGTCACAGCAACTGCGCGCACGCCCTCCGACAAGATCACGGTCATCGCCATCGACGACCAGAGCCTCGGCAACATCGGCCGCTGGCCGTGGTCGCGCGAGGTGCTCGCGAAGATGACCGACAAGCTGACCGAAGCGAAGGCGAAAGTCATCGGTTACACCGTGCTCTTCGCCGAGCCGCAGATCGACCCGGGCTACGTCTACGTCACCAAGCTCCTCGACCTGGTCGAAAAGAGCGCCGCAGCGCCGCCCCAGCCCGGACCCGGACCCGGGCCCGCGGACATGGCGCAACCCCCCGGCGGCCCGGAGCTTGCGCAGTTCAAGGGACTGCTCAAGGAAGCGGAGCAGGCGTTGAACACCGACCGCAAGCTCGCCGACAGCTTCGCCCGCGCGGGTAACGTCGTGCCCATGATGCTGTTCGAGCCCGGCGTGCCGCAGGGTAAACCCGACCGCCCGCTTCCCGACTATGTCGTAAAGAACAGCCTGCCCAAGGTCGGCGGGAACCTGGACGATACGATGGTGCCCACGCGGCGCGCGGACTACCCGATCGAGACGATAGGAAAAGCGGCCGCGGCCCTGGGCCATCTGAACGCAACGCCGGACGTCGACGGCGGCACGCGCACCGAGCCGCTGGTGCTCGGCTACTACGGCCAGGTATTCCCGTCGCTGTCGATGATGATCGCCGCGAGGAGCCTGAACCTGGGCGTCGGCGACCTGCAGGTGGCGCCGGGAGAGAAGGTGTCGCTCGCGCGGCTCAACATCACGACCGACCCGCTCACGCGGATGTACACCTATTTCTACAAGGACCGCGACGGGCGGCCCGCGTTCACGGTCGATTCATTCTTCGATGTCTATACCGGCAAGATCCCGGTCGACAAGTACCGCGACAAGATCGTGCTGATCGGACCCACCGCGCCTGGCCTCGGCGCCGCGACGGTGACGCCCGTTTCGGCCGCCATGCCGCCCGTGCTGGTGCTGGCCCACTCCGTCTCCTCGATCCTGTCGGAGCATTTCTTCGTCGCGCCGGCCTGGGGCTACTGGGTCGAGCTGCTGCTGTTCCTGATCGTCGCGGCCTACCTGATCGGGGCGCTGCCCCGGCTGAAAGCCGGACAGGCGCTCGCCATCTCCGGCGGCCTCTTCGTCGTGATGCTGGTGGCCCACTTCGTGCTCATGACGGCGAACGGGATGTGGATACAGCTGATGCTGCCCGCGACGCTGCTGCTCGTCGGCCACGGCGCCCTGGTGTCGAAGCGCTTCATCGTCACCGAGGCTGCGAAGATCAAGTCGGACGAGACCTCGGCGGAGTCGAACCGCATGCTAGGTATCGCCTACCAGGCGCAGGGCCAGCTCGATCTCGCCTGGGACAAGTTCCGCCAGGTGCCGATGGCCGACGCCGTGATGGACAACATGTACAACCTGGCGCTCGACTTCGAGCGGAAGCGCCAGTTCAACAAGGCGGAATCGGTGTTCCGCCACATGTCCGAATTCAATCCGAAGTTCCGCGACCTGGACGCCCGCCTGAACCGCGCCAAGGCGATGTCGGAGACCGTCATCCTGGGCGGCGGCGGCTCGCACCCGGGCGGGACCGTCATCCTGCCGGGCGGCGGCGTCGAGAAGCCCATGCTGGGGCGCTACGAGGTCGAGAAGGAACTGGGGAAGGGGGCGATGGGCGTCGTCTACCTCGGCAAGGATCCCAAGATCGGGCGCGTGGTGGCGATCAAGACCATGGCGTTGGCGCAGGAGTTCGAAGCCGACGAGCTGAAGGACGTCAAGGAGCGCTTCTTCCGCGAGGCCGAGACCGCCGGCCGCCTGACGCATCCCAACATCGTGACCATCTTCGACGCGGGCGAGGAGCACGACCTCGCGTATATCGCGATGGAGTTCCTGAAGGGCAAGGACCTGACGCCCTACGTCAAGCCCGAGGCCCTGCTGCCGCTCGACAAGGTTCTCTCCATCGTGGCGCGCGTCGCCGACGCGCTGTCCTACGCGCACAAGAATAACGTCGTGCACCGCGACATCAAGCCGGCGAACATCATGTGCGACCTGGAGGGCGACTCCGTGAAGGTCACGGACTTCGGGATCGCGCGTATCACGGACTCGTCGAAGACCAAGACCGGGATGGTCCTCGGCACGCCCTCGTACATGTCGCCGGAGCAGCTTTCCGGCAAGAGGATCGAGGGCCGCTCGGACCTCTTCTCGCTGGGCGTCACGCTCTACCAGCTCTCCTGCGGCAAGCTGCCGTTCGCGGGCGATTCGATGGCGCAGCTCATGTTCAAGATCGCGAACGAGGCGCCCGTCGACATCCTGACCTACAACCCTAACCTGCCGCCGGCCGTAGTCGAGGTGATCAACAAGTCGCTTGCCAAGCAGGTGGAGGAACGCTACCAGACCGGCGACGAGATGGCGGCGGCGATCCGCTCGGCTGCCAGCGGCAAGTTTGCGACCACGACCACGGTGGACTTCAATCTCTAGCCCGGACACACAGCGTGCTCAACCTGAGCTCAGCCCTCGAAGTCGCCACTGCCACGCATCCGGGCATGGTGCGCTCGCACAACGAGGACAGCATCGCGGCCGACTCGGAGATCGGGCTCGCCGTGCTCGCCGATGGCATGGGCGGCTACAACGCCGGCGAGGTGGCGAGCGGCATCGCGGTGGAGCTGATCCGCACCGAAGTGAAGAAGGCGCTCGTCGACAGGAAACCCCAGGACATGAACGGCACCCACGTCGAGACGCTGCTTGCCGAGCACGCCGAGCGCGCCAACGCCGCGATCTACCAGGCGGCGCAGAGCCAGCCCCAGTACTCCGGGATGGGGACCACGCTGGTCGTGGCGATGTGGCACGACAACAAGATGTCGGTCGGTCACATCGGGGATTCCCGCCTGTACCGCCTGCGCGGCGGTACGTTCGAGCAGGTGACCCGCGACCATTCGCTGTTGCAGGAACAGATCGACAGCGGCATGATTACCAGGGAGCAGGCGCGGCACTCGCAGAACAAGAACCTGGTGACGCGCGCCGTCGGGATCGACCCGACGGTCGAGGCGGAGGTGCACACCTACGGCGTGGAGCAGGGGGACATCTACCTGCTCTGCTCGGACGGGCTCTCCGACATGGTGAGCGACGAGGACATACAGCTCACCCTTACCTCGCTGCACGCGAATCTGCCGCTGGCGGCGCAGCAGCTGGTGCAGCAGGCTAACGACAACGGCGGGCGCGACAACGTTTCGGTGATACTGGTGCGCGTGGCGCGGTACTACCCGGCGCACACCAGCTGGTTCGAGAAACTGAAGTCCTGGTTTGGATAGACGACGGGGATAACCACCATGGCGAAGTTGATTCTCAGTCTGGAAGGCTCGGTGATCAGAGAGATTGCTCTGGACAAGGAACGAGTGACGATCGGCCGCAAGCCGCAGAACGACGTACAGATCGAAAATCTGGCGGTGAGCGGCGAGCATGCCTGTATCGTCACCATCCTCAATGATTCCTTCCTCGAGGATCTCGGCAGCACCAACGGCACGCTGGTGAACGGCAACCCGATCAAGAAGCATATCCTGCAGAACAACGATGTGATCGAGATCGGCAAGTACAAGCTCAAGTACATCGGCGAAGCGCCCGCCGCGGGCCAGACGCCCACGGAGGATTTCGAGAAGACCATGGTGATGCGCGCCCCCAAGGTCGCGAGCCCGCGCGCGTTCGGCGATACGCAGGGCGCGTCCGCTCAGAGTTCTCCGGGGGGTGTCATGACGTCCCCGCCGAAGCCGGCCGCGCCCACGACCCTGGCCGGCCCGGCGCACGCTGCCGCGGCGCCGCCCCCGCCGCGGCCCGCGCAGGACGTGCTCCTCGCGGCGATCCAGATCCTCACCGGGCCGGGAGTAGGCAAGGAGCTCGAGCTCGTCAAGAATCTGACGACGCTGGGCAAGCCCGGCGTGCAGGTGGCGGTCATCACGCGCCGTCCCCAGGGGTACTTCATCACGCACGTCGAAGGCGCGATCTTCCCGGTGGTCAACGGGAAGACGCTCGACTCGCAGGCGCACCCGTTGAACGACCACGACGTGATCGAGCTCGCCGGCGTGAAGATGGAGTTTTTCCTGAAAAAATGAACGGGAGCGGCGGCGGGATTTCCGTCGCACCTTCACGCCGGGGCGGCTGGTGGCCGCAAGTCGGGGGCCGGGGATCGGCGTAGCGCGTCGGTTTCCGGCTTTTGTGTCTGGCGGACCGGGCGTGCGGGGCGGCCGCAAGACGGGCGCAGGGCAACGGGGTACTGAGCGGAGGGGTTCGAGCTGTGCTGGAGAGCCTGAAAAAGCACCTGGTGCGCATCGTCATCGGTATCGTCGTGGTCGCGATCTTTCTCGGCCACGTGTCGTTATCGGTGAGGAAGGACCCGCTCTATCACCTGCCCCTGGTGGACAACCTGGAGAACATCATCTACGACACGCGCGTGCGGCTCACCATGCCGCGCACCGTCGATCCGCGCATCGTCATCGTGGACATAGACGAGAAGAGCCTGCAGGAGCGCGAAAAAGGCGGCGAGGGGCGCTGGCCGTGGCCGCGCGATCGCCTGGCGCTGCTCATGGACAAGCTCTTCGACAAGTACCAGGTCGCCATCGTCGGCTTCGACGTGGTGTTCGCGGAGCGCGACGAGTCCTCGGGCATCCGCGTGCTGGAGCGGCTGGGACAGAAGGAGCTGCGCGAGGTGCAGCAGTTCCAGTCGGTGCTCGAGACGGTCAAGCCCCAGCTCGAGTACGACAGGGTGTTCGCCGAGCACATGAAGGGGCGCAACGTCGTGCTGGGCTACGCCTTCACCAACGACGGCGACGCGGAGTCGGCGTCGAAGAAGGGCATGCTGCCGGAACCGCTCTTCGGCAGCGACGTTCTGGGCACGCGCAAGATCCGGGCGACCTCCTGGACCGGCTACACGGCGAACCTGGCGGAGCTGCAGAAGGCCGCCACCAGCGCCGGGCTCTTCAACTCCATTCCCGACGACGACGGGATCATCCGCAGGGTGCCGATACTGGCGGAGTACAACGGCAGCTTCTACGAGCCGCTGTCGCTCGCCATGATGAGGCTGCTGCTCGGCTCGCCGCCGGCGAAGCCCATCGTGCCGGAGACGAGCGCGCTCTCGGCGCGCTACGACGGCCTGGAGTGGCTGCAGGTCGGCACCAAGCTGCGCATCCCCCTGGACGACGTCGCCGCCGCGCTGGTGCCGTACCGCGGGCGCAAGAACAGTTTCAAGTATTTCTCTGCGGTGGACGTCATCGCCGAAAAGGCGGACCCCGCCGATCTCAAGGGCAAGATCGTGCTGGTGGGCACCACCGCGCCAGGGCTGCTCGACCTGCGGGCGACCCCGGTGGACCCGGTGTATCCCGGCGTGGAAGTCCACGCGAACATGATCGCCGGCATGATCGACGGCACCATCAAGCAGCGCCCGCCGTACGTCCTCGGCGCCGAATTCCTGCTGCTGCTCGTCACCGGGCTCGGGCTCGCGCTGCTCCTGCCGCTGCTCGGACCGCTCGTGTCCACGCTGACCACGGTCGGCGCCCTGGTCGCGGTTCTCGTCACCAACATCGTGGTGTTCCACTACGGCAACCTCGTGCTGCCGCTCGCTTCCGGCCTGGTGATGACGCTGGTGCTGTTCATGCTCAACATGGCCTACGGCTTTTTCATCGAGGCGCGCGGCATGCGCCAGATCACGGGTCTCTTCGGCCAGTACGTGCCGCCCGAGCTCGTGGACGAGATGGCGAAGAACCCGGAGCAGTTCAACATGGTGCCGCGCGCCGAGGAGCTCTCGGTCCTGTTCTCGGACGTGCGCGGGTTCACGACCATTTCCGAGGCGCTCTCACCCGAGGACCTGTCGCTTTACATCAACGAATACCTCACCACCATGAGCCTCGTGATACGCGAGAAGCATCGCGGCACGCTCGACAAGTACATAGGCGACGCGATCATGGCGTTCTGGGGGGCGCCCGTCGCCGACCCGGAACACGCGAAGAATGCGGTCATGGCGGCGCTCGACATGCAGAAGGCCGCGAAGGACCTGAACGAGAAATTCAAGGCCAAGGGCTGGCCCACGTTCAAGATCGGCATCGGCGTCAATACGGGCGTAATGCGCGTCGGCGACATGGGATCGCAGATCCGCAAGGCGTATACCGTGATGGGCGATCCCGTGAATCTCGGGTCGCGGCTGGAAGGCATCACAAAACAGTACGGGGCTGATATCATAATCGGCGAGGGCACCAAGGAGCGGATTTCCGGTTTCGTCTGTCGCGAAGTCGACCGCGTGCGGGTGAAGGGCAAGGACGAGCCGATAGCAATTTATCAGCCGCTGGGATTGGAGGGCCAGGTCGAGAAGCCGAAGCTCGACGAGATGAAGCTTTGGAATCAGGCGCTCAAGCTTTACCGCTCCCAGGACTGGGACATGGCCGAGCTCCAGCTCATCAATCTGAAAAAGGCGACCCCGGATGGCGCCCTCTACGACGAGTTCCTCGATCGCATCGCGGCGCTCCGGGCCAACCCGCCCGGCAAGGGCTGGGATGGCGTCCATAAGTTCGAGACCAAGTGATGAAGTTGAAGGTTCTGGGCTGCAGCGGGGGCATCGGCGGGGATCTCCGCACGACCGCCTTCCTGGTCGACCACGACACGCTGATAGACGCGGGAACCGGAGTGGGCGACCTGTCGGTGACCGAGCTCTCCCAGATCGACCACATATTCGTCACGCACTCGCACATGGATCACGTGGCCTGCATCCCTTTCATCGTGGACACCGTGGGCTGGATGCGCGACAAGCCGCTCACGCTGCACGCCACGAACGAGACGCTCGACATCCTCAAGGCGCATCTCTTCAACTGGAAGCTGTGGCCGGATTTCACGCAGATTCCCGACCCGCAGCGCCCGGCCATGCGCTACGAGGCGGTCGCGACCGGGGACGCGGTTGCGTTGAACGGCCGCAGGATCACGCCGCTTCCCGCCAACCACGTCGTCCCGGCGGTGGGCTACCACCTGGATTCCGGACGGGCGAGCCTGGTTTTCACGGGGGACACGACGACCAACGACGAGCTGTGGCCGGTCCTGAACCGGATAGCCAACCTCAAGTACCTGATTATCGAGACGGCGCTGTCCGACCGCGAGCACGACCTGGCGGCCGCGTCCAAGCACCTGTGCCCCAGCCTGCTCGCCGCGGAGCTCGCGAAGCTGAAGCCGACGCCGCAGGTCTTCATCACGCACTTGAAGCCGCGCGAGTCCGAGCTGATCATGCAGGAGGTCGCCGCCAGGGTGAAGGAGCGGCGGCCGCAAATGCTGCAGGCGAATCAGGTATTCGAGTTTTAGCGTATATATAGGGCAGGAACAGGGGCAAAGTCGGGGGAACGGCCGCGAAAGCGTCGATGTCCTAGGCAAGAAGGGTCAGAGAAGGCGAGGAAAATATATGAGCACGGTACTCCAGAGCAAGCCGGTTGTGCAGGACAACCTGGCTGAGAAGCTCAATTTTCAGCAGAAGCTGCAGACTGTCACGAACAAGATCCATGCGACCAAGAATCTCGACGAAATCATCCTCGAGCTGTCGCAGGACCTGTGCAGCCTCTTCAACGCGGACCGGCTCACGATCTATCTCACGAGCGAGGACAAGGGGTCCATTGTCTCCAAGGTCAAGACG
Organism: Burkholderiales bacterium; assembly: GCA_035649495.1. Lineage (GTDB taxonomy): Bacteria > Pseudomonadota > Gammaproteobacteria > Burkholderiales > SG8-41 > SG8-41. Next base: position 41,485 of record DASRJL010000064.1, on the reverse strand, counting down.
GGGCTGAACTCCTTCAAGGACATCAAGCTGCCGATCAACGAGCAGTCGATCGCCGGCTTCGTGGCGTCCCACAAGCGCATCATCAACATCCGCGACGTGTACGACGACGCGGAGCTGAAGTCGTACTCCCCGCAGTTGAACTTCCTGAAGGCGGTCGACGCCAAGACCGGCTACCGCACCAAGCAGATGCTGGTCGCGCCCGTGCTCGAGCAGAAGTCCAAGGAGCTGATCGGCGTGGTGCAGATCATCAACGCCAAGAACGGGCAGCCGTTCCTGCCGGTGATGGAGGAAGGTGTGCTGCATCTCACCGAGACGCTCGCCATCGCCTTCCGGCAGCGGCAGGGGCCGATGATGCAGGTGCGCACCAAGTACGACGGCCTGGTGACGAGCGCGGTGATCTCGGGCGAGGAGCTCGAGCTCGCGCAGCGCTCGGCGCGCCGCAAGAATCTCGACATCGAGACGGTGCTGGTGGAAGAGTTCCAGGTCAAGGTGCCGGCGCTCGGCGACTCGCTGGCGGCCTATTTCTCGGTGCCGTACGAGCCGTTCAAGCCCGACCGCATCAAGCCGCCCGACCTCATGAAGAACATGAGCCGCGAGTTCTGCCAGACCAACCAGTGGGTGCCGCTGGAGGACACCAAGGACGGCATCATCATCGTGACCGTCGACCCCGAGAAGATCAAGGCGTCGCGGATGGTGAACAACGTCTATCCGAAGAGCAAGGTCCTCTACAGGGTCACCACCAACCGCGAGTTCGCGTCGACGCTCGACCAGATGTTCGGCGGCAGCGCCGGCGTCGGGATGCAGGACACCGGCGACATCGGCGACATCCTCGGCACGCTCGACGAGGAGACCGAAGTGCTCGAGACGGGCGGCGATGACGTCGCCTCCGCCGCGAACGACAACGAGGTGGTGAAGCTCGTCAACAAGGTCATCATCGACGCCTACCAGCAGGGCGCCTCGGACATCCACATCGAGCCCTACCCGGGCAAGGCCAAGACCGAGATCCGCTTCCGCAAGGACGGCGAGCTGATGAGCTACATCTCGGTGCCGGGCAGCTACCGCATGGCGATCGCAGCGCGGCTGAAGATCATGTGCGACCTCGACATCTCCGAGCGCAGGAAGCCCCAGGACGGCAAGATCAAGTTCAAGAAGTTCGGCCCGCTCGACATCGAGCTGCGGGTCGCCACCATCCCGACCGCGGGCGGGGTCGAGGACATCGTGATGCGGATACTCGCCGCGGGCGAGCCGCTGCCGCTCGACAAGATGGGTTTCTCGAAGAAGAATCTCCGGCTCTGCAAGCAGGAGGTGGACAAGCCGTACGGCCTCTTCTTCGTGTGCGGGCCGACCGGCTCCGGGAAGACCACCACGCTGCACTCGATCCTGGGCTACCTCAACACGCCGGAGATGAAGATCTGGACGGCGGAGGACCCGGTCGAAATCACGCAGAAGGGATTGCGGCAGGTGCAGATGAATCCCAAGGCCGGGATGACGTTCGCCATCGCGATGAAGGCGTTCCTGCGCGCCGATCCCGACGTGATCATGGTCGGCGAGATGCGCGACAAGGAGACGGTTTCGACGGGCATCGAGGCCTCGCTGACGGGCCACCTGGTATTCGCGACCCTGCACACCAACAGCGCGCCGGAATCGATCATCCGGCTGCTCGACATGGGCATGGATCCGTTCAATTTTGCGGACGCGCTGCTCGGCATCATGGCCCAGCGCCTTGCGCGCCGGCTGTGCAAGTGCAAGGAGGCGCACGTCGCGACGCCCGAGGAACTGACCTCGCTCATCGACGAGTACTCGCACGAGCTGCAGAATACGGAGTCATGGGGCGCCGTGCTCGACGAGAAGACCGGGGAGCCGCGGCGGCTGAACGCCGAGGAAAGCGTGAAGCAACGGGGGATAGTCCAGGAGAAGAAGACTGCCCTGCTGAACGAATGGACCAAGGAGTTCGGCAACGAGAAGGGCCAGATCATCCTGTACACGGCCAAGGGGTGCGACGTGTGCGGCAACACCGGCTACAAGGGCCGGGTCGGCCTGCACGAGCTCCTGATCGGCACCGACCGCATGAAGAAGTGCATCCAGGAGCACGCGCGCGTCGCGATGATGTTCGCCGTAGCCATGGACGACGGCATGTCCACCCTGAAGCAGGACGGCATCGAGAAGGTGCTGTCCGGGATCACCGACATGCCGCAGGTGCGGGCGGTTTGTATCAAGTAGAGGGACCGTGCCTATTGTTGAGATAGGTTCTCCATGAACGACGCCTTCCGGGCTGGCGACGCCGACCTGCTCAAGCGTCTCGAGCAGCTGAACCGGATCGGTGTCGCGCTCTCGCAGGAAAAGGACATCAACCGTCTCCTCGAGACGATACTGCTCGCGGCCAAGGACATCACCAACGCGGACGGGGGCACGCTCTACCGGATGACCGAGGAGAAGTCGCTGCGCTTCGAGATCATGCGCAACGACACCCTCAACATCGCCATGGGTGGAACGAGCGGGGTCGAGATCCCGTTCTACCCGATCTACCTCCGCGACAAGGAGGACAAGCCGATACTCTCGATGGTTGCGTCGTACGCGGTCCATCACGACCGCTCCGTGAACATTGCCGACGCGTACACGGAGGAAGGTTTCGACTTCAGCGGGACCAAGAGCTTCGACAAGAAGACGGGCTACCGCTCGCAATCGTTCCTGACCGTGCCGATGAAGAACCACGAGGGCGAAATCATCGGCGTGCTGCAGCTGATCAACGCCAAGGACCGGGCGACGGGGACCGTGAGGGCGTTCTCGGGTACCGACCAGCAGCTGGCCGAGTCGCTGGCTTCGCAGGCGGCGATCGCGCTCACCACGCGGCTCCTCATCAACCACCTCGAGGACCTGTTCGAGTCCTTCATCGGCCTCATCAACGCCGCGATCGACGACAAGTCGCCCTACACCGGCGGGCATTGCCAGCGCGTTCCGGTCCTCACCATGCTGCTCGCCGAGGCGGTGAACAACTGCCACGTCGGCCCGTTGAAGGACTTCACGATGACGGAGCGCGACCGCTACGAGCTGAAGATAGCGGGCCTGCTGCACGATTGCGGCAAGGTGACCACGCCGGTGCACGTCGTCGACAAGGCGACCAAGCTGCAGACGATCTACGACCGTATCAGCCTGGTCGACACGCGCTTCGAGGTGGTGAGGCGCGACGCGGAGATCGAGCTGCTGAGGAAGCAGCTCGCGGCGGTGCAGCACGCGGAGACCGCCGAATTCAAGCGCGAGCTTGCGGCGCGGTCGAAGGAGATCGAGGACGACCGGGAATTCCTGCGCCGCTCCAACACGGGCGGGGAAAGCATGAAGGAGGAGGACGTCGCGCGCGTGAAGGCGATCTCGGAAAAGTACCGGTGGCGCGATGCCGAGGGCACGCCGTCGGCCTTTTTGTCGGAGGAGGAGCTCGCCAATCTCACGATCCGCTACGGCACGCTGACGCCGGGGGAGCGCCAGGTCATCAACCACCATATCGAGGTGACGATACAGATGCTGGAGGCGCTGCCGTGGCCCGGCCACCTGCAGAACGTGGCGGAGTACGCCGGCGGGCACCACGAGCGCATGGACGGCAAGGGCTATCCGCGGGGCTTGAAGCGCGAGCAGATGTCGGTCCAGGCGCGCTGCATGGGGATTGCCGACATCTTCGAGGCGCTGACGGCGAAGGACCGGCCCTACAAGAAGGGCAAGACGCTCACCGAGGCGCTGACGATCCTCGGCAGGTTCAAGCTGAACGGCCACGTCGACCCCGACCTCTTCGACATCTTCATGTGGAACAAGGTCTACGACAGCTACGCCAGGCAGTTCCTCGATCCGGACCAGATCGACGACGTGAAGGTCGAGACGATTCCGGGCTACGTGCCGCCGCCGGCCGCCTGATTCCCCGGATCAGGCCGCGCGGCGCGGAACGCCGGGTACGGGATCAGCCGCCGCGTTTGGCGGATTCGCCGGCCTTGCGAGAGATGTAGACGACCAGACCTTCGGTCGCGGTCTCGACGAACTGCTTGCTGTAGCCCAGCTCGGTCAACTCCCAGCGGAACGTGTTGCCCAGGCGAGCCTTCTTGTAGAGGCCGAGCCGGTGCTGGTCCCTGAAATCGACGGCCCGGCTGAAGGTTTCCTCCAGTATCGTGGAGAGGCGCTTCTGCGAGATCTTGCGCTCCGCGCTGCCTTGGTCCATCGTGGGCGGGTAGCGCTTGGCGATGGCCTGCGCGAGTTCCTTGGCGAACTGGTCTACGCCCTTGCTCGAAACCGAGCCGAACAGTCCCATGTCGTCTCCCGGCGGAGCAGCGGTCCCGGAGCAGGGTCGCGCTTTCTCCACGAAAATAAGCCGTTGCATTATTGCGGCGATGATACGCCGAGTCAATACTGCCGGGCTGGCGAAACTTCGACTCAGCCCGGCGTCGAGCGCCTGACGAGCTCCAGAAGCTGCCCGGCCCGGACGGCCCAGGTATGCGCCCGCCCCAGCTCGTTTGCTCTCGATGGATATCCGGCGAGCGATGCCTCGTCGTTCAGCCAGGCCGCGATCCTGGCCGGCAGCTCATCGAGCCGGGTCCACCGAAAGAGCAGCATGTCGCTTGCGTGCGGGAACGTCTCCTCGAGGTAGGGATTGCAATCTGAAACCGGCAGGGCACCGTTCAGTAGGGCGGAAAAAACGCGCTCGTGCGAGCCGTCCGGGACGAAACCCATGTTGAGCACCATCTTCGATTGCTGCATCAGACGCAGCACGTCGCCGTACGGCCGTGCCGGTTGTATCCGATGATGACGGAATAACGAGTCAGGCCAGTGATTGCCGAGTATCTCGATCGCGAGTCCGGCGCCATCGAGCCGTCTCAATACTTCCATCCGCTTGTACGGTTTCACGAAGGACTCGAGCGGCAGCAGATACGGGCAGAACCGCGCCCATTCGTCTTCCCTGCCTTCGGCCGCCAGTACCGCGGACAGCGCGTTCTCCATCGGCTCGCCATCGCTCGTGATCAGGCGTTCGATGACGAAATCCATGATCTCGTAGACATCGGGGGGGAGCGACTTGCGCAAGGAGTCGTACTCGGCGTCCGGGTCCGCGTACGTCCCAGGGAACAGGATTCCGATCGGCCGCGGACCGGGAGCGGGCCTGTCGTCGCCTGCCGCCGAGCCGCCGTGCGCCAGGAATTCAACCCGCTTCCTTCCTTCCAAATATCTATTCAGGAAAGCGACGTGTGTCCGGTCGTAGCAGGTGATTATCATGTTGTCGATCGTGAAACGATCGAGTTGGTAGGACGGATGATCGACCAGGACCGCGACGTAGGGTGCGCTCAGCCGGTCATACATGTGCGATCCTGCCGGGAGATGCTGCGGCCGTGTGCCGATCGCGGCGAAGGCAACGATGAATTCGAAGGGACGGCTCAGTTCCTCTTCCAGACGCGATCTATCCGAACTGACGGCGAGATCGACGAGAATCGTCTCGCGTCCCAGGGCTGCCAGCCCTTTCGCGAGCTCGTCCACGAATACGTTGACTGCGCCGTATTGGAATTTGCCCTTGAAGAGAATCACGCGTGGCACGGCTGAAGTATACTGTCGCGGCGATGTCGCCACCAGGTAACAGCGAAGTCCGCTCCGCGTGTTCGTGTCCACGCGGGGGGGGAACGCGGCTGTCCCGCACGCACCTGCGCTCGCTGTCGCTGCGCGAGTTGCTGCCCGTGCTGCGGTTCGAGGGCGTGCAGTTCGTCGATGGATGATCCGGTATTCCTCGATCCGCCTGTTCCGCGAGCCGCGCCGCGGTGAATGGGGACCCGTGATCGCGCACGTCGTCTGCGAGCTCGAAGCGCAGCGCGGCGAAACGGCCGCGGAAGCAGACCTCGCCCGATGAACACCACGTGGATTGCGTTTCACGAGATCGTCGAAACGGGAGGTGCGGGCTTCTCGACGGTCTCCTCCCTGCGTCATCGTCTGCTCATTCCGCGGCCGCCGCTGCAAGCCATGGGGCCTCGTATCGAGGTCCTGCACGTGCAGCCCGGGAATGGACTGGACTCCGTCATGGCCCGTGTCACCGGCGATGTGGTCGTGTTCGCCAAAGTCATGTTTCCCGAGACAGGTGCTCTTCGAAAGCTCGCGAGCCTCGCTCTGGGGATCGTGTGCGCCGCGAAGAGCAGGGGCCAGCGCATCGTCGTGGACATCTGCGTGGTCCGGGCGATTTGTCGTGGCGCATCCGATCGAGTCCTACCGCGAACTCGATCGCTACTCGTGGATCGGGGCCGACCTGGTGCACGGCATCGAATGGGCGCTCGCCAACCCGCGCGAGGTGCGGCGCCGCCTCGAGGCGGGACAGCGGCACGTCGCGGAGCGCTACTCGCCGTCGGCGATTGCGCTGCAATGGGACGCCGCCTTCCGGGCGCTTTCTGCCGCCTGAGGAGCGCCGCATATCGTAGAATGCGGGAGCCGCGCGCGGCGCCCAAGACGAAGAGCACGAGCATGATCAGAGTTTTCATCGGCTACGACGACCGGGAAGCCGTCGCCTACAACGTGCTGTCCCACAGCATTCAGCGCCTCGCGTCGGAACCCGTCACCATCGCTCCGCTGAGGCTTACCCAGCTGAAGGGAATACTGACGCGTGAACGCCACCCGCTGCAGAGCACCGATTTCTCCTTCTCCCGGTTTCTGACGCCACATCTGTCGGGCTACGAGGGATGGTCCATCTTCATGGACTGCGACATGGTCATGCGCGACGACATCGCCCGACTCTGGGGCCTGCGGGACGACAGTTACGCGGTGATGGTCGTCAAGCACGTCCACGTGCCCAGGGAGACCGTCAAGTTCCTGGGCGAGCCGCAGAGCAAGTACGAGAAGAAGAACTGGTCGAGCGTGATGCTGTTCAACAACGCCCGCTGCCGGACGTTGACGCCGGCGTACGTCAACACCGCCTCGGGCCTGGAACTGCACCAGTTCAAGTGGCTCGAGAGCGAGGATCTGATCGGGGCGCTCCCCGGCCGCTGGAATCACCTCGTGGGGTACGATCCGCCGCGTCACGACGCGGCGCTGCTGCACTATACCGAGGGCGGCCCGTATTTCACGGAGTACCGGGATTGTCAGTACGCCGAGGAGTGGCGCGACGAGTACCAGAGAATGGAACACGTCGAGCGCCGCCGCAATCGCAAGTGAGGCTCCCGCCGCAGCGCCCGACATGCTGGACGAGCTGACACGCAGGGTCAGGGGCTGGCTGCGAGGCGAGGTGGCGCCGCGGGTCGATGCTCCCGCCGGCCGCGCTCCGGACCGCGGCGTTCCGGATGCAGCGCGACGCCTGTGCGAGACCGGTGCCGGCGCGCTGCATGAGGGAAAATCCGCCGAGGCGCTGGCGTTGTTCGATGCGGCGGTGGCTGCTTACCCGGAGTACGCGGAGGCCCACTACCAGGCGGGGCTCGCGCTGCGCGAGCTGGGCCGGTTCGAGGAGGCCGTCGCGCGCTTTCAGCGAGCCATCGACGCCCGACACGACTTCGTCGATGCGATAGTGCACCAGGGTATCGCGTTCCTCGAGCTACGGCGCTATGAGGAGGCCGAGGACTCGTTCAAGCTCGCGCTCGCGCATGACGCGGGCTCCGGAGAGACCTGGCTTCACCTTGCCATGGCGTGCTGGAATCAGGGCCGCGAGGGCGACGCGATCGCACATTTCCGGCGCGCGGTGGATCTCGATCCCGGACTGGGCGAAGGCCACATCCATCTCGCCGGGCTGTTGCACGCGCAAGGCAGGTTCGATGAGGCGATCGAAAGCTACCGTCTCGCGCACGTCTCGCGGCCGGGGATGCCGGAGCTCCACGTGAACGCGGGAATCGCCCTGCTCAAGCTCGGCCGCGTCGACGAGGCCGCGGCCGAGTTCGAGAGGGCACTCGCGCTCAGGGCCGATTTTCCCGAGGCCAGCTTCAATCTCGGCAACGCCCGCCGGGAACAGGATCGCAAGGACGAGGCCATCGCGTGCTACGAGCGCGCGATCGGATCGAAGCCCGACTACAGCGACGCGTACGTGAATCTGGGCTCGGTATTGAAGGACCGCGCGGACATCGACCGTGCCCTCGAGTGCTACGAGCGGGCCCGGTCGCTCGCTCCCGATTCGGTGGAGGCCCATCACAACATGGGGGTGATGCTGAACTACCTCGGTCGCCCGCACGAGGCGATCCCGTGTTACGAGCAGGCGCAGAAAGCGCGGCCCGGGCATCCCGAGTCGCAGCTGAACCTCGCGATCGCGCGCCTGCAGACGGGAGACTTCGAGCGCGGCTGGCGGGACTACGAATGTCGGTTTCGCCAGCCGAACCCGGAAATGGGGACCCAGGCGCGCCCCTTCGGGCATCCGCGCTGGGAAGGAGAGTCCCTGGCCGGAAGGAGCGTGCTCGTCTGGGGCGAGCAGGGCGTCGGCGACGAGATCCTGTTCTCCTCGCTTTATCCCGAGGTGGCGGTCGCGGCGCAGCGCTGCGTGATCGAGTGCGCACCAAAGCTCGTCCCGCTCTTCGCCCGTTCGTTCCCGGGCGCACGTGTCGTCGCGAAGAGCGATCCCCCCCACCCGGGAGCCGCACAGGCGTTCGACTTCCAGGTTCCCGCGGGGAGCCTCGCGCGCTGGCTGCGCCCATCCCTGGCGAGCTTTCCCGAGCGACGCGGCCATCTCGTGCCGGCCCCCGAACGGGTCGCCTGGTGGAAGGCGCGCCTGGCACGGCTGGGCGATGGCCACAAAGTCGGCATCAGCTGGCGCAGCACGAACCTCAAGGGCGAGCGCTCGCTCGCGTGCACGCGGCTCGAGCAGTGGGGGCCGATACTCGCCGTGCCCGGTGTTCTGTTCGTGTGCCTGCAGTACGACGAGTGCGGCGCGGAACTCGACGAAGCGCGGCAGCGCTTTGGTGTGGCGATCCACGCGTTTCCGGAGGTCGACCTCTACAACGATCTCGACGAGGCGGCGGCGCTCACCCAGGCGATTGACCTCGTGATCTCGGCGCCGACAGCGGTGAGCCTTCTCTCGGCGGCGCTCGGCGTGCGGACCTGGCAAATGAGCTACGGGGCGGACTGGCAAGTGCACGGTACGGACCGCAATCCCTGGTTTCCGGCGATGACGCAGCTGAAGCGCGCGTGGAACCAGGAGTGGGACGAAGTGATCGCCGATATCGCCGCACGCCTGCGCGCAGAGGCCTGTGCTGCGGCTGATGGCGATACGGCCGCCGGGCAGCAAGAGGGCGGTGCCCTGTACGATGACCTCAGGCAGAGCGGAAGATTGTTGGAGGAGAGCCGGTTCGCGGAAGCCCGGTCAGAGCTCGAGCTGCTCGTTTCCCGGGAACCGCGGTCCGCGGAAGCGACACTGGGTCTGGCGCGGGCGTTGCGCGGGCTCGACAAGCTGCAGGAGGCCGGCGAGCAATACGAGCGCGCCATCGAGCTCGCTCCGGAGCTCGACGCGGCCGCGTTGGAACTGGGAATCGTGCGTTACGAGCAGGGTAGGATCGACGAGGCCGACGCCGCCTACCGGCGACTGCTCGAGCGCGATCCGGGGCACTTGCCCGCACGGGCGAACCGTGCGCTCGCGAACTATCTGCGGGGTGATCTCGATGCCGCCATTGCACAAAACGAGGAGGTCCTGCGGGAGCGGCCGGATTATGCGGAAGCCCGGTTCAACCTCGGCCTGGCGCTGCTCGCCCGAGGCGAATTCGACCGCGGCTGGCAGGGATACGAATGGCGGTTCGACGAGGCGACCCGGGCGGCCCGCGCCCGCGATTTTCCGTTCCCGCGGTGGGCAGGCGAGGATCTTGGCGGCAAGACCATCCTTGCCTGGAAGGAGAGCAGCGTTGGCAGTCAGCTCGTTTTTGCCGGCATGTTTCCCGAGCTTGTCGCGCGCGCGGGCTACTGCGTTATCGAGTGCGCCCCCAAGCTGGCGCCGCTGTTCGCCCGCTCGTTTCCGGATTGCGACGTGGTGCCCCGTACCGAACCGCCGCATCCCTACACTCAGCAAGCAATCGATTTCCAGATCCCGGCGGGGAGTCTCGGGCGCTGGTTGCGCCGCTCGCTTGGCGATTTTCCCGAGCGCTCGGCGTACCTCGTGGCCGATCCCGCGCGCGTCGCGTACTGGCGGGAGCGGCTGCGCGCGCTGGGCCCGGGACCGAAGGTCGGCTTCAGCTGGCGCAGCATAGTGTTCAGGGGCGAGCGCGCGCTCGCCTGCACGCGGATCGAGCAATGGGAACCGGTTCTGACGACGCGTGGCGCGACCTTTGTCAGCCTGCAATACGACGAGTGCGCCGAGGAGCTCGCGCGGGCGCGCGAGATCTTCGGCGGCGCGGTGCACGAGATCCGCGAGATCGATATGTTCAACGATCTCGATGAGGTCGCCGCCCTGACGCGCGCGCTCGATCTCGTCGTGTCGGCACCTACCGCCGTGAGTGTCCTCTCCGCCGCTCTGGGCGTCCCCACCTGGCAGCTGCATCACGGAACGGACTGGCAGATGCACGGCGCGGAGCGCCACCCGTGGCTGCGCTCCCTGCGGCGCTTCCAGCGCGGGCTCTACCAGCCGTGGGAGGAAGTGATGGCCACGGTGGCCGGAGAGCTCCAGGCGTGGATCACCGCGCGCGGGAGCGCCGGTGGCTAGGGCGCGCTACCTTGGCATCATCCCCGCGCGCGGCGGCTCGAAGCGCGTCCCCGGCAAGAACCTGCGGCCGCTCGCGGGAAGGCCGCTCATCGACTACATCATCGCCGCCGCCTGTTCTTCCCGCCGGCTGACGGCCGTGGTGGTGTCCACCGACAGCGAGAAGATCGCCCGCTACGCGCGCTCGCGCGGCGCGGACCCCCAGGGGTTGCGGCCGGCAGGACTCGCGCGCGACGATAGCCCCGTGGCGGGGGCGCTAAGAGACGCTCTGGCGAAATACGAGCGTGGCCATCCACCGGTGGACGCCGTGGTACTTCTGCAGCCGACCTCGCCCTTTCTCACGGCATCGCACATCGACCGGGCGATCGTGGCCTTCGAAACGCGCCGCGCCGACACGATCACGGCCGTGCGCCGGGCTCGCGAGCATCCGTGGTGGACGTGGCGGCCGTCGAGGGGTCTGCTGCGGCCCTGGTACACGCTGGGCAGGATGGCCGCGCCGCGCGGGGATCTGCCGGAGGCCTGGGTCGAGACCGGCGCGGTCATGGTGATCCGGCCCGCGCTGATCGCGCGCGGAATGCTCTACGGCGGACGGGTTGCGCCGTTCCCGATCGACGAGGCGGCGTCGGTGGACATCGATACGCCGCTCGACTTCGCGTGGGCGGAATTCCTTCTCAGCCGACCCGGATCGGGTTTCCCGCGCGGGGTACGGTCATGAAGCGGAAGGTGCTGGCGGTTACCGGCACGCGCGCCGAATACGGGGCCATGCGCCCTGTTTATGCGGCGGTGGCCGCGGCGACGGACCTGGAGCTCGAGCTGATCGTGACCGGCATGCACCTCGCGCCCCGGTTCGCGTCGAGTCTCGCGGAAGTCGAAGGCGATCGCTACGGGCCATTGCACCACGTGCCGGTAGCGGACACTGCCGCTTCCGGGGCCGCGATGGCGCGTGCGCTCGGCGAAGCGGTGGTGGCGATGGCCGGCGTCATCGAGCAGGTGAGGCCGCAGCTCGTGCTCCTGCAGGGCGACCGCGGCGAGATGCTGGCGGCGGCGATCGCCGCGGCGCACCAGAACGTCGTCATCGTCCACATGTCGGGGGGCGACTCGACGGGCTCGATCGACGAGCCGATACGCCATGCGATTTCCAGCTTCGCGCACGTCCATCTCACGACCTGCCCGGAAAGCGGCGCGCGGCTCGTCGCGCGCGGTGAAAGCGCGCTGCGCATCATCGAGGTCGGGGAGCCGGCGCTCGACGTGATCCTGTCTTTGGAGCCGGTGCCGCCGGAAGAGCTCGCGGCCGATCTCGATCTCGATCTCGGCCGTCCCATCGTGCTCGGCACGCAGCACCCGGTCACCACGGAGGCGGGGGACTCGGCTCACCAGATGACCGAGACGCTCGCGGCCCTCGCGGCGCTCGGCATGCAGACGGTATTCACTTATCCCAACACCGACGCGGGCGGGGCGGAGATGGTGCGGGTACTGCAGTCCTACGCCGGCCGGCCGTTCCTGCGCGCCGTGCCGCACCTGGGCTCCCGGAGATACCTGAGCCTCATGCGGATCGCGGCCGTCATGGTCGGCAATTCGAGCAGCGGCATCCTCGAGGCCGCGTCGTTCCGGCTGCCCGCGGTCAACGTCGGCACGCGGCAGCACAGGCGCACGCGGGCGTGCAACGTCATCGACGTCGGCTACGACCGCGATGCGATCGTTAAGGCGGTGCGATTCGCGCTCTCGGACCCGACATTCAAGGCCTCGCTCGCGGGTTGCGTCAACCCGTACGGCGATGGCAGCGCCGCGGCCAGAACGGTGGATGTGCTCCGGCGTCTGCGTCTCACTCCCGCGCTCGTGGCGAAATGGCTGCCCGCGACCGGGCAGCTCCTCGACTGAATGGATTTCCAGGTCCTTGCGGCAACGGGCCCCGACGGCCGGCTCTGGTCCGAGCTGGCGCTGCGGTTGCCGCCGGGATTGCGCGATCTGCATTTCCTGCCGGAATACGGGCTCATCTACCGCGATACCTACGGCCACGAGCCGCTGCTCGCGTATGCCGCGGACGGCGCGAACTTCGTGATCCAGCCGTTCGTCAGGCGGAGCCTGAATGGGCTTCCCTTCCTCGCGCAGCAGAACGTAGCCGAGCCGTTCTGGGACATCGCCAATGCCTACGGCTACGGCGGACCGCTGTGCGCCGATCCCGCCGCCGCGGGCGCGCCGGACCTGCTCGCGCGCTTCCAGGAGCAATTCGGCTCGTGGTGCATAAGCCAGGGCATCGCCGCTGAGTTCTGCTCGCTGCACCCGCTCCTCGACAACCGCCAGCTGCTCGCGGCATGTCCGGGCGTGGAAGCGCGGCCGCAGAAGAGCGTCGTCTATCTCGACGTGACGCGCACCCCGGACGAGTTGTGGCATGCGGTCAACCGCGGGCACCGCAGCAGCATTCAGCGGGCGCGCCAGCGCGGCGTCAGCGTGGAGCGGGTTGCCCCCGACGCGGCCAACCTCGCCGAGTTCGAGCGCCTGTACGAGATGACGATGGACCGGCACGCGGCGGCGGACCGCTGGTACTTTCCCGCCGGCTATTTTCGCGATTGCGCGCGGCATCTGGGCCCAGGGCGGGTCGCGCTGTTCTTCGCCCGCACGCAGGGGAAGGTTGCCTCGGCGTATCTGCTGCTGCATGATGCGGGAATCGCCTACTACCATTTCGGCGGGTCGGACGAAGCCTATTTCCAGCTCAGGCCCAACAACCTGCTGCTCTACGAGACGGCCTTATGGGCCAGGGAGGCCGGTAACCGTGTCTACCATCTCGGCGGGGGCGTGACCGCGGCCGCGGACGACAGCCTGCTGCGCTTCAAGTCGGGATTCGGCGGGGAAACGGCGACGCTCTATACCTACGGTCGCGTGCACGACCACGCGGCCTACGACCGGTTGTGCGAGCTCAAGATGAACCACGAACGGACCACGCTCGGTAAAACGCTGGAAACGCAGTACTTTCCGCTCTATCGCAGGGAGCCGCATGCACCTTGAATCGGCAGATTTCGATTTTGCCCGGCCCGATGCGACGGTTGTGATCGCGGAGGTCGGCGTCAACCACAACGGCGATCCGGCGCTCGCGCGGCGGATGGTCGACGTGGCGCGCGCGGCCGGCGCCGACATCGTCAAGTTCCAGGCCTTCAAGTCGGAGAAGGAAATCAGCCGCTACGCTCCGAAGGCGCAGTACCAGCAGCAGAACACCGGCGCGGACGGCGGCCAGCTCGAGCTGTGCAAGGCGCTCGAGCTGGACGGGGCGACCCTCGCCTCGTTGAAGGCGTATTGCGCGCAGGTGAGCATGCCGTTTCTCTGCACGGCGTTCGATTTCGACAGCGCCGATCTCCTGTTCGACGATTTGAAAGTGTCCGCGATCAAGATCGGGTCCGCGGAAGTCACGAACCTCCCGTTTCTCGAGTACATCGGGGCAAGAAAAGTCGGGGCCGTGCTGTCGACGGGAGCGAGCAACCTCGCGGAGGTTGGGGCCGCAGTGAAGGCATTGACGGCGGCCGGCTGCCCGGAGCTGGTGCTGCTGCACTGCGTCTCGAGCTACCCGGCGCCGGTTGCGGAGGCGAACCTCCGTGCGATGGCGACGTTGAAACGGGAGTTCGGGCTGCCGGTGGGCTTCTCCGATCACACGCCGGGCATCGATGCGGCGATCGCAGCGGCGGCGCTCGGCGCGTGCGCTGTGGAGAAGCATTTCACGACCGATCGCAACCTGCCGGGGCCCGACCACCTCGCTTCGGTGGAGCCGTACGAGCTGAAGTCGCTGGTGGAGGGCGTGCGCGCGGCCAATTGCGCGCTCGGCAGCGGCTTGAAGGTGCCCGCGCCGTGCGAGCTGCCCAACCTGCCGCTGATCCGCAAGAGCCTGGTGGCGGCGCGCGACCTGCCCGCCGGCGCAGAGTTGACGCGCGACATGATCGAGATCAAGCGGCCGCTAGGCGGCATAGAGCCGGGGGACCTCCGCCGGGTCCTGGGACGCCGTCTCAAGGCAGCCGTGAAGGAGGACATGCCGATTACCTGGAACGATGTGACATGAGCACGGCGTGAGGCCGGAACGACGTGTCGGACACCTATGACGCCCTCGCGCCCCACTACCGCGACTATTCCCGGAGCCGGCAGACCTATCTCGAGGCGGTCGACCGGATCATCCTGAGGCACGCCCCGGCCGCGGTGGAGGCGGTCCTGGACGTCGGCGCGGGTGACGGCGTACGCGGCATGGCGCTCGCGCGGAGGCTCGCCGCGCGGCGCGTGGTGCTCGCCGAGCCGAGCCGGGAGATGGCGGCGCGCTGCCGCGAGCTGGGCGCCGACGCGGTGTGGGAAGTGCCGGCGGAGCAATTGCCGCAGAGCGAATCGAGGTTCGACGTCATCCTGTGCCTGTGGAATGTCCTCGGGCACTTGCCTGACCGCCCGGCGCGTCTGGCCGCATTGAAGTCGATGCAGGGACTCCTGGCTCCCGCCGGCGCGCTGTACCTCGACGTCAACAACCGGCACAACGCGGCCGCCTACGGCTCGCTCAAGGTGCTCGCGCGGCGCTGTGTCGATTTTCTCCTGCCGGACGAGCGACGCGGCGACGCCTCGTACGAGTGGCGGATCGGCGGCTTGAACCTGCCCGCGATGGGCCATCTGTTCACGCCGGCGGAGATCGAGGGCATGATAGAGGCAAGCGGCCTGCGCGTTGCGCGTCGGGTCGCGGTGGACTACGCGACAGGGCGCGAATCGCCCTCGCCGCACCGGGGACAACTGCTGTATCAGGCGGTGCACTATGAGCTTTGATCCGGTCTGGGAGCGGATTTTCCGGGAGCGGGAATGGGGTCGGTACCCGCAGGAAGAAGTCGTGCGCTTCGTCGCGCGCAACTTCTACCGCGCGCCCGAGCGATCGAAGGTGAGCATGCTCGAGATTGGCTGCGGGCCCGGCAGCGGCGCGAGCTGGTTCATCGCGCGCGAAGGCTTCCGCCTGATCGGGATCGACGCCTCGCCGACCGCGATCGCCAGGGCGCGCAGGCGATTCGACGAGGAAGGCCTGCCCGGCGAGTTCGTCGAGGGCGCGGTGGACGCTCTGCCGTTCCCCGACGCGAGCTTCGACGCGGTGCTCGATGTCGTGTGCCTCGCGTGCAACTCCGAGCAGGAAACGCGGGCTATCGTCGGCGAGGTGCGCCGCGTGCTGAAGTCCGGCGCCCTCCATTTCTCGCTCACGCCCGCGAGCGGCTGCTGGGGCGACGGGCCGGGAGAGCGCATCGACGCGACGACCTTGCGTGACGTGGGCGAAGGCCCGTTCGCGGACCTCGGCAAGACGCGCTTTGCCACGCGCGAGAGCCTGGCCGAGCTGTACCGGGAGTTTCGCGAGCTGGCGCTGGAGCGCGTGACGCGCTCGGCGGAGAATGGAGCGCGCGACATAACGCATTGGATCGTGACGTGCCGCAAATGACCGATATGCCGCCGACCCTGCCCCCGGATCTCCAGAAGCTCGTCGTGGGCCCGGAACGGACCATACGCGACGCGATGCGCGTGATCACC
This sequence comes from Burkholderiales bacterium, assembly GCA_035649495.1. Taxonomy (GTDB): domain Bacteria; phylum Pseudomonadota; class Gammaproteobacteria; order Burkholderiales; family SG8-41; genus SG8-41. Next base: position 25,365 of record DASRJL010000064.1, on the reverse strand, counting down.
GACAACTGGCGCGAGATCGCGCTGGTGGCGGACGCCGCGGGGTGCGTGCAGGGCGTCGTTACCGACGGCGACATCCGCCGCGGGCTGCTGTCCGACCTCAACCTGGATTCGCCCGTGAGCCGGGTAATGACGACCGACTACGTGCACGTGGGACCCGACGCCGACCGGGTCGGGGTGCTCGACCTCATGCGGGCGCGCCGCATCCGGCACGTGCCGGTGGTCGGACCGGGCCGGGAGCTCCTGGGCATACACTTCCTCGAGACGCTGCTCGGCACGGCGGACAAGCCCAACGCGGCCGTCATCATGGCCGGCGGCGAGGGCAGGCGGCTGCGGCCGCTGACAGACCGGCTTCCCAAGCCGATGGTGCCGGTCGCCGGGCGGCCGATACTCGAGCGCATCGTGCTCCATCTCGTCGGCTACGGCATCAAGCGCATCCATATCTCGGTCAACTACATGGCGGAGATCATCACGGAGCACTTCGGCGACGGGGAGCGCTTCGGCTGCGCGATCACCTATCTGCGCGAGTCCACTGCGCTCGGCACCGGCGGGCCGCTGTCCCTGCTGCCCGGGCCGCCCGCGCATCCACTGCTGGTCATGAACGGCGACCTCGTCACCCAGGTAGACGTGTCCCGCCTGCTCCGGTTTCACCAGCAGCAGGGAGCGTGCGCGACGCTCGCCGCACGCCATTACCAGGTCGAGATCCCCTTCGGGGTGGTGACCCAGCGCGACGATCAGTTACTCGAGCTCACGGAAAAGCCCGCGCCGCACTACCTCATCAACGCGGGCATCTACGTCCTCGATCCCGACGTGCTGCCGCTCGTGCCGGCGGGCGCGTTCTTCCCGATCACCACGCTCTTCGAGAAGCTGCTGGCGCAAAAGCGGCGCGTCGCGGTCTACCCGATCGAGGAGGACTGGATCGACGTCGGGCGGCGCGAGGAGCTGCGGCGCGCCAACGAGGGGGCGTAGTGTCCCCAACCGACCCGGTCGCCTCTCCTCGCATACGGAGACCCGCTGCCGGAAGGGTTGGCGCAGGATCTGACAGGAGCCGAAGGTCTCACCGGAGGTCCTAAATTCCAATGGCATCGAGAAGCCTCATATCCAGATTTACGAGGGGCATTTTCCAGTCGGCCGCAAGCAGGAACAGGACGGCGGCTCTGAACGAGGCTGGCCGCAGGACGAGCAGCGCGACCACGTCGGTGCCAGTCTTCATCTATGGCTTTGCGTTGCCCGATGCGGTCGGAAGCATCAATGTTCAGGCACTCATTCCCGCGCGGCATATCGGAGCAAAGGCACTCTATTTTTCCGACGGCATGGACGCCGAGGCATTTCTGGATCGTCACCGGCCGACGGCTCTGATCATTACCAAAATGTTCGATAACGGGCCCCTGGCGCTTGCCGTGACGGCCGCGAAGCGGGGAATTCCGGTCATCGCCGTGTTCTGCGATCTGCACGTTGCCGGTGATTCAGGTGGCTTCGGCGATCCCCGGATGGCCGATCGCAACCGAATGCTCGCCGAGCAGGCCTCGGCCGTGGTGGCCCCAACGAAATATGTCGCTAATTTTGTGCGGAAGCACTACGAAGTTGATTGTCAGGTCATCGAGGAGCCGATCGAGTATCCCCGTTGTCCTCCGGTATTCTCTCCGGCGTCGCCCATCAAGCTGCTGTATACCGGGCATCCCAGCAACCACGATACGCTGCTGCCGGGCGTGCGCGATCTCGCCCGCTTTACCGATGCGCCGTTGAGCCTGACCATTGTTTCCAGCGACGCGCCGGACCTGCCCGCCCTGAGGGAAGCGGCACCGGGAATCACCGTCGGGTTTCTTCCCTGGTCGATGGTTGCCCAGTTTCGCGCTTTTCAGTCGTGCGACGCCGTCTTTGTTCCGAGCAAGGCGGAGCCGTCCAAGCAGGCCAAGGGCCAGCTTCGCGTGCTGTCCGCGATCCAGTGCGGACGAATCGCGATCGCGTACCCGCTGCCGCAATATCTCGAGCTGGGGGAATACTGTTATTGCGGAACGAACTATGCGGAGCTGCTGGGGGCCGCGCTCGGAAATCCCGACGAAGTGAAGCGAAGAATTGCATCGGGCCAGGAATGTATCGATCGACGCTTTTCGCCCGAAGCGTGCGCCGATAAATGGACGAGCTTGATCGCGGCGACGATCAACTGAAGCGAGCGCAGCACACGGCATCTTCAAAATCCCGCCGCTTCGCAAGCGCGAGGAGGGGCGATGCCGCTCAGTCACGCCGGGGCCCGGCCGAGGTGTGCGCTGCTCGGAACGTTCACGATGCGCCGCTCCAGATCCTCGGCGACATGGAGATCCATGCGCGGGCAGTCCCGGTACATGGGCAACCGGTGCATCAGCCGCCACACGGGACGCGCCCCGATACCGTTGCCGTTGAGGGCCGCGAGCACCGCGTCGCGCCGGGCGGCTTCCTCCGCGTCGAGCAAAAGCGTATTGAGCCAGTAGTTGCTGTCCGCGAAGTCCGGTGCCTCGAACATGCGCGCGCCGCGGAACTTTGAGAATTCGCGGATGTAGCGCGCGGCGAGCGCGCGCTTGCGGGCGAGGAACCCGGGCAGCGCCTCCAGCTGGGCGAGTCCGAGGGCGGCATTGAGGCTGGGCAGGCGGTAGTTGTAGCCGATCGCGTCGTGCACGAATTCCCAGCCGCGTGCATCCAGGCGCGCGGTTGTGGTGACATGACGTGCCGTCCGGGCGAGCTCCGGAGAGTCCGTGAGCACCGCGCCGCCGCCGCCGGTCGTCACGATCTTGTTGCCGTTGAAGGAGAGCGCGCCCAGCACCCCGCGCGTCCCGCTGTGCTCGCCACGGTAGCGCGATCCCAGCGACTCGGCCGCGTCCTCCACCAGCGCCAGCCCGAAATCCCGGCACACGCGGTCGAGGCCGTCCAGATCGGCAGGATGGCCGAAGGTATGCATCGGGACGACGGCGCGTATGCGCCGGCCTGTCGCGCCGTTGTAGCAGGCGCCCGCCCGCACCTCCGCCACGCTGCCGAGATGCTGCGCCAGCCTGTCGGCGTCGATCCCGAGCGTTGCCGGCGCCGCGTCCGCAAAGTGCGGCACTGCCCCGCAGTAGCTCACGGCGTTGGCCGTCGCCACAAACGTGAGCGCCGGCACGATCACCTCGTCATCGGCGCTCACGCCGGCGAGCTCGAGGCATACGTGCAGCGCCGCCGTCCCGTTGACGGTTGCGACGGCGTGGCGCGCCCCGGTTACCGCGCAGATCTTCGCTTCGAACTCGTCGACGAACGGACCGGCGCTCGACACCCAGCCGCTGTCGAGGCAGCGCTTGACGTAGGTCCACTCGTTGCCTTCGAAGCTCGGTTCGTGCAGGGCGTAGGGGCCTCCTTCCGGCAGGCAGCGCCGGACGCGCTCCAGTATCTCGCGGGCGAAATCGTCGTGGATCAAAGTTCAAGCTCCAAAACTCGAGTACCAACTCTCAAACAAGCACCAAAGGTGCTTGACCTACAGGGTGTAGGTCCCGGGCCGGTAGCGCGCCAGGTTGGCAGGATCGGCGAGCCACGCGATCGTCTCCTCGAGACCCCGACGCAAGCCCTCGCGGCCGGTGTACTCGGGCTGCCAGCCGAGCAGACGCGCCGCCTTCGCGCTCGCCCCGCACAGGCGCTCGACCTCGCTCGCCGGCGGCCGCATGCGCTCGGCTTCGGTCGCGATCTCGACGTCCGCGCGCATCATTCCGGCGATCAGCGCCGCGAGCTCGCCGATGGATATCTCGCCACCGGTCGCGACATTGATGACTTCGCCCGCCGCCGCGTCCGCGTCGAGCGCGGCGGCGAAGGCGCGCGCCGTGTCGCGCACGAAGCAGAAATCGCGCGTGGGATGGAGCGAGCCCAACCGGATATGCTTCGCCTTCGCGGTGATCTGCGTGACGATGGTGGGTATCACCGCGCGCGCGGACTGGCGCGGCCCGTAGGTGTTGAACGGCCGCAGCACGGTCACCGGCAGCGCGAACGAGGCATGGAACGACAGCGCGAGCTGATCGGCCGCCGCCTTGGTGGCAGCGTACGGCGACTGCGGGTGGATGCGGTGCTCTTCGGTGATCGGCACCGACTGCGCGGTTCCGTAAACCTCGCTCGTCGAGGTGTGAATGACGCGCCCGAGACCGAGCGCCCGCGCCGCCTGCAGGACGTTCAGCGTTCCCTTTATATTGGTATCCACGTAGTTGTCGGGAGCGTGATAGGAGTAGGGGATGCCGATCAGGGCCGCGAGATGCATCACGGCTTCGCAGCCCTCCATCGCGTGCCGCACGCCGTGGGGATCGCGGACATCACCGGCGACGACGTCGAGCTCGGCTCGCACCGCGGGTTCCAGGCCGTCGAGCCAGCCCCGGGAATCGAAGGCGTTGTAGTACACCAGCGCGCGCACGCGATGGCCGCCCTTCACGAGGAGCTCGGCGACATGAGAGCCGATGAAGCCATCGGCGCCCGTGACCAGGATTTTTCTCGAAGCGACCATGCGAACCGTGAGCCCCACCGGCGAATTCGATGGGGCACATTATGCAACAATGGCGTATGCTGGAGTTGCTCCGCCAGTTCATAGCTCGGTTACGTGCCAGCGACGCTACCGCAAGCCCGGTTGCGGCGCCCGCGCAGCCCGCGTCCGCCGCCCGCGCCGGTGCCCTGGTAGCCGCCGGCCATGCCGGCGATTCAGAATACCGCGCCATCTTCGATGCGGGCATCGCGGCTTTCCGCGCGGGACGCTACGAGGAAGCCATGGGGCACTTCGAGCGCTGCGTCGAGTTGCGCGCAGAGGACGCCGATGCGCATCTGAACCTGGGGCTTTCGTGCCACCGGCTCGGCCGGCGCGAAGACGCCGCGGACAGCTATGCGCTGGCGCTCGCCCAACGCCCCGAATTCGCGGAAGCCTGGTTCAACCTGGGCACGCTGGACCTGGAGCGCGGCGCCTACGAGTCCGCCGCGGTCTCCCTGAAACGCGCGGTGCTCCTCGCGCCGCACCATGCGCCTGCATTGAGCAACCTGGGCTACGTGCAGTTCAAGTATCTCGGGCTCCCCGGGGAGGGCGAAGAGCACCTGCGCCGCGCCGTGCGTGCCCAGCCCGGGTTTGCCGCCGCCCGCTTGAATCTCGGGATGCTGCTGCAGGATCGGGGACTGCTCGACGAGGCGCTGTCCGCCTACCAGCAAGCGCTGCGGCGCGAGCCGGATCTCACCGAGGCCCGGTTGAACCGGGCGCTCATCTGGCTGGCGCGGGGGGATTTCGCCCGCGGCTGGCCGCAGTACGAGGCGCGCAAGGGCGGCAGCGTGCACTTCACCGCGCGCGGCTTCCGCTTTCCGGATTGGGATGGAAAGCCGGCGCCCGGCCGCACCGTGCTCGTCTACGGCGAGCAGGGCCTGGGCGACGAGATCATGTTCGCGTCCTGCCTGCCCGAGGTCATCGCGCGCACTGGACGCTGCGTGATCGATTGTGCGACCAAGCTCGAGCGCCTCTTCGCGCGTTCCTTCCCCACCGCTGCCGTTCATGGCGGGAGCCAGAACGATTCCGATCATGGCTGGCTGGCCGCCGTCGGCCCGGTCGATTTCCAGATCGCGATCGGCAGCCTGCCGGGGCATTTCCGCAGGAGCGCCGCGGACTTTCCGGCTCACGGCGGCTACCTCAAGGCGGATCCGGCGGCGGTTGAAACCTGGCGCACGCGCCTCGCCGCCCTCGGTGCCGGACCGAAGATCGGCATATCCTGGCGCGGGGGCACCGTCCACACGCGCTCGCGCCTGCGCTCGGTCGAGCTTGGCGAGCTGCTGCCCGTCCTGCGCACGCGCGACGCGCGCTTCGTGAGCGTGCAGTACGGCGATTGCCGGGAGGAGGTGGCGCGCCTCCACGCCGAACACGGCATCGCGATCGAGCACTGGCCGGATGCGCTCGCGGACTACGACCAGACCGCCGCGCTCGTTGCCGCGCTGGATCTGGTCCTGTCCGTGCAGACGGCCGTCGTGCATCTGGCCGGCGCGCTCGGCAGACCGGCGTGGGTGCTGGTGCCGGCGGTCCCGGAATGGCGGTACCGGGTCGAGGGTGAGACGATGCCGTGGTATCCCTCCGTGCGGCTCATGCGCCAGTCCGGCGCCGGGGGCTGGCAGCCCGCGATCGAGCGGGTCGCGCGCGAATTACGGGAGCGGTTTCCGGCCCCGGACAGCGAGTCGGACCGCTCTGGGGCAGAGTGACAAAAATTGTCAGACTATGCCGCCCGGCGTAATGCCCCCGCGGCGGACCTTGCCGCGCCAAGCCGTGTTGCGGCAACAGAAGCAGGCACTAGCTGGCATTTCCAGAGGGTGGGGACTCCGAATCACTTCGTATCTATATGAAAACACTGACGAAACTGTATCGTCCGCGGAGTGCTGTCTAAGACATTGAATTATTGGAATAAAAACAGCGAGACGTGATGGTATGGAATTTGCTCCCACTCGGATTTCGCAAAACCTGCGTTCGTATTTTGTCGTCAACTTTCGGGAGATTCTCTCATGAGGCATTTGCAGAAAGGGTTCACGCTTATCGAATTGATGATTGTGGTGGCGATCATCGGTATTCTGGCGGCGGTCGCGCTGCCGGCATACCAGGACTACACCGTCCGCGCCAAGGTTTCGGAGCTTGTTCTTCAGGCGAGCGGCTATAAGACGTCGATCGCGGAGAAGGCGCAGACCGACGCCGCGCTGGCGGCGGCCGGCGTCGGATTGACCGTGTGCGTGAGCGGCAAGGTCACGAGCGGCAGCGTCACCGACGGTGGCATTATCAAGATCTTCGGCACCACGGCTGCGACTTCGGTCGGCAAGGACGTGAGCGTCACGCTGACACCGACGTTTCAGACCGACGGCAAGCTCACCTGGGTCTGCAGCGCGGGCGATACGTCGACCTTCAAGTACATGCCGGCGGAGTGCCGTCACTAGGCTTCGCGAGATCGGTACGGCCGGCTCAAGCGCCGGTCGCGGATCCTGGAAACCCCTCGCAAGAGGGGTTTCTTTTTTGGCGCTCGCTCGCAGCCGTGCCGCGTGACGCGTCCGAGGGACGACATTGCGCGGAGAGAACGGAATATCGGCAGCGGGCGCCGTGGCATGTCTTTTGCTGTACACCGGAATCGCTCATGGCAGAGAGGCACCCGATGAGAACGATACACAGGGGATTCACGTTGATCGAGCTGATGATCGTGGTCGCGATCATCGGCATCCTGGCCGCCGTGGCGTTGCCCGCGTACCAGGACTATACCGTGCGCGCCAAGGTATCCGAGCTGATTCTTGCCGCCAGCATGTTCAAGCCGTCGGTCGCCGAGCGCGCGTGGGCCGATGCCTCGCTCGCGTCGTCGGGTGCGGGACTTACCGTCTGTGCGGTTGGCAAGGTATCGGGCGGCGAGGTGACGAACACAGGCAGCATCATGGTGGCCGGTGATGCGGTCACCTTGGGCGTGGCTCTCACGATCGCCCTGGCGCCCACGCTGGCGCCGGACAACCGCGTGATCTGGACTTGCTCAACGACTGGAACCGGCCTGTACCGCTACGTTCCCGCCGAATGCCGGCACTGACGCTTCACCAGCCGGCTGGTCATCGCGTACGGCTTCCCGCGCGCCTGCGGTTCGATCACTTCCTGTTTACTGGAGACTGCGGGTCGATGAGATACGCGACGACCTGGGTGATCTGCTCGGGCGTCAGATGCCCGTTTGCTCCCAGGCGCGGCATGTTGGAGCACGGCGCGTAGGCCCAGGCGTTGTATATCCGCTCGTAGGTGAGCCTTGCGACCTCCTCGGAGCTGCCGCGCGCTGCGCCGTAGCCGATGAGGCTCGGCCCGATGTTGCCCACGTTCACCTCGCCCGGGTCGAGCGCGTGGCAGTTGGAGCAGAGAGCGCCGTTCTCCTTGGCCGTTTCGACCTTGCCGCCCACGACACGCCCGCCCTGGCCGGCGTAGGCGAGCCGCGCCCCGGCCTGCCAGTCGCCGGCGAGCTTGCCTGCGGCCGGATATTTCATCGATTCCCGGGAAAGCCGGACGACCTCCGCGGCTTCCTCCTGAGTAAGCTTTTCTTTCCCGACCTTGCTGCAGATGCTCTGCGCCTTGTCCTGGACCGCGCGTCGCGTCAGCGAATCCGGCATGCCCGGATAGCTTTCCGCGACCATCTTTTCACCGAGACTGCGCGTCGCCGGCGCGTCCGGAAACGACATGCAGCCCGGCGCCGCGATGAGAGGCATGCCCAGAACCACCCACGCCGTCATCCTGATTCCCATCAGCGCCGCACCCCCGGCACCCGGATCACGGCGCCGTTGCCCTGGTAGTTGAGATAGGTGGTCAGCGCGATCGACACGTCGGACGCGAAGCCGAGGTCGGGCAGCCGCATCTGCCAGTTGCAGTCGTAGAGGCGATGCTGCATGGTGCGCACCGTGCTGTGCGTCCCGCGGTAGGCCGGCCAGCCCGCGATCACCGCCTGCATCTGCCTGCGATCGGTCATGTTGGGCAGATCCTGGAGGCGTATGCGCTTTCCCTCGTCGCCGTGGCAGGTGATGCACGCGAAATCGGTGGGACCCGTGCGCCGGAAGAACAGGTATTCTCCCGCCTTGTACATCTCGCGCTCGCGCGGATGATCGAGGCGTACGTCCATCTTCATGCCGTTCGAGCGGGACGCGACGTAGGTGGCGAGGGCTTCCATGTCGGACGCCCGGTCGAGATTGCTGAAACGGGTCTGGATGATCGCCGCGCGGTCGAAGCCCTGCAGCTCCACCATGCACTTCAGCAGGCGGGATTCAAGGTCCTCGACTTTTCCGGTGTCCGCGAAGTAGCGCGGCAGGTGCGTGAACGCGCCTTCGAGCGTGCCCGGCCCGAGACCGAAGTCGCAGGCTTCGAGCGAGGCCTCTCTCGGCCCGCGCTTTTCTCGATAGAGGTTTTCACCGCGCTGCACCCAGAGTTCCCCGGGGTTGTCCTCCGCCAGCAGCTGGCGGCCGACCGCCATGGGATCGGGCGGCTTGCCTTGCGCGAGCGCCGCGCCGGCGGCGAGAACACAACCGGCGAAGACCGCGCCGGCAAACAAGCTTGCCGTCGCACCCGGTCCTACTCTGCGCATGTTTTCTCCTCGATCAATCCCTGTGAAACCTGGAGTTTCCCCTCTCCCCTCGGGAGAGGGCAGGGTGAGGGATACTTTATGAAGCCGAAACGACAGCCTCGTCGGTGCGCTTGTCGCCCTTGTTATCTACCCAGGTAACGCTGACCTTGTCACCGGCCTTCGCCCCGCGCACGCGCACCGCGAAAACGGGGTTGCGCGAAACGGCCTGGCTCCACTGGCCGGAGTACACGGTGCTCCCGTTATGGGTGACCACGATACTCTGGATGAAGTGCTGGGGGACGATCTCGCCTTTCGCGTCCTTGCGCTGCCCGGTCTCCATGGGATGGGCGATCAGCACCCGGATATCCGCGACGTCGCCCTTCAGCGTCGCGCGTATTTTCATCGGTTCGGCCACGGGATCCTTTTCCGGGGTTCTCTAGCCGCAGCCACCGACAGTTACTTTTACCTCTTTCACCGCGGTATAGAACCTGCCGCCGGCTTTGACGACGGCACGCACGTTCGAAGTCTCTCCCATCTTGATGCGCACGTAGGTGTAAGGCTCGCTGCTGTTGGCGAGTTCCACCGCGGCGGCCAGCGGAAACGGATTCTTCTCGGCGATGATGGCGATCGCCTGGGTGCCGGGTATGCGGCTCGTGACTTCGACGGGTACGACCGCGCCGTTCTCCGCGATGTCCGGCGCCGTGATCACGATGTCCTTGCTCTCGGCGGCGCCGCTCGCGCCCAGCGACTTCAGCACGTCCGCTACGGCCTTGGACTCGAAGGCCGGCTTGTTCCAGCCTTGGGCCCATGCCGCTCCGGTGCGGGTGAGGCCCGCAATCGCGGCGGCAGCGACGGCGCCTGCACCGGTCGCGAGCCTGAGAAAACTTCTGCGCTTCCCGTTCATTCCGTACCCCGTTTGTACCCTGTTTCAGCGAGCGGCGGCCCGCTGCATTTGCAAAAGGACGAGCATGCTAGCCAAGATTCTTCGTGCTGTCCACCGTCCACCCGTCAACGAGCGCGCGCCGCGCGCCGCCAATGGCCCGATTTGCCGCCCAGTTTCTCCAGGAGCCGGATGCGCTCGCACAGCATCGCGCGGTCGATGGCTTTGCACATGTCGTAGATGGTGAGCAGGCCCGCGGCGACCGCGGTGAGCGCTTCCATCTCGACGCCGGTGCGGCCCACGGTTTCGACCGTCGCGGTGCAATCGACCGCGCTCGCCTTGCGGTCGAGCGTGAACGAGACCTCGACCCGGGTCAGCGCCAGCGGATGGCACAACGGGATCAACTCGGAGGTGCGCTTTGCCGCCTGGATGGCGGCGATGCGCGCGGTCCCGAGCACGTCGCCCTTGCTGGCGCGCCCGGCGGCGATCGTCTTCAAGGTGGCCGGCCGCATGCGTATGCGCCCCGCTGCGCGCGCGATGCGCCGCGTGGCATCCTTCGCCCCCACGTCGACCATGTGGGCTTCGCCACCCGCGTTGAAATGGGTCAATTTCATGTATGAACTCTGGTGTCGCCGATTTATCATAGCATCATGAGAGGGCGTGTCCTGCCTGTATTCCGGCTGCGCTTCCTGCCGCATTTCCTCCTTGGGGTATTGCTGGTAGCGGTGCCGCGCGTATTCGGGCAGGCATTGCCCGATCTCGGCGACGTCTCGCAGGCGACGATCACGCCCTTGCAGGAGCGGCGCCTGGGCGAGAACATCATGCGCGAAGTGCGCGCGGATCGCACCTATTACGACGAGCCGGAGGTGACCGACTACCTCAATCAGCTCGGCCAGCGGCTCGCCGCGCGGAGCCTGGAAGTGCGCCAGGAGTTCGAATTCTTCTTCATCCTGGATCCCCAGATCAACGCCTTTGCGCTGCCCGGGGGCTTCATCGGCGTCAATACCGGTCTCGTGCTCGCGGCCCAGAGCGAGTCGGAGGTCGCGGGCGTGATGGCCCACGAAATCTCGCACGTCAGCCAGCGTCACATCGCGCGCATGCTGTCGCAACAGAAGCAGGCGCTGGTCACGACGATTGCCTCGATCGCGGCGGCGCTCCTGCTGTCCCGCGTGAGCTCGGACGCCGCGCAGGCGGCCTTCGTTTTCGGCCAGGCGGGCGTGGCCCAGTCGCAGTTGAACTTCACCCGGGACCACGAGCGCGAGGCCGACCGCGTCGGCCTGCAGCTGCTCGGGGACGCGGGGTTCGACCCGCGCGGCATGGCGACGTTCTTCGAGCGTCTGCAGAAGGCGACCCGGGTCGTCGAGTCCGCCGCGCCGTCCTACCTGCGCACCCATCCGCTCCCCTTCGAGCGCATCGCGGACATCCAGAACCGGATACAGGATCTCCCGTACCGGCAGGTTCCCGACAGCATCGAATTCCAGCTGATCCGCGCGAAGCTCAAGGCCGATACCGAGCCGCCGCGCGAGGCGATGGCGTTTTTCGAGGCGAGCCTCGCGGAGCGGAAGTTCCTGAGCGAGGCGGCAAGCCACTACGGGCTGGCGGTGAGCTCCCTGCGCGCGAATAACCTCGCGCGGGCCCGCAGCGAGCTGGCCGCGGTCGTGAAGCTCGCGCCGCCGAACGCCGTGGTCGAGACCCTCTCCTGCCGTATCGCCCGCGCCTCGGGGGGGATCCAGCAGGCCGAAGCGTGCTACCGCGAGGCGATCAAGGCGTATCCCCGCTACCGCGCGCTGGTTTACGACTACGCGGATGCCCTGCTGCAGGCGCGCCAGCCCGGCGCGGCGTTGCAGCTCATCGAGAGCCGGCAGCAGGTCCTGAGCGCAGACCACAAGCTCTATCAGCTGCAGGCACGGACGTACGCGGCGCTCAATCGGCCGCTCGCTCAGCATCGCGCGCTCGCCGAGGCCTACGCCCGCCAGGGCAACTTCGGCGCGGCGGTGGAGCAGCTGCAGATCGGCCTGAAGAGCGGCGACGGCGATTTCTACCAGCTCTCCGGCGCGGAAGCGCGCCTGCGCGAGCTCCGCCGACTGGACGAGGAGGCGCGCAAGGAGGCCAAGCGCTAGGATTGTGTCGGGTTTGCTCCCGACACAATCTCAGGGAACCTCTGCAGCTTGGCGATTCTTTTCAATTAGAGGCTATTGCCGCACTGCGGCGATAGCCTCTTATGGTATTGTATTTACATGGATACCTCCCGCAGCGTGACCACGCCCGGCATGCCGGTGGCGATGGACACGATCGGGAAGTTCGAGGTCATCAAGGAGATCGGAAAGGGCGCCACCAGCGCCGTTTACCAGGCCTACGACCCGTTCCAGAACCGCCAGGTCGCAATCAAGGTGGTGTTTCCCGAGGCCCTGGGCGACCTCGAGCACGGCCGGCGTTACCGGAAGCTGTTCATCACCGAGGCCTCCCTCGCCGGCAAGTTGTCGCACCCGCATATCGTCGCGATCTACGACGCGGTGGCGGGCGACGATCTCTCCTACATCGTCATGGAGTACGTGGAGGGCACGACGCTCGAGCAGTACGCGCGCCACGACCATCTGCTGGCGATCCAGAGCGTGGTGGAGATCTGCTACAAGTGCGCGCGCGCCCTCGACTATGCGGCGAAGCAGGGCGTGATACACCGCGACATCAAGCCCGCCAATATCCTGATCACGGGGGAGTCCGACATCAAGATTTCGGACTTCGGCGCAGCCCTTACCCTGGTTTCGGAAACGACGCAGGTGAGCGGCGTGGGTTCGCCCGCGTACATGTCGCCGGAGCAGGTGAAGGAGCTGGCGTTGACGCACCAGACCGACATCTTCTCGCTGGGCGTGGTGATGTACCAGCTCCTCACCGGCCGGCTGCCGTTCCAGGGCACGAACAACTACAGCATGATCTACCAGATCATCAACGTGGAGCCGCCGCGGCCCTCCCAGTTCCGCTCGGACCTGCCGCCGCGCATCGAGGCGATCGTGATGCGCGCACTCCAGAAGAACGTCGCCGAGCGCTACTCCACGTGGGAGGAGTTCGCGCACGATCTCGTGGTCGCGCTCGGCGCGGAGCACAAGCTCGAGACGGGCTTCGCCGAGAGCGAGAAGTTCGACACCCTGCGCAAGCTCGATTTCTTCCACCACTTCAGCGACGTCGAGCTGTGGGAGGTATTGCGGCTCGCGACCTGGCACAAGCATCCGCGGGACATCGTGCTGATACAGGAAGGCGATATCGGCTCGTCGTTTTTCATCGTGATCTCGGGCCAGGTCAAGGTGGTGAAGCAGGACAAGCTGCTGAACCTCCTGAAGGGCGGCGAATGCTTCGGCGAGATGGCCTACCTCGGCAAGCACAAGTTCCAGCGCTCCGCCAGCGTCAGCTCCATCACGGACGTCGCGTTGATCGAGATCCGGGCCGAAACGCTGACGAAGGCCTCGGAAGTCTGCCGCCATCACTTTCACGGCGCGTTCCTCGAGTTGCTGGTGGATCGCCTGTCGATGGCGAATCTGCGGCTGTCGCAGCTCCTCGCGGACCGCAACGTCAGCGTTTTCTGATTATGGTACGATGACTCATGACCGTGAATATCGACAAGGAGCTCGACGCGCGGGGCCTGAACTGCCCGCTGCCGATATTGAGGACGAAGAAGGCGCTGACCGACATGGGCTCGGGCCAGGTGCTGCGCATACTCGCGACCGACCCCGGCTCGGTCAAGGATTTTCAGGCGTTCTCCAAGCAGACCGGCAATCCTCTTCTGTCGTCCGAGACGGCCGCCGACCAGTTCGTTTTTCTCCTTCAGAAGAAATAGCATCAATCCGCATTCGTTTCGCGACATGCTGCGCCCGTATCTCATGGCAGGCATGCAAAGCCCCGACAGGGACCGGTGAAACGTCGAACATCACGCAGGACTTTTCTCGCGCGCACGGCAGCCGGCGGCGCCGGGCTTGCGATCGCCATGGCCGGGCTGCGCGAGGCGCTGGCGGCTGATGCCGTCACGAAAGGCGTCGCCCGGATTCAGGGCGACGTGCGCGTCAACGGCGAGCCCGCGAAACAGGGCATGGCGCTGCGCCCCGGCGACAAGGTCGCCACCGGGCCCGACGCCCTGCTCGTTGCCGCCGTCGGGCGCGACGCCTACCTGTTGCGGGCCGACACGCAGCTCGAGCTCGAGGCGGGGCGCAAGAAAGGCATTCCCGGGGTGCTGCGCGTCGTGAGCGGCGCGCTGCTCGCCGTTTTCGCGACGGGGGAGTCCAAGCAGGTCCGGACGGAGAGTGCCTCTATCGGCATCCGCGGTACGGCGGTGTACGTCGAGAACGAGCCCGACCGGACCTACGTCTGCACCTGCTACGGCACGGCGCGCTTGAGGCCCGTGGGCGACCCGAAGGCGGCGGAAACGGTGCGAACGAAGCACCACGACCAGCCGCGCTACATCTATCCCAAGGGCACGCCGCGCAAGATCGAGAAAGCGCCCGTGATCAATCACACCGACGCCGAGCTGGTCATGCTCGAGTCGCTGGTGGGCCGCAAGGTGCCGTTTACGCCGGGCCGCTACTAGCGGCGGGTGACCAGTGACCAGTGACCAGTAAAGTGATCACTGGTTCCTGGTGACACGGGCATCGGCCGCCGAAAGCCGACCTCATGCGGCGAGAAGATATCCTGCTTCGGCAACGTCCTTCGCCAGCGGCGGTATCGCGGGCCCGTCGGAATCGAGCGGGCTTCTTACACTGCGGCCGCCTTTGTTCATGACGTGGGTGTAGATCATGGTGGTCGATACGTCTTTGTGTCCAAGCAATTCCTGGACGGTTCCTGATGTCGTAGCCTGCCTGCAGAAGATGCGTGGCAAACGAGTGGCGCAGCGTATGACTGCTCACCGGTTTGTAGATGCCTGCGTCCCGCGCGGCGCGCTTGTCCCATTTTCTGCCACCTATCACCCACCGGCCCGCACCCAATAATCCAGTAACGCATTGATTGAACGCGGCGTTGACCGGAAACCACGAGTGGCAGTACCGTGCTTCATCGAATTTCGTCTACCTATTGGAAAGTTAGACGTCATCAGCGAGATCTTCATGGAACGGATATTCGTGATTGAGGATGAGCTGCACTGTGAGCCACAAGAGGGACAATTCTCTACGCTCGAGGAGGCGGTTATCGAGCTTCGGCGACGGGCCATCGCGCCGTGGGATGCAAAACCGAATGAAGCTCCGTGCATGAACTGGCGTAACTGTGGGCGGAGGTATGAGATTATCGAGTACGACATTTTCGACACTCCTTGGAAAGAATTGCGGAGGATGCCCGCGCTGGAAGTTTCCGCCAGGGGAGCTCATTGGCTGGGTGATTTTCGGACGGTGGCGTGAGATGACGTCTAACTTTTGCGGTCGAAATTGACACTCCACGAGTCTCGCTCGCACGCGCATTTCACCGCGAACTATAAGGACTTCCCCGACTCTGCAACGGTGAGGTAATAAGGTCTGACTGCGTCACTATAACCGGCCTGTTTGTGGGCATTGAAAGTGCCCTGGCCATGATGAAAGCCGCACGCCCGGTCCTCTCTCGTTAGTCGGCATTGAGATGCGCCGTCGCGTTTGACCAGGTTCTCCGGGCGCCGGTCTGACCATTTCGTCATCCTCGGTTGCAGTCGTCGTCGATGTGTCAGTTCATGCGTATGGTGTCGTTGCGCGCGAGCAATGCCCAAACGATGCGGGCATTCTTGTTGGCGATGGCAACGAGAGTGCGGTAGTAGCCGCGGCGCGCCTGGAGCTCGAGCGCCCAGCGTGAAAGACGGTCCTGGTGCATGGGAGCGCTCTGTAGAACGGAGCGGGCACCCTGAACCAGCAGGTTTCGCAGATAAGCGTCGCCGCGCTTGCTGATGTGACCGAGCCGAGGTTTGCCGCCGGTGGAATATTGGCTGGGCACCAAGCCGATCCAGGCGGCGAACTGCCGGCCGTTCTGGAATTCCCGAGCATTGCCCACGGTGGCCACGATTGCCACAGCGGTGGTAGCGCCGATGCCGCGGATCTGCATCAGCCGCCGCGCAGGCTCGGAGAGTCTCGCTTGAGCATGGATCTGGGCGTCATAGGCATCGACCCGCTCATCGAGCAGGCGCAGTTGCGCGAGCAGATCACTGATCGCACCTCGCGCCATCTCGGGCAGCGCTTCGGCCGCCTGCGCCGCCTGGCGGCGCACCGTCACCGAGCGAAGCGGTAGCACGACCCCGAACTCCGAGAGCAGCCCACGCAGCCGGTTGATCACCGCCGTCCTCTCCACCACGAACCCCTGCCGTACCCGATGCAGCGCCAGCAGCGCCTGCTGCTCGGTGCTCTTGACCGGCACAAAGCGCATGTTGGGTCGCGTCACCGCCTCGCATACCGCCTCGGCGTCGTTGCCGTCGTTCTTGTCGCTCTTGCGATAGGGCGCCACGAACTTCGGCGCCATAAGCTTGACCGTATGCCCGTGCTGCTCGAAGCGCCGTCCCCATTCATGGGCACCTGAGCACGCCTCCATCCCGATCAGACACGGCGATAAACTCGCCACTGTCTCAACCAGTCGATCGCGGCGCACCGTACGGCGATACACCGTCTTGCCAGATGCATCACGACCATGAAGCGAGAACACGTTCTTTGCCAGATCGATCCCGACGGTAGTAATCTGTTCCATAACTTCCCCTCCGGCTATTTAGATTGAACACAGACACTTCAATCTTGGCACCTCGATGCCGTCGCCGGCCAGGGGAAGTCCCTTTCATTCGTTAGGGCGCGAATGGAGATGTGGTCGCCAGACTTGCATCCTCTGGCAAATCGAGGTTCAGCGTTTCGGAGAGGAAGCCAGCAATGACGCGAGTTCAGCTCACTTTGAAGAGTGTTCGAGCGCGGCCTGTAGTTGTCCCCTTGAGACGTCCCGTGGTCTCGAAAGTCGGCTTGTTTCGAGACTGGCCTATGATCTTGATCGACCTGTACACCAACGAGGGGGTTGTGGGTCACAGCTACCTCGAGCCCTATCTCAAGCAGTCGATGCGTTACATCACTGCCGCGATCGAGGATCTTTCCGACGCGGCGAAGGGACAACCTGTCGCGCCATTCGACGGCTATCGTCGGGGAATAAGTTCGCTCCATCTCGTCGGCCGGGAAGGCGTGTCCCTGATAGCTATCTCCGGTCTCGACATGGCCGCCTGGGATGCCTTGGCCAAGGCCGCCGATATGCCGCTCGCCGTGTTCCTTGGCGGGACCGTTGGACCTGTCCCCGCCTATAACAGCAACGGGCTTTGGTTGACCCCGATCGATACATTAGCGAGCGAGGCGGCCGCGCTTGTCGCCGAGGGAGGATTCACAGGGCTAAAGCTCCGGCTGGGACGAGAGAACCTGGCCGATGATCTGGCGGCCATTGCTGCCGTGCGCGAAGCGGCCGGGGCCAGCGTCAAGCTCATGTGCGATTTCAATCAGGGGTTGTCGCTAGGTGACGCGCTGGTGCGATGCCACGCACTCGACGACCAAGGACTGTATTGGTTTGAGGAACCAACTACCTACGACAACATTCCGGGCTACGCTCAACTCGCACGCGAACTGAAGACTCCGGTTCAATTGGGGGAGAACTTCTACGGCCCTCGGCTGCTGTATCAGGCGGTCCTTGCCGGTGCGGGCGATTACGTCATGCCCGACCTTATGCGAATCGGCGGTGTGAGCGGGTGGCTGCGCGGGGCCGCAATCACGAGCGCCGCGGGCATTCCGATGTCCACGCATCTCTACCCGGAGATCGCCGCGCACCTGATGCGCGTCACCGATACCGCGCACTGGCTTGAGTGGCAAGATTGGGCGTATCCAGTATTGTCCGAGCCATTCACACTCGAGAGCGGTCACCTCACGGTTCCTAACCGACCTGGCCAAGGCATCGCGTGGGACGAAAAGGCCATCGCCAAGTTCGCACAGTGAGGAGATCAGCGCTCTCGACGTGCTCAGGGACTGATCGGTGGGAGAGAAGACACGGCGGTCGAGAAATCCTGTACCCGTAGATGGAGCACGCAAGAATGAAGGTAGTGCGTGAGTTGCGCAGACGCCGGGCCCTCCGAGCAGCGCAGGGAACCGCTACGAGTTTACGAGGTAGCGGCCGCCGACCGGGGCGCTGGGTTCAAGCACGTGGCTTCCCGCACTGCCCCACTGGGAACGGTCAGCAGTGCCTGCTTTTCACTCCGCCTTGCTCTGCGTCTCCGCGCCTCCGCGGTGAAGTCCTGAACGCGGTATCCGGCGGATTGCCTCGACCAGCCGCTTGATCCCGCGCCACAGCTTGGGGATGAGCCACAGCGCGGCGGCGAGGAACACCACGAGCGCGGCGAGGAGGAGCAGGGGATACTTCAGTGCGAGCCAGACGATGGCGAGCGCGGAAAAATCCTCGGTGAGCGAGGCGGCCCAGTTGCTGAAGGGTTCCGGCGACGCGTTGAGGAACGCCCGCCCCCCGGCCTTGGCAAGGTGCGTGCCGGCGGCGACGGCCCCGCCGAGCAACCCCGCCGCGAGGGCGAGACCGGGATCGTCGGCGCTGATGGCGTACGCGGCCAGCAATGCGCCCGCCGGTATGCGCACGAACGTGTGTACCGCATCCCACAGCGTGTCGAAACCGGGCAGCTTGTCGACGAAGAACTCGATGGCGAAGAGCGCGCCCGACACCGTCATCACCGCCGGATGGGCCAGCACCTGCAGGCTCGCGGGCAGCGCCGCAGCGCCGGCGTGGTGGATCACGCCCAGGAAGAACAGCACCGCATAAAGCCGCATGCCGCTCGCCCAGCCCAGCCCCGCGGCGAGCGCAACTGTCGATATCGCGTCCATCACCGGATATGCTGGCCTCGCTGGCGTTGCGAGTCAATCCGGAAGGCGTGATGGGTGATTCGTGATTGGTCCTTGTCACCGGGCGCGTCGCGCGTGACGCCGATCACGCCTCATCGCAAAGCACCAATCACTAATCACGCCTTTTGCTCCTGCATGAGGCCGAGGCGCACGTAGATCGGCCGCATGTGTTCCCGCAGCCGGGAGAGGCGGCGCGCGAGCCACAGCGCGCACAGCATGCAGCACACGCCGCCGAGCGCGAGCGTGTGCGTCGCGCCGATCCAGGACGCCAGCGCGCCCGCGACGAGACCGCCCACGGGATACATGCCGAGAAAAGCCATGGTATAGAAGCCCGCGACGCGTCCTCGCAGGCGGTCGTCGACGATGGTGATCGTGATGGTCGAGATCCCGTTCACGGTGACGACGATGCCCGCGCCGGCGATCGCGAGCATCGCCACCGAGAGCGCGAAATTCGTCGAATAGGCGAAAGCGGTGAGCCCTGCGCCGGCGCAAAAGCACGCGGCCACGATCCAGCTCAACAGGCCGCGGAGCTCCCGGCGCGCGGCGAGGAGCAGCATGCCGCCCACACCGCCTACGCCGGCGGCCCCCATCAGCAGGCCGAGCGTTTCCGCGCCGCCCGCGAATACTTCCGCCGCGAAGATCGGCATCAGGGCCTGGTACGGTGTCGCCATGAAGCTCACCAGCCCGACCACCGGCAGCAGCCACCGCACCGGTATCATGTTCCAGGCGTAGGCGGCGCCGTCCTTGAAGCCCTTCCAGAGCGTTGGGTGCGCGCTCGGCAGTTCCCGCGGGACGACCACCATCAGCAGCATGGGCACGACCGCGGCGAGCTTGGTCGCGCCGTTCACCAGGAAGCAGAACGCCTCGCTGGAAACGGCCAGCAGCACCCCGGCGATGGTCGGTCCGATCATCCGGGCCGCGTTGTACATGCCCGAATTGAGGGCGACGGCGCTTGGCAGGTCCCCCCGCTCGGGCACCATCTCGGGCAGGAACGCCTGGCGGATCGGCGAGTCGATGCCGATGATGACGCCGAGCACCAGCGCCATGCAGATGACGTGCCATACCTGGATCACATCGAGCGACGCGAGCGTGGCGAGAGTCAGCGCGGGCACTGCGGCCGTCGCCTGCATGACGACGAGGAGCTTCCGCTTCTGCACACGGTCGGCCCACAGCCCGCCGAAGGGCGCCAGTACGAGCACCGCGATCTGTCCGGCGAAGGCGGTTACGCCCAGTAGCCATGCCGAGCCGGTCAGGCGGTAGACCAGCCAGGCCATCGCGATCTGCTGGATCCAGTAGCCGATGATGCCCAGCGACTGGCCGTAGAAGTACAACCGGTAGTTGCGGTGGCTGAATGCCCGCAGGGCGTGGATCATCGGGGCGCGCGCGGCGCGAGGATCATGCGGGATCGGTCACGCTACGCGAGCTTGCGCAACTGTTCTTCGACCTGCGCAAGCGTCGCCTGGAAACGCGCCAGCCGCTCTTTTTCCTGTGCGACGATGAGCGCGGGGGCGCGCTGGACGAAACCCGGGTTGTCGAGCTTGGCCTGCGCTTTTGCGATCTCCGCCTCGAGGCGGGCCGCCTCTTTTCCGAGCCGGTTGCGCTCCGCTGCGGGGTCGATCTCGACCTTGAGCATGAGCTTGCAGCCGCCGACGATCGAGACCGGTGCGTCGGCGCGCGGCAGCTCGCGCTCGGTGATCAGCACCTCGGAGAGCCGGGCGAGCGCCATCAGCGCGGGCGCGAACGGCGCGATGTACTCGCGGCTGCCCTGCACGATGAGCGGCAGGCGCTGCCCGGGCGCTACGCCCATGTCCGATCGCAGCGTGCGGCAGGCGTTGACGAGATCCTTCAGCGTCGCCATCTGGCCCTCCGCCGCCTCGTCGATTTTCCCTGGCTGCGCCTGCGGGTAGGGCTGGAGCATGATCGAGGTTCCCGCCTTCCCGGCGAGCGGAGCGACCCTCTGCCACAGCTCCTCCGTGATGAAGGGAATCACCGGGTGCGCGAGCCGCAGGATCGCCTCCAGCACGCGGGTCAGCGTGCGGCGGGCGCCGCGCTGCTGCGCTTCCGACCCTCCGGCGAGCTGCACCTTGGCTATTTCCACGTACCAGTCGCAGTACTCGTCCCACGTGAGCTCGTAGATCTCCCGCGCCGCGATGTCGAAGCGGTAGTCGTCGAGCGCCTCGCGCACCGCCTGTTCAGCGCGCTGGAGCCGGCTCACGATCCAACGGTCCGCGGCCGACAGCTCGACCGGCAGGGCCTCGTCGGTCCCGGTGTCGCGGCCTTCGCAGTTCATCAGCACGAAGCGGCTGGCGTTCCACAGCTTGTTGCAGAAGTTGCGGTAGCCCTCGCACCGCCCGAGGTCGAAGTTGAGCGTGCGGGCGAAGGTGGCAAGGGACGCGAAGGTGAATCTCACCGCGTCGGCGCCGAACGCCGGTATGCCCTGCGGGAAGTGCTGGCGCACGTACTTGTACGCCTTCTCCTTGTGGTCCGCGCGCAGGAGCCCCGTGGTGGACTTCGCGAGCAGCGCCTCCAGCGTGATGCCGTCGATGAGATCGAGGGGATCGAGGGTGTTGCCCTTCGACTTGGACATCTTCTCGCCCTCGGCGTCGCGCACGAGGGCGTTGATGTAGACGTCGCGGAACGGCACCTTCCCGGTGAAATGCAGCGTCATCATGATCATCCTGGCAACCCAGAAGAAGATGATGTCGAAGCCGGTGACGAGCACCGACGACGGGAGAAAGAGGTCAAGGTCCCTGGTGCGCTCCGGCCAGCCGAGCGACGTGAAGGGAACCAGCGCGGAGGAGAACCACGTGTCGAGCACGTCCGCGTCGCGCGTGAGCGGGCCCGGGTACCCCGCGGCGTCCGCCTGGGCGCGGGCCTGGGTCTCGTCGCGCGCGACATAGAATCGGCCGTCCTCGCCGTACCACGCGGGAATCTGGTGGCCCCACCAGAGCTGGCGCGATATGCACCAGTCCTGGATGTTCTCGAGCCAATGGTTATAGGTCGTGGTCCAGTGCTCGGGCACGAACTTCACACGCCCGTCCGCCACCGCCTCCAGGCCGAGCCGGGCGAGCTTCTCCATGTCGACGAACCACTGGTCGGTCAGCATCGGCTCGACGATTTCCTCGGTGCGGCCCGAGCGCGGCACGCGCAGCTTGTACGGCTTCTCCGAGACCAGGCAGCCCATCGCGGCAAGATCTTTGACGATCGCTGCCCGCGCAGCAAAGCGATCGAGGCCGTAGTACTTGACGGGAATCCCGATATCTATCGCGAGCGGCTGGGAGCCGACAGCAAACTGCACTCCTGGTTTCAGACCTTGCACCCCGGAGGCGGCCACGGTGTTGTCCAGGATTGTGGCGTTGAGCGTAAAGATGCTGAAGAGCGGGAGGTTATGAGTGTCCTTGTGCCGCAGCCAGACCTGGTAGTCGTTGAAATCGTGCCCGGGCGTGATCTTCACGCAGCCAGTACCGAACTCGGGATCTACGTAATCATCGGCGATAATCGGGACTAAGCGGCCGGTGAGGGGCAGCCGAACGCGCTTGCCGAACATGTCCAGGTAGCGCGGATCGCCGGGGTTTACCGCTACTGCGACGTCGCCTAACATCGTCTCCGGCCGCGTCGTTGCCACGACCACGCCGTCCGTGCCGTCCTCGAACGGGTAGCGTATCTCCCAGATCCTGCCGTCTTCCTCCTCGGTGTCCACCTCGAGGTCGGATACGGCGGTGCCGAGCACAGGGTCCCAGTTGACGAGACGCTTGCCGCGGTAGATCAGGCCCTGCTCGTGGAGCTGCACGAACACCTCGACGACGGCGCGCGACATCCTCGCGTCCATCGTGAAGTACCCGGCGTTCTGCCCCTCGGTGTCGGCGTAGCCCCAGTTGGCGGAGGCGCCCAGGCGCCGCATCTGCCGGGTGATGGTCGAGCCCGATTCCTGCTTCCACTCCCACACGCGCGCGACGAACGCTTCGCGGCCGAGGTCGTGGCGCGTCGTTCCCTGCGCCTGCAGCTGGCGCTCGACGACGATCTGCGTCGCGATTCCGGCGTGATCGGTGCCCACGACCCAGTTGACGTTGCGGCCGCACATGCGGTGGTAGCGCACGAGCGTGTCCATCAGCGTCTGCTGAAAAGCGTGTCCCATGTGCAGGGTGCCCGTGACGTTGGGCGGGGGCAGCTGTATGCAATAGGCGGGGCCGCTTTCGTCCGGCGCCGCCGCGAAGTATCCGCTCTGTTCCCAATAGGGATACCAGCGCGCCTCGATGGCGGCCGGCTCGAAGCTCTTGGCGAGCTCCATGTCGGAAGCGGGCGGCAGGGAAGGAGCGGGCATTGCGGGAAAAGCGGGCATTATATCCGAGGGGCCCGTGGCGGCAGGCGGTTCCGCGGGCAGTGCCGGGAAGAGCGGCTCCACGGATCCCGCTGCCGGAACGGACGGAGCCACGGACGCCGTCGCCGGAACGGACGGCTCAGAGGCCGGCAGCGCCTCGGCCCGGAACTCCAGCCCCAAGCGCAGGTCCTTCAGTTGCGTGCGTAGCGTCTCCTCGATGGAGCCGCGCACCATCGCACCGATGTCGGAGCGCAGGTCGCTGCTGATTTTCGCGAGCGCGGCATCGAGCGCGCTGCCGATGCCAGGCAGGAAACGCTCCTGCACGATTCCCACGATGCGCTCGTCCAGGTCGCGTTTCAATCTCTGGTAAACGCTGTGCTCGAGATTCTGCGCCTGCACCCGCGAAACCAGCTCGCCGGCGGAGGCCGAAGCATCGGCCTCCAGCCCGCCGGCAGCGAAGGTCTCGGGCAAGGCCGGTGCTTCTTCAGGATCGGGCGCGCGCGCCTCAATGGTATCCGGCGCATGCACCTCCATGGCATCCGGCGCATGCGCCTCAATGGTATCCGGCGTATGCACCTCAGCGGGATCCGGCATGTAAGCCTCAGCCAGAGTCGGCACCGGTGCCGCTTCCGTAACCGCCTCGGACGCGACCTCGGTATCCGGCACGGCCTTCATTTCCGGATCCGGCGTGTGGGCGACTTGTGCGTCCGGCGAATCCGATAGCGCGGGGGGCCTCACTGCCTCCGGCCCGGCTTCGACGGCGTCGGTGAGGAGAGGCACGTCGAAAGCTGCGGGTGGCGCCGGCGCCGCGACGCCGCGGTGCCGCTGCAGGAGCGCCTCGGCGCGCCTCAACACCTCGTCGTCGTCATCGTCGTGCCGCAGCGGGTGCTCTGCCATGACAGATTAGTGACCGGTGACCGGTGACCAGTGACCAGTGGACCGCGAACGAAACGCGAACAGCGACGGTGCGTGGCAAATGGCGAAGGAGCAGGGACTCATCGTGTTGCCCTGGCATCTCCCGGCACCGGCGGACTGTCGTTCACTGCTCACAGCTCATCGCTTACTGGTCACCAGTCACTGGTCACTGGTCACATTCTTACTGAGATCGTGCGTCCGGATCTCGTAGCCGCTGTCGCGGTAGTAGCGGAACCGGTCGCGGGCTTCCGCCCGGTCGCCGTCGTCGAGGCCGACGATCTCGATCAGTCGCTGGAAGCGGCTGAAGAACGGCGGCCATTCCCCGCGCAGATTGAGGAGCACCTCGTCGTGCGGCGGCGCCGTTCCCTCGTGATCGACGATGACCGGCGTGACCGGCGCCAGCGGGTCTCCCGGCGCGCAATGCGGCGTAAAACCGAGCGCCGGAGTCGTCCAGAGCATCCGGTCGAAACGGCGTGCGGTATCCGGGTCCGGGCAACACACGAACACCTTCAATCCCTGGCCGCAGGCCTTCGCCGACAGCACGCAGGCGACGCGGAGCTTGTCGTCGACGTGAGTGTAGAAGTCTATTTGAGTCACAGTGTTGAGTGTTGAGTGCTTGGTGTTGAGTTGCTTCAGACCGCAAAGCTGTGGTGCGGGAACTCAACACTCAAAACTAAAAACTTAACACTCAACACTATCTCCTTCCGGCGCGGTTGATGAGGAACTGCGTCAGTAGCGGCACCGGTCGTCCGGTGGACCCCTTCTCCCGGCCGCTCTTCCACGCGGTGCCGGCGATGTCGAGGTGGGCCCACTTGAACCGCTTCGCGAAGCGGGCGAGAAAGCACGCCGCAGTCACGGCGCCGGCCGGGCGCCCTCCGATATTGGCGAAATCGGCGAAATTGCTCTTCAGCTGCTCCTGGTAGTCTTCCCACACCGGCATGCGCCACACCCGGTCGTAGGCGGTATCACCCGCAGCGGTGACTTCCTGCGCGAGCGCCTCGTCGTTGGCGAAAAGGCCGCTCGCGACGTGTCCCAGCGCGATCACGCAGGCGCCGGTCAGCGTCGCAATGTCGATCACCGCGGAGGGCTCGAAGCGCTCGACGTAGGTCAGCGCGTCGCACAGGATCAACCGTCCCTCGGCGTCGGTGTTCAGGATCTCCACGGTCTGGCCCGAGAGGCTCTTGACGATGTCGCCGGGCCGGGTGGCGCGGCCGCCGGGCATGTTCTCGGTGGTCGGGACGACCCCGACCACATTGACCGGCAGCTTCATTTCTCCCACCGCCTTCATGGTGCCGAGCACGCTCGCCGCTCCGCACATGTCGAACTTCATCTCGTCCATCTCGCCGGCGGGCTTGA
>DASRJL010000063.1:0-2664 GCA_035649495.1 Burkholderiales bacterium | reverse complement strand
GAGCCGGCGGCGATCTGCGGCTCGGCCTGGCTCGGCCCGCCGAAGAAGCGCCGGAAGAACGGATCGCGCATCAGCGGGTTCTCCTCCTCGGGGCTGACCTGGAGGACGGCGATGTTCACCACCGCGGGGGTGACCTTCTCGAGGATCGGGGCCAGCGTCGGCAATCCGTCGCGCAGCGGCGCCCCCGCAGGGATCTGCGCCGCCGCGCCGCAGGCGACGAAGCCGAACGCGAGCGGGGCGAGCAGCCGCGTCACCACCTGTGCGTCACGCTCAGGGTCACGCCGAAGCGCTCCGATTCCAGCTCCAGGAGCTGCAGGTTGAGGCCGGCCTGCTTGTGCTCGCCGTCCTGCGCGCGCAGCCACCAGTAGCGCAGGCCGGCGCCGATCTCCCAATCGCGCAGCACGAGGTAGCGCAGCTCGGCGTCGAGCTGCGCGCCGTAGCCGTCGCCCGAGGAGTGGATGTTCGGAGCCGGACCCAGGTCGTTCGGGCTCTGGCGCAGAAAGTGGCTGTCTTCATCGCGCCCGTGCGCGTACGGCACGAGCGCCGCGTCGAGCGCGATGCGCATGGCCGCGTTCAGGTTCCATGTCCCCGCGAAGCCGACGCGCAGCGATTGCCACGTGACCTCGTTGCCGATCACCTTCCGCGAATCCGGAACCGTGACGCGGACGGGAGGAGGGACCGTCTGGACGACGCCGAATCCATCCACCTGCTCACGCCAGAGCTGATAGCCGATGAAGAGACCGGCCTTGCCATTACGCCAGCGCCAGAGGTCGGTCCCCACGTCGACGCTCACGTACGCCAGCGTGTCGCCCTTGATCGTCGTGGTCGTATCCGAGAACTTCACCTGACCCGCGGTGAAATCCTCGTCGCGCAGCGAGCCGCTCGTGATGTCGCCGAAGCCGGCGTTGCCCTTCACGAACCAGCCCCGACCCCAGTTTTTTCGCCCGTGCAGCTCCAGGGCATGCGCCTCCAGCTCGGTCCAGGTGAGCACCGAGGTGGGATTGCCAACTCTCGGATCGACCCCCTGCGCGTTGTGGCTGCGCGTGGTCTTGCCCTCGCTGTACCAGTAGCGCACGCCGAACTCGTCGCCCTGCGCATGCGCCGCGAGGCTCAGGCCGAAAAACAGCAGGAAGGACGCAAATCGCATGCCGGTGAGTCTAGCCCAGTCGGAAGCCCTGCCGCTTCACCCGCAGTTTTGCCTGGTCGGCGTTCCACGCTAAACTGAAGGCTGGCAACTTTGAAAGGAGGTGATCCCGTGAGAGACGACCAAGGCACAACCGGCCGGCAGGACTCTAACGGAGGATCCACCCGGGTAGTCGGGGGGCAATCCTAGAACAGGAGTCCGGCCAGTATGTAGGCCGGCTGCCTAGCAGACGCCCCAGGCGAGAGCCTTGGGGCGTTTGTTTTTTCAGGGGCTAGAATAGCTTCGCGCCCGAGGAGGACGCCCATGCCACGCCATCGCGACTACGTTCCGCAGGGAGTCATCCCCGCGGTGTTGCTGCCGTTCCACGACGACCTGTCGATCGATGAAGCCGCTTACCGCGCTCACCTGCGCGACGTGGCCTCGGTCGCGGGGCTGGGCGCCATCACCACCAACGCGCACGCCTCCGAGGTTGCATCGTGCACCTTCGAAGAGCAGCGCCGGGTCCTCGAGATCACGCACGAGGAGATCGGCGCGCGCCTGCCGATCGTGAACGGCATTTACGCCGAGGGCTCGCTCGAGGCGCAGCGGCTCGCGAGAATGGCCGCCGCGGGCGGCGCCTCGGCGCTGCTCGTCTTCCCGTCCGGCATCTACACGTTCGGCCAGCGCCCCGAAATGGCGCTCGAACACTTCCGCCGCATCGCCGAAGTGACCGACCTTCCGCTGATCGTGTTCCAGTACCCCCTCGCCGGCGGCCAGGGCTATCCGATGAGCACGCTCGAGCGCATCTGCGACGAAGTGCCCTCGGTGCGCGCGATCAAGGACTGGTGCGCGAGCCCGCTCCTGCACGAGCGGCACATCCGCGTGCTGCAGTCGCGCGCGCGGCCGGTGAACGTGCTCACCACGCACAGCTCCTGGCTCTTCAGCTCGCTCGTGCTGGGCTGCAAGGGCCTGCTTTCCGGGAGCGGCTCGGTGATCGCCGGCCTGCAGGCCGAGCTCTGGCGCGCGGTCCAGGCGAACGATCTGGCCGCCGCGAGAGCGATCCACGAGCGAATCCACCCGACGGCCGAGGCGTTCTACGCCGATCCCTTCGTCGACATGCACAACCGCATGAAGGAGGCGCTCGTGCTCCTCGGCCGGTTGCCGCGCGCCGTGGTGCGCCCGCCGCTCGTCAAGCTGCCGGCCGAGGAAATCGAGCGTATCCGCCGCGCGCTGGTCGCCGCGGGCTTGCTTGATCGGGAGGGAAGACGGAAGGCCGCATGATCCGGCTTTTCGCTTTCATTGTTGTCGTTTGCATGACCCCGGCATGGGCGGCGGATTTCCCAGCCCGCCCGGTGCGGCTCATCGTCCCGTTCCCGCCGGGCGGAGCGTTCGACACCGTCGGCCGCCCCTGGGCGGAGAGGATGAAGCCGCTCCTCGGCAATGTCGTCGTGGAAAACGTCGGCGGCGGCGGCGGTTCGGTCGGCGCGGCGCTCGCCTCCCGCGCCCCGCCCGACGGCTACACGTTGCTGCTGGGCGGCGCC
>DASRJL010000062.1:0-34941 GCA_035649495.1 Burkholderiales bacterium | reverse complement strand
GAGCGCCGTCGCGGACCAGTCGAGAGCGCGCATGCGCGCGCCCATCTCGCCTCCGCCCGCAAGGAAATCCAGGGCCGATGCGGTGCTGTCCTGTCGTATCTTGCTTGCTGAACGCATAACGCGGGAACGTCGCGAGCAGCGAGCGTACTACGCACGCCCCCTACAGCCTGTAGGACGGTACCTACAGAGAGAACGTGCGATGCGTGACGAGTGAAGACTAACGAGAACTACCCAATACTCTTTTAGGCGGTGCAGCAGCCCGGCCGGGTCGTAGACCACGCGCACGCCGTCGCCAACGACGCGTAGAGTGCCCTTGTCCGGGGGCAAGCCGGCCCAGGAGACGTGCCCGATCGCAAACTCCACTTCGAGGCCACCCGCGAAACGGGTGCGAAGCGGTGGCGGGGCCGTTCAGCTTTTCGCCAGGCACGCGAGCGCAGCGAGCGCAAACGCGATGCCGCACGCCTTCCGCAGCGTGAACGGCTCCCGCATGAACAGCACCCCCACCGCCGCCGTCACGACGAAGCCCATCTGCGAAATCGGCACCAGCACGCTCGCCTCGCCGAGTGCCAGGCTCTCGAACAGCATGACGAGCGCGACGAGGAAGAGCGCCGCCGTCGCCGCGCCGTAGCGCCACCCGCGCGGCGGCGGCCGGATCGCGCCGTCCACCTTCCACGCGAACGCCGTCGCGAGCGGCGTGAACACGAGAGCCTGCCCGGCGATGAAGGTCGCGGGTATGCCTCCCGCCGCCGCGCCCACCTTGTACAGGAAGTTCGCGACCCCCATCGCCGCCATCGCGACGAGCGCGTGCGCCAGCGCTGCGCGTGCCGTCCGCCGTGCCGGCGCCGCGCCCGCGTCGGCGCCGAGGAGGAGCCACACCGCGCAGAGCGCGGTGGCGAGGCCCGCGAGCTTCCAGGCGGTGAGCGGTTCGGAAAGCAGCAGCACCGCGAGCGCGGTGGTGACCGTGAAGCTCAGGCGGAAGATCGGCGCGATGACGCTGACCCCGCCGCTCGCGAGCGCGCGCGCGAAGTTGTAGAGCGCGACCAGCACGAAGAGCCCCGCCGCCATGCCCCACAGCATGTACGGGGCGGGCGCGAAGGTGCCGGTCGCGATCCCGTAGGCGAGGACGCCCGGCAGAAAGAACCACCCCTGCAGCATCAGGAAATGATGCGCCTGTACGCCCGCTGCCGTGCCGCGCTTGTAGACGAGATCGACGAATCCGAGCAGGACCATCGCACCGAGCGCGAGCGCTACGCCCGGGGCCATGCCGGGAATGGCTCAGTCCTGCCGGAAAGAAGCGCGCGGCAGGTTTTGCATTGCGGCCGGCTGTCGCGCGGGAACACCGACAGACGGCGACGAGGCGACCGCGCGGTCGCCGCCGAAAGCGGGACGCCCGGGAACTGCCTCCGGTTGTATCGCCTGGGGCGCGTCTTCGGCGGTGCCGGAGAAACGAACGCTTACGCGCAGGCCCGGGTGGTTGTCGCCAAGGTCGATCGACGCACCGTGCAGGTCCGCGACGGCCTTCACGAGCGCGAGGCCCAGCCCGTTGCCCGGCGTGGTCCGGCTCGTCTCCAGTCGGTAGAACCTCCGGAAGACCTTCTCCCTTTCCTCCTGCGGTATCCCGCTCCCGGAGTCGGTGATGCGCACCACCGGCTGGCCGGCTTCGCGGGTCAACGCGATCGCGATCACCGCGCCCGGCGCGCAGTGCCGGATCGAGTTCTCCAGCAGGTTCGCCGCCATCTGCGTCAGCAGCCCTCGGTCCCCCTGGATCGTCGCGGCGCGCTCGATGGAAGCACGGAGCCGGTGACCGCTGTCCTCCGCCACAGGCGCGAAGGTCTCGGCAACGGCGGATACGATTCCTCCGAGATCCACCTCGGAAAACGCCGCGCGCCGCGTCCCGGCCTCGATCTGGGCGATGCGCAGGAGCGCCTGGAAGGTCTCCAGGATGGCGTCCACCTCGGCTATGGACTGGTCCATGACGACCGCGTAGCCTTCCGGCGTCGCAACGCGCGCTCGCGAGACCTCGAGGCGCTGCCGCAGCCGGGAAAGCGGCGTGCGCAGATCGTGGGCGATATCGTCGGACACCCGCTTCAAGCTCTCCATGAGCGCCTGGATCCGGTCCAGCATGGCGTTCAGGTTGACGGCCAGCTGATCCATTTCGTCGCCGCTGCCGCGCATCGGGACGCGGTTGGAAAGGTTTCCGTCCATGATGGAGCGGCTGGTGCGATTGATTTCCTCGATCCGCTTCAGGAAGCCCACCGCGATCAGCGCGCCCCCGCCGAGGGCCAGCAGCACGGTCGTCAGGATTCCCCAACCGAACGCCAGGGCGATCGCGTCCTCCGCCTTCTCCGCGCGGTAGAGGTTCTCGCCGACCAGCAGGTATTCCCCGCCGGGAAGCCGGCGCCCCAGCGCGATGACGGCGCTTCCGGCTGCCTCCTCGGCGCGCGAAGCCTGATCCGCGGGCGGGGCGGGCACCTCGATCGTGCTCCACCCCACGTCGGGCGCCCTCGCGTCGAGATTGCCGGCGAGGACCTTCCCCGAGGGATCCTGCAGGAGCAGGAAGCGCCGCGGCGATCTCAGGTCCGATACACGCCGCTGCACGCCGCGCAATACGCTCTCCAGGCCGCGGGTGGTATAGATCTCGACCAGGAGCCGGCTTTCCCGCTCGACGGAATCCTTCAACTGCTGCTCGATCGCGGCGAGCGTTATCCAGTAGACGGAGAGCAGCAGCACCGCTACGGACGCGCCGAACACCGCCGCATACCATGCGACGAGCCGGAAGCTCGCGGTGCCGAGGAAGCTACGCGGGCTCACTCAGGCAGTACCCCGAGCCGCGCACCGTGTGTATGAGCTCGCGCTCGAAGTCGCGGTCCACCTTGGCGCGCAGGCGGCTGATGTGAGTCTCGACCACGCTGGTGCGCGGGTCGAAATGGAACTCCCAGACGTTCTCGAGCAGCATGGTGCGCGTCACCACCTGCCCGGCGTTGCGCATCAGGTACTCCAGCAGCTTGAATTCCTGCTGCTGCAGCTCGATGCGCCGGCCGGCGCGGGTGACCGTGCGCTTCAACCGGTCCATCTCCAAGTCGCCTACGCGCAGCACGGATTCCTCTCCCGTGATGGGCGGACGGCGCGCGAGCGCGTTCACGCGGGCGAGCAGCTCGGCGAACGCGAACGGCTTCACCAGGTAATCGTCCGCGCCCGCCTCCAGCCCCTCGACGCGGTCGTTCACCCCGCCCAGCGTCGTCAATATGAGCACGGGGGCCTTGACCCCGGCGGCGCGCACCGTCTTGACGATGGCGAGCCCGTCCACGCGCGGCAGCATGCGGTCTATGACCATGACGTCGTAACCCGTCTCGGAGGCGAGGAACAGCCCGTCGCGGCCGTCCTCCGACTGGTCGACCACGTGGCCGCGTTCCCGCAGCCCATTCGCGACGAATCTCGAGGTGTCGGCGTCGTCTTCAATCAGCAGGATCTTCATCGGTAACTTCCTGAGCGCAAACGTCAACTCCGCATCCCGGCGGCCACTCCGGGGGGTGGGGTGCCTGCCGCGTTCACAGGATGATATCGCATCGCGGCCGGGCCCACAGGTTAACGAAAATTAACCGCCGGGAAGGGTTACTGATGTTTAACCACCGCGTTAGCATGCCGAGATACGCCCCGCTGTATCGTGGCTTGAAGTTCTGGCCCCGCCGGCTTGCCGGCCGGGAAATCTCACAACGCAAAGGAGCCTCTGATGTCACGCAAGACAAGCTGCATACTGGTCGGCGCCGCGCTCGCGGCACTGCTGTCGAGTGGAGCGTTCGCGCAGTCGCGCAGCGGACCGAGCCTGCTCGGCGAGCCGATCGCCGCCGGCCTGCCGGTCGACAAGGTCATCACCATCGATGCCAATACCCGCTGGGCGAACGTCATGGAGGACGACATCGTCAAGTTCGTCGCGGGCGGCAAGGAATTCAGCTGGCGCTTCGCGTCCACGAAGAACGCGATCAACCTGAAGGACATCGCGCCGCCGGGAACCATCGACCGCGACATCCGCGTCTACCTGGCGCCCAATCCTCTCTTCATGAACAGCATCTGATCCGGGCCCGCGCACGGCCAGGGGCTCCCTGCTCGTGCGCGTTTCAAGGCCGGCGGCCCCGCGCCGGCCTCGGCATCAGGCGATGCCCAGTTCCTTCTTGAGGTCCATCACGACCTGCACCTGCGAGCGCTTGCGCCACTTCACGCGCGAGCCTATCGGCTTGTTCTCGACGTCGGGGTTCACTTTCAGCGCGATGAACACCGGGCCCTGCTCGGAGAGGATGCGCTCGAGGTTGATGGAAAACGTCTCGAGGTTGTCGTAGGCATAGGCGCGGGGATAACCGCAGGCGCGGGCGACGTCGTGGTACTTGAGCGTCTTCGCGAGCGGCACCGGCTGCCCGCCGGTAGTGGCGTAGCACTCGTTGTCGAGCATGAAGTGGTAGAAGTTCTTCGGCTGCTGCTCGCCGATGGTGGCGAGTATGCCCATGCTCATCTGGATGTCGCCGTCGGAATCGAACAGCACGACCTTCTGGTTCGGCTGCGCCAGCGCGAGGCCCATTCCGAAAGCGCCGTGCCCCCCCATCGAGGGATCGCCCAGCTCCACGTCGCGGTTGCGCTTCGTGCTGATCTCCACCCAGTGCTTGCCGCCGCGGCCCGGCACGACGATCGCGTCGCCGCGGTGCTTGTTGAAGACCGTGAGCAGTTCTCTGGTGTCCATCATGGCCTGGCTTCCTTTTTACAAGGGGTGATGAGTACTGGTGATGAGTTACTGGTGATGAATACTGGTGACGTACCTTCATCACCATTTCTCATCACTATTTCTCATCACCATCCTCCATCACTATTTGAATCAGTTGAACCCGTGGTATTCGTCGGCGACCAGCACGGCCACGGGCCGCTTCGTCTTCTTCGCCTCCTCGAACGCGATCGAGATGCGCCCGGCGTCGGCGCCGTCCTCGACCAGGTAGTACTGGATGTTGAACGCGTTCAGGAACCGCTCGGTATACGTCGCGGCGGTGTCGGTATTGACGCCGTGGCGCGTGTAGCCGCGGTAGCCGACCATCAGCACGACCGGCACCTGCATGCCGAGCGCCCAGCCGCGCAGCGAATCGCCGGAATCCATGAGACCCGTGTTCTGGATCAGGATGAGCGGTGTCTTGCCGCCGGCGTAGATGCCTGAGGCCGCGGAAAAGGCCAGGGCCTCGCGATTCACGCCGACGAGCGTCAGGGAGGGCTCCGCCTTCATCAGCAGGAAAAGCCAGTTGGTCTCGCTGTCGGGCAGCCAGACGACGTGCGTCACGCCGTTCTTTTTCATCTCTGCGAGGACGACCTCGGGGCTCAGGGCTGCTTTCTGTGCATCGCTCACAATATGGTCCTCCTGCGTATGGGGTGTCGCGTGGAACCCGCATTCTACTTGCCCCTAGGTCCAATTTACATTGCCCGTCCCGGCGCGGAGGATATCCCGCTCGGTCCGCCGTCCGGGCCGCACGATCGAAAGGGGGGCAGCATGTCGAGACTACTGGTGCTCACGCTCGCGCTGTCCTGCGCCGCTACCTGGGCGCAGGCGGACAGCGGGGCGCTCAAGCGGATCAAGGACTCCGGCACGATCACGCTGGGCTACCGGGACAACGCGGCGCCGTTCTCGTTTCGCGGCACCGACGGCAAGCCCGCCGGGTACTCCGTCGACCTCTGCTCGCGCATCGCCAACGCGATCAAGGGGGAGCTCAAGCTGAAGTCGCTCAAGGTGAACTGGGTCCCGGTCACAGCCCAGACGCGCCTCAAGGCCGTCGCGGACGGGAAAGTGGACATGGAATGCAGCATGACGACGGTCACCCTGGCGCGGCAGAAGCAGGTCGACTTCAGCAGCCTGATCTTCGTGGACGGCGGCAACGCGCTCATGCGCGAGGACACGAAGTTGCGCCGCGCGGTCGATCTCGCCGGCAAGAAAGTCGCCGTGCAGGGCGGCACCACCACGGAGCAATTGCTGCGGCAAGCGCTCAAGGCGCAGCGCGTGGACGCGGAGGTAGTCGTCGTCAAGACACCGGCGGAGGGCCTGGCGCGGCTCCAGGACGGCTCGGTGGCGGCGTTCGCCGGCGACCGGATCGCCCTCGCCCTGCTCGCGAGGAACGCGCGTGATCCGGACAAGCTGCAGATGCTCGAGCAGGACTATTCGTACGAGCCGTATGCGATCGTGCTGCCGCGCGGGGACAGCGACCTGCGCCTCGCGGTAAACCGCGAGCTCGCGCGGCTCTTCAGGAGCGGCGACATCTCGGAGGTGATGAATATGTGGTTCGGTGCGATCGGCACGCCCAGCGTGCTGCTGACGGCGATGGTTTATCTCAACTCGATTCCCGAATAGCGGAGGGAGCCATGAACCGATTTCTTCGTCTGGCCGTCGCCGGCGCTGCACTGACGCTGACCCTTGGGCCTGCCGTGAGCGTGGCGGCGCAATCCACGGGCAAGAAGTGCACGAACTGCGGCAAGGTCGAGCAGATCCGCGTGAGCGAAAGCTCGGACTGGAAGAAGTACGCCGCTCCGGTCGGGGGCGCGGTGGTGGGCGGCGTGATCGGCAACCAGTTCGGCGGCGGCTCCGGCAAGACCCTGCTGACGATCGCGGGCGCGGTCGGCGGAGGGCTCGTCGGGCACAAAGTCGAGTCGGGATCGCGCGACAAGATCTACGAGGTCATCGTCAGGATGGACGACGGGTCCCACCGCACCGTCACCTACAAGAGCCCGCCCCCGGTGCGCGACGGCGACCGCGTGCGCCTGCGCGACGGGCAGCTGGTCGTGGTCGAGTCGTGAACGCGTGATATCACCACAAGTGGCGATTCACCCGCGCGAACCTCGCCTGGGCCCGCGCTTCGGCGAAGATCATCACTAGATCCCAGATCCCTGCAACCCAGCGGCGCCAGGCGCTCACCCGGGCGCGCGGGATGCTGACGCGAAGGACGCCGGGCTCGAACGCGTTCACCAGCGTGAGGCCGTCGCGCTCTATGGTGTAGGGCATGCCCGGGCGCAGGTCTATGTCGCGCGGGTCGCCTTCCATGGTCAGCCAGGCGCGCCCCGACAGCGGCGTCAACAGGACCCCGGCCGCATTCTTGAGCATCAAGCGGTGGTCCGGGGTGAGGCGCAGGCAGGCCCGCATCGCGTTCGTTTCCAGGGTGGTCGTGGTCATGATGTGCCCTTTCTCTTGCATGCGCGCCAGGCATGGATTGCTCCAGCGCAGGCCGCCAGCATGCGCCCGCTTCTTCCCAGCCTCAAACGACATTTTGGTATCATTCGCATGAGGTAATATCATGCGAAGCAGTCGCCTGCCCTCCCTGGACCTGTTGCGCGGCTTCGCGGCCGCTGCGCGCCACATGAGCTTCACGAAAGCGGCCGGGGAACTGCACATCACGCAGTCGGCGGTGAGCCGCCAGGTAAAAACCCTCGAAGAGCAGCTCGGCGTGAGGCTCTTCCGGCGGCTCAACCGCTCGCTGCTATTGACCGAGGAAGGCCAGGCGCTCGCGCGCTCGGTAGCCGTCGCGCTCGGCGGCATCGAGCAAGCGGTGGCGCGCCTTTCCGCATTCGCGGACGAGCGGCCGCTCACCGTGACGACCACGGTATCGTTCGCAGCGCTGTGGCTGGTGCCGCGGCTTGCACGCTTCCGGGCCGTTCACGCGGAAACCGACGTGCGGCTCGCGGCAACGAACGAGATCGCGGACCTCGAGCGTGACGGCATCGATGTCGCGGTTCGCTTCTGCGAGCCGGCCGCGGCGCCGCCGGCGGCAACGCCGCTCATAGGCGAGGACGTGTTTCCGGTCGCGAGCCCCCGGCTCGCGCGGGACCGGGCGCGTTCCCTGAGAAAACCATCCGACCTGCGCCACCATGTGCTGCTGCATCTCGACGACCCGCAGGGCGCCCAGCCCTGGCTGACGTGGCAGGAATGGCTCGCCGCGCTGAAGGTCGCGGACCTCAAGCCCGCCGGCGCGCTGCATTTCAGCCACTACGACCAGATCGTGCGCGCGGCGCTGGAGGCCGAAGGAGTAGCGCTCGGCCGCGCGCCCCTCATAGAGCGCTATCTCAAGTCTGGCGAGCTCGTGGCGCCGTTCCGCGACCGCGTCACGGTGAGGCGGAAATATTTCGTGATCACCTCGCGCGAGGCGCGCGAGCGGCCGCGAGCGCGGCAGTTCGTCGAGTGGCTGCTCGCGGAAGCCGCTGCCGGCCTCAAGGAAACGCAACCGCAGACGGGTGCCGGCAAACGCAGATAGCCAGTCAGGATCGGGACGTCATCCCCGCGAAGGCGGGGATCCAGTTTCGAAAAACATATGCCGTTCTTCAGATAAGTTCTAGTTCACCGGGAAAATCGCGATACCGAGTCGCTCCGCCACGCGCGCCAGCTCATCGGCCACCCGCCGCGGCAGGGGAATGCCGTCGCGGCTGCGCTTCTCGTAACTGCGCGCGCCGCGCTCCCCCGGCATCAATATCTCCGGCACGTCCGGATTGCGGGGCAGTGCCTTCAGCGTAGCAGCGAGCCGATCCACCTCGCGTGCGAATAGCGCCGGGTCCCCGAACCGGGCGACGTCGATCGCGATCGCGAATGCGTTCTGGCGGTGGCGGCGCCCCCGGGCGGGCCGGCCGACCGTGTCGGCGAGTATCGGGTTCGCGACCATGAGGCTCGCCAGGCACTCGACCATCAGCGCCAGGCCGGACCCCTTGGGCCCGGCCATTGGCAGGGGT
This sequence comes from Burkholderiales bacterium, assembly GCA_035649495.1. Classification (GTDB taxonomy): domain Bacteria; phylum Pseudomonadota; class Gammaproteobacteria; order Burkholderiales; family SG8-41; genus SG8-41. The sequence goes on along the minus strand of DASRJL010000062.1, from coordinate 26,211 downwards.
ATCTCCGCGCGCTGCGGGTCGGTAGTCGGAATGCCGGCCTCGTCGAGCGCCCAGCCTTCAGGTATGGGCTTCCCCTGTCTCCGCGCCAGCGCGAGCCCGCCGATCGAAACGATGCCCGAACCCAGGTCGAGCACGACAGGACCGCGTTCGCCGCCGGGAACCGCGATCGAGATCGGGCTCGTGGAAACGCCCGCGGCGCGCGCCCCGTGATACGCCATGTTCGGAATCGACGCCGAGGCGGCGATCGCCGCGACACCTTCCCCCGCCGCTTTCAGGGTGTAGTAGCCGAGCGCGGCCGTGTGCGTGGTCGCCCGCGCGAGCGCAAGGCCTATGCCCACCTGCTTCGCCTTGTCCGTGGCCGCGGCCATGGCAAAGGTCATCGCCACCGGGCCGGCGGCGCGATCGGCGTCGATCAGGACGGACGCCGCGCTTTCGGTCCGGATCTGCGGCTCGGCTGCCGGGTTCAGGTCGCCGGCCTCGATCATCTCGAGGTAGCGCGGGACGCGCGATACGCCGTGCGAATCCGTCCCGCGCAGGTTGGCCCAGACCAGCACGTCTGCCACAGTAGCCGCGTGCGCCCGCGGCATGCCCTTCGCTTCGAAGACTCCGGCAACGAAACGCCGCAGCGCCTCGGCGCTGACTACGATGGGCGCAGGTGTTTTACTCTCCGCCACGAGTCACGGGTCACTTCCTGACGTCCGGCGGGAAATGCTTGTCGAGCCAGTTCCGCAGCAGATTGATCACGAGCGTGTTGCCCTCCGCGAACATGAAATGATCCACGTCCGCGATGAGATGCAGATCGGTGGGCTGCCCGGCCCGGGCGAAGAGATCGAGCGACTGCTCGGTCGGCGTAACCGAGTCGTTGGAGGAATGGAGCAGCAGCAGCGGGCGGGGCGCGATCGCGCCCACCACGTCGTTGGCGGTGAACGCGTACATGGTCTCGACCACCTCGAACGGGAACTCCATGATCGAGTTCTGCGACAGGTTGCCGCGCAGTCCCGGCGGGATCGGCACGATGTCGTAGCGCGAGACCATGATGGATTTCCCGGTGCGCTCGCGCTCCCGCTTCCCGCGTTCCATCATGTCGGTGAACCGCTGCCACGCTTCCGGCGAAGCGTGCTGCTTGCGGAATTTTTTCGCGCCGTCGCCCCAGCCTCCCGAGGAGACGCAGGCGGCGACGCGCCGGTCCACGCCGGCTGTGTAGATGGCGACCGCCGCACCGAAGCTCTGGCCCGAGACGGCTATGCGCTGCGGGTCCACTCCGGACCACCCGGCAAGAAACGCGAGCGCGCTTTTCGTGTCCTCGACCTGCTCGAGGCAGATGACGCGGCCGCGCGGCCCTTCGCTCTCCCCGCAGCCGCGCATGTCGAAGCGCAGCGCCACGTAGCCGAGGCTCGCGTAGAGCCGCGCGGTGGCTACCGTGCCGCCGCTGTCCTTGTTGCTCCCGAATCCGTGCAGCACCAGGAAGGCGGGACGCGGGCGCGCGGCGTCGCCATCGGGAACGTGCACGACACCGGCGAGCTTGAGCCCCTGCGATACGAATGTGATTTTCTCTTCCATACCGGATCTTGTCCCTCATTCGATCAGGACGTGTGATGAATCACAGGACCCTCCTGGTTCCCGCAAGCGCCGGCATACCATTGCTGTAGTCACCCCTCTACCGTGCACGGGAAAGGAGTGTCCCTGAAGCTCAGGCTACTTCTTCTTTTCTTCCTTCTTCTCGGTCTTGCCCTTTCCGGCATCCTTGACCTCGACGCTGGCCGCGGTCATGGTGTACTTGACCGTGACGCGAGCCCCCTTCTTGAGGTCACCAGTCACCTTGGTGTCCTTGGTGCGCGCGATTTCCCACTTCTCCTTGTCCTTCTCGACGGTGATGGCGTCATTCGTCACATCGAGCACCGGCCCCGTGACCTGGTATTCCTTCGGACCGGCGGCAAACGCCGTCGTGACCCCCAGCAGAATGGCTGCAAAACCCAGAGTTACACGTTTCGTCATGGCTCGTCTCCCTTTGGTTAACGCAAGATGATTCCCCGGATAAAGCCCGGGGCGTTCAAGAACGATGGTTCATACTCGGCCGGGCGTATAAATGACGAGACGAAAGTCCGCGCCGTCCTTGCTGCCACAGTACCCGCTCCGCACCTGGTCGTAGGTCGGGCACTGTGCGCCGGTCAACCGGTCCTCGTCGTATTCGGCTTTCTTGATCTCCGTACCGTCCGCTCTCAGGAACGACGTGCTGAATACCCTGCGTCCGCTGATGGTGCCCTGTCTCACCACGACGTCGACCCGCGCGGTGTCATCGGTCAGATCGCGATAGACGTAGCGCGGAAACCAGACCGTGAAGACGTGCTGCAGATGCTTCCGCCCGTCTTCGGTGAGGTGGTAGCCCTCCGCCATGCGCGAGCAGATGATCACGCGGCGCTCGAACGGGGTTCTCATCCCGGCAGCCCGCAGTTCTGCAAGCTCACGGGTGCTCGGCGTACCCGGCGTCTTCGATGATTCGATGGCCATCCCGGCGCCCTAATTCGGAAACTGTGTGCCGCCCATCAGGCTTCACCCATTTGACAGCGTGGCAAGCGCCCGCGTTGCGTCGGGCGCACTCTCCGGCATCCCCTCATTCACTCTCCTAACGTTGTCTATCGATAACCGGTTTACTTCTTCGCGCGCCCCTTCCACAACTCCCACGGCCGGTCGAGGATGCCGTCGTTGGTCGCCATCGCTCGCGCGGCCTCCTGCTCGTTGAGGAACGTGATCTCGCCCAGCCGCGAGGCATCGGATTGAAGGCGAGCGTTCACTTCGGCGTAGATCGCCCGGTAGACGACCTGCTTGATTGAAACGCCCACCGCCACCGAGCCATGACCACGCATCAGGGCAAAGGTTGCCTGCCCGAGCGATCTTGCGAGCGCGGCCCCCAATCTGCGGTCGCGGATCAACATGTCCGTCGCCGGCCCGCCGGCATCGCGGATCTCGAAAATCGGCGTCTCCTGCCCCAGGAAGCCGCTCATGTGAAAAATCGGTCGCAACTGCCTGCCGGTAACCCCGTACGGCACGACCGAGGGCGAATGGCTGTGCACGACGGCCTGCACGTCAGGACGCACCCGGTAGATCTCGCTGTGTATGTAGCGCTCGAGGTACGGCCTGCGGCCTCTCGCTTCGACGGGCTCGCCCTCCAGGTCGAACTCCATGATGTCGCGCGCGGTGACCGTTCCGGGCGCGATGCTGCGGGAAAGCAGGAATCGCCCGGGATCGCGGTCGTCCCGCGCGCTCACGTGGCCGAACCCGTCGACCACCCCTTCGTTGAACAGGATGTGGTTGGCCGCGACCAGATCCCGTACCAGCTCCGCGTTCGGTTTCTTCTGGCGTTTCATGATGTTGCCGGTCTCCGGACGTTTCCCGGGAAGCGCGAGAATTGCCCGCAAAAACCGCCGACTGACCTAAAGCCGGGAAAGGAATGCGCCGTAATCCTGTGGTCGCTGCCCATGGGCAAACCGTTGGCCGGCCCCCGGCATGAGTACTGTCACCCACATACTATACGCAGATGGCCTGAAGCGGGGCAGCGTGCTTTTGAAGCGCGTCCTGGCGCCGGCGCACGGGAACTTCGAGGTCACCGAGGTCTCCTCGCTCGACGAGCTGAAGGAAGCCTTGCGCTCCGGGACCTGCGACCTCGTCCTGTCCGAGCTCGACCTCCCCGGGTGCGAAGGCATGTCCCTGGTCGATACGGTGCAGGCGCTGCATCCCGGGTTGCCGCTGGTTGTGCTCACCGCCGACACGGATCGCGCGCTGGAGGCCATGCAGCGCGGGGTCGCCGACTGCCTGAGCAAGACCCCCCAGCAGCTTGCGCGGCTGCCTCACATTCTGCGCCGGGTGCTCGAACGGCAGCGTCTGGAGCGGGAGAAACGGCAGGTGGAGGAACACCTGCACATGGTCACGCGTGCGCGCACGGTCATGGCGGAGTGCAACCGCATCCTGATCCGCGCCACGGACGAGAACCAGCTGTTGCGCGACATGTGCCGCATCGTGGTGGAGTCCGGCGGCTACCGCACGGCGTGGGTCGGCCTCGTGCACCACGACGAAGCGAAAACCATAGAGCCGGTGGCCAGCGCCGGGGAGTACGTCGATCACCTGGCGGCCGCGAAGATCTCGTGGGGGACGGACGTAGCGGGGCAGGGCCCCACCGGCGCTGCGGTGCGCAGCCGCAAGTCGCAAGCCGTCCGTCGCATCCAGACCGATCCGTTCTTCTCGAAGTGGCGCCAGCACGTCGTGGAGTGCGGGTTCGAGGCCGCCGCCTCGCTTCCGCTCATCTCCGGAGACGTGGTGCTGGGAGTCCTCGGCATACTCTCCTCCGAGCCCGACGCTTTCGACGGCGGCGAGCTGGCGCTGCTCGAGGAGCTGGCGCACGACATCGCCTACGGACTCTCCAATCTGAGGCTGCGCGCCACCCAGCAGCGTGCCGAGCAGTTGCTGCGGCTCGAGCATTCCGTCACCCGCTGTATCGCCGAGGCGGACGGCGCCGCCTCCGCGCTGAAATCGGTAATACGCGCGGTATGCAAAACCGAAGGGTGGGATTGCGGCCGCTATTTCCGGCTCGACGAAGCGGCAATGGTGCTGCGATTCGACGAAGGATGGGGTGTGGAGAGCAAGGGCATACAGACCTTTCTCGAACGCTCACAGGGTCTTTCCTACGCACCGGGCGTGGGCCTGATCGGAAAGTCGTGGCAATCGGGCGAGCCGCTGTGGATCGCCGATCTCACCACCGACGGCCGCGCGGTGCGCGCGGCGTACACCGCCGAGTCGGGAGTGCGCGGCGCGTTCCTGTTCCCCGTCACCTCCGAAGGACGGACGATCGGCGTGCTCGGGTTCTCCAGCCGCGAGATACGCGAGCCGGACGAGCGGCTCCTGCAGGCCGCGCACGTGATCGGTAGCCAGATCGGCCAGTTCGTGCAGCGCCGGAGGAACGAGGAGGAGCTGCAGCGCTTCCGTGCCGCGATGGACACGTCCTCGGACATGATCATGCTGGTCGACCGCGCGACCATGCGCTACATCGACGTCAACGCCACGGCGTGCGAGATGCAGGGCTACACGCGCGAGGAGATGCTGCGCAAGGGCCCGCAGGACGTGGGGGGGCTCACCCGCGAGGAGCTCGAGCGCTCCTACGACGAGATGATCGCCAGCGGCCAGACGACGTGGATGAAGAGCGTGCACCGCCGCAAGGACGGGACCTTCGTGCCGGTGGAGATCTTCCGCCGCGCCGCCCGCTCCGACCGGGGCTGGATCATCGTCGCCATCGTGCGCGATGTGAGCGAGCGGGTGCGCGCCGAGCAGCTGCAGAACCTCGAGCACGCCGTGGCCCACAGCCTCTCGGAATGCGAGGACTCGGGCACGGCGCTCCAGGCCGTGATGCGCGCCATGTGCGAGACGGAGGACTGGGATTGCGGGCTCTATCTTCGCGTGGACGAGGCCGCGGGATTGCTGCGCACGGCCGCGAGCTGGTGTGTCTCGGACCCGGCGATCGAGCGCTTCGTCGAGTCCTCGCGCGAGGCCACCATCGAGCGCGGCGCGGGAGTGCCGGGTCAGGCATGGGACACCGGCGAGCCCCTGTGGTCCGCCGACGTCCGGAACGAGCCGGGCGCCGCGCGGCCAGCCGTCGGCACGAACGATCCCATGCGCGGCGTGCTCGCCTTTCCGGTCACCGCCGAGGGCAAGACCGCGGGCGTGCTGGTGTTCGCCTCGCGCGCGCCGCGCGAGCCCGACGACAGGCTGCTGCGCGCGGTGCGCGCCATCGGCAGCCAGATCGGCCAGTTCCTGCAGCGCAAGGACGCCCAGGCGGTGCTGCGCGAGAGCGAGGAGCGTTTCCGCAGCCTCACCACGCTCTCGTCGGACTGGTACTGGGAGCAGGACGCCGAGTACCGCTTCGTGGACATGTCGAACGAGATCGACCGCCGGACCGGCGTCAGCGCGAGCTCCCACATCGGCAAGCGGCGCTGGGAGCTGTCCGCGCCCAACATGACCGATGCGGCCTGGACGGCGCACCGCGCGCTGGTGGAGGCGCACCAGCCGTTCCAGGACCTCGAATTGAACCGTATCGCCGGGGACGGCTCGTCGCACTGGGTGAGCATCAGCGGGGAGCCGATGCACGACGCCGCGGGCCGGTTCAAGGGCTACCGCGGCATCGGCAAGGACATCACGGCGCGCAAGCGCGAGGAGAAGCTGCTGGCGCTCGAGCACGCCGTGACGCGCAGCCTGGCGGGAGCCGAAAGCGCCGAATCCGGGCTGCAGGCGGCGATCCGCGTCATGTGCGAAACGCAGGACTGGGAGTGCGGCCGCTACTTTCACGCCGACGATTTCGCCGGCGTGCTGCGCTTTGCCGCGGCATGGCACGTTCCCGGGACGGCCTTCGAGCAGTTCGTCGAGCGCTCGCGCACCGTCGTGTTCGGCCACGGCGGAGGACTCGTCGGGCGCGTATGGGACAGCGGCGAGCCACTGTGGTCTCCCGACATCAGGAACGACCCGCGCAGCCTGCGGAAGTCCCATTCGGTGGACATGGGCGTGCGCGCCCAGTTCGACATCCCGGTCACGGCGGAGGGCAAGACCATCGGCGTGCTCATCTTTTCCTCGCGCGAGGTGCGCGAGCCGGACGACCGCCTGCTGCGCGCCGTGAGCGCGATCGGCAGCCAGATCGGTCAGTTCCTCCAGCGCAAGGAAGCCGACGAGAAAATCCGCCGCCAGGCCCTGCAGCAGCGCCTGATCGCCGAGTTCGGGCAGCAGGCGCTCGCGAGCGGCGATATCGGCGACGTGCTGCACAGGGCGACGGCGCTCGTTTCCAGCACGCTGGACGTCGAGTTCGCCGACGTGCTCGAGCTCGAGCCGGACGGCGAGCAGCTGCGGTACCGGGCGGTGTCGGGCTGGCCGGAGGCATGGGTCGGGCACCGCCTCGTGTCCGCGACCCCCGGCAGCCGGGTGCACTACGTTCTCACGCAGGGCGAGCCGTTCCTGTGCGAGAACTTCGAGGAGAGCGCCGGCTTCAACGCGTCGCGCCTCGCCGTCCTGGGCGTGAAGAGCGGCGCGCGGGTTCCAATCCTGGGCTCGCGCGGCGCCTTCGGTCTCCTGGGCGTCCACTCGCGTGAGCGGCGGCGCTACACCGAGGACGACGTCAGCTTCCTGCGCAGCGTCGCCAACATCCTGGCGATCGCCGTCGAGCGCAAGAACGCCGAGGACCAGCTCGCCCACCTGGCGGAGTTCGACACGGTGACGGGACTGCCCAACCGGCACCTCTTCCGCGACCGTCTCGGCCAATCGCTCACGCAGGCACGGAGGAGCGGGCGCCAGGTCGCGGTACTGTTCATCGATCTCGACCGCTTCAAGGCCGTGAACGACACCTACGGGCACGCCGTCGGCGACACGCTGCTGAAGCAGGTCGCGGCGCGCCTCGGCGAGTGCGTGAGGAGCGCCGACACCGTCGCCCGCATCTCCGGCGACGAATTTGCGCTGGTGCTCTCCGGCATGGCGAAGGCCGACGACGCGGGAATGGTCGCCCAGAAAGTGGTGAACGCCCTCGCCGCGCCCTTCGAGCTGGACGGGCACCAGGCCTACATCTCGGCGAGCATCGGCGTCTCCCTCTACCCGGGCGATGGCGACCAGGTCGATACCCTGCTCAAGAACGCGGACACAGCGATGTACCGCGCCAAGCAGCAGGGCAGGAACGGCTACCAGTTCTACCTGCCGGAGATGAACGAGCGGCTGATGGAGCGCCTGCAGCTCGAGACGAAGCTGCGCGGCGCGCTCGACCGGAGCGAGTTCCGGCTGCACTACCAGCCGAAGGTCAGCCTCGACACCGGCGCGATCAGCGGCTTCGAGGCGCTGCTGCGCTGGCAGAACGGCGAGCGGCTCGTGTCGCCCGCCGATTTCATCCCGATCCTCGAGGACACCGGGCTCATCGTGCCGGTGGGCGAATGGGTGCTGCGCGGGGTGTGCGAGCAGATCCGGCAGTGGCAGGAACGAGGCATCGCCGCGCGGCCCGTTGCGATCAACCTCTCCACCCGGCAGTTCCAGCACAAGAACCTCGTGCTGATGGTCGCGCAGATCCTGCGCGAGACCGGGGTCGCGCCCGATCTCCTGGAGCTGGAGCTGACCGAGTCGCTCCTCATGGGCGACGCCAAGGAAGCGGCAGAGATGCTGCACGAGCTGAAGAGCCTGGGCGTGCGCTTGTCGATCGACGACTTCGGCACCGGCTATTCCAGCCTGGCGTATCTCAAGCGCTTCCCGCTCGACACGCTGAAGATAGACCGCGAGTTCATCCGCGACACGGTCACCGACCCGGACGACGCCACGCTCACGCTCACCATTATCAACCTCGCCCACAGCATGCGCCTGAAGGTCGTCGCCGAAGGCGTGGAAACGGGCGCCCAGCTCGATTTCCTGCGCCGCAACGGTTGCGACGAGATGCAGGGCTACTACTTCGCCCGCCCGATGCCCGCCGAAGAATGCCTGCAGGCGTTGATCGAGGACCGGCGGCTCGCCGACGTCGCGACCCCGGGCGCGACGCGGCTGCGCGCGGCGTGAGAGAAATCGTCAGGCCCGCCGGAAAAATGGCCATGAAAACACAAACCTTCAGCTATACCGCAGGCGCCTGGTCCGTCGCGCCGGACGGCGCCCTCGATTCGGATCGCACCCTGGTCGTCCTGTTCGGCGCGTCGGGCCTCATCGATCACCCTGCCCCGCTCGAGCGCGTCATGGGCGCCTATCCCCGCTCCACGATCGTGGGCTGCTCCAGCTCGGGCGAGATCCACGGCACCCGCATCTACGACGACAGCCTGGCGGTCGCGGTCGCGAAATTCGAGCGCACCACGCTGCGTCTCGCAACCGCGCAGATCGGCGGGACCGGCGACTCGTTCGCGGCCGGCGAGACGCTCAGCCGGCAGTTGAATGCCGCCGATCTTCGCGCCGTGCTGATCCTCTCCGACGGGCTGCAGGTGAATGGCAGCGAGCTCGTGCGCGGCTTCAACGCCGTGCTGCCGCCGCCCGTCACGGTGACCGGCGGGCTCGCCGGGGACGGCGACCGCTTCGCGCGCACCTGGGTGATCGCGGACCGGCGTCCCGCGCCGGGCCACGTGTCCGCCGTCGGCCTCTACGGCGACGCGGTGCGCGTCGGCCACGGCTCCAAGGGCGGCTGGGACGTGTTCGGCGTCGAGCGCCTGGTGACGCGCTCGTGCGGCAACGTCCTCTACGAGCTGGACGGCAAGCCCGCGCTTCAGCTCTACAAGGACTATCTCGGCGAGCGCGCGAGCGGGCTGCCCGCGGCAGGCCTGCTCTTTCCCCTGACCCTGCGCAAGGGCCGCGACGACGAGAAGCGGCTGGTGCGCACCATACTCGCGGTGGACGAGGCGGCCCAGTCCATGACGTTCGCCGGTGACATCCCCGAGGGCGATTACGCCCAGCTCATGTGCGCCAACTTCGACCGGCTGATCCAGGGCGCGGGCGAAGCGGCGGTATCGGCACGCGGTGGTGCCGCCGCCGGCTCCGAGCCGCTCGCGATCGCCATCAGCTGCATCGGGCGGCGCCTGGTGCTCGGCGAGCGCACGGAGGAGGAAACGGAGGCGAGCCTCGAGGTGCTGCCCCCGGGCACGCGCCAGATCGGCTTCTATTCGTATGGCGAGATCTCGCCCTACGCGAGCGGGCACTGCGACCTCCACAACCAGACCATGACGCTCACCACCATCGCCGAGGCGCAGGCCTGATCTCATGCACCGCCTGCTGAAACGCCAGATCGAGCGCCTCGGCCTGAGCGCCGAGACACTGCCCGATGCCGAGCAATGGCGGCGCCTGCTCGAGCGCATCAACGCCTACTACCATCAGTCCGACGACGCCCGGCAACTGTCCGAGCGCTCGATGGAGATCGCCTCGCGCGAGATGCGCGAGCTCTACGACAGCGAGCACAGCGTCAACGCGGAGCTCGAGCGGCGGGTGCGGGAACGCACCGTCGAGCTGCAGCAGGCGGAGCTCGCCGCGCGCGAGAGCGAGGCCCGCTTCCGCAGCCTGACCGAGCTCTCCTCCGACTGGTACTGGGAGCAGGACGCCGATTTCCGCTTCGTGGCGCTGACCAACGCGTCCGACCGGCGCAGCGGCTACGGCGCCCGCGCCCAGATCGGCAAGCTGCGCTGGGAGATTGCTTCCCCCAGCATGACCAAGGCGGACTGGGCGGCGCACCAGGCCGTGGTGGAAGCGCACCAGCCGTTCCACGACTTGGAGTTCTCCCGCATCGCGGCCGACGGCACCGAGGCCTGGGTCGGCATCAGCGGCGAGCCGATCTTCGATGCCACAGGCGCGTTCAAGGGCTATCGCGGCGTCGGCCGGGACATCACGGCCCGCAAACAGGCCGAGGACAAGATCCGCAGGTACGCGCTGATGCAGCGCCTGATCGCGGAATTCGGCCAGCAGGCGCTCGCGGGTCCGGCGTTGAGCGAGATGCTGGACCGCGCTGCCGAGCTCGTCACGAGCACGCTCAAGAGCGGTTGCGCCAACGTGCTGGAATACGATCCTGCCCGCAAGCAGCTCATCTATCGGGCCGCCGTCGGTCTGCCGCAGGAATGGGTGGGCGAGCGCGTGGTACAGCTCGCGCCGGGCATGCGCCTGGAACACGTAGTCTCGAGCCGGGAGCCGGTCGTGGTCGAAGACTGTGCGGCACCGTCTCCGTTTCCGCACTCCCCGCTCGTCGAGCTGGGCGTGCGCAGCAGCGCGCACGTCCCGATCTTCGGGCCGGGCGCCGTCATCGGCGTGCTGGGCGTGTACTCGCTCGAGCCACGTCGCTTCACCGAGGAAGAAGTGAGCTTTCTGCGGAGCGTGGCCAACATCCTCGCCATCGCGATCGAGCGCAAGCACGCCGAGGACCAGCTTACCCGTCTCGCGCAATTCGACACGGTGACGGGCCTGCCCAACCGGCATCTCTTCCGTGACCGGCTGGGACAGGCGCTCGTGCAGGCACGGCGCAACGGCTGGCTCGCCGGGGTGCTGTTCGCGGACCTCGACCGGTTCAAGACGGTGAACGACACCTTCGGACACGCCATCGGCGACAAGCTGCTCGCGCAGGTCGGGGCGCGCCTCACGGAGTGCGTGCGTGCCGGCGACACCGTCGCACGCCTCTCCGGGGACGAGTTCGCGGTGATCCTCTCCAGCCTGGCGAAGGCGGACGACGCCGGGCTCGTCGCGCAGAAGATAGTCCAGGCGCTCGCCGCGCCGTTCGCGCTCGACGGCCACGAAGCGTACATTTCCGCCAGCATCGGAATCGCCCTGCACCCCGCCGATGGCAAGGATCCGGATACCCTCATCAAGAACGCGGATACCGCGATGTACCGGGCAAAAGAGCAGGGACGCAATTGCTACCAGTTCTATCTCCCGGACATGAACGAGCGGCTGGTGGAGCGCCTGCAGCTCGAGACCCGGCTGCGGGGAGCGCTCGACCGCGGCGAGTTCCGGCTGCATTACCAGCCGAAGGCCCGGCTCGACACCGGGGCGATCAGCGGCTTCGAGGCGCTGCTGCGCTGGCAGAACGGCGACCGGCTGGTGCCGCCGCTGGAATTCATCCCCATCCTGGAGGACACCGGATTGATCGTGCCGGTGGGCGAATGGGTGCTGCGTTCCGTATGCGCGCAGCTCTCCGCATGGAGCGCGCAGGGCATCGTGCCGCGCCCGGTGGCAGTCAACGTATCCGCGAGGCAGTTCCAGGACCGGAACTTCGCCGCGCTCGTCGGGCAGATCCTGCGCGAAGCGCGCGTCGCGCCCGACCTGATCGAGCTGGAGCTGACCGAGTCGCTGCTCATGAGCGACGCCGAGGAAGCCGTGCAGATGCTGCGCGAGCTGAAGCACCTCGGGGTCGGGCTGTCGATCGACGACTTCGGCACCGGCTACTCCAGCCTGGCGTACCTGAAGCGATTTCCGCTCGACACGATCAAGATAGACCGGGGATTCATCCGCGACGCCATCAGCAACCCGGACGACGCCACCCTCACGCTCACGATCATCAATCTCGCGCACAGCCTGAAGGTACGGGTAGTCGCGGAGGGCGTGGAGACCCCGGGCCAGATGAAGTTCCTGCGCGAGCACGGCTGCGACGAAATGCAGGGGTTCTTCTTTGCGCGTCCGATGGAAGTCGCGGATTGCACGCGCGCGCTCAAGGAAAACCGCCGGCTCCCGAATCCGGAATCGGCAGGCGCCAGGCAGGCTCCAGCGCTCCTGCTGGTGGACGACAGCGACGCCGACCTGGAGCTGCTCGGACGCGCGCTCGCGTCGGACGATTTCCGGATCATGACGGCCAATAGCGCCCAGGCCGGGTTCGAGGCGCTCGCCCTCCACGGTGCCGACATCGACATCGTCGTGAGCGACCACAGCATGCCGGGCATGACCGGGGTCGAGTTCCTGAACAACGTGAGAAAGCTCTACCCCGCCGCGGTGCGCGTGGTCGCCACGAGCGAGGACGATTCCGTGACGATGAGAGGCGCGGTCAACGTCGCGGGCATCCACAAGTTCCTGTCGAAGAAATGGGAGCCCGAGCGCCTGCGGGCCGAGGTGCGCGACGCATACCGCAGGAGGCGCTAGGACTACGCCCGGCTTCGGGCTTCGGGCTGCGGGCTGCGGGCTACGGGCCGCGCGCCATGAGCTATGAGCTGTGGGGTCAACTTTCCGCGGCAACTGCCGTTACTACAGGCAGGGGACAGTCCTGTTCCCGGTCAGAAAGGGGGCCACCATGTATTCCAAGTTCGTCGCTGGAGCAGTCATCGTCGGCACGTTCCTGTTCGCCGGCGTCTCCGCCTCGGGTCAGTCCGCCGCCATGCCGGGCGAGAAGCTCGACAGCGGCCTCGGCGTCCTGCCGCACTACAGAGAATGGAAGGCCAACCCCGAGCTGTCGCGCCTCACCGTGCGTGACGCGGGCGTGACGGAGCCGCTCGCCGCCGCAACGCGCTGACCGGTCGCGCCGCCGGCGCGATTTAGAACCTACTCACGCATCAGCATGCGCCGCGCCTTCGCGAGCTCGGCGCGCTTTTCCTTGTCCACCTCGGGGAAACGGAGGTCCAGCTCCTCCAGCGCCTCCACGACCGCCGCCGCCACGACCAGGCGCGTGAACCACTTGTTGTCGGCAGGCACGACGAACCACGGCGCGTGCTTGCTGGCGGTGTGCCGGATCATGTCCTCGTAGGCCTCCATGTAGCGGTCCCAGTGCTGGCGCTCCCGCGCGTCGGCGCTGGAGAACTTCCAGTTCTTCTCGGGCTCGTCGAGACGCTCCAGGAAGCGCTTCTTCTGCTCCCTGCGCGAGACGTGAAGGAAGAACTTCAGGATGACGTAGCCGTTGCGGGAAAGGTAGCGCTCGACCGCGTTGATGTCCTCGTAGCGCTCCTCCCAGATGCCCTTGGTCACGAGTTTTCCGGGCAGCTTCTGCTTCGCCAGCAGCTCCTCGTGCACGCGCACGACCAGCACGTCCTCGTAATAGGAGCGGTTGAAGATACCGATGCGCCCGCGCTCGGGCAGCGCCTTCATGCAGCGCCACAGGAAATCGTGGTCGAGCTCCTCGCTGGACGGCCCTTTGAACGAGTGCACCTGAACGCCCTGCGGATTGACCCCCGACATGACGTGCTTGATCGTGCCGTCCTTGCCGGCGGCATCCATCGCCTGGAACACGAGCAGCACGCCCCAGCGGTCCTGCGCGTATAGGCGCTCCTGCTCGTCGGCCAGCCACTCCACGCCGTGCGCGAGCAGCTCCTTCGCCCTGCCCTTGGACTCCGACTTGAGCCCGTGGGTGTCCCGCGGATCGACGTCCTTCAGGCGGAACTTGTGCCCCTTGGTGATGCGGTAGGGATGGACGAATTTCCGGATCTGCTTCAAGTTCGGGCGCGCCATGCGTCCTCCTCTTCGGCCGGTTCGAGGTGCAAATGAGCGGAAGATGATGGATGATTCCGCCACCGGGCACAAGGCGAGCCGTCCAGCCCCCGGAAGGAGAATCCTGCATGTTGTTTCCCACCACGCTCGTCGGCAGCTACCCGCAGCCCGAGTGGCTGATAGACCGCAAGAAGCTCGCGGGACGTTTCCCGCCGCGGGTGCGGGCGAAAGAGCTGTGGCGCGTGCCGGAGCCGCTGCTCGAGGAGGCGCAGAACGACGCGACGCTCCTCGCGATACGTGCGCAGGAAGAGGCGGGCCTGGACATCATCACCGACGGTGAAATCCGCCGCGAAAGCTATTCGAACCGCTTCGCGACCGCGCTCGAAGGCGTGGACATCGACAACCCCGGCACGGCGCTCGACCGCTCCGGCCACCCCAACCCGGTGCCGCGCGTCGTCGGAAGAGTCCGGCGCCGGCATTCCGTCGAGGTCGAGGACGTGAAGTTCCTGCGGGCGCACACTGCGAAGCCGATCAAGATGACCGTGCCCGGGCCGTTCACGATGTCACAGCAGGCGCAGATCGATTACTACCGGGACGAAGCGGAGGCGGCGATGGATTACGCGGCCGCGGTCAACGAGGAGATCCGCGATCTCTTCGCCGCGGGCGCCGACATCGTGCAGATCGACGAGCCGTACATGCAGGCGCGTCCGGAAAAGGCGCGGCAGTACGGCCTGCAGGCGTTGAACCACGCGCTCGAGGGTATCGCGGGAACGACGGCGGTACACATCTGCTTCGGCTACGCTGCCGTGATCCACGCGCGGCCTTCCGGCTATTCCTTCCTCGGCGAGCTGGCGGGTTGCAGTTGCAAGCAGGTTTCCATCGAAACCGCCCAGTCCGGCCTCGACTGCTCCGTTCTGAAGGGGCTGCCCGGCAAGAAAATCCTGCTGGGCGTCATCGATTTGAACGACATGGCGGTCGAGACGCCGGATACGGTCGCCGCGCGCATCCGCCGCGCGCTGCCCTACGTCAGGGCCGAAGACATCGTCGTCGCGCCCGACTGCGGCATGAAATACCTGCCGCGCGACGTGGCTTTCGGAAAGATGAAGGCGATGGTGGCGGGAGCAAAGCTCCTGCGGGAGGAATGCGCCGGGCGGTAGAAGCGCGTCCGCCGGTGCATTCCTTTTCACTCGATCTTGATCCCGGCCGCCTTCACCACTTTCGCCCATTTCGCGGTTTCAGTCTGCATGAGCGTGATGAGGTCTTTGGGCGCGCCGGTAACCACGAACAGCCCCTGGTTCGCGAGCCGCGTGCGCAGGTCGGGCTGAGTCATGGCGCGGACGGTTTCGGTATTGAGCCGGGAGACCACGGCGTCGGGCATGCCTGCCGGGCCCACCAGGCCGAACCACGACTCCACCGTGAAGCCGGGCAATCCCGATTCGGCGACGGTGGGAAACTCGGGCAACGTGGCCAGGCGGGCGGGTGCGGTCACCGCGATGCCCCGCAGGCGTCCCGCCTGCACCTGCGGCAGGACCGCGACCGTGTTGGAGAAAATGAGCGAGATCTGCCCGCCGAGCAGGTCGGAGATCGCAGGCGCTTCGCCCTTGTAGGGCACGTACAGCATGTCCACGCCCGTCATCTGCTTGAACAGCTCGCCCGCCAGGTGTGGCGGCGTGCCGGTGCCGCCCGCCCCGAAGGTGAGCTGACCCGGCCGGGCACGCGCGAGCTTGATCATGTCCGCGACGGAGCGGATCGGCAGCGACGGATGCAGGGCGAGCAGCAGGGGCGAAGTGACCAGCTGGGTTACCGGCGCGAAATCGCGCTGCGGATCGTAGGTGAGCTTCATGAGGCTCGGCAGAATCGAGTGCGAGGTCGTCGCAGCGATGATGAGCGTGTAGCCGTCGGGCGCGGAGCGGGCCACCATTTCGGAGGCGATCGTGGCACTGGCTCCCGGTCGATTCTCGACGAAGAACGTCTGGCCGGTGGCCTCCTGCAGCTTCTGCGCGACGAGACGCCCGACGATATCGGTAGCGCCGCCGGGCGCGTAACCCACCACGATGCGCACCGGTTTTGCCGGATACGGCGCGCCCTTCGGCGCCTGGGCGTAAGTTGGGCCCCCGGCTGCCCCCAGAAGCGCGAGGGTCGCAGCCCACAGCGCCTGGCGCATGTGCATGGATTATCGCCCCGGTACGTGATCGATTGAGCAGGCGCAGCAACACGCCTTATGCTCAATGCGTAGCGGGCAATCTATTCCAACTGCCGCAGCGCGGCAAGCGATCAGCGCTCTTCCCGCGCCTGCGGTGTCTCCGCGCCTTGCGCCTGCCGGTCGCGATCCGCGATGCGAACAAGCTGCGCGGAGCGTCGGGCGAGCTTCGCTTCATTCATCCGTCGCAGCCAATACTCGGCGTGCAGCGCGTCGCAGCAGTCCGCCCAGTTCAGGTTGTCTTCAAATTGAGGATCCGGATTATTCATTCGCACTCCGCGGAAGAATGTTGGAAAGCGGGCGTACCATAGGTCAGTAACGCGCTGAATTCAAGAGCGGATTCGCCGCTTCAGCCCCGGTACTGCGCGGAAGTCGAGACATCGGCCTTGCGCACAAAAAACAGGCAGCATCCCGCAAACGCCCGCGGGACGGCGCTTGTGGGGCGAATGGCGGAGCTTGTGCACCGACTTATCCACAGAATTTGTGGATTTTTTTGCGCCGTCGATTCTTTTTCGTCCCGCAGCGCTTTTCGCGACCGTCAACGCTCCGGCGGCGGCTCGTTGAGCGTCGACCAGTACGCCGCGAGGCGGCGCACGGTTTCGGCGAGCTCCCCGGCGTCGACGGGCTTGCGCACGTAGCTGTTGGCGCCCTCGGCGTACGCGCACCGGATGTCTTCCTCCTGCAGGGACGAGCTGAAGATCACCACCGGCAGGCAGCGGATCGCGTAGTCGGCCCGGATGCATCGCAGGAGCTCGAGCCCGTCCACGCCCGGGAGGCTGAGATCCAGGAAGACGGCGCACGGCCGCGGAGCCACGCCGTGCGCCGGGCTGCCGGCCGGTAACAGGTGGCTCATGGCCTCGCCGGCATCTCGCGCCACGACGACCTCGCCGGCGAAATCGCTCTTTTGAAGCGCCCGCAACAGCAGCGCTTCGCAATTTCGATCGTCTTCGATCAGCAGGATGGATCTCGCCGTCATCGCTCAGGAGCCCGCTCGGGGGAAGACAGGTTTCGACAGGTCCGGGATTCGTTTGTTCGCGTCCGGTTCGGCTGCCGAGTCCCCTATCGCGTGGCTATGCCGGTCTCAGTCACGACCTTGCGCCAGCGATCCGCCTCTATTACCAGTTGGCGGGCGAAATGCTCGGGCGTGCTGCCGAGCGGCTCCGCGCCGTCCGACGAGAGCTTGTCCGCAAGGTCCGGCGCCCGCGCGTTTTTCGCGAGCTCCGCGTTCAACCTGCTGATGACCGCCGGCGGGGTGGCGGCGGGCGCGAGCCATCCGTGCCAGGTCGTCGACTCGTAGCCCGGCACGCCCGATTCCGCGACGGTCGGGAGGTCCGGCAGAACCCTGGAGCGTGTCGCGCTGGTCACCGCCAGCGCGCGCAACCTGCCCGCCTTGGCGTACACCAGGCTCGACAGCGGATTGCCGAAGTACCCGTGCACCTGGCCAGCGAGCGTGTCCACCAGCGCCTGCCCGATGCCCTTGTACGGGACATGCGTGATCTTCGCGCGCGCCATGATCCGGAAGAGATCCAGGGCCATCCCGGTGGAAGTGCCGTGACCCGCGGAGCCGAAATCGATCATACCGGGCCGCGCGTGGGCGAGCGACACGAGGTCTCGTACCGACTTTGCCGGTACCGACGGATGCACGAGCAGCAGGAACGGCGCCTGCACCAGCAGCGAGACGGGAGCGAAATCCTTGAACGGATCGTAGGGGAGCTTCGGATAGAAGAGCGGCGTACTCGAGAACCCGCTCGCGGCCGCAACCAGCGTGTATCCGTCCGGCGGTGATTTTGCAACGATTGCGTAGGCGATCGTGCCGCCGGCGCCGGCGCGGTTCTCGACGACGAAGGGCCGGCCCATGCTCTCGGTCAGCTTCTGCGCGAAGAGCCGCGCCTGGATGTCCGTTGCACCGCCCGGCGCGAGTCCGACGATCACGCGAACCGGGCGCGCGGGATACGTTTCCGTCTGCGAACGGCTCGGAGTGGCACAAAGGGCAGACATGGCCAGGACGCCACAGACGATGAGCGCGCGCGCGATGTCCAAGCGTTCCTTCCGGCGCGGCATGCTCACGGCTCGAGCGTGATGCCGGCTTCCTTGATGACCTTGCCCCAGCGCGCAGTTTCAGTCGCGATGAGCCGTGCGAATTGCTCGGGCGTGCTGCTAACGCCCTCCCCGCCGTCGGCTGCCAGCTTTTCCGCGAGATCGGGCGCCTGCGCGGCTTTGACGAGCTCTGCATTCAGCCGGTTCACGATCGCGGGCGGCACGCCGGCCGGCGCGAGCCAGCCGTGCCACGTGCTGTTCTCGTAGGCAGGCACGCCCGATTCGGCGATCGTCGGCAGCTCGGGCAGCACCTTCGAGCGCCGGTCCGTCGTCACGGCGAGCGCGCGCAGGCGTCCGCTTTTCACGTGCGTGAACATCGAGAGCACGTTGCCGAAGAGCATGTGCACCTGGCCGGCCATGGCATCCACCAGCGCCGGGCCGGTGCCTTTGTACGGCACGTGCGTGATTTTGACGCCGGCGAGCGCCTTGAAGAGCTCAAACGCCATGTGGGTCGAGCTGCCGAGGCCCGCCGAAGCGCAGTTGAGCGCACCGGGTTGGGCCTTGGCGAGCGCGAGCAGGTCCCTGACCGATTTCGCTGGCAGCGAGGGATGCACGGCCAGCACGAACGGAGCCCGAACGACCAGCGCAATCGGCGTGAAGTCCTTCGCCGGGTCGTAGGGAAGCTTCCTGTAGATGTGGGGGGTGATCGTGAAGCCGCCGGTAATGCCCATCAGCGTATGGCCGTCCGCCGGCGCCTTGGCGAGCTGCGCGTAGGCGACCGTGCCGCCCGCGCCGGGCCGGTTCTCAACGACGAAGGGCCGGTTGAAGGCCTCGGTCAGCTTCTGCGCAAAGAGCCGCGTCTGGATGTCGGTGGCGCCGCCGGGCGCGAGCCCCACCAACACGCGCACGGGCCTGGACGGGTACGCGTCCTGCGCCTGCGCGACGACGGGCAGCAGCAACGCCGCCGCGAGAAAGGATGAAGGATGAAGGCGGAAGGATGACCTGTTCCAGGGCGCAGGGCGGCCCATGAGTTCACCGGTCACGGGTCACTGGTCACGCTTCATCAGGCCAGCCCGCAGCGCGCATAGTAGCGGACCGCGTTGTCCCAGAAGAGCTTGCGCCTGCGCGTCTCCGACATCTTCCACCCCATCACCATCTCGACCGAGTGCGGAAAGTGGCTCTCGCCGTGCGGGTAATCGGACGCATACATGAGCACGTCCTCGCCCACCAGGTCGATGACCGAGTTCGTGAGATCCGATCCCTCCGGCGGTTCGATGCTCTGGAAGTAGCGGCCGTTGCGGACGTAGCTGCTCGGCAATCCCTTCAGTTCCGGCAGGGCGGCCTTGATCGTCTTCGCGTGCTCGTCGAGGCGCGCCATCCAAAACGGCAGCCAGCCGTGGCCTGCTTCGAGCGTGCCGATGCGCAACCGCGGATAGCGGTCCATCAGGCCCGCGCCGATCAGCGCGGCCATGTTGCGCATGCCGCACCAGGGATGTGCCGCGGAGCGCTGCAGGAAAAGGTTGTCCCAGGTGTCGAGCCCGCCCGGCGCGTACGGCGGCATCACGGTAAACGTGTGGAGCGCGATCGAGAGGTCGTATTCCTGGCACGCGGCCCACAGCGGCTCGAGGTCGGGATGGTCGAGCGGTGCGCCGCCGTAGGGCGCGTACACCATGAGACCCCACGCCCAGCGCGACTTGCCCCAGCGCTTGATTTCCTCGAGGCTGCCGGGAATGTCCCGGGCGCTCGTCAGTATCACGCCGCCCAGCCGGGTCGGATACGCGCCGCAGTACTCTTCCATCCAGCGATGATAGGCGCGGTACATGCCCATCTCGAGCGCCACGTCCTCGCCGGCGTTCCACGTGCCGAACCAGCCGGAGGGCAGCGTGAGATTCACGTCCACGCCCTCGTAATCCATGTCCTTGATGCGCTCCGCCGGATCGTCGTCCACGCGCGGTGAGGGCTTTCTCGCGCCGTGTGCTCCCGTGAAGCCCGCCATGTACTGGCCCTTGGTGTCCTCCGGCGCGTCCTTGCCCAGCCTGCGCCGGTACTGGCGCGCTCCCTTGTTGTAAACCGTATGCCCGTCCTTGTTTTTGGAAGCAAACTTCTCCCATGCCGGCAGCTTGGCTTTCTCCCCTGCCGTCAGGTGCTTGTCCAGCACGTCCATGAACGGGCCGACGTGCGTATCGCTGTCGAAGATCTTGTAGCCGTTCTTTGCCATTGCAGTTGCTCCTTCCGTTAAAGCGCCTGACAAGTACTGTCAGGCGCCCTGATGTAGGGGAGTATGAGGGGAGAGCGTAGCGAATGGCCATCCCCTCATTCGTACTTTCACTCTCTGTTGAATCCGGCCGGAACCGGGGCGACATCGCGCAGCGACTCCAGCATCCACAGCCGCTCGAGCATCGCATTCGCGCGCGCGGCTCCCAGGAAGTCCTCCGTGAGTCCCCGGAACTTCTCCGATATCTGCGCATCGCTCTTGCGCTCCGAGAGATCGCCCTGGTCGCCGCCGGCTTCGCCGGTAACGCGCTCGCCGCCGCGCATTGCGACGTGGACGCGCGTCCGGTGCTCCACCGGGAGCTTCTCGTATGCGCGGGTGAACTCGTCGTTCGATACCACCTCGATTTTTGCCAGCAGCGCGCGCAGTTCCGGGCTGCGCAGATGCGCGTCGTCGAACTGGCGCGGCGTCACGGTCCCGTCCATCAACGCTGCCGCCACCACGTAGGGAATGCTGTGATCGGCGGTCTCGCGCGAGTCCGGATTCCAGTGGTGCTCGCCGGTGCCCATACCGGTCTTCGCGCGCTCGTAGGTTTCGACCGTGACGCGCTCCACCTCGGCCAGCCGCCGCATGACGGAAGACGCGGCTTTCTCCGCGGCCAGTATCGAGGAGATCGTCGTCGCGCAGGAGGAACGCGGCTTGATCAGGGTGTCCAGTATCTTGAACTCGACGCCGTGCCCGCCCATCACATCCAGGGAAAACGGTTTTCCGGCGACGCTGTCGCACCAGCCTTCCCTTCCTTCGAAGGGCATGCCGGGCGCGTCCATGCCCTCCCGCGCGAGAAGCGCAGCAAACACGGCCTCCTTGCCCGCATGGCCGGCCGCGACCGCTTTCCACATCGAGAGATGTCCGGTGCGCACCCGCTTCAGGATGTTATTGGGAACGGCAGCCATCGAAACAGCATGCGCGAGCCGGTCGGTTGAAAGTCCCATCAGCCGGCCACTCGCGGCAGCGGCGCCGATACACGCGAAGTTCGCGCAATCGAACGCGCTCCCGCCGATGGCGTCGGACAGGCGCAGGTAGATTTCGTACCCGAGCACCACCGCGGCGATGAATTCTCGACCGCCCGCGTGCGTATGCTCGGCCGCAGCGAGGATGGGCATCACGACGTCACTCGGGTGACCCCCGGCGCTTCCGGGCCAGTGGTAGACATCGTTCATCTCGACATAGCGCGCTGCCGTCGCGTTGGCGAAAGCGGCCATCTCGGGCGTTGTCTTTGCCGCCGTCCCGACGATGGTTGCGCCTTCGGGATCCGCGTGGCGGGCGGCCATCCTGCGCGCGATGCGGCAGGGCTCGCCCTCGAAACCGCCGAGGAGCGCGCCAAGGGTATCGATAACGCGCACTTTCGCGGCGTGGATCGTCTCCGCCGTAAGGTCCGCGTAGGAGAGCGCGTTCGCGTAGCCCGCGATGCGCTGCTGGATGCCGTCTACCGCATTTCTCGCCGTCATGCTCAGGCTGCTTTCTCGAGCGGCTTCGTCGACGTCCCGCCCGTAATCACGACTTCGTCACCTTCGACCGAAAAGCTGTGGTCGAATCCTTCGGAGGCCCAGTCCATGTAACGCACCATGTCGTCGAAGCGCGGGTCGCCCCTGCGCAGCACCTCCGGCCGGTAGAGGTGGTCAATCATCATCGGCAGGAACGAAACCTGCTTCACGCCGGACCTGGTGAGGATCGCCTTCGCGAGCAACGAGCGCCTCGCGTCGCGGCCGTACGGCAGCAGGGGCATGTCGGGATTCTGGTCGGCGTGGTTGCGCAGCGCCCCATGCTTCCACGGCTCTTCCTTCCACTTCGGGGAGGGAAACGGCTTGGTCATGCAGAAATTGCTCAGGCTGTAAAAGATCGCCTTTCCCCTGTACATCTCGATCGCCTTCGGCACGTGCGCGTGGTGGCCGAGGATCATGTCCGCGCCGGCATCGATACAGGCGTGGGCCACGGTGACCTGATAGTCTGCGATCACGCGCGGCACCCAGATCACGCCCCAGTGGAATACCGGGATCACGATGTCCACGCGCTCCTTCAGCGCGGCGATGTCCTCCAGGATCATCTTCATGTCCTGACCATCGGGCTCCGTCAGGATCCGCGCCGGCGCGTGCGGCCCGCGCGGCTCGTAGTCGGTCTTCACGCGCAGCGGGGCGATGCCGGCCTTCGCGGGCCCCGCCTCGCCGCCTTCCGGAATCACCGAGCAATAGCCGAGGAAACCGACCTTGATCCCGTTCTTCTCCACGATCGCGGGCTCGCGCGCCTCGGCGAGGTTCCTGCCGGCGCCCGTGACCTTGATCCCCTTTTCCAGCAGCAGCGAGCGGGTATCGAGCAGCGCATCGGGGCCGTAGTCGTACATGTGATTGTTGGCGATCGTCACCGCGTCGAAGCCGCAATCGGTGAAGATCTTCGCCATTTCCGGCGGCTGGCGTCCGTGGGGCGCGCGCTCGCTGCTCGTGCCGCGCGAGGAGTACTGGCGCTCGCAGTTGGCGAAGCGCAGGTCCACCTGCGCGAGTACGGGGCGCACGAGCTCCGTATAGCGCTCGACGGGGAAGCCGTCTGCGGGACCGTGCACCGGCCCGCAGTCACCGGTGCCGATGAAAGAGACTTCCTGTGCCATGTTTTTCCGCTCCTCGCTTCTCCTATATCAGTGCGCCGGACGCTCATCTTGTTAGGCGCTCTGAGGCTACGCCAGCAAGCGGACGACCCCGGTCGCGTCTGCTGCGTCCTCGAGATTCCTGATGAATGCAATCGCGCGATCGGCGTTCGCCACGGACACCGGCTGGGCCGAGAACGATATGCAGTCCCGGAACTTCGCTTCGAGCGCTTCCCAGTTCACCGGGTTCTTCGGGTCGCCCGGCACACCCGTCGACCGGTGCTCGAAGCGCCTGCCGTCCTTCGTTAAGATCTCGACGGCAGTGCGGGAAACATCGGACGAGCCGCCCTTGCCGGTAATCGCTTCGGTGCCGGCCCGGTAGGTTATGCGATCTGCCATGGCCAGCACGGCAGTGTCGGCAAGGCCCGCCGCCGTGTAGTCACCGAGCGTGACGTTGCCTTTCGCCATCATGACCGCAGTAGTGAATGGAATGCTGAACTTGCCGTCTATGCTGGTCTGCGGCCGGCGCTTCCTTTCGAGTGGCTCGCACAGCTGCTGTGTGCCGCCCGTGCCGCCGACGATCGTGATCGACTCGACGTCCTCGGGGCGCAATCCGTGTTTCCCGCGCAGATACAGCGTGGAGGCGTTGGTGGTGCGAGTATAGCCGCAGGCCGGCCACACCTTGAAGCCGTGCTTCTCGATGAGCGGAAAGCGAGCGCCGAGCCCGTCCAGGATGGCATTCCAATCCGGCTCGTTCCCGCGGATGTAAGTCCTGAAAATGCCGTAGCGGCCTTCGACGACGTCTTTCGAGCCGATGATGCCGCGCCGCGCCAGCTCGGCCGCGAGCACCGCGCCCTGTCCGGAAAAACCGGCCTGCATGGAGCGCATGTGGGTCGCCGCGCCGACCGCCATCTGCCGGGTACCGCTCATCTGGTTGAAGCCGATGCCGATGGCGTTCTCCATCTGCTCTTCGGTGAGCCGCATGAGGCGACTCGCCGTGACCGCTCCGGCGATGAAGCCGAAGAGCTGGGTCGCGAACCAGCCCTCGGTCATCGTCCAGTCGGGCACATCGATGGCCTGCGTGAGGCGCGTCATGACGTCCATGCCGGCGGCGACCGCCGTGATCAGCTCGCGCCCGCTCGCGCCTCCGAGCTTCTCCGCAACCGCAAGCGCAACCGGTATGGTCACGATGGCGGGATGGCCGCTCTCGCCGAGGTCGTCGTAGTCGAGCATGTGGCCGAGACTGCCGTTGAGAAGCGCCGCCGACGGCGCCGGGACCTTTCCGCCGAAGCCGAGGAGCGTCGCTTCCGGCTTGCCGCCGAGATCGCGCACGTACTCAGCGAGAATCGCCGCCTCCGGCGCGAGCGTGCTTGCGCCCGCCGATACACCCAGCGTGTCGAGCACGCACTGTTTCGTCAGCTCGACGAGCGCGGGCGGAAGCGATTCGTAGCTCAGGCTGGCGGCGTGGCGGGCCAGTATGCGCGTCACTTCCGGGGGGGCGCCCCGGCCGGCCGCCGCCTCGCTGCGCTGACCGGCGGCAGCGCTTGCACTCAAGGGAGTATCCATGCTCGCGTTCCTTCTAACTGGCGGCCACGACGACTTCGTTGCCTTCCACCGTGAAGCGGTGCGGATGGTCCTCCGACACCCACTCCATGAAGCGCACCGCGTCTTCGAAGCGGGCGTCGCCCCTGCGCAGCACCTCCGGCCGCAGTTCCCGGTCGATCAGGACCGGCAGAAAGGAGACGCGCTTCGCGCCTTCGCGCGACAGCACCGCCCTGGCGATCAGGCTGCGCTTCGCGTCGGCGCCGTACGAGAGATGCGGGTAGTCGGGATCCATCACGACCCCGTACTGTTTCGCGAACTCGGCCGCCTTCGCCGGCGATTTCGCAGTCGAGGACATGATGAAGTTGGAGAGGCTGTAGAAGCAGACTTTTCCATCCATCACGCCGATCGCCTTGGGGGTATGCGCATGGTGGCCGAGAATGAGATCGGCACCCGCCGCAAACGCCGCCCGGGCGACCGCCGGCTGGTAGTCCGCGACGATCCGGGGGATGAAATGTATGCCCCAGTGCAGCGACAACACCACGACGTGCGCCGCCTTCTTCGCCTCGGCGATGTCTTCCACCATGCCGGCGAGGTCTTCCTCCCAGGGCACGGTGACGACGCGCGGGGGCACGCCCGCCTGGTAGTCGAACGGCTCGTAATAGGTATGGGCGCGCAGCGGCGCGATGCCGGCCCGGTCGGGGCCTGCGGCGTAACCGTTCTGCAGTATCGAGCAGTAGGCGAGGATCGCGATGCGCACGCCGTTGCGCTCCACGATAGCGGGACGGCGCGCTTCGCGCAGGTTGCGCCCGGCGCCGACCACCGCCACGCCGCGCTCGCGGAAGAGATCCATCGTATCGAGCAGCGCTTCCTCTCCCCAGTCCATCGCGTGATTGCTCGCCACCGATACGACGTCGAACCCGCAATCGCCGAAAACCGAAGCGAACCGCGGATCGAGCCGGCTGTGCCCGCCGCCGGAGTGAACCTGCAGCGCGCCGCGCTTCGAGTAGACGCGCTCGACCTGCGCGAACCGCAGGTCGGCCGCGGCGAGCGTCTCCTTCGCAAGCGTTGAATAACGCTCCAGCGGCTCGTGTATCGGGCCGACGTCGCCGACTCCCATCAGAACCAACGTGTTATCCGGCATATCTGGATCCGGTAATGGGTCTGGCCCTGGTTACGATAAATGGTGATGAGAACTCATTTCATAAATACCTGCGCATAAGGATCATGGCGCAGGCGAGATGAACGAAGGCGAGGAAATGATCGAGCGAACGATCCCAGCGGACCAGGACGCGCTTGTATTTATTGAGCCACGCGAACAGGCGCTCGATCTTCCAACGCCGTTGGTAACGTCTGAGAACTCTCTGATCCTGGGTGGGCGCTCTGCTGCGATTTGTTCGATGAGGTGCGATCATCTCAATACCTTGAGCTGCAAGGCGCTGATCGA
The DNA here is from genome assembly GCA_035649495.1 of Burkholderiales bacterium. Taxonomy (GTDB): domain Bacteria; phylum Pseudomonadota; class Gammaproteobacteria; order Burkholderiales; family SG8-41; genus SG8-41. The sequence goes on along the minus strand of DASRJL010000062.1, from coordinate 278 downwards.
GCGGATCACTGTCGTAGGCACGATCCCCGATAAGTCGTTGGGGTCGTCCCACCGTGACGCTCTGAGCGAGCGTAGCTTCGACAAGGGTGACCTCATGTGGAGAAGCAGAAGTCGCGTGCACGGCGAGTGGAAGACCCGAAGCGTCTGCAATAACCATGAGCTTCGTACCCTTGCCCCGCTTGGTCTTTCCCACTGCGCAGCCCCCTTTTTCGCCACCACAAAGGTGCCGTCGATAAAACATTCCGATAGATCGATCTTTCCTCGGTCCTCCAAGTCGC
>DASRJL010000061.1:0-20838 GCA_035649495.1 Burkholderiales bacterium | reverse complement strand
CGGGTGCGGACCCACGAGCTTCTCATGCACCCGGCCCATCGTTACTCCGAACAGGGACGCCGCTTGCTGGCAGAGCTGCCGGGCCTGCTCGACCGTGCCCTCCTCGAAGTAGACGTGGGCGTGGTAGGTGGAGAATGAGTTCGTGGGGCGGGAGATCATGGGGTCAGTATACTGCTGTCCAGTCAGGCGATGCGGATAGGGCGGTTCAGATGCGGCGGTGCGGGTAAGGCGGTGCAGATAGCGCGCCGAGGCGTTGAGCAGGGGCCCCGACCGGCCCGTGTTCGGGGATGCGGCCCGGCCTCGGTCTCCGGAACGGTGGTGCGGGGCGGGACGCGGAGCCGCTGCGTCGCATATGCTTCCACTTGCCGGGCCTGCCCGCTGCTCCCGCACACTGCTGCGCACACCGAGTCGCAGCGGCACCCCCGGCGGCGCGCAGGGCGGCCGACACCGATGTTCTTGGAAATTCGTGACGATGTGTCGGAGGCCGCGGCGGTGCAGATAAGGCAGTGCGGGGAAGCGGCTTTACCTCAGCCGCATTATCTGAGACGCTTTCAGCAGGACTCTTCATCCGGGACGCTTTACCTGAACCGCTTGATCTGAATCGCTTCATCCGGACCGCTTTATCTGAACCGGTTTATCAGGAGAACCCCATGAGCGCAGTTGTGGAAGCAAAGGAAGCGACCGCCTACGAAACGCTGGCCCTCTACATCGACGGCAAGTTCATACCGGCGGAGGGCCGCAAGACGGAGCCGGTGTACAACCCGGCGAGCGGCGAGGTGCTCGCCCACCTGCCGCACGCCAGCCGCGAAGATCTCGACAATGCGCTCGCCGCCGCGCAGCGCGCGTTCAAGACATGGAGCCGCACTTCCCCGCTGGAGCGCTCCGCCATCCTGCGCAAGGTGGGCGAGCTGGCGCGGGCGCGCGCCGAGGCGATAGGCCGGAACATCACTCTCGACCAGGGCAAGCCGCTCGCCGAGGGCGTGGGCGAGGTGCAGGTCTGCGCCGAGCACGCCGAATGGCACGCCGAGGAATGCCGCCGCATTTACGGCCGCATCATCGCCCCGCGCCGCGCCGACGTGCGCCAGATGGTGCTGCGCGAGCCGGTGGGCGTGTGCGTCGCGTTCACGCCGTGGAATTTCCCGTTCAACCAGGCGATACGCAAGATGGTGTCGGCGCTGGGCGCCGGCTGCACGCTGGTGCTCAAGGGGCCGGAGACCGCGCCGAGCGCGGTGGTGGCGCTCGCCCGCCTCTTCCACGACGCCGGCCTGCCCGCGGGCTGCCTCAACATCGTGTGGGGCGTGCCGGGTGAGGTTTCCGAGTACCTCATCAAGTCGCCCATCGTGCGCAAGGTGTCGTTCACCGGCTCGATCCCGGTCGGCAAGCAGCTCGCCGCGCTGGCGGGCGCGCACATGAAGCGCGGCACCTGGGAGCTGGGCGGCCACTCGCCGGTGCTGGTCTTCGACGACGCCAACGTCGACGCGGCCGCAACCATGCTCGGCCGCCTGAAGGTGCGCAATGCGGGGCAGGTCTGCGTCTCGCCGTCGCGCTTCTACGTACAGAAGGGGGTCTACGACCGCTTTGCGGCGAAATTCATCGAGGTGATGAGCTCCACCAAGGTCGGCAGCGGCCTGGAGAAAACCACCCAGATGGGACCGCTCGCGCACACCCGGCGCATGGACGTCATGCAGGACTTCGTCGATGACGCCCGCTCGCAGGGCGGCGAGATCGTGTTCGGCGGAGCACGTCTTAAGGGTCCCGGTAATTTTTTCTCTCCGACCATCATCACCGGGCTGCCGGACCACGCGAAGCTGATGACGCAGGAGCCGTTCGGCCCGATCGCGCCGCTGACGCCGTTCACCGATCCGGAGGACGCGATCCGCCGCGCCAACAGCCTGCCCTATGGGCTGGCCGCCTACGTGTTCACCGAGTCGCTCAAGACCGCGAACAACGTGTCGAACACGCTCGAGTCGGGGATGATCAACATCAACCACTTCGGGATGGCGCTGTCCGAGACGCCGTTCGGGGGCGTGAAGGAAAGCGGGATCGGCAGCGAAGGCGGGGCGGAGACGTTCGACGGCTACCTGGTGACGAAGTTCGTCACTCAATGCTAGCGCGAAAACACCTCATGAAAACCGCCGCTCGTGAATACCGCGCGCATGTGGCGGCGGTCACCACCGCGCTATGCTGCTGCGGGCTTGCGCAGGCGCAAGCCCCTGCGCAGGCCTGGCCCGCCAAGCCCATCCGCGTGCTCGTGGGCGCGCCCGCGGGCGGCACCTCCGACATATTGACGCGCATGATCGGCGCCAAGCTCAACGAAACGTGGGGACAGCCGGTCATCTCCGACCCGCGTCCCGGGGCCAACGGCAACATCGCGGTGGAAATGCTTGTGCGTTCGGCGCCGGATGGCTACTCGTTCATGCTGATGGATCTCGGCAATCTGTCGATCAGCCCCAGCATGTACAAGCTGTCGTTCGATATCATTCGCGACCTCACGCCCGTCACCACGGTGACTTTCTCGCCGTACCTGCTGACGACGCATCCCAACGTGCCGGTGAAGACCGTCGCGGACCTGATCGCCCTGGCGAAGAAGAACCCCGGGAAACTCAATGTCCCGGTCGGACTCGGCAGCACCATACACCTCTCCACGCTCGCGCTGGAGAAGCGCGCGGGCGCGAAGTGGACCTACGTTCCGACCAAGGGCGGCCAGAACTCGGTGCTCTCGGTGATGACGGGCGACAGCGATTTTCTCTTCATGGGCGTGATCCAGACCTGGGTGCACGTGAAGAGCGGCAAGCTGAAGCTGATCGCGGTCTCCAGCGAGCAGCGCGAGCCGACGTTTCCGAACGTCCCGACCGTCGCCGAAACACCGGGCCTGGAAGGCTACAGCGCCGGCTCGTGGCAGGGCATCATCGCGCCCGCGAAACTGTCCGCCGACATCGTCAACAAGATCCACAACGAGGTAAAGCGCATCATCGCGCTGCCCGACATCGCCGAAAAACTCACTTCCCTGGGCTCTCGCCCGCAGGCGAAGACGCCGAAGGAGATGGGAACCTGGCTCGCCTCCGAAAAAGAGAGATGGGCCAGGATCGTAAAGGATAACAACCTGAAGGTTGAGTAGCGCGATGCTGAAGAGCGGCGCGGATACGGCGGCACAGATACGGCGACTCAGATACGGCGGGCCAGATACTGCGGTTCGGATACTGCGGTTCGGATACTGCGGCCCAGATACAGCGGTCCAGATACAGCGGTCCAGATACAGCGATCCGGATACAGCGGACTGTTAGCGCGTCACCCGCACCGCGTCACCCGCACCGCGTCACCCGCATCGCTTCACCTGAGCCGCTATCTGCGCCGCTTCATCTGAGACGCTCTATCTGAGACGTTTCATCTGAGACGCCTTCGGCAGAAATTGGCGACATCTTGTACGCCGCCTCGATCAGCGCAACCGCCGCGGCATTGTCCGCCAGGTCGGCGATCGGCGGGCGGCCGTCCCGCACGCGGCGCAGGGTGTCGCGGACGAACTCCGGGTAGAAGAACACGTTGGTCAGCTTCATTTCCCGCGTACTTCGCTGCCGGTCGTTCGTGACGATTTCCAGCGTTGAATTGTCGCGCGCCGCGAAGTAATGCCTCTCGGTGCGGATGCTGTAGTGCATGTCGAAGACCGAGTTCGGGGCCGGGTAGAGATAGCCCGTCTCGACCATGCAGCTCGCACCGCCGCCCTCCATCAGCATGATCGCGTGATCCTCGATCGTCAGGCCGGCCGCGCGGTTCGACATCATCGCGCCGGTCACCGCCAGCTCCGCGTTGCCGAGGAGCACGCGGCAGAGATCGACGTGATGGATGCCGAGGTTCAGGAGCGGTCCGCCGCCCGAGATCGAGCGATCGATCACCCATTCCACCTTCTGCTGGTGGTATCGGTCGACCATCCCGCCGACGAACTTGAACGACAGGTATTGAATGCTTTCCCCCGCGGCGACCTCGCGTATCGTCGCGATCATGGGGCAGTAGCGCAACACCAGCGGCACGGCGGCAAACGCGCCGGCGTCCCTGGCGCGGCGCGCTATATCGTTTGCTTCCGCGGCATTCAGCGCGCAGGGCTTCTCGATCGCGAATGGTATCCGGCTCTCGATCAGGAAGCGGGCCTCGTCGGCCATGTCGCGGTGGCGCCCGAGCGCGAAAGCGAAGTCCGGTTTGAGCTGAGCGCACATTTCCCGGTAATCGGTAAAGACCGGGCACCTCGCCTTCTCCGCCAGCGGGGCCGCACGGGCGGCGTCGGGATCGCTGACGCCGACGATCGTGGCGTCCGGCATCGCGAGTACCGGCTCGGAATAGAACGGCGTATGCCAGTGCGACACGCCGATGAGAACTATGCGCATGGTCGTTTCCTTCGTGCGGCAGGTTGTAGGCACGTACTCCATCCGCCGGGCAACGCCGGGCGTTGACGCCAGCCCGCGCCAATCCGCGATCGCTCAGTCGACGCGCGCTCCGGTCGCCTTCACCGCTTTCGCCCACTTGTCGATTTCGGACACGATCAACTCCATCCCCAGCTCGGGTGCCCCGAACTTGATCGTGGCGCCGTAGGTCTGCATGCGGCTGCGCACGGCACCGTCTTCGAGCGTCCGGTTCAGCTCGCCGTTCAACCGCGCGATGACCGCGGCGGGCGTGCGGACCGGAACGAGGATGCCCCACCACGTGGTGACCTCGAATCCCGGATAGCCGGATTCCGCGAACGTGACGAGATTGGGCGCGGCTTCGGAGCGCTGTGCGGATCCGATGGCAATGCCCCGCAGCTTGCCGGCATCGAGGTGCGGCTTCATCGAGGTGATCGCATCGGACACGAGCGGGATGAATCCGGCCATGGTATCGATCATCGCCGGGCCGGCGCCCTTGTAGGGAACGTGGGTGAGGTCGGCCTTCGATGCGAGCTTGAACAGCTCGACGGCAAAGTGGGACGTCGTGCCGACGCCGGCGCTGCCGAAATTGAGGCTCCCCGGGCGCGCGTGCGACAACGCCACCAGCTCCTTCGGGCTGCGCGCGGGGAATGACGGATGCGCCCCCAGCACGAGCGGCACCACGCCGATCAACCCTGCCGATGCGAAGTCCCTGCGCGTATCGTAGGGAAGCTTGGCGTAGAGACTGTGGTTTATGGCCTGGGTGGTCAGGCTCTGGATGAACACGGTGTAGCCGTCGGCAGGAGCCGCAGCGGCAAGACCGGTCGCCAGCGTGGTGCCCGCCCCGCCGCGGAAATCGATGATGAACTGTTGCCCGAGCAATTCACCCATGCGCGGCGTGAGGGTGCGCGACATGAATTCGCCGGTGCCGCCGGGAGCGAAACCCACGATCATGCGAATCGGCCTGACCGGATAGGTTTGCGCGGATGCGGGCAAGACGCACGCTACCAGCAGCAGAAAAGCTGCGAACCGCAAACCGCTCATCGCCACCTCCCTATTTGTTAACGCATCAAATTTTGTGAATCAGCGATCCCATTTCCCCGCGTTCTCAGGGGATGGCTGCTTGCGATTGCGCGTACCATGATGATTCCATAAGCCTAAACTTGATGGCACTGATATGGCGCTGCGGACCTCACCGGTCGGTCATCCTGAACGCCGTCCGATGCTTCGGAGCGCAGTAATTGGTGCGCGAACGCCTTTCTCTGTGTTCTCTGTGATCTCTGTGGCTGATTTCCGTTTTGAGATAAGTTGCATGCGGGGGCACGATACTAGTTCGCCTTCACCCCCGCCGCCTTCACCACCGGTCCCCACTTGTCGAACTCGGCGCGGATGAATTTCCCGAACTCCTCCGGCGTTCCGCCAGCCGCATCGACTCCCGCGTTCGTCAGCCTGTCCTTCAGTTCCTGCATCGCAAGGACCCGGTTCGATTCCGCGTTCAGCTTCGCGATGATGGGCTTCGGCGTGCCGGCCGGCGCGAGAAGTCCGTACCACACCGTTCCATCGACGCGCGGATAGCCCAGTTCCTTCATGGTCAGGATGTCGGGAAACGCGGCGAGGCGCGCCGGACTGGTGACGGCGAGCGCCCTGACCCGGCCCAGCTTGATGAAGGGCAGATGCCCGGCGATCCCGTCGAACATGAACGGCACTTCCCCGGCCGCGAGGGCGGGCGCCCCTGTGCCGCTGCCCTTGTAGGGAATGTGAACGCTCGGGATGCCGGTCACGATCTTGAACAACTCGCCGACCAGGTGCGGCGCGCTGCCCGTTCCGGGCGAGCCGAAGCTCATGCCGTCCGGCTTCGCCTTGGCGAGCGCGATCAGCTCGTTGACCGACTTGACCGGCACCTGCGCGTTGACGATCACGAATACCGGCAAGGTCGCAGACAGGACGATCGGCGCGAAATCCTTCAGTGGGTCGTACGGCAGGTTCGTGTAGATGTGCGGGCCTATTCCGTGCGTGGTGATCCCGCCCTGGAGCAGCGTGTAGCCATCGGGCGCCGCCTTGGCGACGAGGCTCGTGCCGATCACCCCGCCCATGCCGGCGCGGTTGTCGACCACGACAGTCTGCCCGAGCGCCTCACCGAGCTTCTGCCCCATGATGCGCGCGAGCAGGTCGGCAGCGCCGCCGGGCGGGACGAAAACGATCACGCGCACCGGGCGGTTCGGATAGGTCTGCTGCGCGTTCGCGGCGAAAGCCCAGCCGAGCGCTGCAAGCGTCGCCAGGCGAACAAGGCAGTGATTCATCGGCCGGGTGAGACCACCGAACGAGCTATGGATCCAGACGCCCGCAACTCTTCCGCTGGTCGAGCTCCTTCCGGCTCTGCGTATCGACTGCTACCTTCCGAACGAAAGCGTCCAGCCTGAGCGCATCGTCTCCGTGATTGAATCCACCGAAGGCGCGACAGAGGAGTTCGCCATGGCTGTCCACAAAAGCCATGGATGGGAACCCACGCACGCCAAACTTCTTCCCGAGGTCGGGACCGGAGCCGCTTCGAGCGTAAACCGAGACGATATGGTAGTTGCGCTTGTAAACGTCGCGCACCTTGTCGGTATTGAAGAATCCTTCCAGGATTCTGCAGTACTTTCACCAATCCTCGCCGAAATAAATCATGATGGGGCGCCCGTCGCGGCTCGCGTTCGCAAGAGCTTCATCGAAGGAAACGGCGCCGTAGCTGGAAGGCATACCGGCGAATGCCACAGTCGCCATCAGCAAACTGGCACCAATACCGGCCACGAACCTGATCATTCGAATCTCCAATCAGCGCTTGGCGATAGCATACCGCGTTGTTGCGGAATTCACCATTAGCCGTCGAGGTTGCACGATACGCCCCGAATTCCCGTCGTTCACGCGTACGCCGGCGGCGGCGCGAACGCGTAGTACTCCCGCTCGATCAACTGCGCGAAGCGGATCGTCGAGAGGTCGCCATATTGCGGCCCGACGATCTGCACGCTGAGCGGCAAGCCCTCGGGCGACAGGCCGATGGGCGCAGCGGTTCCGGGCAGGTAGCACATGCCCGCGATGCCGGCCCACCACATCTGCGTGGTAGCCGGTTGGGGCTTGCCGTTCACCGTGATCATGCGCTCCCACCGCTCGCCGGGCATCGAGTGCGGGAACGCCGCGGTCGCCGCATTCGGGGTGAGCAGCACGTCCCAGTCCTTGAAGAATCCCGCCCAGGCAAGCCGCATCTGGTGGCGGCGATTGGACGCGATGAGCCAGTCCTTGTGCGGCTGCACGTTGGCGCGGACCATCTGCGCGTGGTATCCGCTGTCGCCGGGATCGAGCGACTCTTTCGCGGCCGTCATCTTCGCGAATACTTCCGCAGACAGGCGGCCGGAGGTCGCCCCGCGCAGCAGCTGAATGAACACGCGGTGCGCCTCTCCCAGGTCGAACGCGGGGAGTGCGCCCTCCGCCACTTTGGCGCCCTTGCGGGCAAGGAACTGCGCGAGCTTGCTGATGGAACCCTGCACCGTGGCGTCGGTCTCGGCGGTCGGATGCGTGGTCAGCACGGCGACCCTCCAGCCGCGCAGCGTCTTGCGTGCGGGCCTGGGTAACGCGAGCTTCCAGCCCGCACCGTCGATCTCGTCGGGCCCCGCCATCAACGAGAACGCGAGCTCCAGGTCGTCCGCGCTGCGCGCGAGCGGTCCGATCACGGAAATGTCCGCCGGATGCGCAGCGCCCGGCAGCGCATGCCCTGACATCGAGCAGATGCCGTAGGTGGATTTGTGTCCGAAGACGCCGCAATAGTGCGCTGGATTGCGGATCGAGCCTCCGATGTCGCTGCCGGCTTCCAGGCCCGTGAGTCCTGCCGCCAGCGCGGCCGCGGCGCCCCCCGAAGACCCGCCCGGCGTGCGCTCGTGGTTCCACGGGTTCACCGTCTTGCCGTAGACCGGGTTCACGGTCTCCCAGTCGGCGAGCAACGTCGGCACGTTGGATTTCCCGAATACGTTGCCGCCCGCTCGCAGGAAACGCTCCACGGCGAGCGCATTCCTCGCCGCCTTCACGTTCGCATACTCGGTCAGGCCCCACGTGGTGGGATGTCCGGCCAGGTCGAAGGACTCCTTGACGGTCATCGGCAGCCCGGCCAGGGCTCCGCTCTTCGCGCCCTTGCGGTCGAGCGCTTTCGCGCGCTTGCGCGCCGCGTCCATATCCAGCACCGGCAGCGCATTCAGAACGTCGTTGTACTTCTTTATGCGCGCGGCGTAGAGGTCGAGGAGCTCGAGAGCGCCGATCTTCTTCGAACGCAGTGCGCGTATGAGCTTGGTCGCCGACAGGAACACAGTATCCATCCGGAGATCCTCTTAGTTCATACCGTGCGGGGTCATTGCAGGCTGATTCCGGCGGCCTTGATTACCCTTCCCCACTTCGCCAGCTCGGCACGGATGAACGCGGCGAATTCCTCGGGTCGTTCGCCGCCCACGTCGGCGCCGGTGCTGATCATCTGATTTCTGATCACAGGGTCGTTCAGGGCGCTCACGACCTCCCGATACAGGCGATCGATCACCGGCTGCGGCACTCCGGCAGGGACGCAGATGCCGTTCCATCCCGTCGCTTCCACGTCCGGCAGACCGGCTTCCGACATGGTGACAATATCGGGAGCCACCTGGAGACGCTTTGCATTGGCGACGGCAAGCGCTCTCAGTTTGCCGCTCGCGAAATGCGGACCGATGATCTGGAAGTAGTTGAAGGTTGCATTGATGTAACCGCCGAGGAGGTCGGGTACTTCGGCGGAAGTGGATTTGTAGGAAACTGCCACGATCCTGATGCCGGTTCTGGCCTTGATCAATTCGCCGAGCAGCTGTTGGAGACTGCCCGGCCCCGCGGAGGCGTACGTCAAAGACCCGGGTCTCGCCTTCGCCACGCTGATGAATTCCCTGAGCGATGCCGCGGGGATCGATGGGTGAACGGCCAGGATGAGCGGCCCCGACGTAAGACGCGTAATCGGAACAAACTCCTTGTTCAGGCGAGACAAAGAATCGGGATTGAACAGCTCGTTCAGCACGTGGTTGCCGTTGCAACTCAACAGCGTATAGCCGTCCGGCGCCGCTTTTGCGGCCTGCGCCGCGGCGATCGCACCGCTCGCCCCGGGCCGATTGTCCACCACGACGGGCTGACCCAGCGTCTCGGTGAGTTTCTGCGCGACCTGCCGGGCGCGGACGTCCCCCGGTGACCCCGCGACCCCTGGCGAGATGATCCTGATCGGCTTGACCGGGAAGTTCTGCGCCGATGACGGTGTCGAAAACATGCCGGCCGCGAGCACCACCAGCGTTGCGATGACGATTGCGCGGATGTTACTCATCACTGCGAAGCTCATCGGCCTCTGAATCATTGGCTGCAAGTTCTCGAAGCCGTCATGTCGGCCGATGCGCGCCACCGGGGGTCGCATCCCCGGAAACCGGGGCCCCTGCTCCGCCCCTCGACGCGCACCGCTCAACTCATCACTTTCCTTTAAACACCGGCTTGCGCTTCTCGGCAAACGCCCGCTGCGCCTCTTTGGCGTCTTCCGTGTACGACAACTGCACCGTGATGTCCTGCTCGAAGCGATAGCCATCGCGCTGCGGCATGTTCTCGCAGACGTTGTACGCCTTCTTGGCGAGGCGCATGGCGAGCGGGCTCTTGGCGGCTATGGTGCGCGCGATTTTCATGGCTTCGTCCATCAAGGCTTCGCGCGGCACGCACGACTCGATCACGCCGAGACGGTACATCTCCTGCGCCGGGATGCGATCGCCGGTAAAGATGATGCGCCGGCCGCGCGACTTCCCCACCAGGTGCGACAGCATGGCGGCGCCGCCCGCGAGACCGACGTCGATCTCGGGCATACCGAACACCGCGTCGTCCGAGGCGATCATGATGTCGCACGCGGCCATCAATCCGAAGCCGGCGCCGAGAGCCGCGCCGTTCACGGCGGCGATGACCGGCACGGCGCATTCGCGGATCGAGTTCGCGTATTCCCGCGCGGTGCGATTGTGCCGGGCGTAGTCGCCGGGCGCCTTGATGATCGTGCCGCGCTCCTTGATGTCCGCGCCCGCGCAGAACACCTTGCCGGCTCCGGTGAGGACGGCCACGCGCACATCATCGCGGTCGTGGAACGAATCGAACACCTCCATGATCTCGGCGCGAAACTGCGCGTTCTGCGCATTGACCGGCGGGCGGTCCATGACGACCGTGGCGACGTAGTCGCTGACCGAGACCTTCATGTACTGAAGCGACATGACCTTCTCCTTCTTGCAATTAGCCATTATGCCGGACCGCGAACAGGACACAGCATAACTGTGTGATTTCAAGGCAATAAATTGTCGGATTGCACCTACGGAAGGACCGGTGGACGGCCGACTCCTCCTCGCGGGTCAGCCGGGCATGCTGTGTGTGCACTGCGTAAGCCCGCCACGCACGGCCTTCCATGGCTCGTGTCTCGCAGGCTTACTTTAACTAAGGAGGTTTAATGATGAACATCAAGATCCTTTTCAGCTCTGTCGTAATCGCCGCGAGTGGCATGCTGGGTACCTCTCTGCAAGCCGCGGCCGCGGACATCACGATAGTCCAGCCAGTCCAGCCGCCCCCTGAGGTAGTGGTTGTCCCGGCAGCCCCGCCGCCCCCGGAACGGATAGTGATAGAAACGCCGCCGCCTCCGGAACGGGTAGTGATAGAGTCGCCGGAGCCGAGGGTCGTCGAAGAGACAAAGACCACTGAGACCCGGCGCGGGATCCTGGGCAGGAAGAAGGAAAGCACGACCACGACCCGGACGGAAACGCGACCGTGACGGTGTCGCCAGCGGCGACATCGGCTCACGGACAACCGTGAAGACTGGAAGGTACTAAGCATCAGATCACCAGGCGCGCATCAAACGGAGCGCGGTCCTGGTGGTCTCTCCCCGCAAGTTGCACACCCCGTCAGTCGAACTTCGTGCCTGACGCCTTGAGGGCCTTGATCAACTTTGCCCAGCGCTCGGAATCCTTGCGCATGAACGCCGTGAGCTCGGTCGGCGTGCTCGCCTGCGGCTCGGCGCCGAGGCTTGAGAGCCGCTGGGCGAACGCAGGATCCGCCATCATCCTCGCCATCTCGGCGCTCACCTTGTTCACCACGGTCGCGGGCGTTCCGATCGGCGCGACCACTGCGAACCATTGCATGTACTCGTAGCCCGGAATCGTGTCCGCGATGGGAGGAATCTCCGGCAAGGTCGGCACGCGCTTCACGCTCGACACGCCCAATGCCCTCACCTTCCCCGCTTGCGCGAGAGGCAGCACCGTGGGAATGCTGTTCAGCATAAACTGAATGCGGCCCGACACGACCTCGGTTACGGCGGGAGCGGAGCCCTTGTACGGCACGTGGACGACGTCGATCGCTGTCATCGACTTGAGCAGCTCGCAGCCCAGGTGGTTCGGCGTTCCATTGCCCGCCGAGGCGCAGTTCAACTGTCCCGGTCTGGCTTTCGCCAGCGCGATCAATTCCTTCATGCTCGCCGCCGGTACCTGCGGGTGGGTAAAGAGGAGCTGGGGATTGACCGACGCGAGCGATATGGGAGCGAAATCCCGGAACGAGTCGTAGGTCACCTTCGTCATCAGCGGGTTAGTCACGAGTCCCGCGGCCGTAGAGAAAATGAGCGTGTAGCCGTCCGGAATCGCCTTCGCAGCCAACTCGTGGGCGATGATGCCGCCCGCGCCGCCGCGATTGTCGATGATGATCTGCTGACCCCAAGCTTCGGTCATGCGCTGCGCCACGGCGCGCGCGGTGAGATCGTTCGGGCCGCCCGCCGGGGTCGGAACGATCATGCGGATCGGACGCATGGGGTAGCTCGGCGGGTCGGACTTGCCCTGGGCCACGGCGCCGGACGCCGGCAACGATAGCGCGAGCGCGAGCACTCGAATCCCGGAAACGATCGGGCTACAGGAGAACTTCAAGACCCGTCAGTGATTTTTCAGATGAGCGAGAAGCACGTCCCGGATCGCGTGCGCCTTCGCCTCCGGCGCCACGCACGCGAGAGCGCCTGGCGCAACGTCGCTCGCCAACTCGTGGAAAAACTCCACGCCGGCGATGGACGCGAGAAGCAGGGCGACGAGCAGGTATTTCATGTAGTGGACCGGGAAGCTTTTCCGTAGATATTACGCCGTTCAGCGCGCTGCTAGTATATCCTCGAAAAAACAAGGGAAGCGGCGCTCTCGGTGGCAGAGATCAGGAAGTCCGGCGTTCATTATGCGTGGCTGCTCCTCGCGGCCGCGATGATCCTCAACATCACCTCCCGCGCCGACCAGGGCTCGTTCGGCGTCTTCATCGATCCGCTGGTCAGCGAGTTCGGCTGGAAACGCGGCGATATTTCGTTTGCCTACTCCCTCGCCTTTATTATCGGAATACCCGCAGTGCTGATCATGGGCTGGCTGGGAGACCGCTACGGGGCGCGCCAGCTCATGCTCTTCTCCTCGCTCATGATCGGGGTGGGCACGATTCTCCTTGGAACGATCAAGGAGCTGTGGCATTTCTACGTGTTTTACGCCGTATTCGTGGGCTCGACGGGGCACGCCGCGTTCAGCGTGCTGCTGCCGGTGATCGTGACGCGCTGGTTTTACCGCAACCTCGGTATCGTGATGGGTATTTTCTTCGCGGCTCAGGGTCTGGGACCCGTGGTCTTCGCGCCCCTCTTCCGCTGGCTGCTCGAAACCCGGGGATGGCAGAACAGCTTCCTGCTCATCGGAACGGTGCTCGTGTGCGTGCTGGCGTTCTTTTCCCTCTTCATACACAGGAGTCCGGCTGACAAGGGCCTGCAACCCTACGGCGTCGGGGACGCGCCCGCGGAGCCGCCGGTGGCTGCCGCATCCTCCGCGCCATCCACGCGCCTGCGCGACTACCTGCGACTGCGCACGGTCTGGATATTGATCGCCATCCACCACATCGGCTGTCTCTCGCACGCCGTCATCCTCGTTCACGTCGTGTCCATGGCGACCTTCAGGGGAATTCCGGGCGTGGAGGCGGCCGGCGTTCTCGCCGCGATCGCCGGCGCCTCCGCGATCAGCCGTTTCGCTTTCTCGGTGCTCGCGGACAGATTCGGCGGCAGGCTCACGCTCTCCATTTCCCTGCTCGGCCAGAGCCTGCCGGTCATCCTTCTCTTCTTCGCCACCGAGAGCTGGCACTTCTACCTCTTCGCCGTCCTCTTTGGCCTCTGCTACGGCGGCGAGATGGTGGGCTTCCCCATCATCAACAAGCAGTTGTTCGGCACGAAAGCGCCCCTGGGATCGATCTATTCCTTCCAGATGGCGGCCGCGGGCATCGGGATGGCCATCGGCGGCTGGCTGGGCGGCGCACTTTTCGATTTCGCCGGCGACTACACGTGGGCGTTGCTGATATCGCTGGTGGTCGGATGCCTGGGCGTGCCGCTGGCGCTTGCCCTGCCGCGCCATGGAAAATCTCCACCGGGCTCGTTCGGACAGACCAACCCGATCCCGACTGCATCTGCTCCTTTGCCGGCTTCCGCACAACACCGCCCGGCCTGAACCCCGACGCAGGCGTGCGTCTCGACCAGTGAATGAACATCCGGTCTTGAGTTGGAGCGAGGACGGCGAGACCCGTTCCGCCCGCTGGCGCTCCGAGCGCGGAGCGCCGCCCCCCGGGCGCGTGGTCATCGCCGACGACCGCATGAAAGCCGACGCCGCCTATCGCCTCGCCTGCGACGGCGCCGCACTGCTGTGGCGCGGTGATTTTCAGAATGCGCGCCAGTTGCTGCAGGCGCTGGCGCGGCGCGTCGACCGTAAACCGCGCAGGCCGCGGCCGCCGGCGCCGGGTTCCTCTCCGGCGGACGTTTTCCATCTCTATCGCCAGGCCCGCTCCCGGCGCGCGCGCACGCTGGGAATGCTGCTGATACCGCTGGCGGAGGACTACAGCGTGCCGCTCAGGCGCGCGCCCGACGTGGGGCAGGCTTGCACCGAAGCGTACGGACCGGGACAGGAACGCTCGGTGACTTCGCTGCGCGAGCTGCTCGGCCTGATCGGCGCGCACGAGTGGCGCAAGGCGGGAATCGAGATTCCGGCGCTCGGCGGACGCATCCACCCGCACTACGGGGTGTTCGCGCCGGTACGTAGCGAGTACGTAGACCTCGTGGCAACGGCGCCGCTGCCTGCCTCCGCGTTACCACTGGCCTTCGACATCGGCACCGGCACCGGTGTGCTCGCCGCGGTGCTCGCCCGGCGCGGCGTCGCGCGCGTCGTGGCAACGGAACGGGACCCGCGTGCACTGGCGTGCGCCCGCGAGAACATCGCGCGGCTCGCACTGGCGGGACAGGTGGAAGTCGTCGAAGCCGATCTCTTTCCCGAGGGACGGGCAAGGCTCATCGTCTGCAATCCGCCGTGGATCCCGGCGCGGCCAAGCTCTCCCCTCGAGCACGCCATTTACGACCCGGATTGCCGCACGCTGCACGCATTCATCGGCGGGCTGGCCGCGCGCCTGGAACCGGGCGGCGAAGGCTGGCTGGTGCTCTCGGATATCGCCGAACACCTGGGCCTGCGCTCGCGCAACGGGCTTCTGGCCGCTTTCGATGAGGCGGGACTGCGGGTGGCGGAGCGCACGGACGTCCGTCCACATCAACCCAGAGTCGCTGACGCCGGCGACCCGCTCCACGCAGCGCGCGCCGCGGAGGTGACGTCGCTCTGGCGGCTGGTCGTGCAGTGAGCTGCACGGTGACGAGCTTCGCGGTGACGAGCTGCGCAGTGAACGACGAATTATCCGAGACGCTTTACCTGAGACGTATTATCTGGGACGCTCTATCTGAGACGCTTCATCTGAGACGCCTTATCTGAGACAGGAGACAGACCATGGCCGAGACTCCCACCTTCGGACGCTATGCCGAGATTCCCTATGACAAGATGACGCCGGAGCAGCAGGACGGCTATAACTCGATGATCGAGGCGCGCGGCCGGCTGCCCGGCCCGTCCAAGATCTGGGTGCACAACCCCAAGCTGGCGAAGGTAATTGGGCCGTTCAGCGCGCATTTCCGCAAGGGCTACTCGCTCTCCGAGCGCGAGCGCGAGATCGCCGTCTGCGTCATCTTGAGCCAGTGGAATTCGGCCTACCCGACCAACGCGCACGAGCGCGCCGGCAAGACCGCCGGGCTGCCGAGCGACAAGGTCGAGGCGATGTTGTCGGGCCTGACTACCTCGTTCTCCGACAAGCGCGAGCAGGTCGTCTACGAGATGGCGACGTGCCTCTCGAGCTCGCGCTGGGTCGCGAAAGGACTCTACGACCGCGCGGTCGAAGCCCTGGGCCACGTCGGCATCACCGACGTAATCACGCTGATCGGGTTTTACACCTGCGTCGGGATGACGCTCGCTTTCTACGACGTTCCGGCCGGTGCGACCGGCATCGAGCGGTAGCGCGTCGAGGACCCAGGAGGACGAGCATGGCGGAATATATTCCCAGCCCCAGGGACTGGGTGCGCGAGCAGGTCGAGCTTTACGAGCGGAGCGGCGGCACGCAGGGCACCACGCTGCGCGACACGGGGTTGCCCGTGATCATCGTGACCCACACCGGCAACAAGACCGGCGCCGTCCGCAAGACGCCGCTGATGCGCGTGAAGGACGGCGCGAACTACGTTCTCGTGGGCTCGCAGGGCGGCGCGCCCAAGCACCCGGTGTGGGTGCACAACCTGCGCGCCAACGGAAAGGTCGAGATTCGCGACCTGACGGTAGTCCAGACCATGCAGGCGCGTGAGGTCACGGACGCGGCCGAGCGGGCGCGCCTCTGGAAGCTTGCGGTGGCGGCGTACCCGCCGTACGAGGATTACCAGAAACGCACCGCGCGGACGATCCCGGTCTTCGTGGCGGAACCGGCGCGCTAAAGGAGGGTTCAATGGCGGAGTTGAAGATCGTCAGGTCCGATGAGATTCAGCCGCAGAACATACGCGGCTTCGGCAAGGAAGCGGGACAGATCAAGAGAGTCATCGCCACGGAGAAATTCTTCTTCAACGTGGACGAAGTCAGCCCGGGCTATAGCCCCCATCATTGGCACAAGCACACGAAATACCGGACGGAAGGGCTGGAAGTCGAATACCCCGCCGATTTCGAGGAAATGTATTTCATACTCAGCGGGCGCGGGGTCATCCAGTGGAAGACCGAAAGCGGCGAGATCCGGGAGCAGCAAGTGGGTCCCGGTGACGCGATACACATGCCGCCGGACGTCGTGGAGCACCAACTCCTCAACAACGGGACCGAAAAAATTCGTCTCGCCGTCGTCGGCGTCCCGCCACCGAAGCGGACGAGGATTTAGCGTCTGCCGCGAAATGCGGGGCGCCGGACGGACGGCGGCACATTGGTGCGTTCGTCCTTGTGCCTGAAGGTAATGCGCCCCTTGGTGAGATCGTAGGGCGTCAGCTCGAGGCTCACCTTGTCCCCGGCAAGAATGGTGATGCGATGCTTGCGCATCCTGCCGGACACGTAGGCGATGACATTGTGTCCGTTGGTCAATCCGACCCGGAAGCGGGTGTCGGGGAGAACCTCGCTCACAATGCCTTCCATTTCGATCATTTCCTCTTTAGCCACCGCTCTCCCTTCGCATGTTCGCGCCAGAAGCGGACGGCTTGCGCCGTCCGGCATGTTTGGCCTCGCGACACAGCGCGAGGCATCAAATGAACTGTGGGGACAAAAAGGGGAAATGCCAGCTCCGCGAGAAACCCGCGGAGCGACCCAGAGCGGATTCGACGACGCGATTATGCGCCCGAAGCACCCGAAAGTATAGAAATCCGATCGCCCGTGCGGTCCGGATTCGCACCGGGAGCATCGTGCTATAGTCCTCGCGCCCGTGGTCACAACGCGCGGGGACGATTCGTGGCGCGGAACCTTTCGAGTATTGTGGTCATCTTCGGACTTGCGTTGCTCCATGGAGCGGCGTTCGCGCAGTCGCGGACGGGCGCGCAAGGCTACCCCAGCCGCCCGATCCGGATCATCGTGCCC
This sequence comes from Burkholderiales bacterium, assembly GCA_035649495.1. Classification (GTDB taxonomy): domain Bacteria; phylum Pseudomonadota; class Gammaproteobacteria; order Burkholderiales; family SG8-41; genus SG8-41. Next base: position 3,464 of record DASRJL010000061.1, on the reverse strand, counting down.
AACACCGCCGGCAGCCAGATGGACAACGTGACGCGCATGATCGGGCAGCGCTTCACCGAAACCTGGGGACAGCAGGTCATAGTGGACGATCGCCCCGGCGCCGGCGGCATCATCGGCCACGAGATCGCGGCCAAGGCGCCGCCCGACGGCTACACCCTGTTGCTCGCCTCCTCCGCCGGAGCAATCACCAGCCCCCTGTTGACGAAGGTGCCCTACGATACGGTTCGCGATTTCGCGCCGATCTCGCTGGTCATCACCAGCATCCAGATGCTTTCCGGCCATCCGTCGGTTCCCGCAAGCAACGTGGCCGAGCTCCTCGCGCTCGCACGCGCGAAGCCCGGTCAGCTGAATTGCGGGTCCTCCGGGCAGAACAACTCCAACCACCTCGCCTGCGAGATGCTGAAGGTGATGGGACACGTCGATTTCGTGCACGTGCCGTTCAAGGGCACGGCGCCGCAGATAACCGGCATCATGAGCGGGCAGGTACAGTTCGGATTCGCGAGCATCCCGACGACCATGACTCAGGTGAGGCCGGGGAAGCTGCGCGCGCTGGCGCAAGGCGGACCGACCCGCTCGCCCGTCATTCCCGATGTGCCGACGGTGGCGGAGACCCTCCCGGGATTCCAGGCCTTGACCTGGTACGCCCTGTTCGCCCCGCGCGCCACCCCGCCCGCGATCGTGGCCAGGGTGAATGCCGAAGTGGTGAAATTGCTGGCCGATCCGACCGTGGCGCAGCGGCTCACCAATCAGGGACTGGATCCCGCGCCGGGCTCGCCGGCGGAGCTCTCGGCGTACATGCGCGCGGAGACCGAGCGCTTCTCGCGGCTCATCAAGGTGGCGGGGCTGGCACCCGCGCAGTGAGCCGGTTCAGGCGGCGCGCCACAAACGCTGCTTGTCCGGAATGCCTTTCAGGACGCATTCCTCGGACGCGACCCACTCGATGCTGCCCTCGAGCGCAGGGGGGTCCTGCGCGAGCATCCCCCTCGCGGCATCGCTCACCCAGAGCTCGGCATCCTTGCCGTGCTGGCAAACCCGGGCCCCGTAGTGCACCGCCCGTCCGGAGAGCCCGGTACCGTCCGCGGTCACCCGCCCGTAGTGGATTCCGATTCGCACCTGCACGTAGGGGTTTCCGGTGTTGGCGAAGAACCGCCTCGAAAAGCCGAAGGCATCCGGGACCGTGCGGAAGATCAGGAACAGGCTGTCGCCGGTCACGTTGACCAGCCTGGACGCGACTCCCTGCAGCAGGCTCCGGGCATGCACAATCTGAATGCGCTTGTGGAGCATGTAATTGCTCGTCTCCTGCTCGTACAGGTGCTCCGTTGACCGCACCATGTCCGTGAAGACCAGGGCCACCTGCGCGCTCGAGCCGCCGAGCCACGCTTGGAGAGTCCCCTCCTCCCGACCCGGCGCGTTGGCGGGCGCGCGCCGATCGCGCAACAGGTTCGGGTCCTTCAGATACTCCCGATAGCAGGCCCAGACTTCGCTATCTCGTGGCGCGTCGTGCCGGGCCATCGGGCCGTCCTTCGACGGGGTGCGCCCGCACTATGCCAGCGGAAGGTAGACCCGCCGCCCTTCCCGGCTGGAGATATGTACCGCTTCCGTGAACTCCATGTAGTTCACGGCATCGACGAACGACGTCCTCGTGATCTGCTCCTGCCCGCGGATCGCGCTGATGAACTCCTCCTCGACGCGCCAGCCATATGTCTTGTCCGCAGGAATGGCGATCGGCTTCATTTCCTTGTCGGCGCGGCGGCCGCCGAAAAGCGCGTTGTCGTGCCGCCCGCGCAACTCCAGACGCAACGTCCCCTCGCTGCCGTACACCCACACCTCCGGCCCGGGCATGAACCCCGCGACCGAGCTCCAGTGGAGCCGGGCGATGGCGCCGTTCTGCAGATCGGCGATCGCCTCCACGTGGTCGGGCACGCTCACGGAGCGGAGCTCGCCGCGCTCCTTGTCCATGCGGTACGGGACGGCGACCCGCGTGCGCGCCATGACCGACGTCGCCGGCCCGAACCAGCGCGACAGGCACTCGTACCAGATGCCCATCGTCATGGCATTGAAGCCCGAGTAGACGCTGTCCATGCGCCAGTGCATGGGCGCGTCGCGGTTCAACCACCCGGTGCCGACCCGCAGATCGACGGACTGGACGTCCCCGACGTAGCCGTCGGCCAGCAGCTGCATCACCATCGGGTCGGATGGGAAGGTATGCGGTCCGGGGACGACCTGCGTGACGAGGTGGGGCTTCGCCCGCGACGCGGCGAGCATCTGCCGCGCTTCGGCCGCGTTCATCGCGAGGCGCGCCTCGGTGAGGACGTGCTTCCCGGCCGCGAGCGCCGCCAGCGTCACCGTGCAGTGCATGTAGGGCCAGGTCCCGATGACCACCGCGTCGATTCCCGGGTCGTTCACGACCTCCTGCCAGGTGTCGTGCACGCGCTCGATACCGAACTCCTGGGCGACTTTTTCCGACGACGCCCGCGACCGGTTGGCGACAGATTTCACCTCGACGCCCGCGATCTTCTTCAGCTTGGGGATGTGGTGCAGCTTCGTATTGCCGCCGGCGCCGACGACGCCGACGCGGATGGTATCTGCCATGACGACTCCTCCAGGATTAGGGGTTCGGCGGGATCATAGCCCATGTAGATAAGGGCAGGGCAGATACGGCGGACCGGATACGGCGGTTCAGATACGGCGGCCAGTCTACAGACGCCCATCTGCCCGCTTCACCTGCACCGCTTCACCTGCCCCGCTTCATCTGCCCCGCTTCATCTGCCCCGCTTCACCTGCCCCGCTTCATCTGCCCCGCTTCACCTGCCCCGCTTCATCTGAGACGCTCTTAGTCGACCTTGATATTAGCGTCCTTCACCACCTTCGCCCAGCGCGCGATCTCGGATGAGATCGCCTTCCGGAACTCGGCGGGGCTGCTGGCGATGACGTCCATTCCCAGGATGGAAAAGCGCTCCTGGACGTCCGGCTGCCTGAGGATGCGTGCAACCTCCGTGTAAAGCCTGTCCACGACCGCCTTCGGCGTTCCGCGCGGCGCGAGTATGCCCTGCCAGTCCGGCACGATGATGTTCGGTCCGCCGGCTTCGCTCATCGTCGGCACGTCGGGCAGCAGCCGCGAGCGTTCCTTCGAGGACACCGCGAGCGGCCGCAACCGCCCGGCCTTGATGAACGCAAGCGAGGAGGTCATCGACGCGAAGCTCATTGCGACGTTGCCTCCCACCAGGTCGGCGATCGCGGGGCCTCCGCCCTTGTACGGGACGTGCGTCATCCTGACGCCGGTCTGCAGCGCGAAGAATTCGCCGATCAGGTGCGGCGCGCCGCCGATGCCTGACGAAGCGAAAGTCAGCTCTCCCGGCTTCTGTTTCGCAGCCGCAACCAGGTCCTTGATCGACTTGACCGGCGACTTCGGATTCACCACCAGCACGTTGCCCACGGCCGCGGTCATCGAAACCGGGTCGAAG
>DASRJL010000060.1:0-42541 GCA_035649495.1 Burkholderiales bacterium | reverse complement strand
CGGCGGTGCAGATACGGCGGTGCAGATACGGCGGTGCAGATACGGCGGTGCAGATACGGCGGTGCAGATACGGCGGTGCAGATACGGCGGTGCAGATACGGCGGTGCAGCCGCGTTACCTGGCCCGCTTCATATGAACCGCTTCATCTGGCCCGCTTCATCTGGCCCGCTTCATCTGTCAGGCCTTTTCGGGATCGACGCGCAGCGCCATCAGCACCCGCGTGTGCAGGTTGTAGGCGCCGACGAGCACGGTCAGCTCCACGGTCTCGCGCTCGCTGAAGTGCGCACGCAGCTCTTCGAACACGGGATCGGGGACCTCTATCTCGCGCGTCATCGCGTCCACGTAGGAAAGCACGGCCCGCTCGCGCCGCCCGAAGAGCGTGGAACGCGCCCAATCGGTCAGGGCGTCGCATTCGTCGGGCGTGACGCCGGCCGGGCCGGCGTAGCGGCGCCGGTGGATGCTGAGCACGTAGTCCACGCGGTTCAGGATCGCGACGCGCATGATGGTCAATTCGCGGACGCGGCCGTCCAGCAAGGTCTCGTTGCGCACCGCGTCGTTGAAGGGCAGCCAGGTCGCCGCGATCTGCGGACTGTGCAGCAGCGCCCGGTAGAAGTTGAGCAAACGCCCGCCGCGCGCGCCGCGTATCCTGCCGATCAGCTCGGCGAGCTCCGGATGCTCGGATTCCTCGATGTGGGAGACTCGGGACATGTTGAGTGATCAGTGACCAGTGTTGTGTGGGTTCAGGCGCGCCTCGCGAGCTCGGCCGCCTTGCCGGTATAGCCGGCGGGCGTCAGCGCGAGCAGGCGCTCCTTGTCAGCGTCGGGTATTGCAAGCCCTTCTATGAACGCGCGGACCGTATCCCGGTTGACGCCGTCCCGGCCGCGCGTCAGGTCCTTCAGCTGCTCGTAGCCGCCGGTGATGCCGTAGCGGCGCATGACGGTCTGTATGGGCTCGGCGAGCACTTCCCAGTTGTCGTCCAGGTCACCGGCGAGCCGCTTCCGGTCGGCCTGCAGCCGGGAGAGGCCGCGCAGGCAGGAATCGTAGCCGAGCAGCGTGTGACCGAGCGCGACGCCCAGGTTGCGCAGGACAGTCGAGTCGGTGAGATCGCGCTGCCAGCGCGACACCGGCAGCTTGTCGCTCATGTGCCGCAGCAGCGCGTTGGCGAGCCCGAGGTTGCCTTCCGAATTCTCGAAATCGATCGGGTTGACCTTGTGCGGCATGGTGGACGAGCCGACTTCGGCGCCCACCGTCTTCTGCCGGAAATAACCGAGCGCGATGTAGCCCCAGGCGTCGCGATCGAGATCGATCAGCACCGCGTTGACCCGCGCGTAGGCGTCGAGCAGCTCGGCGAGCGCGTCGTGGGGCTCTATCTGCGTCGTGTAGGCGTTGAACTCCAGCCCGAGGCCCTCCACGAACGACCGGGCGAGCCGCTCCCAATCCACCGCGGGGTAGGCGGCGAGATGCGCGTTGTAGTTGCCCACCGCGCCGTTCAGCTTTCCCAGCAGCGCGACCCTGGCGATGCCCGCGCGCCCGCGGGCGAGACGCTGCGCCACGTTGGCGAGCTCCTTGCCCATGGTCGTGGGCGTCGCAGCCTGTCCGTGGGTGCGCGCGAGCATCGCGGCATCGGCGAGCTCGTGCGCCATCCCGGTCAGACGCTCGATGAGGCGGTCGAGCGCGGGCAGCATCACGTCGTCGCGCGCGCGCTTCAGCATGAGGGCGTGTGCGAGGTTGTTGATGTCCTCGGAGGTGCAGGCGAAGTGGATGAATTCGGCCGCCTTCATGACCTCGCGGTTGTCCGCCAGCCGCTCGCGCATGAAGTACTCGACCGCCTTCACGTCGTGGTTGATCTTTCCCTCTATTTTCTTGACGGCCTGCCCGTCGGCTTCCGAGAACCCGCCGACCAAGGCGTCGAGCGCTCCCGCCGTCGCCGGCGAGAACGGGGCCACTTCGACGATCGCAGGCTCGCGCGCGAGCGCCTTCAGCCATTCGATCTCTACTGCAACGCGGTTCCTGATCAGCGCGAGCTCGCTGAACGCGTCGCGCAGGGGGGAGAGCTTGTCGTGGTAGCGGCCGTCGAGCGGAGAGAGCGCGGTTAGGGGCGAGAGCAGCATTGGAGATTTTGCGCCCGGGTTACGTTTCAAGAGTCCATGTCAAACGGCCGGTATGGACCTGGAAAATCTTATCACAGCAGCCGCTGCAGAGCGGCATCCGTGCGCGGTTCGCGGCGTCGGGGTTCGGCTACAATCGGCGGTAATGCGGCGCGTAAGCGAACCCGGGCGGATTGTCACAGTCGTTCTGCTGATCGGCGCGGCCGCGTGCTTGCCCGAGCAGGCTCCGGCGCAGGGTTGGAAGCCCGTAAAGAACGTCGAGTTGATCGTGCCCGGGGGCGCGGGCGGCGGGCAGGACTGACGAAAAATAGCGCGAAACCGAGCAAGACGCCCATGAACATCACGGAACGGCTTGCGGACTGGCTGTGTGCGCAGCGCTGGCAGGACATCCCGGAAACGGCGCGCCGCAAGGCGGTGGACGTCGTCTACGACTCGGTCGGTGCGATGATCGCCTGCTCGCAGCTCCCCGAAGTCGTCGCCATCGTCGGCTTTCTCCGGCGGATGGGAGGAACGGCGGAATGCACGATGATCGGCCACGCGGGGCTCACCAGCCTGGTGAACGCTGCCATGGCCAATGGCGCGATGGCGCACGGCGACGAGGCTGATCCGGTGCACCTGAAGTCGGTCGGCGGGCATGTCGCTGCGGGCCCGGTGCCCACCGCGCTCACGGTGGGCCAGTCGATCGGAGCCGGCGGAGCCGAGGTGTTGCGTGCCGTTGCGCTCGGTTACGAAGTCGGCGGCCGTTTGATGACCATCTTCTATCGCGAGCGCGACTACACTCAACGCCGGTTCTATCCCACGGCCGTGGTCGGTACGATCAGCTCCGCGGTGGCGGCGGGCGCGCTTCTCGGACTCGATCGATCACGGATGCAGATCGCGATGTGCCTGGCGGCGTACCAGGCGGCCGGCCCGGACAACATGACGAAGGACCCGGCGCACATGGGCAAGACGTTCCAGGTCGGCGCCGCCAACCGCAACGGCGTCACGGCGGCGCTCCTGGCTGCCGACGGCTGTCATGCGCCGCTCGACATACTCGACGGCTCGCACGGGCTGTTCGATGCCTACCTCGGCGCGCCCGAAGCAGGTGCGGGAATGCTGGACGATCTCGGCGCTTACTATTCGATCACCGACGTCATGCACAAACGCTACCCGGTTGGCAGCCCGAACCAGGCCTATCTCCAGGGCGTGTTCGGCCTGATGGAGAAGCACGCCGTCGCCCCGGGTGACATTGCCGCAGTCGAGGTCCAGATCCCGCAACGCGGGCTGAAGCGTGTGCCCACCACGCGCCACGCGTCGATCTCCGCGCTGACCGTCTGTGCCATTGCGACAGCCCACGGCAAGCTCGATTTCTATCGCCTTCACGATCCGGCGGGAGCGATGGACGATGCTGCGCGCGACATGCAGCAGCGCGTCAGCTTCGTCGGCCGCGAGGACTGGACGGACCTGCAGGCGGGACATCGCGCCGTCGTGACGATACGCACTCGCGGCGGGCACGTGTTGACCGAAGAGGTCCGGCACCGGCCGATGACCGGCGACGAGCTCGACCGGAAGTTCGACGGGCTGGTCGAGCCCCGCTTCGGCAAGGAGAAAAGCGCCCGGGTTTCCCGCCTGCTGAAGGGCCTGGAAACGGGCGGCGTTAGCCCGCTGATGGCGGAACTGGCGGGCGGCTGATGTGAAGACGCCGCGCCGTGTCCGGTTCGTGCTTCTGGCCGGCGCGCTGGTCCTGTGCCCGTGCATCGCCGCCGCCCAGCCTGCCTGGAAGCCGGAGAAGCCCGTCGAGCTGATCGCGCCTTCCGCACCCGGCGGCGGCACCGACAAGACCGCGCGCCTGATGCAGAAGCTCTGGCAGGACAAGCGCGCGCTCGATGTGCCGGTCACGGTCGTCAACAAGAGCGGTGGACAGGGCGCGGTGGCGCTCACGTATCTCAAGAGCCATGCCGCGGACGCGCACTACCTGGAGATCGTCTCGGCGGTGCTGCTCACCAGCCACATCTCGGGCGCGAGCTCCTACAGCTATACCGACTTCAGCCCTATTGCCCTTCTCAACAGCGAGTACGTCGTGTTCGCGGTCAAGGCGGATTCCCCGCTCGGCAATCTGAACGACCTGCGGGTGAGGCTGCGCAAGGACCCGGCGTCGGCGAGCATCGCGGTCGGCACGAGCCTGGGCGGCGCGAACCACATCGCCGCAGCGTTCGTCGCGCGCGCCGCGGGAGCCGATACGAAAAAATTGAAAACCATCGTGTTCAGATCTTCGGCGGAATCGGCGGTCGCCGGGTTGGGCGGTCACGTGGACGTCGTGATCTCCAGCGCCTCTATCCTGCTGCCCCACCTGAATTCCGGGGCGATGCGTTTTCTCGCGGTCTCCGCTCCCCAGCGTTCCGCCGGGGCGCTCGCCGCCGTGCCCACGCTGCGGGAGCAGGGCGTCGACGCGGTCGTGGACAATTTCAGGCTGGTCCTGGCGGCGCCCGGGCTCGCGCCGGCCCAGGCAGCGTACTGGGAGCAGGTGCTGATGAGGTTGAGCGCCACCGAGGAATGGAAGAGCGACCTCGAGCGCAACGTATGGGAGAACGCGTACCGCGGGAGCCGGGACACCCGCCGCTATCTCGATGCCCAGTACGCAGAGCTGAAGAGCGTGCTGACCGACATGGGCTTCGCAAAATGAACGCGGGTGAATTCAGCGTCAGCTCAGCCCCGGAACGAAGAGCCGGCGTATTGAAGCTCGCGATCCGGAGGGTGTGCATCGGATTGGCCGCTGCTGCGCTCTCGTGTTCGCTGCAGGCGCAAGTCGCGCCGACGGACGCGGAGAAAGCGGGGTACTCGGGCCTGCTTGCGGCTGCCGCGAGGGGCGACGCGGCGCAGATCAAGGCGTTGACCGCAAAGGGCCAGAATCCCGACGTGCGCGACCGCCGCTCGCGCACACCCTTGCACGTCGCGGCTTATGGGGGCCACCACGACGCCATGCGCGCCCTGGTGGCGGCCGGCGCCAATCCCAACGCGCTCGAGGCGGACCGTTACGATGTCGTCACGATCGCGGCGGTCGCCGATCAGCTGGCTACGCTAAAGGTCGCTCTCGCCGTGGGCTGCAGCCCGAAGAACGTCACCAGCCGCTACGACGGCACGGCGCTGATCGCCGCGGCGCATCTGGGCCACGCGGAGGTGGTGCGTACGCTCATCCGGGCCGGGGCGCCGCTCGATCACGTGAACAACCTCGGCTGGACGGCGCTGATTGAAGCTATCGCGCTCGGCGACGGCGACGCGCGCCACACCGATACCGTGAGAGTGCTGGTGGAGGCGGGGGCGAACGTCAATCTCGCCGACCGGACAGGGCAGTCTCCGCTCGCACTCGCCCGCGCGCGGGGCTACGGGGATATGGTGAAAATACTCGAGCGCGCTGGCGGTAAATAAAGCGTCGAGGGGCGGATGAGCCTGCATTCCTTGATCCATGGCAAGTCCGAGGTGCGCCAGGGTTTCGCGGCGCGGCTGCTGCGGCCGCAGGCGAAGCTCGAGCGCGGCCTGCAGGCGCCGCCGCTCACGACGAACTACGAGATGGTCAGAGGCGCTTTCGACTATCTCCTGTGGTTTCTCCTGGAACGGTGGAATCCCCAGATGCGTGCTCCGCAGTGGCCGGCGGAGCGGGGGGTGCAACTCATTCGTCTCCACCAGGGCGGCGCCGGCGCCGAGGTGCCGACCTTGAGCGGACACCCGCGTGCGCTCAAGGCCGCCGCCTACCTGGCCGACGCCAAGCGTCAATACCGCGCTTACATCCAGGTCGGCCGGATCACCGACAACCTGCTGGTCGCCGCGCACCGGCTGGCCCATCTGGACGTGGCGGTGCACGCGGCTCCGGACCGTGTCGACTGGAGCTCGATCAACTACCTGAGCCCGGACGACGCGACGGACCTGAAGACCTTGCTGCAACTCATCGATGAAAAGATTTTTCGCACACCCCGCGCGTGCATCGTGAGGCCCCGGCTGGGCGCGGCCGGGCTCGTGGGCGGCGCCGAGCCCGATCTCATCGTCGGCGATTGCCTGGTGGGCATAACGATGACGAAGGAGCAGCGGGTGGACGTTCGCGAATACTTCAGCCTGGTGGCAGCCTGGCTGCTGCTGGGCCTCGGCGGGGTGAGTCACGACGGCGGCAGCGTGGAGCAATTGCCCGTCGTCTCGGTGGGGATCTATTTCGCGCGGTTCGGGCAGCTCTGGAAGGTCCCGATCGAGCAGATCATGCCGCCGAACGCGCTGCCCGGCGTCACCAAGTGGTTCATCGAGACCGCGTGCGCCGCGAACGACGGCGCGCGCGAAATGCTGCCCACGCTGACCGGTCCACTCGCCGCGTTCCAGTAAAGACCGCGGATGGACGCGACAAAGACAGGTCCGTGCGACATCCTCTGTTGAGTAATGGCCGGTTTTCGGGGACCATTGGCATCCCAAAGGGGGCCGCAGATTCATGAGAGTACGTTTTTGGGGAACGCGGGGGTCGATCGCCAGTCCGGGGCCGGGGACGAACCACTTCGGCGGCAACACCTCCTGCGTCGAGGTGACCACCAACCGGGGCGAGCTCCTCATTCTCGACTGCGGCACCGGCGCGCACCGGCTTGCCGCCGAGTTGATGGCGCAGGGCAGCCAGCCCATCGATTCGCACATCCTGATCGGACACACGCACTGGGATCACATCCAGGGCTTTCCCTTCTTCACGCCCGCCTTCGTCGGGGGCAATTCCGCGGCGATCTACGGTCCGGAAGGCAGCCGCGGCTCGCTGCACGACGTGCTGGCGGGCCAGATGGAGTTCACCTATTTCCCCGTCGAGCTGAGCCAGCTGCCGGCGAAGATCACCTATCACGACCTGACCGAGGGCGTGCATACGATCGGCAGCGTGCGGATCGCGGCGCAGTTTCTCCATCATCCGGCGGTGACGCTGGGCTACCGCATCGAAGCCGACGGCGTGGTGCTCGTGTACCTGGTGGACCACGAGCCGTTCTCGGACGAGCTCTGGCGCGCGGGCGCCGACCCCGATCGCATCGAGTCCATCCTGCACGAGGGAGACCGCCGTCATGCCAGGTTCATGGCCGATGCCGATCTCGTGATCCACGACGCGCAGTACACGCCCGAGGAGTACGGCCCCAAGAAGACCTGGGGTCACAGCACGTACGACTACGTGGTGCAGATCGCTGCGGCGGCCAACGTGCTGCGCGTCGCGCTGACCCACCACGATCCGGGCCACGACGACCACTTCGTCGCGGACATCGAGCGCAAGGCGCGCGCCCTGGCATTGCAGCGTGGATCGAAACTCGACGTCTTCTGCGCGTACGAAGGCTGCGAGCTCGTACTGGAGCCGCGCTTCATCCTGAAGCCTTTCGTCGCGGCGGACCCCCACCAGGCATCCGTCGGGCAGCGCCGCTTCCGCGTCCTCGTAGTCGACGACGAGCCGGACTCGGTCGCGATAGTCGTGCGCGCGCTCGAGGACCAGTACACGGTCAGCAAGGCGGGGAGCGGCCCGGAGGCGCTGCGGATGATCGGCCAGGACATGCCGGATCTCGTCGTGCTGGACTACAAGATGGAGGGCATGGACGGCCTGACGGTGGTAAAAACGCTCCGCGGCAGACCGGAGACGCATGCCCTCCCGGTGCTGATGCTGACTGCCATGAGCGACGAGGCCAGCACCCGCGCCGGCTTCGACGCGGGGGTGACGGACTACGTGACCAAGCCGTTTTCCATCCCGCAGCTGACCGCGCGCGTGCGCGCGTGCCTCGCCCGGACGCCGGGCTAGGAGGTCTCGGGCTTCGCCCCGAGACTAAACCACCTCGACGCGATCCAGGTAGCGGGCCAGCTCGCCCGCCCACTTGCGCGCTGCGCCGGCGTCGGCGCGCCCGGCCGACTGCTCGAGCGCGGCGCCGATGTCGGTGATGGGCTGGAAGCCGTAGTTGCCCCCCGCGCCCCGCATGTCGTGCCCGAGCCTCTCGACGGTCCCGAAGTCACCCCGATCCAGGGCGTCCAGTATCGCGGCGACGTCCTGCCTGCGGTGCCGGAGAAATCCGGGGATCAGGTCTGCGAACCTGGGGTCCGCGTGCACGAGTATCGCGTCCTTCCGGCCGTCGCTCTCCTTCCAGCGCGCCGGTCCGGCCGTGGAGTGCCGCCCGATCGCCCGCAGCAGCGCCTCCTGTCTCACCGGTTTCGTCAAATAGCCGGTGCAGCCCGCCGCGGCGCATTTTTCCCGGTCCTCCGGGCCCGAGGCAGTGAGCGCGATGATCGGCGTGGGTGTCCGGCCGTGCGCCCTTTCCCACTCCCTGATCGCCCGCGTGGCGGCCAGACCGTCCATGATCGGCATCTGCCGGTCCATCAGGACGACGTCATAGTGTCCCGCCGTGAATTTCTTCAGGGCGACGGCGCCGTTTTCGGCGACGTCGACCCGGTACGGCGCGTCCTGCAGGAAGGCCACCGTGATCGTGCGGTTTACGGGGGAGTCCTCGACCAGGAGAATATCGAGCAACGCTTTCTTCGCGCGCCCGCGCGCGGCCCCGGCGCTCCGGGGCTCACCGCTCTTTCTCTTCCCGCCTTTTCCCATGGTCATGATGCCGTCTCGTCATCGCCATGTCCGCGTGGATGACCTCTCGAAAGTATCGCAGGAAAAGCCAAATATCAACCGGCGGCCGGCGATTTGACGGCGGTCGCCGGGGCCGGACATACTGTCGAGCACCGAGATTTCCTCGCGTGATGAGACGGGACCCGCCCCCATGACGATACGCTGCAAAGCCGCTGTCCTCCGAACCATAGGCGCGCCGCGCCCTTACGCGCAGTCGAAGCCGCTATCCATCGAGGAAGTCAACCTCGCGCCGCCGCAGCCCATGGAATTGCTGGTCCGGATCGCCGGAGCGGGACTGTGTCATTCCGACCTGTCGATGATCAACGGCGACCGCCCGCGTCCCGTTCCTATCGCGATCGGGCACGAAGGGTCCGGCGAGGTAATGGAAGTCGGGTCGGCCGTAGACGACGTGCGCCCGGGCGACCATGTGGTGTTCCAGTTTTCAGCTTCCTGCGGCCGCTGCCGGCGCTGTCTCGAGGGACGGACGCAGGTCTGCGAGCGGGCGGCTGCGGCCAAGGCGGTGGGCGACCTGATGGCGGGCGGCAGCCGCATCACGGCGTTGAACGGCGAGCGTATCAACCATCATTCCGGCCTCTCCGTCATGTCCGAATACGTGGTGGTCGATCGCGGTAGCGTCGTCGTGATCGACAGGAGCGTGCCCCTCGCCGATGCGGCGGTCTTTGGCTGCGCGGTGATGACCGGAGTGGGCGCCGTGATGAATACGGCACATATCCGGCCCGGAGACTCGGTTGCGGTCCTGGGAATGGGCGGAGTGGGTCTCTGCGGCATCATGGGTGCGCGCCTGGCCGGCGCCGGAACCATAATCGCGGTCGACCGCGAGCCGGCCAAGCTGGAGGTCGCGGCGAGCGTCGGGGCCACGCATATGGTCTGCGCCCGCGACGCCGATTGCGTAGAGCAGGTGCGCGAGCTGACGGGGGGCGGCGTCGACTACGCGTTCGACCAGGCTGGAACCACCGATTCGATGGCGCTCGCCTATCCGATGGTCAGGTACGGCGGCACGGTCGTGGTCACGGGTCTGCCGCCTGTGAAGGCGCAGTTCAGTGTGAACCAGGCCGATCTCGTGAGCCAGGAGAAGTCCATACGCGGCAGCTTCCAGGGCTCGTGCGTGCCGGTGCGCGACATTCCTCGATTCATCCGGCTCTACCAGGAAGGCCGCCTGCCGGTAAACCGCCTGATCGACGGCCATATCGGGTTCGACCAGGTGAACGCGGGATTCGACAAGCTGCAGGATGTGAAGGCGATACGGCAGATACTCACGCCGCATGGCGGCTGAGGCGTCTCAGATAGCGCGTCGAGGGGCGGAGCAGGGGCCCCGGTTTCCGGGGATGCGACCCCCGGTGACGCGCAGAGCGGCCGACACGATGACCCCAATTCTTGCGATATCGAATCAGAGGCCGCGACGTCTCAGATAGAGCGTCTACCTGGCCAGCGCGCGCCAGCCGTCGTGCCGCACCCGCGCCACAATCTCGAAATCCTTTTCCAGCGGCTTGATCACGGCGGCTTCGCCTTCCGCCAGGTACGGCGCGCCGGCCACCGCAATGAACGGATTGCCGTGACTGGCGATGACGACATTCGCCCCGGGCTTGAGCGGCGTAGTGAACAGCGTTCTCAGCGGCGCGTAGCGATCTTCGCCGGCCGGTGACGCCGGTCCGCCGCGAGCCGCGTTTTCCCTCTCGGCCTTGCCGAACGCGAGCATCGCCGTTTCCATCGTGCGGCAGCGCGGGCTCGCGAGCACGCGCTCGACGGGGATCTTCAGCTCGCGGAAGGCGGCCCCGATCTCGCGCGCCTCGGCGCGACCCTTGTCCGTGAGCGGGCGCTGGTTGTCGCAATCGTCGTCGCTGCGCGAGCGCACGTCGTCGCGCGAAAAATCGGTCGAGGTGTGACGAAAGTATATGACGTAGCCACCCTTGCGCAATTCAGCGAGCAACGTCGCCCCGGGCAGGGCCTTCGCCGGCACAGCGCTGCGGCCGGGAGCCGGCTTGGGCGGTGCCTCGAACTGCGGCTGCTGCGCGCCCGCCGCAATGGCGCATGCAAGAAAGGCGAGTGCCGTCAGGCGACTCTTGCTGGAGTGGTTCATCGTGTATCCTTCATCCGCGTTGATCTGGCGCTTGCTTGCGGTGCCATTATGCGGTTTCCCGGCGGCTTTTGACTGATATGCAAGGCCGCCCGCCCAGGGACTGGGCCATGCTCCTCGCGCTGGCCGCATTCTGGGGCACGAATTTCATGTTCGTGAAGCTCGGCGTGTCCGCCGTTCCCCCGGCGACTTTCGTCGCGGCGCGGCTCGTCATAGGCGCGCTCATACTGGTTGCGGTCGTCCGCGCCCTGGGCTACGCGTTCCCGCCTGTCGGTCCGGCCTGGCGACCCTACGTTGTCCTCGCGCTCGTCGGCAACTGCCTGCCGTTCTGGTTCATCTCGTGGGGACAGCAGCACGTCGACAGTGCGCTCGCCGGCATCCTGATGGGCGTCGTGCCGCTCCTGACGCTCGTGCTGGCGCACCGCTTCGCGCCCGGGGAGCGCATGACGCCTCAGCGCGTGATTGGATTCTTCCTGGGATTTCTCGGCGTTGTCGTGTTGATCGGCCCGGCGGCGCTCTCCGGCCTGGGCGGATCGCCGCTGGCGGTCATCGCTCAGGGGTCGGTGTTGTGCGGCGCTGTCTGTTATTCGGCGAACAGCGTGATCGCGCGTGTCAAGGTGCGCGGCGATCTGATGGTAGCCTCCGCCGCTACGGTGGCGATCGCCGCGTTGATCAGCGTGCCGGTCGCGCTGATGCTGGACGAGCCCTGGCGTCTCGATCCGGGCCGGCATACGGTGGCAGTCATCCTCTGGATCGGAATCGGGCCGACGGCGATCGCCACCTTCATCTATTTCGCGTTGATCCGCTCCGCCGGCCCGACGTTCATGTCCACGATGAATTACCTGGTGCCGTGCGTTGCTCTCGGCACCGGGGTTTCGCTCCTCGGGGAGCAGCCGGGCGTCAACGCGTATGCGGGACTGGTGCTCATACTGGCCGGCATAGGAATCAGCCAGGTGCGTCGGTAATTCGACGGAGCCATCCAGTGTCCGACGTCCTCCCGGGCGTGGGTGGGAAATGTGTCGTTTTCAGGCGTAGGCCTTTCGTGAAAATGCTGTCGGGCGAAATCCGACGCGCCCGCGAGCTGGTCGCAATCGTGCAGCGCTAACCCCATGTAAATGAATGACGAACGGGTCAAGTGAAAAAGTGCACAGGAACCGAAACCCGTACGGACATGTCATCGGTAATAGGTCTGGCGCGTTACTTGCTATATGTCCTGTCAGGTTGGAGAGCACGTGGAGATGAACATGAACGTCATCTACAACAGCGACAATTACTACGTGGTGGAATATTCCCCGCAGCACGGGTTCGAACTGGTGGACAAGCAGACCCAGCGTGGCGCGTTCTTCCAGGGCGACACGGCGAACCGGTTCGCGCAATCGCTGCGCGACGTCGTCGGGGAAGACAGCGTGTCCATGGACCGCGTCGACGAGTTTCTCGGCGGGTTCGACGACTGGATCAACCAGCCCGTCCTGTGCCACTAGCGAAGTGTCGAGTGACGGGATACGTCACTATCGTCCCTGCAGCGCGCGGACAGCGCGCCGCAGGGTGCTGCGTCCTTTCCCCGATCATCGATCACGAGTCACGCCTCACGCCTCTGTAGCAAGTGCTCGAGCCGCGCCGCGGCCGCGATCTCCGCTCTTACCTGCTCCGTCAGTTCCTCCCCGCCCAGGCTTTCCGCGACCGTAACGTTCCGGTTGCGAGGCGCCATGGCTAGGCTCGCGGCGCTCCCGGTTCTTGCCACGATGCTGAAGAACGGCGCGTCACTCCGGCGCCATCGATATCGCATTGACGCGACGGCATCGAGCGCGGCGACGTCCGCCCGCGAAATGCGCTGCTCGAGCAGGGGAAAGCCCAGGATACGCCTCAGGCTGCGTATTTCCGAGGCCGTGACCGTGACCGTCAGCGAATTCGAAAACCGGTACGCGGCCAGGGCGACGAACAGCACGCCGAACGCGACGAAGGGCAGGATGAATATGCTCATCAGCCAGATCGCGACCATGCCGGAGGCGCCGGAGAAGACGAGCGGCGTCAGCGCGAGCGCTGCAAAAAGTCCCGGTATCAGGCAGGCGATGCCGAAGAGCGCGAGCGACAGCGTGGCTGCTGGCCTGCGAAAGGGCGGAAAGTAAAGCTCTATGCCGTCGGGGCGGCGGGTGAGCTGCACTTTCGCCTTCAGTTCTGTCCTCGATAGCCGATCGCGCGCGAGATACTCTTCGCGGTCTGCTGCACCGCCGCCGCCCATGCGCGGTTCAATCGATCGGAGGGCGCCGAGACCGAGAGACCGGCGACGAGCCTCGCTTCGTCGTTGTAGATGCCGGCTCCGATGCAGGAGACGCCCTTCTCGGCCTCTTCGTTGTCGAAGGCATAACCCTGCCTCCGTATCTTCTCCAGTTCCGCGCCCAGGGCTTCGGCGTCCGTGAGCGTGTTGTCCGTGAGCCGTGGCAAGCCGCTGCGGCGCGCGTAGTCCGCCGACCTTTCCGGTCCGTCTTCAGCCAGGAATATCTTGCCCACGGCCGTGACATGCAGGGGCGCCCTCGCGCCCACGATCTGCACCACGCGCATCATGGCGTTGGTGTTGGAGGTCCGCTCGATATAGACGACTTCATCCTCGTGGCGCACGGAGAGATTGACCGTCTCGCCCAGCTCCTCGTGCAGCACCTGCATGTGCGGCAACGCCTCCTGGCGCACGCTGATGCGCGATTTGACCAGGTTACCCAGTTCCAGCAGGCGGATCCCCAGCCGGTAGGTCCCGGGTTCTATGCGATCGACCAACCGGTGGTCCACCATCACGGCCAGGATGCGATGCGCGGTGGAAGGGTGGAGCTTCGTTTCCGTGGCCAGCAACTTCAGGTTGGCGGGCGTCGCGTGCTGGCCGAGGGTGGCCAGCAACCGCATCATCCGCTCTATCACCTGTATCGAAGATTTCGTCTCGTTCTGAGCCATTGCCGTGAGTTTTCGCGGGTTTGCGGACGATTTTATATTATGAAATCACAAGGGACAATCGCGAATCGGAGGCGTCGAGTCCATCCTTTGAGCCATGGGGCAGGTATCGCCAGTAATACATTGTTTTTGCTATACTATGCAGCTCACTGTTTCTCACGTCTTCATTCCACCTTTATGCGAGCTCGTCGGGCATCAACTATGGGAAAGCCAGCAACACTCTTACGCAATCGCAATGGACATCGCACTGGAACAAACGGCAGCCGAAACGGCGCGAACGGCGGCCGTAATGGAAGCCGCAACGGCGCGAACGGCGCACGCAACGGGCGGCACTCTGCCGGCGCCGCGGCGCAGCCGCTGCAGGACGTAAAAAACTACATCACGCCACAGGGTTACGCGCGGCTCAAGTCCGAGTTGACGCGCCTGCTCGATATCGACAGGCCCGAGCTCGTCAAAGTCGTCGCGTGGGCCGCTTCGAACGGGGACCGCTCGGAAAACGGCGACTATCTCTACGGCAAGAAGCGGTTGCGCGAGATCGACCACCGCATTCATTTCCTGAGCGGCCGCCTCGACACCGCGCAAGTCGTCGACCCGACGTCCCGGGGCGATTCGGACCTCGTCTTTTTCGGCGCCACCGTTACTTATGCGTACGTGAACGGCGGACGCGAAGAGCGCACGATCCAGATCGTCGGCGTGGACGAAGTGGATACCAAGCGCGGGCACGTGAGCTGGGTTTCCCCCATAGCGCGCGCCCTGCTCAAGAAGCGCAATGGCGACGTTGCGACGCTGGCCACTCCCACCGGCGACCAGGAAATCGAAATCCTGAAGGTTCGTTACCGCCCGCAAGCCTGAGGAACGTCGCCCCTTCAGCGGGCGACAATTTCCTTATATTCCCTGACAATACGAGGGGATGGTTACTCGTCAGGGCGCTCTAAAGGAATTTGGCGGTCTGGCAGCGCCGTCAAATTCCTAATACCATTGCTCACTCCCCCGCCGCGTCCCGGACTGTGACCGTCTCCTTTTTTGCCGCTGCGCTTTCCACCTGGCGTGCCGCCCACGTCGCCGTTCCGGAGATGCACGCCGATGCGGTGTCGCTCGACGCCGTCGTAAAGCTGAGCATCAAGGCCGTCCCCGGGGCCCGCACCGCGGATACGCTGGGCGCCGAGAGAGAGGGCACCGGGGTCGTATTCGGGGACAAGGGCCTGATCCTCACCATCGGTTATCTCCTGCTCGAGGCCGGCTCCGTACTCGTGGTCGCGGGGGACGGCCGGGTATTTCCCGCCAGCATCGTGGGCTACGATCACGCCACCGGATTCGGGGTGCTTCGCGCAGGTATAGGCTGCCGGCCGCTCGAGGTCGGCTCATCGGGTTCGGTGCGCGAGCTGGCGACGGTGCTGGTCGCCGCCCACGGCGGAGCGGGCGGCACGTCGCGGGCCTGCGTGGTGTCGCGCCGGCGCTTCACCGGCTGGTGGGAATACATGATAGACGGCGGCCTGTTCACGGCGCCGCCGCGTTTCGAGCACAGCGGCGCGGCGCTGCTCGATGCGGACGGCAAGCTGGTGGGTATCGGTTCGCTGTGGGTCAGCGATGCGCTGGAGGCGGGCGCGGCGTTTCCCGGCAACATGTTCGTGCCCATCGACCTCCTCACTCCCTTGATGGATGACATACTCGCCACCGGCAAGAGCCGTGGGCCCGCGCGGCCGTGGGTCGGCCTCTATTCCGAGGAAATCCAGGGACACGTGGTGGTGACGCGGGTGCTGCCGGAATCGCCGGCGGCAAAGGCGGGCCTGAAACGCGGCGACATCATCCTTGGCGTGGGTGGAGAAGCCATAGGCCGTCAGAGCGAGTTCTACACGAGGCTGTGGGGCTGCGGCGAAGCCGGCTCGACGGTCACGCTGCACGTGCTGCAGGACAAGCTGGTCCGGAAACTCTCCGTGCGCACCGCGGACAGGATGGAATACCTGCGCCCGTGGCGCATTTAAAAAACAGGGACTAGAGATTAGGGACTCGGGACTAGTGCTGACACCAGTCTCTGGTCTCCAGTCTCGAATTTTAGCGAGGGAGAGGCATGGCACGACCGAACATTCTGCTGATTACCTCCGACCAGCAGCGCGCCGACTGCAACGGCTTCGAGAATCCCCGGATCCGCACGCCGCATCTGGATCAGCTCGCCCGCGAGGGCACGCGGTTCTCCGCGAACATTACGCCCAACCTGGTGTGCCAGCCCTCGCGCGCCTCGATACTGACGGGGCTCCTGCCGCTCACGCACGGCGTCTGGGATAACGGCGTCGATCTCGATCCGGCGGTCGGCGAGAGCGGGTTCGCGGGCACGCTCGCGCGGACCGGCTACCAGACTGCTTTCCTCGGCAAGGCGCATTTTGCGACCAAGTCGACGTTTGCGCCGACCGGCACGCCGGAATGCAACAAGAGCCAGGCGCGGTACGGGCCCGGTTGGCTCGGCCCGTACATGGGATTTCAGCACGTGGAGCTGACCGTGCTCGGGCACATGCATCGCACGCGCCCGATCGAGCGCCCGCCGGTAGGGCACTACGAGCGCTGGCTGATCGCGCGCGGCGCGAACGAGGAGGGCCTCAAGCTGTGGGCGCAGGAGACGCGCCCGGGCACGGACGCCGCGCAAACGTGGTCCTCGGGGCTGCCCGTGGCCTGGCACAACAGCACCTGGATAGCCGACCGCACCATTGCCTGGCTGCGCGAGAGCCGCAAGCCCGACGCCCCGTTCTGCGCGTGGGCGTCTTTTCCCGACCCGCACCATGCATTCGACTGCCCCGAGCCGTGGAGCTCGCTCTACGACCCGAAGGACATGCCGCTCCCCGTGAACCGGGTGCGGGATCTGGAGCGCCGGCCGTGGTGGCACAAGGCGGTGCTGGAGGGCGCGCCGCAGCTCGCGGACCCGGCCCTGCTCAAATTCCGCACGGAGGGCTCCCGCGTCCCGGAACAGAGCGACCGCCAGCTCGCCGAGATGACGGCCAACTATTACGGCATGATCTCGCTGATCGACCACAGCGTGGGGCGCATTCTCACCACGCTCTCCGATCTCGGCCTGGAACGGGACACGCTCGTCGTCTATAGCACCGACCATGGCGAGTTGCTCGGCAATCACGGTCTGTACTTGAAGCACCCGATTCCATACGAGGACCTGCTGCGCGTCACGCTCGTTGCCCGCGGACCGGGCGTTGCCGCCGGACGCATCGTCACGGAGCCCGTCTCCACGCTCGACCTCGCGCCGACTTTCTACGACCTGGCCGGGGTGCCGGCGCCGCTCGCGGTACAGGGCCGGTCCCTGCGGAAACTGCTCGGCGGCGCGCCCGAAACGCGCGACGTCGCCTACAGCGAATGGCACGTCCATCCGTCGCGCTGCGGCGTCGGGCTGCAGTTGAGGACGGTGCGCACGCGCACGCACAAGTGCACCTTCGATCTCGGGTCGGGCGCGGGCGAGCTCTACGATCTCGCCAACGATCCGGCCGAGATGGACAACCGGTACGACGACCCGGGCTGCGCGAAGGTGCAGAAGGAGCTCACCGACATGATGCGCGCGCGGCCGGGCGCGGTGCGGTCCGATCTGGCAGAGCCGGTGGGAATGTCCTGAAAAACGGTGACCGGTGACCAGTGACCGGTGACCACTAGGTTCTCTGGAGAGGTCATCCTCGCGCAGGCGGGATCCATTTTCGACAAGGGGACTCATGAATTCAGTTGCACGTGTGATCGCAGTTGTTTTCGTGTTGGCGGCCGCGCCGGTTTGCGCGCAGAACTGGCCCGCCAAGCCGGTGCGCCTCATCGTCGGCTTCGCGCCCGGCGGCTCGACCGACATCGTCGCGCGGCTGATCGCCCAGGAGATGGGCAAGAACATCGGCCAGCAGGTGGTGGTGGACAACCGCCCGGGAGCCGGCAGCGCGATCGCGGCGGAGCTGACCGCGAAGGCGCCGCCCGACGGCCACACCATCTTCGCGTGCACGACCGGCGTTTTCGCGATCATGCCGTTTCTGTACTCGAAGCTGGGCTACAACTACGAGAAGGACCTCATCCCGGTTACCCAGACCGGGTCGCTTCCGTACATCATCGACCTGCATCCGTCGCTGCCGGCGCGAAATGTAAAGGAGTTCATCGCGCTGGCCAGGGCGCGGCCGGGCCAGATCACCTACGCGTCCTCCGGCATCGGGACCGCATCGCATCTGTCGGCGGAGTATTTCCGGAACGCGGCGAAGCTCGATCTTCTGCACGTGCCGTACAAGGGCACGGGCAACGCCATGGCCGATCTCCTCGCCGGCCAGGTGGTGTTGATGTTCGACCAGCCGGTGTCCTCCATGCCGATGGTGCAGGCGGGTAAGCTGAAGGTCCTCGGCATCACCAGCGGCCAGCGCTTTCCGACGCTCAAGGACATCCCGACCGTGGCGGAACAGGGCCTGCCGGGGTTCGAGGCTATATCGTGGTCGGGAATCTGCGCGCCGGGGGCCACGCCCCGTCCGATCGTGGACCGGATACAGGCGGAGGTCGCGAAGGTGCTCAAGGTTCCGGAGATCCGCGACCGCCTGCTGCGCGACGGCATCGAACCCGTCGGCAGCACGCCCGAGGAGTTTCTCGCGCACACCAGGCGCGAGGCGCAGAAGTGGAGCAAGGTGGTGCGCGAATCAAACGTCAAGGTCGAGTGAAAGGCGAGAGGAGAGAGGGGACAGGAGACAGGAGTCAAGGCCAGGCCATCAGTTGGTTTGACGCCTCTCTCCTATCGCCTGTCTCCTCTCTCAGGGTTCAATGCGCGTAGGCCTGTTCGTTACCTGCCTTGTTGACCTGATGCGCCCGCGCATCGGGTTCGCAGCGCTGAAGCTGCTGGAGGCGGCCGGGTGCGAGGTGGTGGTGCCGCGGGCGCAGACCTGCTGCGGGCAGCCCGGGTACAACGCGGGCGACCGCGCCGCGGCGCAGGCGCTGGCGCTCAAGGTGCTCGACGAGTTCTCGCACCTGGACTACGTGGTGGCACCATCCGGGTCGTGCGCGGGAACGATACGGATCCACTATCCGGAGCTATTCCGGGATGCGCCGGAAGAACTCGAGCGCGTGGAGAGGCTCTGCGCGCGTACCTACGAGCTGACGGATTTCCTGGTTAGCGTGGCCTCTCTTCCGCGGGTTCCGGGATCGTTTGCGGGAACCGTTGCCTATCACGATTCGTGCTCCGGCCTGCGCGAGCTCGGCGTGAAGGCCCAGCCGCGGGCGCTGCTCGCCAAAGTACCGGGCCTGCGGCTGGAGGAAATGGCGGAGGCGGAGGCCTGCTGCGGCTTCGGCGGCCTGTTCTCGGTGAAATTCGGGGACATCGCTACGCACATCGCCGAGCGCAAGTGCGCGAACATCGCGGCCTGCGGCGCGGACGCGGTCGTCCTGGGGGACCTGGGCTGCATGCTGCACGTCGAAGGCCGCCTGCGCCGCCGCGGCGACACGAAGACCAGGGTGCTGCACGTCGCGGAAGTGCTGGCCGGCGTGGAGAGCTAGACGTCGCGCAGGCGGCGCTTCAACTTCGCCACGATCGCGGTGCTCATCTGCGATACGCGCGATTCGCTCACGCCCAGGGTCTGGCCGATCTGGCGCAGAGGAAGACCGTGCTCGTAGATGGACTCCATGACGTAGCGCTCCGCTTCCTCCAGCGTGTCGAAAGCGGCGGAGAGCGCTGCGTGGCGCTGGCGCCGCTGCAGCGCGCGCACGGGATCGGCGTGCCCGTCGTCGGAGACCGACGCGCCGAAGGAAGGATCGTCCCAGTGCTCGAGCTCTTCGTCTCCGGTTCGCTTGGGCGCCCCGCCGGCATCGACCAGGCTCTCGTGCAGCCTGTCGAGCGGCCAGTCGAGCTCGTTGGCGACTTCCTTGGCGCGCGGCGCTCGACCCAGCTCGTGCTCGAGGCGTTGCACCGCGTTTTGTATCTCGCGCAGGCGCGAGCGCGCGTCGCGGGACAGCGTGTCGTTGGCGCGCAGCGCGTCGAGCATCGCGCCCTCGATACGCCGCGCGGCGTAGGTCTCGAAGCTCGAATGGGGACCGCGTTCGAAACGGGATAGCGCTTCGTTCAACCCGATCAGGCCGACCTGCATCAGGTCGTCCATGTCCACGTTGGGGGGCAGGCGCCTGCGTATCCTGCCCGCGATGCTTCTCACCAGCGGCGTGTGCTCTGCAAGATCGGCCGCGCGCTGGCGTCGTTTGGTCATGGTGTCGGGGTTCTGGAGTTCATATGGCAGCGGAACAAGGCAGTCCCGGTTGCCCGCGCCGGCATATCGTTGCGCCGCGTCTTGCGGGCGTCAAGGGAACCTGACCTGCTGTGGTGAAAGCACAAGGCGTGGCCCGCCGTAAGAAGACTTCCTACACAGGTTGAAGCCGTAGAGGGGAGGAGTCTTGAAACGGGCCTCAGGCAGGTCCCGTTACCTTTATTAATCAATCACTTGCATACTGACCGTGTCATCGGGCCGCGCCGGGGCCCGTGCAAGGTTTCCCTAAAGACTCGCCGCTGGAGGCCGTATACCCATCGGATAGGGGACTCAGTCATGCACGCGAGCAATTTTCTACGGATATTCAGGCACGTCTGCTGCGGTATCGTCTTCGCAGCCGGGCTGTCGTCGCCGGCACGCGCAGCCGCAGAAAACGACGTCGTGCCCGCGGACAGCGTTTTCGTGGTCGAGGCGAGGAGCGCCGGCGGCAGCGCGCGGCGCGGCTCAGCGGTAGCGATCGGCCGCGACCTGCTGCTCACCAATTGCCACGTCACGCGCGGCGCCACGAACATCCTCGTGGCCCGGGACGGCTACACGTGGCCGGCTACCGTGCGCACCGGCAACGGCGAGCTCGACCTGTGCATACTGGCGGCGCCCATGGGCGCAGCGCGTGCAGCGCGCTTCCGCGATGCCGCTTCGCTGGCGGTAGGCGAGCGGGTGTATGCCGCCGGCTACCCGCTGGGACAGGGGATCAGCATACGCGGAGGAGCGGTCACGGCGCTGCACCGCCATGAAAATTCGAACGTCATCCAGGTGTCCGCGCCGTTCGATTTCGGCGCGAGTGGCGGGGGGCTGTTCGACCGCCACGGCAATCTGGTCGGCGTGCTCACGTTCAAGATGGTGGGCGGCGACGATTACTACTTCGCGGTCCCGACGGAATGGATCTCGCGCGTGCTCGCAGAGGCCGCCCGGAAGGAGGAGGCGACTGCCTTCTGGGAGCGCTCGACGACTGCGCTGCCCCCGTTTCTGTCGAAGATCGCGCTCGATTCCGCCGGCAGACGCAACTCGGGAACCAGCAGTTCTGCCGCGGCGGGGCAGAGCCGGTAGGGAAGCCGGTGACACACGGCCGGCACATCAGCACCACCGGAAATTCGCTCCGACACCCAGCGATCAGGTCGTACTTCACTTGTCGGCTTTCGCGAAGTGCGCCGTCGCTTTTTTTGCTTGTTGAACTGCGTGGGCCAGTTGTAGATCTGGCCCTCGTGGATTCCCAGTTCCTGCGCAACCTCCGTCGCTGTTCGGCCGGTTGATCGGCCAACCGTACCGCCTCTCGACGAAACGCTTCCGTGTAACTCTTCCTCTTCTTCGCCACCGCGACACCTCTTTGTGCAAGTAGTTTGCTACAAATCTGTGTCCACTTTTCGCGGGTAACTCGGGGGCGTGCAACGCCAGCGACACGGTCGTCATCGCCGGGGTCAACACTTACCTGAGCGGCGTGCAGTCCACCATCGGGATCACGCCGACGCCGACCATCGTCAGGTCGGCTTCCGGCTCGATCAACAACGCAGGCTCGGCGAGCGTGATACTCGGCACGACGCAGACGTCGATGGCGACGGCCGGCTCGCAGCTCGCCTACGCCATATCCGCGGGCTCCAGCGGCGCCAATGCATCGACGATCGTGGGCCTGACCAGCGCGGGCGGGCGCGTGTCGTGGCGGGAGCTGATGTCGGATTAGCGTTCTCCTTGAACCGGACGTCGGGCGCGGATCTCTCCTCCCCGCGCCCCTTGTAAAGGGCCCTTTCGGGGGCCCTCTTTTTTTGCGCTATGCGCGGCTACGAGCTCCCAGCTTCGAGCGGAGAATTGGGGAACCCCCGCAATGTCATCGATATCGCTTTGGACTGTTCGCTCGTAGCCCGCAGCCGGTAGCCGGCAGCCGGTAGCTCGTAGCACGCCGCCGGATCGGTTACAGTCCTGATCACATGAAAATCCTGATCATGGGCTCCGGCGGCGTCGGCGGCTTCTACGGTGGCCGGCTCGCGCGTGCCGGCTGCGACGTCACCTTCGTCGCCCGCGGCGCGCACCTCGCGGCGCTGCGCGAGCGCGGCCTCACGATAGAGAACGAGGCGCAGGGCGACATACATCTGCCCGCCGTGAAGGTGACCGGGGATCCCGCGACCGCCGGCCGCGCAGACCTCGTGCTGATCTCCGTCAAGCTGTGGGACATCGAGGCCGCGGCGCGCGCTGTGAGACCGGCCGTCGGGCCGCAGACCGCCGTTCTGTCGCTGCAGAACGGCGTGACGAAGGACGACCTCCTGCGGCGCGAGTTCGGCGAGAAGGCCGTGATGGGCGGTGTCGGCTACGTCGCGACTCACATTTCACGGCCGGGCGTGATCCACCAGACCGGCGCTATCCAGCGCATGGTCTTCGGCGAGTACGACGGCAGGCGCTCGCCGCGCGCCGAAGCGTTCCTTGCAGCCGCGCTCGAAGCGGGCATCGAGGCCGAGCTGTCCTCCGACGTTCGCCGGGCGATCTGGGAGAAGTACGTTTTCCTGGTCGGGCTTTCGGGCACCACGGCGACGATGCGCAGGAGCATCGGCCTGATTCGGGAGAATGCGCGCACCCGCGCGTTTCTGCTCGATCTCATGCAGGAAGTGGTGGCGGTCGGCCGCGCGCACGGCGTCGCGCTGCCCGAGGACTACGCCGCGCAGCGCCTGGCTTTCGCCGACACGCTTCCGTTCGACATGACTTCCTCCATGCACCACGACCTCGAGCGCGGCAACCCGCTGGAAGTCGAGTGGCTCTCCGGGGGCGTGGTGAAGCTCGGCGAGCAGGTGGGGGTGCCCACCCCGGCGAACCGGGCGGTGTGGGACGTGCTCGCCTTGCATGCCGGCGGCAGGAAAAACTGACATTTGTCGCCGACCTTTAAAGGCGTGCTGGCCGCCGCGGGCGGCATCCTGTTCCTCACGCTGAACGACGCGGTATCGAAGTACCTCACCCAGTCGTTTCCCGTGGGGCAGGTGATCTGCCTGCGGCAGGCCGCCACGCTGCTCTTCATCGTCCCCTACGTCGCGCTCGTCACGGGCTTCGGGGCGCTGCGGGTCGTGTCCTGGCGCGGACAGTTGACGCGGGGCATGCTCTTCGTGGGGGGCTCGGCGTTCATGGTGTGGGGCCTTGCGACGCTGCCGCTCGCCACGGTGATTACGATCATGTTCGTTTCCCCGGCCTTCATCGCCGCGCTCTCTGCGCCTATGCTCGCGGAGCGCGTCGGCCTGCACCGCTGGATCGCCATCGCCAGCGGCTTTGTCGGCGTGATGATCGTCATGCGGCCCGGCGGGGCGTCGTTCGAATGGGCGCTCCTGATTCCCGTCGCCGGCGCGTTCACCAACGCCTTCAGGGACATCATGACGCGGCGGCTCGCGCGCACGGAAACCTCGGTCGCCATCCTGTTCTGGTCGGCCGTGATCGTCACGGTGGCGAATGCCACGACCGCACCCGTTTGGGTGCCGGTGCCGGTGAGCGCCGCCGCCTGGTTCATCTTCGTGGGACTCTTGAATACCGGCGCGCACTTCCTGCTGATCGAGGCGTTCCGCATGGCCGAGGCGGCGCTCGTGGCCCCGGTCCGCTACACCGGACTCGTCTGGGCGGTGGTCCTGGGCTATGCGGTCTGGGGAGAGCTGCCGGACGCGTGGGTGCTGCTCGGCGCGGCGGTGATCGTCGCGAGCGGGGTGTACATGATAAGAATGGAATCCAGGCCCAGGACTGCGCTCGAGCAGCCGGCAGCGTGAGGTATACGAGATGACGGTTTGAGCGAGACCGGGACGTCAGGTCGCAACTACCGGAGGCTGAGATCAGGAACGAACACGGCAAATTCAACGGAGAGAAGGTGTACTCTGGTAAGAGACAAGGCCGAGCTGATCACCGCATCCCTGGGCAGGGCCGAAAAGTAATGCGGCTCACGGCCGGGACCGTAGCCACGCTATAATTTTCGTGCCGGCAGATTCCATCGGCGCGAAAATCATGCAGGTCGCTTCCATCCACTTCAAATCCCGCGCCGGCGCCAAGCTCGCCGATGCGAACCTGCAATCCGCGCTGGCGAAGCTCCAGGCCAATTTCGTCGGCGGGCGCGCGCGGCGCGTCGCGGAGCTCGACAACTTCGAGGCGATACGGGACGCGGCGGCGGCGATCCGCGACCGCGCTCTCGCCGATCTCGATCTCTACCTGGAGGAGTTCGAGCGCAACGCCGCGGCGCGCGGCGCCGTCGTGCACTGGGCGGAGACGACGGAGGAGGTCAATCGCATCGTGCTCGATATCGCGCGCCGTCACGGGGTGAAGAAGGCGGTCAAGTCGAAGTCGATGGTGACCGAAGAGTGCGCGTTGAACGATGCGCTGGAGGCCGGCGGGATCGAAGTCGTCGAGACGGACCTCGGGGAATACATCCTGCAACTCGCGAAGGAGCCGCCCTCGCACATCGTCGCGCCGGTCGTGCACAAGACGCGCGAGGAAGTGTCCGACCTGTTCGAGGACAGGCACCGCCTGCCGCGCAAGACCGATATCGCCGACCTCACGCGCGAGGCGCGTGGCATCCTGCGCCCGCATTTCCTGTCCGCCGACATGGGGATCTCGGGCGCGAACTTCGTCGTCGCCGAGACCGGCTCGACGCTGATCGTCACGAACGAAGGCAACGGGCGGCTGGTGACGACGCTCCCGCGCGTGCACGTGGCGATCACCGGCATCGAGAAGGTAGTGCCGTCGCTGGAGGATGTCGCGACGCTGATGCGGCTGCTCCCGCCCCACGGCACGGGGCAGACGATATCGAACTACATCTCCGTGACGACCGGTGTCAGGGCTCCCGGCGAGTGCGAAGGCCCCGAGCACTTTCACGTGATCCTGGTCGACGGCGGGCGCACGAAGCTGATCGGCGGCGACATGCAGCCCATGCTGCGCTGCATCCGCTGCGGCGCCTGCATGAATCACTGCCCGGTGTACCAGAGCGTGGGCGGGCACGCCTACGGCTGGGTCTATCCGGGACCGATGGGTTCCATCCTGACGCCCACCTACGTCGGCCTGGAGAACGCGCCCGACCTTCCCAATGCTTCCACGTTCTGCAACCAGTGCGGGGTCGTCTGCCCGGTGAAGATTCCGCTGCCGGACCTCATGAGAAAGCTGAGGGAGCGGCAGTTCGGAGAGGGTATGAAGCCGTGGCCCGAGCGCCTCGGGCTCGCCGTGTGGCAGTGGGCGGCGCGGCGGCCGGTGATCTATGCGATGATCACGGACCTCGCGGCACGCGTTCTCGCGCGGATGGGCGGCGCGGACCGGCTCATACGCGCGCTGCCGTTCGGCGGGGGCTGGACGGACGGACGCGATCTGCCGGCGGCGGAAGGTCGCACCTTTCGCGAACTTTACGCGAAAGGCGAGAGGCGAAATGAGAGAGGGGAGAGGAGTCAGAGCTAGCAGGGAGCTCGTTTTGACGCCTCTCTCCTCTCTTCTCTCTCCTCTCTGACAACGGAGCAAGCAATGAACAAACCTGTAGACGCCCGCGCTGTCGCGAGCGTGGACCTCTGGATCGGCGGCAAGCGCCAGCCGGCCGCCGGCAAGCGCTACGGCGAGGTGACCAATCCGGCGCTCGGAACCGTCGTGCGCCGCGTGCCGTTCTGCAACGCAGCCGACATCGACGCCGCCGTAAAGGCGGCCGCGGCGGCCTTCCCGGGGTGGCGCGATACGCCGCCGCTCAGGCGCGCGCGGGTCATGCAGAAGTTCCTCCAGCTCCTGCAGGCGAACCAGAAGGACCTCGCGCGCCTGATCACCGAGGAGCACGGCAAGACCCTGCCCGACGCCATGGGCTCGGTGCAGCGCGGCATAGAGGTAGTGGAATTCGCGTGCGGGATACCGCACCTGCTGAAGGGCGAGCACTCGGACAACGTCGGCACCGACGTGGACTGCCACACCGTGCGCCAGCCGATCGGCGTATGCGCGGGCATCACGCCGTTCAATTTCCCGGTGATGGTGCCGCTGTGGATGTTCCCGGTCTCGATTGCGTGCGGCAACACCTTCATCCTGAAGCCCTCCGAGAAGGTGCCCTCGGCGTCGATGCGGATGGCCGAGCTTTTCAAGGAAGCCGGGCTGCCGGACGGGGTGTTGAACGTCGTGCACGGCGACAAGGAGGCGGTGGACGCCATCCTCGGCCACCCGGGCATCGCGACGGTGAGCTTCGTCGGCTCGACGCCGATCGCGAAGTACATCTACGAGACCTGCGCGAAGAACGGCAAGCGCGTGCAGGCGCTCGGCGGGGCGAAGAACCATGCCGTGGTGTTGCCCGACGCCGACCTCGAGTTTACCGCCGATGCGCTGATCGGCGCGGGCTACGGCTCCGCGGGCGAGCGCTGCATGGCGATCTCCGCGGTGGTCGCCGTGGGCGCGGCCGCCGATCCGCTGGTCGCGCTCCTCAAGAAGAAGGCGGAGGCGATCGTCGTGGGCCCGGGAGACAAGGAAGGCGTGGACATGGGCCCGCTCGTGACCCGGCTGCATCGCGACAAGGTCTCGTCGTACGTCGACACCGGCGTGAAGGAAGGCGCGAAGCTGGTGGTCGATGGCCGCGGGCAGAAGGTGCCGGGCAACGAATCGGGCTTCTTTCTGGGCACGACGCTGTTCGACGACGTGACCCCGGACATGAAGATCTACCAGGACGAGATCTTCGGCCCCGTGCTGGTGGTGGTGCGCGCGGACACGCTGGAGGACGCCATCGCGCTCGTCAACCGCAATCCGTACGCCAACGGCACCGCGATTTTCACCGAATCGGGCGGCGCGGCGCGCCGCTTCGAGGCCGAAATCCAGGTGGGCATGGTGGGCGTCAACGTGCCGATCCCGGTGCCCGTCGCGTTTTACTCGTTCGGCGGCTGGAAAAACTCCCTGTTCGGCGACCTGCACGTGCACGGCGTCGAGGGCGTCAAGTTCTACACGCGCACCAAGGTCATCACGACGCGCTGGCCGCACCAGGACACCCCGGCGCCCGGGCTCAACATGCCGACCCTTGGCTAGCGCGCGCGAAAATATTCTCGCGCGCATACGCGCGAAGCAGGGCAAGGCCGCGTCGCCGACCACCGCTGAGCGCGAAGCCGTCCGCGCGCGCATCGCTCTGCACCCGCAAAGTCCGCGACCGCGCGTGGATTGGGAGCCGGTGGCGCGCTTCCGGGAACAGGCGCTCATGCTCTCCAGCACCGTGGAAGAAGCCGACCTCGCCGCCGTGCCCGCAGCGGTAGCGCGCTATCTCGCCGAACAGGGGCTCGCGCGGTCGGCGGTGTGCTGGGACGAGCTGGCGGCCCTCGCCTGGCGCGCCGCGGGCATCGAGATCGACGTGCGCGAAGCTCGCGACGGCGACCTCGTGGGCATTACCGGCGCGTTCTGCGCGATCGCCGAGACCGGGACGCTCATGACCGTGTCGGGGCCGCGGACGCCCGCTTCGGCGAGCCTGC
The DNA here is from genome assembly GCA_035649495.1 of Burkholderiales bacterium. Taxonomy (GTDB): domain Bacteria; phylum Pseudomonadota; class Gammaproteobacteria; order Burkholderiales; family SG8-41; genus SG8-41. The sequence continues at coordinate 15,158 of DASRJL010000060.1, read as the reverse complement.
TCCCCGAGACGCACATCGCCGTGCTGCCCGCTTCCCGGATACTTCGCGGCATGGAAGACGCATGGCAGCTCCTGCGCGATGAACTTCGAGAGCCCCCGCGCGCGGTCAACTTCATCTCCGGCCCTTCGCGTACCGCCGACATCGAGCAGACCGTGACGCTCGGCGCGCACGGACCGTACCGCGTGCACATCATACTGACGGATCGGTGAGAACCCTGCTGGAGGCGTGGCGCTCGAATACGCCGCACGACCTGGCGGTGGCGGCGGCCATCGTTCTCGGCGTGGTCGTCGCCTTCGCGATTCTGCGATTCACCGCCTCGCGCGCGGCCGGCGCCCTAGCGGCCCGCAGCGCGGCGCCGTTTCGCCGCGTCGCGCGGGACACGGTGGACGCCACGCAGTTGTGGCTGCTGCTCCCGGTCGCGCTCTTCGTGGGAGCGTCCGCGTTGCGGCTGCCGGAGACGGTAGAGCACGTCATCGGCCTGGTGGCCGCCATCGCGCTGATGCTGCAGGCCGCCGTGTGGGGCAATCGATTCATCAAGCGCTGGTTCGAGGAAAAGTCCGTGCGCCCGCCGGGCGGGGACGGCGAGACGGTCACCGCGCTGGGACTGATCAGCTTCGTAGCGCGCGTGGTGATGTGGGTGATCGTGGTGCTCGTGATCCTGAATCACGTGGGCGTCAACATCACCGCGCTGGTCGCGGGCCTGGGCATCGGCGGGGTGGCGGTCGCCCTCGCGCTCCAGAACGTGCTCGGCGATCTGCTCGCCTCGCTCGCCATCGTGCTCGACAAGCCGTTCGTAGTGGGCGACACCATCGCGGTGGGCGAGGTGAGCGGACAGGTCGAGCGCGTGGGTATCAAGACCACGCGGCTGCGGAGCTTGAGCGGAGAGCTGCTGGTGTTGTCCAATGCGGAGCTCCTCAAGAGCCGCATCCACAACTACCGTCAGATGACCGAGCGCCGGGTGCTCTTCGGTCTCGGCATCGCCTACGAAACGCCGCAGGACAGGCTGGAGCGGGTGCCGGAGATGCTGCAGGAGATCGTGCTGGCGCAGCCGCGCGTACGCTTCGATCGCGCGCACTTCAAGGGCTATGGCGACTCGGCGCTCCTTATGGAGGTCGTGTACTACGTGCTCGACCGCGACTACAACGTCTACATGGACGTGCAGCAGGCGCTCAACCTGGAGATCGCCCGCCGCTTTCGCGCCGAAGGCATAGAGTTCGCGTATCGCACGAACACTGTTTACCTGCGGCAGGAGTCGACACCTGCCGCGCCGGCGAAGTAACGAGCTGCGCGGTGAAGAGCTGCGCGGTGAAGAGCTGCGCGGTGAAGAGCTGCGCGGTGACGAGCTGCGCGGTGACGAGCTTCGCAGTGACGAACTTCGTCACCAGGCGATAGCCGTCGTCACCAGCGGCGCCAGGAGCGCCGTCGCCAGGCGGTAGCCATCGTCACCAGAGGGCGACAGTAAGCTCGCGCAGTGTCGGCCATGTCCCACAGGGCATTCAGCAGGGTCCCCACATGAGAGCGCTGCGCGCAGTCCTATGCTGGTGCCGTTCGGTGCGAGATGCGATTTTCCGCAGATCGCAACCAACCAGCCCAAGGAGAAATGACATGCAAACGACTCCCTTCAACACTACCGTGCCCAAGATGGGTATCGACGAGGACGCAGTTCCGGGTTTTGCCAGCAACACGCCGCACAAGGCGCTCGTGGCTGAACAGGCTCCGGTCGGCAAAGGCCTCAAGAACCTGGCGAGCGATGCCGCCGGCGCCGTCCGCGATATGGCAGCGGAAGCGCGTACCGCGGCCGTCGAGCACGCCGACGCGACCGCCGCGTGGGTGGGCAATACCGTCAAGGCGCGGCCTCTCAGGACGCTGGGCCTCGCGGTGGCGATCGGCGCGGTCATCGGCTTGTTGATTTCGCGGCGGTAACGATCTGAACGGAGCAACAGCAATGCACAAGTCCGGCAAGAAGAAGTCCGCTTCCTCGGCACTCCGGCACAACGAGCACGGCGAGGGCAATTACAAGGCCGCGCGCGACTACGACCGGGCGACGGAAGAGTTCGCCAAGTCGGGGAAGGTCGAGCCAGCGGCCCGCGCCGCATCTCCCCGCACTGCGCAGGAGGCGCGGGAAATCGAGCGTGCGGAGATCGAGGGAAAGAGCCGCAGCAAGGGCGAAGACCCGGCGCTCCGGCGCACGAAGTCGCGGTGAGGCTGTCGGGGTTTGGTTTGTAGGCTGCAACCTACACCGGAAACGGCGCGCAGCCGACGACACTGAAAGAGGCCCGCGCTTACACTTACTCAATCAGGCCGCAGGTCGGTAGACGCGGCCATGGACAGAACAGGAGATCACATGAACTGGGACACGATCAAGGGCAACTGGAAGCAGATGAGAGGCAGCGTCAAGGAGCAATGGGGCAAGCTGACCGATGACCATCTCGACGTGATCGACGGTCGCCGCGAGCAGCTGGTCGGCAGGATCCAGGAGAGCTACGGCGTCGCCCGGGACGAGGCGGACCGCCAAGTCAAGGACTGGGAGAAGCGCAACAAGCACTTTTTCGACGAGCGGGCCAAGGTTTGACGGCCTCGACACACGACATGAGGAGAAGACACATGAATCTCAAGCAAGGAATGGTAGCGGTAGCGGTGGCCGGCGCGCTCGGGTTCGCGGGGTCGGCGATGGCGCTCACCAAGGCCGAAATGAAGGCGGAGAAGGAACGGATCGCCGCCGAGTTCAAGAGCGCGAAGGCCAAGTGCGACGGCTTGAAGGCCAATGCGAAGGACATCTGCATGGCGGAAGCCAAGGGCGCCAACAAGGTAGCGAAGGCCGAGCTCGAGGCGCGCGACAAGGATACGGAGAAGAACCGCGCCGACGTGCAGAAGGCGAAGGCGGAAGCCGAATACAACGTCGCCAAGGAGCGCTGCGACGACATGGCGGGCAATGCCAAGGACGTGTGCAAGAAGGACGCGAAGACGGCGTTCGAAGCGGCCAAGCCCGCCAAGCACGCCAAGGTAAGCAGCACGAAGTAACAGAGCAGAAGCGCGGGCGTTCCCTCCCTCCCTCGCTCGCGCTTGCAGCACCGGGTGCCCCATGGGCGCCCGGTTTTTTTTGGAGTAGTCCGGCGCTGACACGAATACCGGATAATCCCCCGGTTCGCGTCCCGGGTGCGACACGTAGCATCGAATCGTGGAAATGCTGCGCTATGCAGGGATGGCCGTGGCGCTCGCCCTCGCGGCAGGAATGGTCGCCTGGTTGAGCCCGTCCAACCTCGTCGAGTTCTTCGCCCTGCTCGCGATGTACCTCGGCCTGGTGCTCGCGGTCGCCTTCGTCGTCCTCAGCGTGGGCAACGCGAACGACGACTCCTCCGGGCCGCCGCGCTAGTGCCGCCCGGTCTACCCGAACAACTCTCCCTCCGATGCGGGAGGTCCGGCGCGTGAGGTCTCGGGTTCGACTGGCGGGGGCTCCTTCCGCAGCGGCACGCTGACCCTGACGAGCGTTCCCCGCCCGGGCTGGCTGGTGACGTAAAATCTGCCGCCGTGCGGTTCCACGCGCTGTCTCATGCCGACCAGGCCCGAGGCTTTCGCCCGCACGTTGCGCGGGTTGAAGCCCACGCCGTCATCCTCGATCTCGACCACGCATTCCCCGAGACCGCCGACGAGACTGATTCGCACCGTGCTCGCTTTGGCGTACTTGATGGCGTTGTTGAGGGTTTCCTGGAGGATGCGGAACAGCGCGATCGCCGTCTCCTCGGGAAGATCGGGATCCTCGTCCGGCAACTCGAGCTTCAATTTCCAGCCGGCGCGCTCCGCGGTCTGCTCCGCCAGCTCGCGCGCCGCGGTCATGAGACCGAAATTCGCCAGCGTGGTGGGACGCAGATCCTCGATGATGCGGCGCTTGACCTGGATGCACATGTCGAGATTGCGCGCGGCGCGCTCGAGCTTCTCCGCCAGGGCTCGCTGCCCCGGCGCGAGCTTGCCGCGCGTCCACGCCACGTCCATCTTGACGGCGGTCAGGGTCGCGCCCAGCTCGTCGTGCAGTTCGCGGCCGAGGCGCGTCTTCTCGGTCTCGCTCACTTCGTGGAGGTAGGAGGCGAGATTGGCGAGCTGAGTCGTCCGCTGCTGCACCATGCGATCCAGCTCCTGCTCGCGGTCGCGCGCGCGCAGCCAGTCCCGCTTCATCCAGCGCATGATCAGCACCAGCAGCACGATGTTGAGCGCGGTGATCGCGGCGACGCCGGCGCGCGACAGCTGCAGGCCGGAGCGCCATTCCTCGACCAGCGCGTGGGTACGCTCCCGCTCGTGCGTCTGCAGCGCCGCGATGCCGGCGCGGATCCGGTCCATGCTACGCTGACCGGCGTCGGTGCCCATCACCTGCAGCGCAAGCTCCGATCTGCCCTGTTGCCCGACCTTCAGCGTCTGTTCCAGCTCCGACAGCTTGGTGCCGATCCGGCCGGAAACCTCGTCGAAGGCCTGAGTCTGCTTCAGGTCGCCGCGCGTTACGTAGTGGTCGCGGATCGCGCGGCGCAATTCCGCGATTTTCGGCAGCGCCGCGTCGTACGACTCGAGGTAGACCGGGCGGCGGACCAGCAGGTAGCCGCGCTGGCCGGACTCGGCCTCGATCACGCGCGATGCCAGGTCCCCCAGCCGCTCGGTGACCCACATCGAGCGAATCGCGTCGTCGTAGCTGTCGGTCAGCCGGATGCGGCTCGTTTCCGACAACGCGAACACGCCGACTGACACGAGAATGCAGACCGCCAGTGCGGCCTCCCAGCGCCAGCGCAACAGCCATTGCCAGTTCGCGGTTGCCAATGCATCTCCGTGGTTGAAACTGCGCGCGCAGCGTGACAGGAACAAATTGTAGGCCAAAAGCGCGCGCGGGCGTGTCGGCGGATTCCGACACGGGAACCGGCGCGTCCCCACTCTCCGCTCCACCGCGCCCGGCGCATCATTTGCCATTGCCGTCCGATCGGACGGGAACACACTCCACGGGAGACCGTCATGCTCAAGTGGGCCATCGTTTTCGCACTGATTTCCGTGATCTCCGGCGTGCTCGGCTTTACCGGGATCGCTGCGGGCGCCGCGGCGATCGCGAAAGTCCTGTTTTTCGTCTTCTTCGCGCTGTTCGTGGTCTTCCTGCTGCTGGGCCTCTTCGTATACAAGGCCCTCGATTGAGGCCCGGCTCTCGGGCACGAGAGCCGCACAGCATGCTGCGCTACGCGGCGATTTTCCTCGTCATCGCCATCGTTGCCGCAATTCTCGGCTTCAGCGGCATTGCCGCGGGCGCGACCGAGCTGGCGAAGATCCTGTGCTACGTCTTCCTGCTCGTCACGGCGGTCCTGTTCATACTGGGGCTGCTCAAGCAGTAGTTCCGTCAGGCATGCATTCGGAATCCGTCAAAGCGGCGTTCCTGGACCACGCCAACGAGGTGCACGCGGACGCGATCGCCGCGCGCATCACGACGCGCAAGATGCTCGAGGGCATACTCGCTGCCGAGGAAGAGCACGCGAGGACATGGCGGCGCTGCTGAAGCGGATCTGAGCCGGGGCGGACTCCCCGATCACGCTGACTGCACGCGGGCCCCGGGCGGCTCGGCGAGGCCCAGGAAGATATCGAACGCGCGGCGGATGAGCCAGTAGCACTCGCAGGCCGCTTCCTCCATGCCGGCGCGGTCGAGCAGGGTGATGCGGCCGCGGTTCACCCGGATCAGGCCGGCCTTTTGCAGCGTCCCGGAAACGATGCTCACCGTCGGGCGCCGCGCGCCTATCATGCCGGCGAGGATCTCCTGCGTCAGCACGAGCTGGTCGCCTTCGGTACGGTCGTGCGCCATCAGCAGCCAGCGGCACAGGCGCTCTTCCACGGTGTGGTAGCGGCCACAGACGCTCGACTGCGCAAGCTGCGTGAGCGCCGTATAGGTGTAGCGGAACAACAGGCTGTGGATCGAGTTCAGGCGCTCGAACTCCTTCTTGAAGAGGCTCGCCTTGACGCGCAGAACCTCGCCCGGCAGCGCGACCTCGACGCTGTAGGGAGAGACCTCGTAGCCGAGCAGCTCGGGGATCCCAAGCATGCCTTCCCACCCGACCATGCCGACCTCTACGCGCTCGCCCGCCTGCGTAGTTCCGATCCACGACAGCATGGCCGTCGTCGGAAAGTAGACGTAGTCGATCGGCTCGCCCTGCCGGTAGATGATCTGCTCGGGCTCCACCTGCACCGGCTCGAGCAGCGGCGCAATCTCGCGGTATTCGCGCTCCGGCAGGGAGCGCAGCAGGAAGTTGGCGCCGTGAGTGGGTGCGGTTTTGGCCATGGCTTCTCCTATCGGAGTCGGGAACTGGTGCCCTGGAGAGCTTCGCGTTCGGCGCCCGGCATGCAGGCACTTCACCGAGCGCCTTTGTGACGCAAATCACATCTCGAGATGGCGGAATAGAACCACGAACCAATAGCTTGGCGACACTCCAATAGACATGTCTGTGCACTGGTCGTTCGACCATCCGTCATCCGCCGGTCGCCCTTCCCGTTGCAACCGGTTGTGGCCGGAGCGACACTAGCCCGGGTGCCTGCCCCCGGCGCGCTCCTTGTCGGCTTGTCTCCAGAAGCCGATGTAGGACATGTCTGACGGATGACCCACGACAGTTGGGCTAGCATGGGCAGCGTGTACCCTGCAAACGGGAGGATCGCCATGCAACCCATGCTTAGAATCATGATCGCGGATGACCACGAGATCGTTCGGGCCGGATTCGCCCAGTTCATCGCCGACCAGGGCGACATGCAGGTAACGGGCGAGGCTGCCTCCGGCGACGAGGCGATCGCGCTCATCCGGCGCGACGAATACGACGTCGTGCTGCTCGATATATCGATGCCGGACAAAAACGGCATCGACTGCCTGCGCGTGATCCGGCAGACGCATCCGGCGCTGCCCGTGCTGATGCTGAGCGGATTCCCGGAAGAGCACTACGCGGTCAACATGCTGCGCTCGGGCGCGAGCGGCTATATCTCCAAGAACGCCCCGCCCGAGGAGTTGATACGCGCGATCCGCGTGGTGGCGCGCGGCAAGCGCTACCTGAGCGAGACCGCGGCCGACCTGGTTTCGACGGAGCTTGCCAATCCCACCGACAAGAAGCTCCACGAGACGCTGTCCGAGCGCGAGTTCCAGATCTTTCACAAGCTGGCGTCCGGGCAGAGCCCTACGGGAATCGCCGGCGAGCTGCACTTGAGCGTCAAGACCGTCAGCACGTACCGCTCGCGGATCCTGGAGAAAATGAACCTCAAGACGAACGCCGACCTAACCTACTATGCGATCAAGAACGCGCTGGTCAGCTGAGGAAGCCGCGTCCAGCCCGGTTCCCGATCCGTAGGGAGGGCACTACACACGGACACGGCGCCCTGCGTCGCGCGCTTACAATGGATTCGAATCTGCAAACAGCACATCCCGGCGGGCAGGCCGCGCCTTCGTACCGGGTATTCCTGGTGGAGGATTCTTCCGCGATCCGTGAGACCCTGGCGACCTCGCTCGAATCGGCGGGACTGGTGAAGATCGTGGGATTCGCCGAAACCGCCGACGATGCCTGGCGGGCCGTGCAACGCCAGCCCGCCGACGCGGTGATCATCGACCTGCACCTGCGCTCGGGCACCGGCTTCGACCTGCTGAACAGGTTGAAGGGCGCGCCCGCGCTGTCAGGGCTGAAGAAACTCGTTCTCACCAACTTCGCGACACCGGCCTTCCGCCAGCGCTGCGCTTCACTCGGGGCCGACTACTTCTTCGACAAGTCGCTAGAGTTCGATCGGGCGATCGACGTTCTGGACGATCTGGCGCGGCATGCGTCAGGCCCCGGTCCATCATAACCAGACATCTCGGACCGCTCGAATCCGATCGAGCGATCGACGTTCTGGATGACCTGGCGCGGCATGCGTCAGGCGTTCCTTCGTAAAAGCGAGACTCTGGCACCGCTCGAATCCGATCGGGCGATCGACGTTCTGGACGACCTGGCGCGGCATGCGTCCGGGCCCGCCCCATCGTAACCTGTTGTCTCGTGATGGTTTGGCTGTCGGAGACCCCCCGACAGACTCCGGCCGGCGCGCTCGCTATGGTACGCGCGTCCTCAGAAACCGGAGTGAGCCGTGGCCGCCCGCCGCAAGACCACCCGCAGCGCACATCGTACCCGGTCCGCGAGCCCGCGCGTCATCTGGCGGGGCGCGATCACGTTCGGCCTTGTCCACGTCCCGGTGACGCTGTACCCGGCGACGCGCGCGCACGCTCTCGACCTGGATCTCATTGACAAGCGTGACTACGCCCCGGTGGGCTACCGCCACTACAACAAGTCGAGCGGCAAGGATGTCGCGCGGCAGGACATCGTAAAGGGCTACGAGTACCGCAAGGGCGAGTACGTGGTGCTGAGCGACGAGGACTTTCGCCGCGCCAATCCGAAGGCCACGCAGACGGTGGAGATCCGGGCTTTTCTGCGGGAAGGGGATATTCCGACGCCCTATTACGACACGCCTTACTACTTGGAGCCGGACAAGGGGGGCGACAAAGGATACGCGCTCCTGCGGGCGGCGATGAGGGCGGCGGGCCGCGTCGCTCTCGCGACGCTGGTCGTGAGAAACCGGCAGCACTTCGCCGCCGTTTCGGCGGGCGAGGACGTGCTCCTTCTCACGACGCTGCGCTACGCCGACGAGATCCGCCCGGCGTCGGGCCTGCGAACGCCGTCTTCCCGTCTGCGTTCGCTCGGCGTCACCGCGCGCGAAGTGGAGATGGCGGAGCAGCTGATCGAAGACATGGCGGGCGTCTGGAAGCCCGGGGAGTACAAGGACACCTATCGCGACGACCTGCTGGCGCGCATCCGCAGCAAGGTGCGCGCCGGCCGGAAGCACGTCCTGTCCGAGCCGGAGCCCGCCGCCGAGGAACGTCCTTCCGCGCAGGTGATCGACCTCGTCGCGCAGCTGAAGAAGAGCCTGCGCGGCGGGAAGGGCACGCCTGAAAAAGCGCCCGCTCGCGCGGCGCGGCGCGCCCGTCACGCCCGGTCCCATGGCCGCGCCCGGGGACGCCACGCGGCGTAACCGCCCATGACGACCGTGCTGGAACGCGAGCCACGGGCTCCGGTGCGTGATCCGGCTCCCGCTTCGCCGGCGCTGGCCCCGGGCTTCGAGGCCCTGTTCGAGGTCGGCCGTAATTGCGAGGCGGTCGCGCATGCATCGCGCGTCGCCTTCCTCGTCGATGGCGAAGCCTATTTCCACGCGTTCATGCGCGTCGCGGAACGCGCGGAGCGCTCCATCCTGATCCTCGCCTGGGACTTCGACAGTCGCACGGGCCTCGCCTTCGGCGAGGACGGCAAGGTCCAGGTCACCATGGGCGACTTCCTGAACCGGCTCGCGCGCAAGCGGCGGCGGCTGCGAATACGCGTCCTCGACTGGGATTACCCGATGGTCTTCGGCACGGATCGCGAGTTTCCGCCGCTCTACGGCATGAGCTGGCACCCGCACCGGCGGGTGCAGCTGCGCTACGACGCGACCAACGCGACCGGGGCTTCGCATCACCAGAAGATCGTCATCGTCGACGACAAGGTCGCTTTCGTGGGCGGCATGGACTTCACCTGCCGCCGATGGGACACCTGCGCGCACCGGCCGGGCGATTCGCGCCGCACCGCGGGCGGCAAGCCCTACCCGCCTTTCCACGATGCGATGATCGCCGTCGACGGGGAAGCGGCTGCTGCCGCGGCTGCCATCGCCCGCGCGCGCTGGCGCAATGCCACGGGCAAGACGGTTCGGGAGTGCGCGACGAAATCCGATCCCTGGCCGGAAGCGCTCAGGCCGGACTTGACGGACGTCGAGGTGGCGGTTGCCTGTACCTATCCGAACGTGCTTCCGGAGAAGGCGGTGCGGCACGCGGAAGCGCTGTTCCTGGACGTCATCGCCCGTGCGCGGGATTACCTCTATATCGAGAACCAGTATTTCACCTCCAATGCGGTCGGGACTGCGCTCGAACGCCGGCTGGCGGAGCCCAGTGGTCCCGAGATCGTGGTCGTCACCCGCCTCTTGAGCCACGGCTGGCTCGAGGAAATGACCATGCACGTGCTGCGCTCGCGTCTCGTCCGCAGGCTGCGGGCGGCCGACCGGCACGGGCGCTTTCACATCTATTACCCGCACATCGACGGCCTGGCGGAAGGCACCTGCATCGACGTCCATTCGAAGATCATGATCGCGGACGATACCTTCCTACGGATCGGGTCCGCCAACCTCAACAACCGCTCCATGGGGCTCGACACGGAATGCGACCTCGCCCTGGAAGCGCGGGGGCGGCCGGAGGTGGCGCAGGCCATCCGGCGCTTTCGCGACCAGTTGCTTGCCGAGCACACGGGCGTCGCCCTCGAGGGGGTCGTTGCCGCGTGCGAGCGGCATCCCTCCCTTCACGACGCCATCGAGTCGCTCGGCAATGCCAGCCGCCAGCTGCGCCAGCTGACCGACCAGCACGACCTGTCGGACGTCGTGGTGGACGCGATCTCGGTCACCGATCCTGAGCGCCCGGTCGCCCTCGACCAGCTGGTCGCGCAATTCGCGCCGGAGCCGGAACCGGCGGATACGGCAGGCGCGGTGCCGCGGCGGGGCTGGGTCGCAGCGGGCGGCGTGCTCGCCGTGGTGCTCGCATTCACGCTGATCTGGCGCTATACGCCCCTCGCGGCGTGGGTCACCGTCGACAGCGTGACCGGGTGGGTCGACGCATTCGCCGCGAACTGGTGGGCGCCGCTCGTCGTCGCGCTTGTCTACACGCCCGCCAGCGTCGTCTTGTTCCCGCGGGCCCTCCTCACGCTGGCGGCGGGCATGGCGTTCGGCGTGGCGGCCGGCTTCGCCTACGCGATGACGGGCATACTGCTCGCCGCTTCCGTGTCGTTCGCAGTGGGGCGGCGCCTGGATCGCGGCATGGTGAGACGCCTCGTCGGCGAGCGTTTGAATCGCATCGCCGCCGCCCTGCGGCGCCATGGATTACCGGCGATGACCGCGATACGCCTGGTGCCGATCGCGCCCTTCGTCGTCATCAATCTCGCCGCGGGCGCGATCCGGGTCCGCTACTGGCATTTCGCCGTCGGCACGTTCCTCGGCATGGCGCCCGGGGCGATCGTCGCCACGATACTGGGCCACCAGGTCAAGACCGCGCTCGGTCCCGCCGGCGGGCCCGACTACTGGCTGATCGGGGGCGTGGTGGCGCTCATAGTCGGAGTCGTGATCGGGTTTCGCAAGCGCGCGATGCAGATGTTCGCAAAGGAGAAATCGTGAAGCGGGCCGCGATGCTGCCGCGGCACGGCGCCAGGACGCGGCATTTCTCGATGATCCGCGACTTCCACCTCGCGGATTTCTTCACGCTCGGCAACGCCGCGTGCGGGACGGGCGCCGTGCTTCTCGCGATGCTGTACATGGGCACCGGCGCGACCGGTTATTTCTTCGCGGCCGCGGCGCTCGCGCCGCTGGCGTTTGCGTTCGACGTTCTCGACGGCTACGTCGCGCGCTCGCGCAATCAGCATTCCGCGCTGGGCCGCGAGCTCGACTCGCTGGCCGACGTGATCTCGTTCGGGGTTGCGCCGGCGGCCCTCGGCTTTGCGGCGGGATTGCGCGGGGGGTGGGACGCCGTCATCCTGATCTACTTCGTGTGCTGCGGGGTGAGCCGCCTGGCGCGCTTCAACGTCACGGCCGAGAAGCTGTCGGAGGATAGCGGCAAGGTCGCCTATTTCGAAGGCACGCCGATTCCGACCAGCATCGTGCTGACGGGCTGCCTGGCGCTCGCGGCCTGGCACGACCGGATCGGCGTCTCCCTGGTCGGGGGCGAATGGGAGTTCGCGGGCGGTACGCTCCACCTCATGAGCCTGCTGTTCCTGGCCTCCGGCTCCCTGATGATCAGCAAGACGCTGCGGATCCCGAAGCCCTGATGCCGAATTCCTCCATCAGCACGGCCGGCACCGTGGTCTACGTCCCGCTGGCGGCCTTGCACCCGCAGGGGCACGAGCGCGCCACGCTCGCGCATATCGGCAGGCGCGTCGCCGGGCTGCTGGGGCTCGAGTATGGCGGCCCGTACGACCCGGGTTGCCGTTACGAGGGCGCGTGCTACTCGATCCCGAGCGACACGCTCAGCACGGGGAAGGCGGCCGAGCTCTGCATCCGCACGCCCCGCGATTTTCTGGGCGGCGTGGTGCCTCACCCGTTCGTCGCGACGAAGACCATCACCCATCCTCTCGTCGACCGCACCGCAGCGGGACCGCGGGGCTGGTCGCCGTGCTTCGCCGACGAGGTGCGGGAGATCGTGTTGCCGGGATTCAGCGCCTTCGATGCGTCGGACGCGCGGCGGGCCGGCCTGGCGCTGCTCGCCGCCGGTCCCGTCCGGGTGAAGCGCGCGCGCGGCATCGGCGGCAAGGGACAGATCGTCGCTGCCGCGCCCGATGAGCTGGAGGCCGCGGTCAGGTCGCTGGACGCGGCGGAGCTCGCGCGAGACGGCGTGGTGATCGAGCGCAATCTGCGCGACGTCACCACCTACGGCGTCGGCCGGGTGGAAATCGGGGGCATGATCGCGACCTATGCCGGCACGCAGCGGCTCACGACCAATGGCCGCGGCGGGAAAGCCTACGGCGGCTCCGATCTGCAGGTCGTTCGCGGCGAATTCGACGCGCTGCTGGATCTCGACCTTCCCGCGGAGGCGAGGCTCGCCGTGGTGCAGGCGTGGCAGTACGACGCAGCCGCCCTGCGGCAGTTTCCCGGCCTGATGGCGTCCCGCCGCAACTACGACGTCGCCGTGGGCTACGACGGGAACAAGCGCTGCTCGGGCGTCCTCGAGCAGTCGTGGCGCATCGGCGGCGCGACGCCGGCCGAAATCGCGGCATTCGAAGCCTTTGCGGCCGACGCGTCGTTGCATTTCGTGCGCGCGTCCTCGGTGGAAGCGTACGGCCCTTGCGATCCTCCGCCCGACGCCGTCGTCTATTTCCACGGCGAGGATCCGACGGTCGGCCTGCTGACGAAGTACACGGTCGTTAACGGCTTCGTGGTCCACTGAGCCATGAGAACGCGTCTCGAGAAACTCGAATTCGCCGCCAGCGGCCAGCAGCTCGAGGGCACGCTCCTCGCGCCCGCAACGGTCCTTCCGGGGATACTTTTCGTCCATGGCTGGGGCGGCAGCCAGGAGCAGGACCTCGAGCACGCGCGGCAGGCGGCCGGACTCGGCTGCACCTGCCTCACCTTCGACCTCAGCGGCCACGAGAAGACGCTGGTGCAGCAGGAAAGCGTGACGCGCCAGCAGAATCTCGACGATCTCGTTGCCGCCTACGATGTCCTGGTCGGGCGGCCGGGCGTCGACAAGGAGTCCATCGCCGTGACCGGGTTCAGCTACGGCGGCTACCTCGCCGCCATCCTGACCTCGCTGAGACCGGTGCGCTGGCTTGCGCTGCGGGCGCCCGCGCTGTATCCCGACGCCGGATGGGAGCTTCCCAAGCGGGCGCTGAACCGCGATCCCGGGCTGGCGGACTACCGCCAGCAGAAGATCGAGTGGAAGGACAATCGCGCGCTGAACGCCTGCGCCATGTTCCGCGGGGACGCCCTGATCGTCGAGTCGGAGCACGACACCCTCGTGCCTCATGCCGTCATCGACAACTACATCACCGCGTTCGCCAAGCCCCGTTCCAAGACGGCGCGCATCATCGCCGGCGCGGACCACGCGCTCGCCGACGACAAGCACCAGCGCGACTACACGGCGATCCTCATCAACTGGCTGACGGAAATGATCGTCGGCGCGCGCGCTGACGAGGCGGCGAAGACCGCCGGCAAGACTGCCCAGGCCGCCTAGCGTCGCGGAAACCCGCTCCCGTGTGCCCCCGGTCCGTGGAGTGCGAGGTTGAAGGCTGGTTCCGATTTTCGTGTAGGAATAGTCCTACGCGCGATGGTCCTCTCGTAAACTCATGAATCGTCTCGGATTTTGCCCCACCCCTTATCCTCACCCGGCAGTAGGGCCTTGTCGGTGAAATGCTTGTAATGCACGATGCAGTCGTTCGTCGAGCGATTTCGACGGATGGTGCGGGAGCCCATCCCGCCGCCAGGGGAACAAACGCACGGGAGAGCGATTTGTTTGCGCTTGTAGTTATTCAGCCGCGCATTGCGCAGGTCCCGGTTTTTGCTCACATACACAAAAGTACAACGAATCCGAAACGCGCGCGTCCGATCACGGGGCACGCCGGCGGATATCGGAGATAACGCATGGACACCATTGAAGCCACGGTAGTTTCCAAGAACGAAATGATCGCGATGCTCGCGGCCCTGACCGCGTTGAAGCAGGGCGACAGCAAGGTGCGCCTGCCCCTGGAGTGGACGGGTCTTTCCGGAAAAGTCGCGGAAGCGTTCAACGATGTCGTGGAATTGAACGAGCGCATGGCCGAGGAGCTGGTGCGCCTCTCCAAGACCGTCGGCAAGCAGGGCAAGCTCCGCCAGCGCGCCACGCTGGGCGACGTGCGCGGGTTCTGGAAAGTCACGCTCGACGGCGTCAACGCGCTGATCGACGACCTGGTGCATCCCACCAGCGAAACGGCGCGCGTGATCGGCGCGGTGGCGCAGGGCGACCTGTCGCAGACCATGGCCCTCGAAGTCGACGACCGGCCCCTCGAAGGGGAATTCCTCCGGACGGCGAAAACCATCAACAAGATGGTGGACCAGCTGGGCTCGTTCGCGTCGGAAGTGACGCGGGTGGCGCGCGAGGTCGGCACGGAAGGCAAGCTCGGCGGCCAGGCGAAAGTGAAGGGCGTGGCGGGCACGTGGAAAGATCTGACCGACAGCGTCAATTCCATGGCGCTCAACCTGACCGCGCAGGTGCGCAACATCGCCGACGTGACGACGGCGGTCGCCAAGGGCGACCTCTCGAAGAAGATCACGGTGGACGTCAAGGGCGAGTTTCTGGAGCTGAAGAACACGATCAACACCATGGTCGACCAGCTGCGATCGTTCGGCTCCGAGGTGACGCGCGTCGCACGCGAGGTCGGCACCGAGGGCAAGCTGGGCGGCCAGGCGCAGGTGGAAGGGGTGTCGGGCACCTGGAAGGACCTGACCGATTCGGTGAACTTCATGGCGAGCAACCTGACTTCCCAGGTGCGCAACATCGCCGACGTGACGACGGCGGTGGCAAGAGGCGACCTGTCGCGCAAGATCACGGTGGA
>DASRJL010000059.1:0-25385 GCA_035649495.1 Burkholderiales bacterium | reverse complement strand
GTCCTTCACCGCCGCGAACGTCCTCCTGCCGAAGAGCCCCTGCCGGAAATGGAAGTGCCGGGCGAGGCGCCGCACCTCGAGCACGGTCTCCTCGTCGCCGGTGAGCCCGCGGGCGCGCTCGGGTTGGGGCGGCGGCGTCGCGCCGTCCCGGAAATCGTCGACGACCGGCAGCCGACGCGGCCGCCTCGCGAGCGACGGGCGACACGCAAGGAGCGCCCGGGTATAGTCGTCGCGAGGGTCCTCGAATATTTCCCGGACGCTGCCCTGCTCCCTCACTTCGCCGTCGCGCATCACCACGACGTGATCGGCGATCTCCGCGACGAGGGCGAGGTCGTGGGTGATGAACAGCATGGCCATCTGGCGCCGCGCCTGTATTTCGGCGATCAACTTGAGGATCTGCCGCTCGACCGTGACGTCGAGCGCGGTCGTCGGCTCGTCGGCGATCAGGAGCTTAGGCTCGCACGCGATCGCCATCGCGATCATCACGCGCTGCTGCTGTCCGCCCGAGAGCTCGTGCGGATACGCGTTGAGCCGCGCTTCCGGCTCGGGTATGCCCACCTCCCGCAGGAGCTCCACGGCACGCGCGCGCGCCAGGCGGGCCGACAGCCCCGCGTGCTTCCTCAGGACCTCGACCAGCTGGAACCCGGCCGTGAACACGGGATTCAGCGAGCTCATGGGCTCCTGGAAGACCATCGAGATCTCGCCGCCCCTCACCGCCCGCATCCGGGCCGGCGGCAGCTCGAGGAGATTTTCCCCGCCCAGCTCGACGCGGCTGCCGGGAAGCACGGTGGCGTTGGAGCGCGGGAGGAGCCCCATCATGGCGAGGGCGGTCACGGATTTGCCGCTGCCGGATTCGCCCACGATCGCCACGGTCCCACGCATCGGTATGTCGAAGCTCACACCCCTGACGGCGTGCACCACGGCGCCCTCTTCCGCCCGGAAATCCACCTTGAGGTCACGAACGCACAGCAGGCTCGCAGCGGCGTCGGTCATATAGTCACCGGAGGCGGGGATCGAGCGCGTCGCGCAGCGCATCGGTGAACAGGCTGAAGGCGGTGACCAGCACCGCCATGGCCACCGTCGCCGCGGCGAGCTGCCACCAGATGCCGAGCAGCAGCTCGGACTGCGCCTCGTTCAGCATGCTGCCCCAGGACACCGTGTCCACGCCGACGCCGAACCCGAGAAAGCTCAGGATCACCTCAGACTTGATGAACAGCACGACGTGCAGGGACAACTGGACCAGGACGACGTGGCTCACGTTCGGCAGGATGTGGCGGTACATGCGCTCGCGGTGGGACGCGCCGATCGCGTCCGCGGCGAGGACGTACTCGCGCGCCTTGTGCCTCAGGTATTCGGCGCGCACCAGGCGGAAGGTGCCCGTCCAGCCGGTGAGTCCCAGTATCAGGATCACGGTCAGCGTGCCCTTCTGGTTCAACACCGCGGCGATCGCGAGCACGAGCAGCAGGTAGGGAATCGCCGTAAAAACGCTGTAGATCCAGTTGAAGAAATCGTCTACACGTCCGCCGCGATAGCCGGCCTGCGCGCCGAAGACCGTGCCCAGCAGGACCGCCAGCCCGGCTGCGACGAGGCCCACGATCATCGAGGTCTCGGTGCCCTTGATTGCTTTCTCGAGCACGTCACGGCCCCACTTGTCGCCCCCGAGCGGCAGCGTGGCGGCCGCGGTTTCCGCTCCCGCAGCGCCCGTAAGCCCGCGCCGGATCTCCGCCAGCACGCCGGCCAGCGGGTCCGGGATGCCCAGGTCCTCGACCGCGGACTCCGGCACCACAGTCGGCGCCGTCGCGGATCGCGCGACGGGATCGTCAGGACCCTGGAACCCCGGCGGCGCATAGCTCACGCCCACTTCCCGCGACCAGTCGCCGGCAATCAGGCCCGCTGCCGAGGCGCACATCACCACGACGTAGAACACCACGATTGCGAGCGAAGCGAATCCGACCCGGTCCCGGGTGAGCCTCGACCAGGCGAGCGTCCACAGGCCCCGCGACGCGGAGCCGGCGCTAGCGGGAAGCGCCGTGGCAGCCGGGCTCACTTCAACTCCACCCGCGGATCGACGGCCTTGTAGATCAGGTCGGCGAGGAGGTTCAGGATCATCGTGGCGATTGCGACGTACACCGTCACCGCCTTGATCACCGGGAAATCGCTGCGCTCCACGGCCAATATCACCTCGCGGCCGATGCCGGGTATCGAGAAAAAGCGCTCGATCAGGAACGCCCCCACCAGGAGCCCGGGCAGCTGCGTCATGACGTTGGTCACGACCGGTATCGCCGCGTTACGCAGCACGTGCACCCACATCACGCGCGGCTCGCTCATGCCCTTGGCCCGCGCCGTGCGGACATAGTCCTGGCTCACCTCCTCCAGAAAAAAGCTGCGATAGAGACGGATGTCGGGCGCCAGCGATACAACGACCCCGACGAGGATCGGCAGCGCGCCGTAGAAGAGAAGATTCTGCGCAAGCCCGCTGCCCCATCCCTGGACCGGAAACCATCCCCACCGGTAGGCGAGGACGTACTGGAACACGAGTATGTACACCAGGATGCTGATCGACTGGCCGACCGTGCAGCCGATCATGATCGCGCGGTCCGTCAGCGAACCGCGCCAGTACGCGACCAGCATGGCGGCGGCCATCGCCAGCACCGTGCTGATGACGAGCATCGGCACGAGCACGGTGAGCGACGGGCCCAGCCGCGTCGTGAAGATCGCGGAGACGCGCTCGTTGGTCGCCCAGCTCACACCGAAGTCCGCGGTGGCGACCTGCTTCATGAAGATCCAGAACTGGAGGTACCAGGGCTGGTCGACGCCCAGCTGGCGGCGGATATTCTCGATGCGCTCGGGATCGGGGATCTTGCCCGCGAGGAGGTAGGCCGGATCGCCGCCGATCCAGTTGAAAAGCAGGAACACCAGCGCCATGACGCCGAGCAGGGTCGGCACGAACTGCCACAGGCGGCGGATGACGTAGGCCAGCATCCGGTCAATTCCTGTGCACAGGCTCCATGTCGACATAGAGCCATGCATGGTGCAGCACCGGGTGCTGGCGAAAGCCCACGACATGGGGGTGCAGCAACACATTGCGGTAGCGGCTGTCGGTCAGCAGCCACACTGCATCCACCTCCATCAACCGCGTCATCTCGCGGTACAGCCGGTCGCGCTCCGGTCCGTCCGGCAGCTGCCGTGATTTCTCGTAGCGCCGGTCGAACTCGGGCGACCGGTAGCAGGCGCTGTTGCTCTGGCCCGTATTCGGGCCGTAGAGGAGCTGCATGAAGTTGTCGCCGTCCGGATAGTCGGCGATCCACGCGGTCGTCTTCATCATGATCCTGCACTCGTGCCCGAGCTTGATCAGCTCGGAGAAAGTGCCCTTGTGTATCGCGAGCCGGATACCTATCGAGTCGAGCGAGCGCTTCATGAGCTCGTCGAACTGCCTGTCGCGCTCGGTGGAGCTCGACGAATAGCGCACGGTAAGCGGCGTGCCGTCGGGCCGCGCCCGATAGCCATCCGGCCCCCTGCGGTAACCGAATTTGTCGAGCAGGGCATTGGCGGCGCGCGGGTCGTACGGGATATAGCTCGTGTATTTGGGGTCATGACCGGCCACCCCCGGCGGTATCGGGTAGTTGGCCCGTATCGCCTGCCCCTTGCGGATGATGCGTATCTGGTCCTCGACGTTGTACGACATGGCGATGGCGCGGCGCAGCGCGATCCTTTCCGCGCCGAAGCCCCCGACCGGGTTGGGCTGGTTGCCGATGCGCTCCGCCACGTTGAAGTACAGGTAGATGATCTCCGGGTCGACGCTGCGCTCGAGCCGGATGCCGCGCGCGGCGAACTCCGGCTTGAGCTTTCCGTCGGCGGTGATGAAATTCGGCGCGAGCTCCGCAAGCGCGTACTCCATGTCCGTCTGCTGCTTCTGGAAGGCGAGCCAGCGGCTCTGCGCTTCCTCCATGATGCTGACCTCCACCCGCTGGATGAGCGGCAGGCGCTTGCCTTTCATGCGCGCCGCCAACTCGCTGTCCCGGGGATCAGGGCCAGGCTCGAAATCCCAGATGCGGCCGCGGTAGCCCGGGTTCGCCTCCAGCACGATCCTGGAGGAACGGGTGTAGTCCTTCAGCAGGAACGGCCCGGTCCCGACCGGATGGGAAGCAGTATCGTCCCCATAGGCCTCGACCACCTCGCGCGCCACGGCGCCGGTCAGCGGGAAGGCGAGCACGTGGGAGAAGTTGCGGTCGGTCTCCTTCAACCGGATGCGCAGCGTATAGCGGTCGGGCGTCTCCAGCCCCGCCACCCTGGCGTCGTAGTCGAAGCGGCCGCTCTTCTTCGCCTGCGCGGCGAGCTCGTCCAGGCCGACGATCTTGCCCTCGAACAGGAACGCGTAGGGCGAGCGCAGCCGGGGATCGAGGAAGCGCTTGAACGAGTACGCGTAGTCGGCCGCGGTCAGCTCGCGCGGCGCGCCCTTGAAGGCCGGATCGGGCGTGAAGTGGATGCCTTTCCTGATGCGCAGCGTGTAGGTCCTGCCATCGTCGGTGACGACGGGCAACGCCTCGGTGACGTTCGGCACGAGCTTTGCCGGACGCGCGAGGTAGTCGTAGGTGAGGAGCGGATCGTAGATCGCCTCGATCACCGAGCCCGAATAGTAGTCCGACACCGCGACGGGATCGAAGCCGGTTTCCGCGGCCTGGAACGTCACCCGCAGGACCTTGCCGGCTCCCGCCGGTGACGCGGAACCCGGACCGGAGGGCGGCGCTCCGTCGCAGCCGAGCAGCAGTACCAGCGCCACGAGGAGCGCGCGACGGGCGGCGGAAAGCATCGCAGGGAAGTGTAGCCGATTTGATCCGGAGTCTGAGTCTATAATAGCGCCGACTGCGCCTCGAACAAGAACGTCTCCACGATGGGAATGCTGCAGGGCAGGAAGATCCTCGTCACCGGCCTGCTGTCGAGCCGCTCCATTGCGTACGGCATCGCCCGGGCCCTTGCGCGCGAGGGCGCTACGCTCGCGTTCACCTACCAGACCGAGGAGGTGCACGTCCGAGTCGCGGATCTGGCGAAGGAATTCGGCGCCGTGCCGGTGCTGCCCTGCGACGTGGCGCGCGACGAGGACATCGAGGTGCTGTTCGGACGACTGGCGGGCGAGTGGGAAGGGCTCGACGGCATCGTGCACTCGATCGCCTTCGCGCCGCGGGAAGTATTGAAGGGCGAGCTGCTCGACAACCTTACCCGCGACGCGTTTCGCATCGCCCACGACGTGAGCTCGTACAGCTTCGCGGCGCTCGCCAAGGCCGGGCTCCCCATGATGCAGGGCCGTCCGGCGGCGCTCCTCACGTTGACGTACCTGGGCGCGGCGCGCTCGGTCCCGAGCTACAACGTCATGGGGATGGCGAAGGCGAGCCTCGAAGCCAGCGTGCGCTACCTGGCGCTGGGCCTGGGCCCCAGGGGCATACGCGTGAACGGCATTTCAGCAGGACCGGTCAAGACGCTCGCCGCCGCCGGCATCAGCGGCTTCGGCAGGATCCTCAAGTTCGTCGAGGAGAACGCGCCCCTGCGGCGTAACGTGACGATCGAGGAGATCGGCAACGCAGCGGCGTTCCTGATGAGCGATCTCGCCGCGGGTGTGACCGGGGAGATCCTGCACGTGGACGCCGGCTTCAATACCACGATCGGGGGAATGCGCCCCGAGGGATGAAGGATGAACGTGGAAGGATGACCTGACCGTTCAGCCAGGCGCCTTATTCCAGTTTCCACGTTCCACGTTCATCCCTCCACGTTCCGCCCGTCAGCGCTCTTTCTTCTCCATCACGTCCTTGCTGATCTTCACGCCGGTCTTCTGCCTCAAGCTCGCGACGTAGGCGGTCAGTTCCTCCTGGCCGCGGGTGCGGCGCAGCGCCTCGGCGAACGCTTCGCGCCGGTCCGCTGGAATGTCCTGCACGTCGATCACGCGCGTGATCTTCAGGATGGTGTAACTACCCTCGGGGTCCGCGACCCCGGCGTAAGCCGGCAGCGCCGCGGCATCGACCTTGAAGGCCTGCCGCACGACCGTCTCGGGCAACCCCTTCAGGTCCGAGCGGGTGACGAGCTGCGGCGCGCCCCACGCGGCGGAGGTCTCCTTGCCCTGCTTCAGAGAATCGAGCTTGCTCTTCCCTTCCTGCGCCGCGAGCCGGACGGCTTCCCGCAGCACGAGCTTCTTCTCGATCAGGCCCTTGACCTCCTCGAACGGCCGGACCGACGCGGGCTTGTGCTCGATCACGCGGGCCGCGACGATCGTGCCGGGTGCTACCTCCACGGCTTCCGTATTGCGCTTGTTCTTCAGAACGTCCTCCGAAAACACCGCCTGCAGCAGCCGCGGATGGTTCAGGAGCGCGTCCGCGGCGCGCGCGCGCGTGGTCCAGCCGCTCTGCCGGACGCTGGTCTTCGCCAGCTCGGCTGCCGGCTTCAGGCTCTCCGACTGCTCGTAAACCGTGTTGTTGAACTTGTCGCCAACCTCGGCGAAGGTCCGCGCGGCGGCCTGCTTTTTGAGCTCCGCTTCGATCTCGGGGCGCATTTCCTCCAGGCTCTTCCCGCGCGCCCCTCTCACCTCGGTCGCCTGGATGATGTGGAAGCCTAGCTTGCTCTCGACCGGCGGGGAAATCTCGCCCTGCTTCAACTTGAACAGCGCCGCTTCGAACTCGGGCACGTCCTTCATGGATCCCCTGGTAATGAACCCCAGGTCGCCTCCATTCGCGGCCGAGCCCGGGTCCTGCGAGTGCGCCTTCGCCAGCTCGGGAAACGCCGCCGGGCGCTGCTTCAACTGCTTGTACAGATCCTCGGCAGCGGCCTTTGCCTTGTTTTTCGCATCCGCCCCGGCCGCGGCGTCCACGGCGATCAGTATGTGCCGTGCCTGCGTTTCCGCCTTCTCCAGCTGCGACCGCCGGGACTCGTAGTACTTGGGGACCTCGGCCGGGTCGAACTGCGCCTGCTTCATCAGCTCCTCGAGCGAGAGCACGACGTACTCCAGGCGCACCTGCTCGGGAATATCGAACTCGCCGCGATTGGCTTCGTAGTATTTCCGGGCGGCCTCGGGCTCGATCCTGACCGCGGCCGCGAACTGGTCGGGCCGGATCGTGAGCTGGCTTACCTCGCGTTGCTGCTCGGCGAGGCGGGCTACCCGTTCCGTGACCGTGCGCGGCACGAAGGCGCTCTCGGCGTAGGCTTCGGTCAGCTGCTGCAGGATGAGGTCCTGGCGCAGGCGCGTCTCGAACGAAACTTCCGACTCGCTTTCCGACTTCAGGAACTGCCGGTAGCGCTCCAGGGAGAACTTTCCCCCTTCGCCGTGAAACACCGGAAGGTCCGCGATGGCCGTCTGCAGGTATTGATCGCTGACCGCCATCCCGGAGCGCAGTGCCCGGTCGAGCAGGAGCCGGCGCTGGATCAGGCCCTCCAGGGCGGCGTTTCTCACCTCGGCGCTGTCCAGCATGGCGGGATCCACCCGTCCCTGCAGCATGCGCTGGATCGAGCGCTGGCGATCCTGGAGAGCCCTGGCGAACTCCTGCCGCGAAATCTCGTGGCTGCCGACCGTGGCAACGGTCTGCGCGCCCTCCCGGCCGTGAAAGTACGAATCGACGCCGAAAAAGGCGAACGGCAGGAAAATGACGAACAGGACGATCTGGATGAGCTTCTTGTGCTTGTGGGTAAAGTCGAACATGTCGAAAGGCGTGACCCGTGACTCGTGAGCCGTTGCTCGATTCCAGGATTGTACCGCCTGACCGGCCGTTCCGCCGGATCATGGCTCACGGATGGCGGTTCACCAAAGAAAAAGGGCGAACCCGGTTCGCCCTTGCTGCTGATCGTGGCGGAGCGGACGGGACTCGAACCCGCGACCCCCGGCGTGACAGGCCGGTATTCTAACCAACTGAACTACCGCTCCAAAAAAATGGTGGGTGCTGAGAGTCTCGAACTCCCGACCTTCGCCTTGTAAGGGCGACGCTCTACCAACTGAGCTAAGCACCCCTAAAACGGACGCTACCGCGCCGTTTTAGGTGTGGTTCGCGTCCGCGCGAATCCGCAATCACCAGAAACATTTTGGGGCGGGCCGCGAGGATTCCCGCACCCACCCCAAATGGTTACCCTCGGATCGCAGCCGGGCGGCTAGTTTAACTCATCTTTCAATGCCTTGCCAGCGCTGAACTTGGGTACCCGCGCAGCTCTTATTCGAATCTCCGCGCCGGTCTGCGGATTTCGCCCTACCCGGGCCGCGCGCTTGCCCACTTTGAACGTGCCGAAGTTGGCGAGGGTGACGGACTGGCCTTTTTTCAAGGCCCCCCTGATCGCGTCGAGCGCTCCATCCAGCGCCTTTTCGGAGGCCACCTTGGATATGCCTGCAGACCTGGCGACCGCCTCCACGAGTTCGGCTTTGTTCACAGGGTTCCCCTTTGCTGAAATGTGGCAGAGATGTATGACCGCGCCCCGGCCTTCGAGCGGGAGAAGGCAGCGGCGCGAGCTTGTCGTTTCGTTCTTGATTGGCGGACGAGGTGCCGCTGCGAAATGCTGTAGGCGCTTTTATAGCAAGCGTGAAAAGAAACTGTCAAGAAAAAACGCAGCGATCGGTGACCGGTGACCAGTGACTCGTTGCGCGGACGACAGTCGTTCGGTCATCGCGGAAAAAATAGCGAAACAATTCAGCGACTCCGTGTCGCATTTTATTTTTTCGCGAGAACTTCTCGCGCGCCCGAAGCGCGAAGGACGTGCGATCGTGCCTTGCGAAAAAACAAAAAGGGCGGCAGCGCCGCCCTTTTTGCATCCCCACCGGTCACTGGTCACCGGTCATCGGTCACCGCTTCAGTGCTTGACCGCAGCGGGCGCGGGCGCCGGCGCCCCGGGGACCGGGGGCAGCGCCGCCGCAACGTCCTGCTCCTCCGGAAGCGGCTCCGTCTTGCGCTCCAGCGCCATGTCGAACACGCTGTCGATCCACTTCACCGGGTGAATCTCGAGCCGGTTCTTGACGTTATCGGGAATCTCGGCGAGATCCTTGACGTTCTCCTCGGGGATCAGCACGGTCTTGATGCCACCGCGGTGCGCCGCGAGGAGTTTTTCCTTCAACCCGCCGATCGCCAGCACTTCGCCCCGCAATGTGATTTCCCCGGTCATCGCAACGTCGGCGCGAACCGGGATGCCCGTCAACGCCGAGACCATGGCCGTGCAGATGCCGATACCGGCGCTGGGACCGTCTTTGGGCGTCGCGCCTTCGGGCAGGTGGATGTGTATGTCGTTCTTCTGATAGAAGTCCGCCGGTATTCCGAGGGGCCTCGACCGGCTGCGCACCACGGACAGCGCCGCCTGCACCGACTCCTGCATGACCTCGCCCAGCTTCCCGGTGGTGGTCATCTTGCCCTTGCCGGCCATGATCGCCGACTCTATCGTGAGCAGCTCCCCGCCGACTTCGGTCCAGGCAAGGCCGACGACCTGCCCGACCTGGTTCTTCTTCTCCGCCATTCCAAAGGAGTAGCGTCGCACGCTCAAGTACTTGTTGAGGTTGCGCGACGACACCGAAATCCGCCGCTCCTCCTTGTCGCTGACAAGCGTCTTGACCACCTTGCGGCAAATCTTGGACAGCTCGCGCTCGAGCGCCCGCACGCCGGCTTCGCGGGTGTAGTAGCGGATGATGTCGCGCACCGCGCTCTCCGAAATCACCAGCTCGTCGGGCTTCAGGCCGTGATTTTTCATCAGCTTGGGCAGCAGGTGCTGCAGCGCTATGTGCACTTTCTCGTCCTCGGTGTAGCCGGACAGGCGGATGGTCTCCATCCGGTCGAGGAGCGCCGGCGGGATGTTGAGCGTATTGGCGGTGCACACGAACATCACGTCGGAGAGGTCGTACTCGACCTCGACGTAGTGGTCGACGAAAGTGTGATTTTGTTCCGGATCGAGGACTTCGAGCAGCGCGCTCGCCGGGTCACCGCGGAAATCCATGCCCATCTTGTCGATCTCGTCGAGCAGGAACAAGGGGTTGCGCACGCCGACCTTGCTCATGTTCTGGAGGATCTTCCCCGGCATGGAGCCGATGTAGGTGCGACGGTGGCCGCGGATCTCGGCCTCATCCCGCACGCCGCCCAGCGACATGCGGATGAACTTGCGATTGGTCGCGCGCGCGATCGACTGGCCCAGCGAGGTCTTGCCCACGCCGGGAGCGCCGACCAGGCACAGGATGGGCGCCTTCAGCTTGTCCACGCGCTGCTGCACGGCCAGGTACTCGACGATGCGCTCCTTGACCTTCTCCAGCCCGTAGTGGTCCTCGTCCAGCACCTTCTCGGCGGCGCCGAGGTCGGTGCTGATCTTGCTCTTCTTCTTCCACGGAAGCGAGATCAGCGTGTCGATGAAGTTGCGCACGACGGTCGCCTCGGCCGACATCGGCGACATCAGCTTCAGCTTCTTCAGCTCCGCCTCGGCCTTCTTGCGCGCTTCCTTGGGCATGCGGGCGGTCTTGATGCGCTTCTCGATCTCGTCGAGATCGGCGCCCTCGTCCATCTCGCCCAGCTCCTTCTGGATCGCCTTCACCTGCTCGTTCAGGTAGTACTCGCGCTGGCTTTTCTCCATCTGCCGCTTGACGCGCCCGCGGATGCGCTTCTCGACCTGGAGGATCTCCAGCTCGCCTTCCACCATCTTCAGCAGGTGCTCGAGCCGCTCCTTGACGCTGAACATCTCGAGCACTTCCTGCTTCTGCTCGAGCTTGAGCGGCAGGTGCGCCGCGATCGTGTCACCGAGCCGCCCGGCTTCGTCGATTCCCGCGAGGGAAGTCAGGATTTCCGGGGGAATCTTCTTGTTGAGCTTCACGTACTGGTCGAACTGCTGGATCATCGTGCGCCGCATCGCCTCGGTCTCGTGGTCGGTGCTGGCGTCGGAGGCGACGGGGGTGGCCGTCACGGCATAGTGCGTCTTGACGTCGATGATCTCGTGCAGGCGGGCGCGCTGGCTGCCCTCCACCAGCACCTTCACCGTCCCATCGGGAAGCTTCAGCATCTGCAGAATGTTGGCGACGCTGCCGATCCGATAGAGGTCCTCCGGACCCGGGTCGTCCTTGGCCGCCGATTTCTGGGCAACCAGCACAATGCTCTTGCCCGCCTCCATGGCCGTTTCGAGCGCCTTGATCGACTTGGGGCGGCCGACGAAAAGCGGTATCACCATGTGGGGGAACACCACAACGTCGCGGAGCGGCAATAGCGGCAATTGCAGCTGGGTCAGGCCTTGCTCTTCAGACATGGGGTCTCACCTGAGGGTTGAATTCGATACAGTTGGGGAAAATCCAGAGTTTTCAAGGGTGCGGCGCCCGATTCCGGTCTTCCCGGGTATGGTTGACCCGGAAACCCCGTGGAACGGTAGCGTGCGAGCAAGGGCAAATGCAAGAACCGTACCCAGTGTCTGCCCCCTTCCTCGTCCAGCGGCCCGTAGGCCGGTTCCGCCCGCCCCGAAGGCGGTTTCAGACGTCAATGCGGACGTCAACGCGGGCGTCAATGCGCGGAACCGCCCGCGACCTTGGGTTGATCGGCGTAGATCAACAGGGGCGGGGCGTCGCTCGAGATGGTGTTCTCGTCCACGACCACCTTGATGACGTTTTCCATCGACGGCAGGTCGAACATCGTATTGAGCAGCGTATGCTCCAGGATCGACCGCAGCCCGCGTGCGCCTGTCTTGCGCTCAAGCGCGCGGCGCGCCACCGACTTCAGCGCCCCCTCGCGCACCTCGAGCTCCACGCCCTCCATGCCGAACATCTTGTGGAACTGCTTCAGGAGGGCGTTCTTGGGCTGAGTCAGAATTTGGATCAACGCGACCTCGTCGAGTTCCTCAAGGGTCGCCACCACCGGCAGCCGGCCCACGAACTCGGGGATCAGCCCGTACTTGATCAGGTCCTCGGGCTGCACCTCGCGCAGCACCTTCGTGATGTCCTTGCGGTTGTCCCGGGAGCGCACCTCCGCCCCGAATCCGATCCCGCTCTTCTCGGAGCGCGCCCGGATGATCCGGTCGAGCCCGTCGAACGCACCGCCGCAGATGAAGAGAATGTTCGTGGTGTCGACCTGCACGAACTCCTGGTTGGGATGCTTGCGTCCGCCCTGCGGCGGCACCGAGGCGATCGTCCCCTCGATAAGCTTCAGGAGCGCCTGCTGCACGCCCTCGCCGGAGACGTCGCGCGTGATCGACGGGTTGTCCGACTTGCGGGAGATCTTGTCGATCTCGTCGATATAGACGATACCCCGCTGCGCCTTCTCGACGTCGTAGTCGCACTTCTGCAGCAGCTTCTGGATGATGTTTTCCACGTCCTCGCCGACGTAGCCCGCTTCCGTGAGCGTGGTCGCGTCCGCCATCACGAACGGGACGTTCAGGAGCCGCGCCAGGGTCTGGGCGAGGAGGGTCTTGCCCGAGCCGGTCGGCCCGATCAGCAGGATGTTCGACTTCGCGAGCTCGATATCGTCGTTCTTGGCGAGCGTCTTCAGGCGCTTGTAGTGGTTGTACACGGCGACCGACAGGATTTTCTTGGCCAGCTCCTGGCCGATCACGTACTGGTCGAGGATACCGCGGATCTCCTTCGGCACCGGCAGGTCGGACTTGGCGCCCTTCGTGCCGTGATCGCCCTGGGTCTCCTCGCGGATGATGTCGTTGCACAGCTCGATGCACTCGTCGCAGATGAACACCGACGGTCCCGCGATGAGCTTGCGCACTTCGTGCTGGCTCTTGCCGCAGAACGAGCAGTAAAGGAGCTTTTCCCCGCCCACCTTTTCAGACATACGGCCTTCCTTATGCCATGAATGACGATATTAAGCTAAGTCACGCTGTCGCGCTTTCCATTCGGCTCACCAGCACCCGGTCCACGATACCGTAGCTTACCGCCTGCTCGGCGCTCAGGAAATTGTCGCGGTCGGTGTCCCGCTCGATGGTCTTCAGCTCCTGGCCCGTGTGCTTGGCCATGATCTCGGTCAGGCGCCCCTTGAGGAACAGTATCTCCTTGGCGTGGATCTCGATGTCGGAGGCCTGGCCCTGGAAGCCGCCCATCGGCTGATGGATCATGACCCGCGAGTTCGGCAGGCAGTGGCGCTTGCCCTTGGTCCCTGCCGCCAGCAGGAGCGCTCCCATGCTCGCCGCCTGCCCCACGCACAGGGTCGATACGGCCGGCTTGATGAACTGCATGGTGTCGTAGATCGCGAGTCCCGCCGAAACCATGCCGCCAGGCGAATTGATGTAGAAGGAAATGTCCTTGTCCGGATTATCGGACTCCAGGAACAGCAGCTGCGCGACGATCAGGTTGGCGGTCACCTCCGTGACCGGACCGACCAGGAAAACCACACGCTCCTTCAACAGGCGGGAATAGATGTCGTACGCGCGCTCGCCGCGTCCGCTCTGCTCTATCACCATCGGTATCAGGCCCAACCCCTGCGGCTCGATGTAGTTGTTCGGCATCACTTGTTCCCCATCAGTTCATCGAAATTGACTGTCTGATCCTGCGCCCCGGCGACGCCGAGCGCCCACTCGACGACGTTCTCCTCGACCGCGATCGATTCCACCTCGCGCAGCCTCTCCGGCGACGCGTAGTACCATTTCACGACTTCCTCCGGCCGCTCGTAGCTCCGCGCCTGCTCCTCGACCAGCGCCCGCACCTGTTCCGGCCTGGCTTGCAGGTTGTGGGTCTTCACGAGCTCCGCCAGGATCAGGCCGAGATTGACGCGGCGCTGCGCCTGCGGCTCGAAGATGTCCGCCGGCAGGGTCATGTCTTCCTTCACGCGGACGCCGCGCTGCACCAGGTCCTGACGCGCCGCCGCCTGCATGCGCTCGATCTCCATCTGCACGAGCCCCCGCGGCGCTTCGATGGTAGTCGCATCCAGGAGCGCCTGCATCACCTGGTCTTTCGAGCGGCTCTTCAGGCGGACCTTGACCTCGCGCTCCAGGTTGTCCTTCACCTCCGCGCGCATCTTCGCCAGGTCGCCGTCGGCCACGCCGAGGGCCTTCGCGAACTCGGCGTCCACATCCGGCAGATGCGGCGCGGCCACCTCCTTGACGGTCACCTCGAACTGCGCCGTCTTGCCCGCGACCTCCTTGCCCTGATAGTCATCCGGGAAGCGCAGATCGAAGGACTTCGATTCACCGGACTTCATGCCGGCCAGCTGCACCTCGAAATCCTTCAGCATCCGGCCTTCGCCCAGCACGACAGCCTGCCCCTGCGCCGCCGATCCCGGGAACTCGACCCCGTCCAGGGTGCCGCGAAAATCGAGCGTCACGCGGTCCCCGTCCTGCGCGGGACGATCCGCCGCGTGGAAGTGCACGCGCTGCTTGCGCATGATCTCGATCGTCCTGTCCACTTCCGCATCGCCCACCTGCAATTGCGGCCGGCTGAGCGCGGCCTTCGATACATCGCCCACCACGATCTCGGGGAACACCTCGAAAATGGCGCTGTACTGGAATTCCGCCGCGCCGTCGGGAACGGGCGTCACTTCGAACCGGGGATAACCGGCGATGCGCAGGTTCTGCTGGCGCACGGCCTCGCCGAAACTCTTCTGCACGGCGTCGCCCACAACTTCCTGGCGCACCTGCGGCCCGTAGTGCTGGACCACCACTTTCAACGGCACCTTGCCGGGACGGAATCCCTGCATGCGTACCGTCCGCGTGAGCCGTTTCAACCGGCTCTCGACTTCGCTGGCGATATCCGCAGCCGGCAGCGTGACGCTCAGGCGCCGTTCGAGTTCGCTCAATCTTTCCAGATTCGCTTGCATCTCATCGAGGCCGGTGTGGCTCAAGCTCAAGGCGCCGCGCGCCACGCTAACTGAATAAACAAAAACACCCGAGCCCCCGACTCCCTTCCGTGGTGCGAAAGGAGGGACTCGAACCCCCACGCCTTACGGCGCCAGAACCTAAATCTGGTGCGTCTACCAATTCCGCCACTTTCGCTGCCACTTCCAAGACCTTATGATTGTAATACACTTGGGAACCCGCCGAAAGCTTCAACTTGTCTCAAGGTCGAAGCCTAATCCATTGAAATTACGTGGATGGTGCATTGCCACAAATGGCCGTAGACCACTACGAAAATTTCCCCGTCGCCTCGTTGCTTTTACCGTCCCGATTTCGTGATCCGGTAGCGCTGGTCTACCGCTTTGCCCGGGAGGCCGACGACTTCGCCGATGAAGGTGACGATGCGCCCGAAACCCGCCTCGCCCGGCTCGCCGCTTACCGGTCGCAGCTTGTTACGATCGGGTGCGGAATAACCCCCGCAGACCCGTTGTTCAAGGGTATCGCCGGTATAGTGCGCGAGCACAACCTGCCGCTGCCATTGTTCGCAGACCTCCTTGACGCCTTTTCGCAGGACGTCGTGAAGAACCGCTACGCCAGTTTTTCCGAAGTTCTGGACT
The DNA here is from genome assembly GCA_035649495.1 of Burkholderiales bacterium. Taxonomy (GTDB): domain Bacteria; phylum Pseudomonadota; class Gammaproteobacteria; order Burkholderiales; family SG8-41; genus SG8-41. Next base: position 10,029 of record DASRJL010000059.1, on the reverse strand, counting down.
ACTGCCGCCTCTCCGCCAACCCGGTGGGGCGGCTGCTGCTCCATCTGTTCGGCCGCGCGACACCGGAGAACCTCGCCGCTTCCGACTCGGTCTGCTCGGCGCTGCAGCTCGTGAATTTCTGGCAGGATGTCGAGCTGGATTACGCGAAGGGCCGCATCTATCTACCGCAGGACGAGATGCAGAGATACGGTGTGACGGAACGGCACATCCAGGAACGCCGGTGCGACGGGGCATGGCGCGCGTTGATCGCCTTCCAGATCGGGCGCGCGCGAGCGATGCTCCGCGCCGGCGACCCGTTGGGGCGCGCGCTGCCGGGGCGTATCGGCCTGGAAATCCGGGCGACCGTCGAGGGGGGCCTGCGCATCCTGGAAAAGCTGGAGCGGGCGAAGGGCGACGTGTTCCGCGGGCGCCCGGTCCTCAAATGGTTCGACTGGCCGCTGCTGCTCGCGCGTGCGCTCTAAGAAGTGAACAAGAAGTGACTCGTGACTGGTGACTCGTGACTCGTTCCATCCCGACCGTCGATTCAGGGAGTGCCGCGCCTTCCTCTATCGGTAGCCTCGGTAGCCGTGCGCGAAGAAGCGGGCGAGCCGTCGCTTCCTACGTGTCACGTGTCCCGTGTTACGTGTCACGTCTTGTCCGCCAATGACGCCCGACGAGTACTGCCGCCAGAAAGCCGCGGCCAGCGGCTCGAGCTTCTACTACAGCTTCCTCTTCCTGCCGGAGGAGAAGCGGCGCGCCATCACCGCGCTCTACGCGTTCTGCCGGGAAGTCGACGACGTGGTGGACGATTGCACGGACACCGGCATCGCCCGGACGAAGCTCGCGTGGTGGCGCGACGAGGTCGCGGCGATGTACCGCGGGGAACCGCAGCACCCCGTGACGCGCGCCCTGGCCGCGCTGCTGTCCCGCTTCAACCTCCCCGAGGAGCGCCTGCACGAGATCATCGCCGGCATGGAAATGGACCTCGATCGCAATCGCTACTCCGATTTCGAGGCCCTGAAGCTCTACTGCCATCGCGTCGCGAGCGTGGTCGGCCTGCTGTCGGTGGAGATTTTCGGCTACGGAGACCGCCGCACGCTGGAGTACGCCGCGGACCTGGGGATGGCGTTCCAGCTGACGAACATCATCCGCGACGTGGGCGAGGACGCGCGCCGCGACCGCATCTACCTGCCGCAGGACGAGCTGGCGCGCTACGGCGTGCCGGTCGCGGACATCGCGCAGGCGCGGGAATCCGAGAATTTCCAGCGCCTGATGGAATTCCAGATCGACCGCGCCTTCGGGTACTATCGCACCGCCTTCTCCAAGCTGCCCCCGGCCGATCGCGATACCCAGCGCGCGGGAATCATCATGGCGGCGATCTACCAGGCGTTGCTGGAAGAGATCCGGGCCGACGGCTGCCACGTGTTGAAGCAGCGCGTTTCGCTGACGCCGGTGCGCAAGCTGTGGATCGCGTGGAAGACGTGGATCAAGGGCTGAACGGCGGTCCGGATACTGCGGTCCGGATACTGCGGTCCAGATACTGCGGTCCCGGATACTGCCGTCCCGGATACTGCGGCGCAAGTGAAGCAGAGTAGTTTAGGGCGCGCTTCTAGATCGCTTTACCTGAACCGCTTTGTCTGTACCGCTGTATCCGAACCGTCTTATCTGAACCGCTTTATCTGAACCGCTTTATCTGAACCGCTTTATCTGAACCGCCTTTTGACGAGAAACCAATGGACCTGCAGCTCAAAGGCAAGACGGCACTGGTGACTGGCGCGAGCATGGGCATCGGCCGCGCGATCGCGAAGGGACTCGCCGCCGAAGGCGTGAAAGTCTGCGTCGCGGCGCGGCGCAAGCCGCTCCTGGAGGAGCTGTCGCGGGAAGTCGCCGCGGCCGGCGGCACCGTGCCTGCCGTTGTCGAAATCGACGTGATGCCCGAGGGCGCCGCGCAGCGGCTGGCACGCGCCGCGCTCGATGCGCTCGCGCACGTGGACATTCTCGTGAATTCCGCCGGCGGCAGCAATCCGCCGCTGCCCATCGATGCGCCGGAAGCACAGTGGGAAGAGGCGATGACGCTCAACTACACGCGCATCCGGCAGCTCACTCACGCTCTCCTGCCCGGGATGATCGAGCGGAAATGGGGCCGCATCATCAATATCAGCGGCAAGTCCGAGCCCGAGCGCATGATTGCCGCGCACCCGGCCAAAGCCGCTATCCATGCCTGGTCGAAGGGGCTGTCGCGCGAAGTCGGGCGGCACGGCATCACCGTCAATTGCATCCCGCCGGGGCGGATCATGAGCGAGCAGATACGCCGCAAGTATTCACCCGAATTCCGAGCGAAGCAGTCCGCCGAGGAGATTCCCGCCGGCCGCTACGGCGAGCCGGAAGAGCTCGCCTGCCTCGCCGTGTTCCTCGCCTCGCCGGTCGCGCGCTACATCACCGGGACGGTGATGCCGGTGGATGGCGGGCTGCGGCGCTTCGCGTTTTGACACCACCTCGGCCGAGGGGGATCGCGACGATGGTCTTCGAAAAATCACTGGTGATGGCTCTTGTGGCGTTGTCGCTGTCCGGTCCGCTCACACGCATCCATGCGGCGGAGCAGGCGGCGCCAGGCAGGGAGAAGGATTTCGTGCTCAAAGTGGTCGAGCGCAACAGCAAGGCGATCGCCTTGCTGGGCGACAACATCTACTACTTTGCCGAGCTCGGCACGCAGGAATTCGAGACCGCGAAGCTGATGACCGAAATCCTCGAGCGGGCGGGCTTCAAGGTCGAGCGGGGCATCTCGGGCATGCCCACCGCGTTCATGGCCACCTACGGGTCGGGCAGGCCCGTCATCGCGATCCACACCGAATACGACACGACGCCGGGCAACTCTCAGACGCCAGGCGTTCCGGAGCACAAGCCGCTGGTCGAGGGCGCGCCGGGCCACGCGGAAGGCCACAACGTCAACGCGGCGGTGATGGTCGGCGCGGCGTTCGCCATCAAGAAGACCATGGACGAATTCAAGCTGCCGGGAACGCTCAAGATCTTCGGCGCCCCGGCCGAAGAGCTGCTGATTCCCCGTCCCTATTTCGTGCGCGACGGCTACTTCAAGGACGTCGACGTCGCATTTCATACCCACATCGGCGATGCGCTCAGGACCGAGTACGGCCTCAGGCAGTACGCCCTGATCTCCGCCGAGTTCACGTTCAAGGGAGAGAGCGCCCATGCGGCCTCGGCGCCCTGGGCTGGGCGGGACGCGCTGGACGCAGCGGAGTTGATGAGCATCGGCTTCGACAAGCTGCGCGAGCACCTCGAGCCCACCCACCGCAGCCACCGCGTCATCACCCAGGGCGGCGATCAGCCCAACGTGATTCCCGCTTCGGCGAAAATCTGGTGGTTCTTCCGGGAAACGACGATCGACAGGGCGCAGGCGAACTTCGAGAAAGCCAGGCGAATCGCCGAGGGCGCGGCGCTGATGACGAATACGGAACAGAGCGTCCAGGTCTTCAGCGCGATCTGGCCGACGCGGGGCAACCGGACCCTCGCCGAGGTGACGCAGAAGAACATCGAGCTCGTGGGCATGCCGCGCTGGACCGACCAGGAGCATGCCCTCGCCAGGGCGGTTCAGCGCACTATGAAGGTGAAGGAGGAAGGGCTGCACAGGGAGATCTCGCCCCTGCGTGAATCGCGGCAGGCCGCCTCTTCCAACGACGCGGGAGAGGTGACCTGGATCGTGCCGACGGGAAGAGTGACTTTCCCCGGGAACATCCCGGGGATTCCCTTCCACCACTGGGCTGCCGGAGTCGTGCCCGCGACCTCGATCGCCCACAAGGCGGCCGTCGCCGGGGCCAAGGTTCTCGCGGCCTCGGTCCTCGACTTCATGATCCATCCGGGCCTGGTCGAGGAGGCGAAAGCCACGTTCAAGAAGGAGACCGCCGGCTTCCAGTACAAGTCCTTCCTCCCGCCCGATCAAAAGCCGCCGATACACCTCAACAAGGAGTTGATGGAGCGCTACCGTCCGGCGCTATCCAAGCACTATCTCAAGGAGAAGCCGAGATTCGAGTGAGGAGCTTGTTGCCCGAATCGCAGACATCCCTGGCATATAATGCCGTGAGCTCCCCCGGAGATTCCGTATGCAAACGAAGATTCCCTGCGTAATCATGCGCGGCGGTACGTCGCGCGGGCCGTTCTTCAAGCTTTCCGACCTCCCCGCGGACGTACCCACGCGCGACGCGGTGCTGCTCTCGGTGATGGGATCGCCGCACGAGATCCAGGTGGACGGCATCGGCGGCTCGCACTCGGTGACGAGCAAAGTCGCCATGATCAGCAAGTCGAAGCGCCCCGATGCCGACGTGGACTACCTGTTCGCGCAGGTACAGATCCACGAGAGCTTCGTCGATACCAAGCCGACGTGCGGAAACATGCTGGTCGCCGTGGGTCCGTTCGCCATCGATGCCGGGCTGGTTCAGGCGCGCGACGGCGAGACACCGGTACGCATCTACAGCGTCAACACCGACTCGCTCATCGAGGCCATCGTGCAGACCCCGGGACGGCAGGTGACTTACGAAGGCGAGGCTTCGATCGACGGCGTGGCCGGCACGGCAGCGCCCGTCGGAATCAATTTCAAGGACGCGCTCGGCGCCGTCACCGGGAAGGTGCTCCCCACCGGGAGGCCGCTCGACGTGGTCGACGGTGTGGACGTGAGCTGCGTGGACATCGCGATGCCACTTGTCATGATGCGCGCGACGGACATGGGCAAGACCGGTTACGAAACTCCGGCCGAGCTCGATGCGGACCGCGAGCTGCTGGAGCGCATGGAAGCGATCAGGCGCAAGGCGGGCGTGTTGATGGGCATGGGCGACGTGTCGAAGAACGTCGTACCCAAACTGGCCCTGCTCGCAGGGCCACGCCACGGCGGCACGATCAGCTCGCGCTACTTCGTTCCCGAGACGTGCCACAAGTCCCATCCGGTCACCGGTACGGTGTGCATCTCGTCCGCCTGCGCCATTCCCGACACGATCGCGGCACAGATCGCGCCACTGCCCTCCGCGCCACAGGGAATGGTCAGAATCGAGCATCCCTCGGGCCTGATCCTGATCGATCTCGATGCCGATTTCACGGGCGGCCGGCAGGAGCTGCGCCGCGCCGCGCTGGTCCGTACCGCGCGCCGCATATTCGAAGGCAGTGTCTGCGTGCCCGAGCGGATCTGGGCCGGCAAGCGCGCGTCTCAGCCGGCCACCGTGACCGCCTAGCCTCCTCCACGAAAATGAACGTTGCCGTCATCGGCGGTGGTTACGCCGGCATGGCGGCAGCCGTGACGCTCGCGGAGCAGCGCGTTCCCGTCACCGTCTTCGAAGCCGGGAAATCGCTCGGCGGACGGGCCCGGCGCATCGAGCACGAGGAGGCGACGCTGGATAACGGCCTGCACATCCTCGTCGGAGCCTATGTCGAGACGCTGCGACTGATGGAGCTCGTTGGCGCCGATCCGCGCCAGAGCCTGCTGCGCCTTCCCTTCACCTGGAAAATGCATCGGCAGTTCTCGTTCACTGCCGCTGCCCTGCCTGCGCCGCTGCACCTCGTGGCCGGACTTCTGCGCGCGCGCGGCATCTCTTTCAACGAGCGCGTGGACATCGCGCGCTTCCTGCTGGACATGCGCCGGGCCGGGTATCGGTTGTCGCGCGACACGAGCGTCGCGCGCCTTCTCGATCAGGCGCGGCAGGGCGCGGCCGCCGTGCGCCTGCTGTGGAAGCCGCTTTGCGTATCCGCGCTCAACACGCCGCCCGCCGCGGCGTCGGCGCAGGTATTCCTGAATGTGCTGCGCGACAGCCTGAACGCCGGTCGTAAAGAGAGCGACTTTCTGCTGCCGCGCGTCGATCTCACGGCGCTGTTTCCCGGGCCGGCAGGCGAGTGGGTGACGGGCCGCGGCGGAACCGTGCTCACCGGGCAACGCGTAATCGCGGTGGAAGCGGATGCGGGCGGATACGCCGTGCGGCACGCTGCCGGCACAGCGGCGCACAGCCACGTGATCTGCGCCGTGGCGCCGCACCAGGTCAAGGCGCTCCTCGCCCGCGTGCCGGCGCTCACCGATCTTGCGCAGTCGATGGAGCGCTTCGCCTACCAGCCGATCTACTCGGTCTACCTGCAGTATCCCGCTGAAGTGCGTCTTCCCGCGGGCATGCTGGGTTTCGACAGCGCGCTCCTGCAATGGGCGTTCGATCGGGGAGCGCTGTGCGGGCAGGCCGGGCTGATCGGTCTCGTGATCAGCGCCGAGGGCGTGCACGAAGAGCATGCGCACGAGGAGCTCGCCCAGCTTGCGCACCAGGAGCTGCAGCAGCAGACAGGCCCCCTGCCCCAGCCGCGCTGGTTTCAGGTCATAGCCGAGAGGCGCGCGACCTTCGCCTGCGTGCCGGGACTCGTGCGTCCGGCGAACCGCACGCCGCTCCCGGATTTCCATCTCGCGGGTGATTACACGGCGAGCGACTATCCCGCCACCATCGAATCAGCCGTACGGAGCGGGATCGCAGCAGCGAGACTGGTGCTTGAAAGGCGTCCTGGATAGAGATTCTCGAAAGGCGTCGCAACGCTACGCTCTGGATGAAACGTCTCTCTCGCTGGTTATAATGGCGTGAACTTATCGGGAAACGTTCGCAAGGAGAGCACTTGGCGCAGCGTGAAGTGATGGAGTATGACGTGGTCGTGGTCGGCGCCGGTCCCGCGGGGCTGGCGGCCGCGATACGCCTGAAGCAGCTCGCCGCGGCAGCGGGATCCGAGATCTCGGTCGTCGTGCTGGAGAAGGGATCCGAGGTCGGCGCGCACATTCTCTCGGGCGCCGTCATGGACCCGCGCGCGTTGAACGAGCTGATCCCCGACTGGCAGCAGAAGAACGCGCCGCTCAACGCACCGGTCAGCGAAGATCGCTTCATGTTCCTGACGGAATCTTCCGCGCTCAAGGTGCCCGGCTTCATGCTGCCCGCGTGCTTTCAGAACCACGGCAACTACGTGATCAGTCTCGGCAACCTCTGCCGCTGGCTCGGCCAGGAGGCCGAAAGCCTCGGCGTCGAGATATTCCCGGGCTTCGCCGCCGCGGAGGTGATCTACGCGGAAAACGGCGCGGTGAAAGGCGTGGCGACGGGCGACATGGGCATCGGGAAGGACGGCCAGCCGACGGACGCCCACCAGCCGGGAATGGAGCTGCATGCGAAGTACGTTTTCTTCGCGGAAGGCTGCCGCGGGCACCTCGGCAGGCAGCTGATGGAGCGCTACAAGCTGCGCGACGGCGCCGATCCGCAGGTTTACGGTCTCGGCATGAAGGAGTTGTGGGAAATCCAGCCCGACCGGCACCAGCAGGGCCTCGTGATACACACCGCCGGCTGGCCGCTGCCTGCCGACACCTACGGCGGGTCGTTCCTGTACCACATGGAGAACAACCTGGTCGCGATCGGCTTCGTGGTCGGACTCGGTTACCGCAATCCCTACCTGTATCCCTACGAGGAATTCCAGCGCTACAAGACGCATCCCGCGATCCGGCATTTCCTGGAAGGCGGCAAGCGTCTCTGCTACGGCGCGCGCGCCATCTCCGCCGGCGGACTGCAGTCCGTGCCGCGGCTCATCTTCCCGGGAGGCTGCCTGATCGGCGACGACGCGGGCTTTCTCAACGCCTCGCGCATCAAGGGCAGCCATGCCGCGATCAAGTCGGGCATGCTCGCCGCGGAGGCCGCGTTCGCCGCGGTCAAGGCCGGCCGCAGCGGCGACGAGCTTGCCGCCTATCCCGAGGCGTTTCGCGCGAGCTGGCTGCACGACGAGCTGCACCGGGCGCGCAACTTCAAGCCGTGGATGAGCAAGGGTCTGTACCTGGGCACGCTGATGGTCGGGGTCGACCAGGTCGTGTTCGGCGGGAAGGCGCCGTGGACCCTGCACCACGACCACGCCGATCATGAGACGCTGCAACTGAAGACCGAGGTGCAGCCGATAGCCTATCCGAAGGCCGACGGCGTCCTCACCTTCGACCGGCTCTCGTCGGTTTTCATCTCCAACACCAATCACAACGAGGATCAGCCGTCGCACCTCACGCTCAAGGATGCCGCGGTTCCGATCCGGATCAACCTCGAGCGCTACGACGCGCCGGAGCAGCGCTACTGCCCGGCGGGCGTGTACGAGATCGTCCGCGACGCGGATGGAGCGAACCCGCGGCTGCAGATCAACGCGCAGAACTGCGTCCATTGCAAGACGTGCGACATCAAGGACCCCACGCAGAACATCGTCTGGGTCGCGCCCGAAGGCGGGGGCGGGCCTAATTATCCCAACATGTAACGGCGGTCCGGATACGGCGGTGCAGATGCGGCGAGCCGGGTACGGCGGTCCGGATACGGCGGCTTGAACCGCTCTACCTGCACCGCTCCACCTGCACCGCTTCATCTGAACCGCTCCATCTGAACCGCTTTACCTGCACCGCTTTATCTGAGACGCTTCACCTGAACCGCCCTATCTGCACCGCCCTTCTGCACGAGACCACTATATGAGCGATTGGAGCAAGGTAACGCGGCCCATTCCGGTCCCGAACGAGTGGACGAAGCCCTTCTGGGAAGCAGCAAAACAGGGCGAGTTGAAGCTGCAGCGCTGCCAGGAATGCCGGCGCTTCCAGCACCCGCCGTACGCGACGTGCGTGAACTGCATGTCGGTCGACCTCAAGTTCGAGTCGGTGAGCGGGAAAGGCGCGATCTACGCGTACACGATCATGTATCACACCGGGGACAAGCGCTTCGCGCCCGCGGTGCCGTACGCGAGCATCATCGTCGAGCTCGACGACGCGCCCGGCGCGCTGATGGCGGGCAACCTGCTGGACGCCGAGTACACCGAGGCGAAAGTCGGCCGTCGCGTCGAGGTTACCTTCCAGCCGTTGAACGACGACTTCACGCTGCCGCAGTTCCGGCTGGCACCCGGAGCCTGACCCGACAGTTTTGCGCTTACCGGTCACTGGTCACCGGTCACTGGTCACGGAGAAAAGCAATGTGGGAAAACCGCTGCAAGATCGCGTTGAGCGGAGTGGGATTTTCCAAGGCCACCCGCGCGGCGGAGATTCCGCTGGCCGCCCACGCGCTGTACGCAGTCAAGGAAGCCGTAGCCGATTCCGGCCTGAACCTATCCGACATCGATGGCCTCACGACGTATCCGGAGCTTCCCGCAACCGGGCACGCCGAGGTCGACGGCATCAGCATCGTCTCGGTCAACTGCATGATGGCGATGTTGAAGCTGCCGAACCTGTCGTGGCACATCCAGACGGGCTCGGTGAACATCGGCGGCGCCGTGCAGCAGGCGGTCAACGCGCTGCTCGCGGGCGTGTGCAAGTACGCGGTGGTGTGGCGCGCGATGCACAACCCGAAAGGCACTTACCAGAACCTGCCCGGCACCTACGCGCAGGGCGCGTTGCAGTTCACCGCGCCCTACGGCTTCGGCGGTCCGGGACAGGGCATGGCGGTTGCGTACACCCGCTATCTCGAGAAGAACAACCAGAAGCGCGACAAGATGGTGACGCTGGCCGTCACGCAGCGCAAGCACGGGCTCAGGAACCCGCACTCGTATTTCAAGGACCCGCTCACGCCCAAGGACTATTTCGATTCGCGCATGGTCGCGTATCCCTTCTGCTTATACGATTGCGATATCCCCGTGCAGGGCGCGGTCGCCATCGTCCTCACGACCGCGGAGCGCGCGCGCGATCTCAAGCCGCAGCCGGCTTATCTCGCGGGCTACGGCGAGCGGCTGCGCTTCGAAACCGCCGGCCGCATCGGCAGCCTCGCGAATTACATGGAAGGCGGCCGCAGCTCGGCGGAGCTGACGTGGGCGCGCTCCGGCTTCGGTCCGAAGGACGTCGACGTCGCGCAGATCTACGACGGCTTCTCGGCCTCGGTGATGTACGGTCTCGAGTCCTACGGATTCTGCAAGGAAGGCGAGGGGCTCGACTTCATCCAGGACGGCCGCATCGAGTTGGACGGCGAGCTGCCGCTCAACACCTTCGGCGGGAGCCTGAGCACCGGGCGCATCCACGGCCTGTGGCATATCATCGAGGGCGCG
>DASRJL010000058.1:0-34497 GCA_035649495.1 Burkholderiales bacterium | reverse complement strand
CGAACGGCAGGCCGGCGCGCACCGCGGTGTCGAACTCGGCGAGGTGAAATCCGGCCGTGCCGTCGCCGAGCATCGCCACTACCGTCGCCTCGGGCCGCGCGACGCGGGCCGCGAGCGCATAGGGAATCGCGGACCCGATGGATCCCGCCGGCCCGTTGATGAGACGCGTGGGCGCGCTCGCGCACGCCTGCGCCCATTGTCCGAACTCCCCGCCGTCGGCCACCAGGACGGGATCACGCGCGTCATCGAGGATCTGCTGCACGGCGCGGCCGACCTCGACCGGGTGCAGCGGTCCGTCCGGGCCGGAGGCGAGCGTGTTCCATTCAGCCGGCCGGAACCTCACCGCGGCGTCCACTTCGGCCGTCCACGGACGCGTCGCGGTCCGCTGCGCGCGGGCGAGCAGCACCTCGGCTGCCGCGACAGGGTCGGCGACGACGGAAAAGCTCACGCGTCCCGGGCCCAGAGTCGTCATGCCGCGCTGTAACGCGGGCGGCTCGGGATCGATCACGACGAACCGGGACTCCTTCGCGACGGCAGGTGGCGCGCCGAAGCGCAGGGTGAAGTCCGGCTGCTTGCCCAGCAGCACCAGGAGATCCGCATCCCGCAGCACCTCGACAAACGCGCCAAGGCAGGGATCGTTCACGCCGCGTGGGCTCTCCATGCAGATCACAGGAACATTCAGGGCCGCTGCCAGCCGCTCGCGCGTGGCACGCCCGCGACCGTTGGCCATGACCGGCCCGACGAGCACGAGCGGACGCCGCGCGCGTGCAAGCTCGGCCAGGACAGTATCTGCCGCGGATTCGGTCAGTGGTTGCGAAGACGCCAGCGCGGAGCGCGGAAGCTCGACCGCACCGGCGTCGACCTTCGCTTCCAGCACGTCGAAGGGCAGGCTGACGTGCACGGGTCCCGGCCGGCCGGACCGCGCGAGGCGCAGTGCGCGCGTGATGTCCACGGCGAGCCCGGCGGGATCGCTTGCCGTCCACGAGCTCTTGGTCACCGGCGCCGCGAGATCCGCCTGCGCCATCTCCTGGAATGCTCCGCGGCCCAGCTCGGAAAGCGGCGCGTGGCCCGAGAGCAGCACGAGCGGCGATTCCGCAGCGAGCGCGGTATAGAGCGCACCCACCGCGTTGGCGTGGCCGGGGCCGCCGGTCACCAGCGCGACGCCCGGCTCGCCTGTCAAGCGGCCCCAGGCATCCGCCATGTGCACCGCGGCGCCTTCATGCCGCACGTGCACGATGGACAGCCCCGCTTCGGGCGCGGCGTCGTACACCGGCATGATCTGGTTGCCGGAGAGGGAGAAGAGATGGCGCACGCCCGCATCCGCAAGCGCCTGCGCCAGGACGTCAGCACCGCGAAGCTGGCTCACCGTGCCGTCACCTGCACCCGCTGGATGGCGTTATTCCCCATCCCGCTCGCGTTCCATTCCGGAGTCGATGGCTGTGTCGCGCCGGTCGCATCGGTCGCCCGGCACGCAAGCTCGTGCTCGCCCGGCTCGGCGCGCCAGTCGCAGCGCCAACCCTGCCACGCGTAGCGATCGCCCTGCGCTTCGAGCGCCGCGTCGCGCCACACGCCGTCGATCGCCACCTCCACCTTCACCACCGCGACGCCCCGGCCCGACCAGGCGCGCCCGTTGAGCTTCACCGTCCCCTGATCGACCAGCCGGCGTCGCGTGTACCAGTCGGGGATTCCCGGCGGCACCATAAGCGACTTGACCTTCTGGAAGGTGACGGGAACGCCGGGATCGTCGCTGTGCTTGCGGTAGTGATAGCCGACGACCTGCTGCTGGCCGTCGAACGGTCGGGCGAGGACGTCGATCCGCGCCAGCCACTTCACGCTGGCCATGCCGAACCAGCCCGGCACGATGAGCCGCAACGGGTACCCGTGCTGGGGCGCGAGCGGCGCACCGTTCATCGCGTAGACCACCAGGACCTCATCCGCCATCGCAGCCTCCGGCTTGAGGCTCCGTCCGTAGTCGTGCTCGACCCCGCGATCGTAACCGCGGTCGGCGCCGATGAAGACGATCTCGACCGCGTCCGGCGCCACGCCGGCGAGTCCAAGCACGTTGCGCAGAGGCGTCCCGGTCCACTCCGCGGTGCCTACGCCTTCGCACAGCCAGGGCATGCTCGCGCTGCGCGGGCTCATGAGGCCGCGCCCGTTCCCAGCGCATTCGAGCGTCACCCGCTGCGTGTGCGCCGGCAGCGCACGGATGTCCTCGAGCCCGAGCGTAAGCGGCCGCTCGACCCTCCCGCCCACGGCGAGCCGGAAGCTCGCCGCATCGAGCCGCGGAATGTCGAAATGGGAGAGCGTGTAATGAAGACCGACCGGCGTGACATCCCACGCGAGCGCCTCGAGCGGCAACGCCGAGTTGCGGTAGGCGAGCGCCAGCTCCTCGCGCGCGTAATCGCCCTCGAGGTGAGGCCGGGGCGGAAACGGAGTGAAGGGATTGGCGGCGCCGGGCATTCTGGTCAGGGATGCAGCCGGAGGGTGAACGACCCCGTGCGAGCGCCCGGAGTGAAGGATGAACGTGGAACGTGGAAGGATGACCCGGCTGGAACGACAACTCGCGCAGCAATCAGGTCATCCTTCATCCCTCATCCTTCATCCTTCAATCGGCCGTCAGGCCGACTCGTAAAGCCGCGTCATCACGAACTCGCGATGCCCCAGCGCCTCGGCGCAGGTAAGCCGCCCGTTGCAGGTGCGCAGCATCACTTCGATCAGCTCGTCGCCGCACTGGTCCATGTTTTTTTCGCGTTGCAGCAAGCCGGAAACATCGAGATCGATGTGCTCGCCCATGGTACGCGCGGTGCGCGGATTGGCGGTCAGCTTGATGACCGGCAGGATCGGGTTGCCGATGACGTTGCCCTGCCCGGTGGGAAAGAAATGCACGACGTAGCCCGAGGCGGCGCACAGCGTAACCATTTCCGCTGCGGCCGAGGACGAATCCATGAACCACAGGCCCGGCCCGGTCGGGGTCTCCGCCTTGTCGATCACACCGATCACCTTGCACTTGTGGCCGATCTTCTGGATGTTGCCGAGCGCCTTCTCCTCGATCGTGGTCAACCCCCCGGCGATGTTGCCCTTGGTCGGCTGCGAATCGGAAAGATCGTTGGTCTTGTGGCGGTTGATCACTTCCTGGTAGCGGTCGAACATGAACATGAACCGCTCGCGTACTTCCCCGGTCGCGCAACGGTCGGCAACGATGTGCTCGCCGCCGGTGATCTCCGTCGTCTCGCCGAAGACCATCGTCACGCCGAGCGGATCGAGCTTGTCGAAGGCGTTGCCCACCGTGGGGTTGGAGCCGCAGCCGGAGGTCGTGTCGGACTCGCCGCACTTGGTGGAGACCCACAGGTCACTGATCGGGCATTCCGTGCGCTGCAGCTCGGAGGCCCACTGCACGTATTCCTTGGCGACCTTGGAAGCGCGCAGGATCGTGTCGTGGTCGCCGTGCAGCTCGATGCCGAAGCCCGTCACCGGCTTGCCGGTCTTGGCGATGCCGTCGACCACGCGCTTCGCCCATTGCTCCTCGATGCAGATCACGACGACCGCGGCGACGTTCGGATTCGATCCCGCGCCGATCAGCGTGCGGAAATGGAGCTCCAGGTCTGCGCCGAACTGCAGGCGCCCGTACGGATGAGGAATCACCATCGCGCCCTTGACGTTGTGGGCGACCGCTTCGGCCGCGGCGTTGGAAAGGTCATCGACCGGCAGGATGATGACGTGGTTGCGGACGCCGACCCGGCCGTTCTCGCGCCGGTAGCCCTGAAATGTAGTCTTAGCGTTGATCATCTCGTATGTCCCATAAAAGTTTGGTCTTCATATTCGTGAAACGCGCGGCTGCGGCTGCGTTTTTTTTCCCGACCGATAGCCGTCTGCTGCGCGTTTCACCACCGCTTCGTCTTGATGTTGTGCACGTGCGCGTGCTCGCCGAGCTTGATTTCCGCAACCGCTTTGCCGATGTCGAACCCGTACTTGATGACGGTGTCGCCCTTGCCGATGGGCTTGGTGGCGAGCTTGTGGCCGATCGGTATGTCATTCAGGGCTTTCAGCTTGACCGTCGAGTCGTCCTCCATCAGCCAGCCGGTCAGCTCCTGCCCGGCTTTCACCCCCTCGACGACGATGACGCCGACGGTGTCCTTCTTGTCGTGAACGAGAAAATGAATCATGTGCTCCTCGATGCGTTCGAAATCGCGGCGACGCCGCCGCCGCGGGTCAGGTGAGAAAGGGATATATCGTGCTTCGCCCTCAATCCTAGCATGTCCTCCGCACGTCAGGCGTCATGGGGGCCACGCGTCGCGAGTAACGGGTCCCCGTTGCGGGTCACCTGTCACGAGTCACGGTCACTTCTTTCCTAAGGAACGGCGAGCTCGCGCTTCGCAATGGCAAGTTGCGCCGGGTCCGTCGTGTTCTTCAACAGCCACTGGAACTGCGCGCGCGCGTCGTCGCGGAACCCGGCCTGCACGAGGTTGAGCCCCGCGGCGAGGCGCGCCTGCACGGCCAGCGCGTCGGGCTTGCCGTCGGCGAGCAGCGCCGAGCGCAGGTAATAGTCCGCCGCGGCCTGGTGGCGCGCGACCTGCTCCGCCGTCTTCCCGAGCGTATAGAGGATATCGCGCTGCTGCTTTGCGTCAGACCCCGGCAGCAGGCCGCGCAGGATTTCGTCGGCAGTTTCCGTCTTGCCCGCGGCGATCATCTCCTGCGCAAGCGTCGCGAGCGGCCGCGCCGCCTCTGCCGGAAGAGGCTTGCCCGGTCCCAGCAGGGCGCGCAGAGTGGACACGGCGGCATCGCCCTCGCCCGCGCGCCAGTACGCCGCGGCCACGCGCGCCTGCCACTCTGCCGCGTTCACACCTGGCGGAGCGGCGATTCCTTTCCAGTAGCGGGCCGCGACCGCGGGCTGGTGCGCGCGCTCCGCCATCGCGCCGATGAGGTAGCGCGCCTGGCCGTCGATGCCGGATTCATCCGCGTTCAGCGCTTCGAACAGCCGCAACGCGGTGCGCTCCAGGCGCGACTGCTGCAGCGAATACGCGAGCTGCAGCTGGGAGTTGAACCGCGTCTCGCGCTCGCGTCCGCGCAGGGCGAGGTGCGCGAAGAACGCGCGCGCCACCGGCGGATTGGAAGCGGTTTGCCGGCCGGCGTAGTCCGCCCAGGCCGCGTCGTCGCCCGTCAGCATCTGGTTCCGGTTGGCGGCTTCGCGCGCCCCCGCGAAGTAGGATTCCCACAGCTCGCTCGCAAGTTCGGCGGGCTTGCCCGCCGCCGTTTCTTCATCGGCGTTCACCAGGTGCTCCAACGCTTCGACGCGCAACGCGGCGTCCTTCCTGCGCTGCGCGACCTCCGCGAGCACGCGCCAGTATCCGGCGCCGCCCCCCTTGGCGAGGGCCGCCCGCGCCTGCTTTTCGACGCTGTCCGGATCCGCCAATCCAGTCCTCAACCGCAGAAGCAACTTCACGTAGCCGGCATCGTCGAGACTCGCCAGCCAGTTGACCGCCTGCTTCTCCATACCGAGCGTGAGGAGCCACTCCACGAAGCGCCCCGCGGTGGCGGAATCGAGCGGCGCATAGTCCTGCTGGAAGCGCAGCATGGCGCGGAACGCCGGCTCGCCCTGCCGCTCGGCGGTGTAGCTCTCGATGACGAGAAGACGGGCCGCGCGCGTTTCCTGCGCCGGGGGCTCGAGCTGCCACAGCACGCGCGCCGCATGACGGCGGGCCACGGCCCCCTGACCGGTCGCGATCGCCGCCCGCGCGGCAGCGAGCAGGCATTCGCGCAGCAGCGGTGGCGGCATGCCCGCCGGCAACCCGTTCGCCCGCTGCAAGGCGTCGGCGTTGCGGCCGACCGCGACGAGGAGCGTGATGCGCAGCGCTTCCCATTCGGGCCAGCGCGGCGCGTTGACCTCGCGCGGTTGCACCTGCTCGACCCGGGCGAGCGCGAGGCGCGGCGCGCCGGACGCGGCCAGCGCGCGCGCGGTCTCGAGCGCGGAAGCGGCGCCGGAGCAGACGAGGAGGATCAGCGCAAGAAGAATCCGCATCGCGCTCATTCTAGCCTCGGATCACGAGCGTTAGCGCATATGACAGCAACGACTTTCATTTTCCCCTCTTTCATCTAGGAGGGGTGGCGCACGAAAGTCCGCCGGGGTGGTCAAGTCGGCCTGCGAAAGTGTGCTTGTACTTCTGCCAATACGCCTTCGAGATTGTTGATCACTTCCCGATTCTCGAAATGCAGCACACGGATTCCCGCGCGCACAAACCCAACAACGCATGAAGGCCGACGAGGAGTACGTATCGAAATGACTCGACCACCCCGGCCGCTACGCGTCCACCCCTCCTATTTGCAGGAGGGGAAACTACTGCTTTCTACACCCAACAAAAAGGGCGGCCTGAGCCGCCCTTCGACCTGCTTCCGGATTTGTCCCTGACTATTCCGCCGCGGGTTCGGTTCCGGTAGCAGCAACGGTAGCAGCGTCCTCGCCTCCGGTCAGCTTCTCGCGGATGCGTGCGGCCTTGCCGGTGCGCTGGCGCAGGTAGTAGAGCTTCGCGCGCCCGACGTCGCCGCGGCGCTTCACCTCGATGCTCGCGATGAGCGGGGAATAGGTCTGGAAGGTGCGCTCCACCCCTTCGCCGGAGGAGATCTTGCGCACGATGAACGAGGAATTGAGGCCGCGATTGCGCTTGGCGATGACGATCCCCTCGTAGGCCTGCAGGCGCTTCCGCTCCCCTTCCACCACGCTCACGTTCACCACCACGGTGTCGCCGCTGGAGAAATCGGGCACCACCTTGGCGAGTCGCTTGATTTCCTCGGCTTCGAGCTGTTGGATAAGGTCCATGTTCAGGTTCCTTCGCGTTCGTTGAATTCTCTCTGGTACTCGTCCAGCAATTCGCGCTCACCCCTGGTCAGCGCCCGCTTCTCCAGCAAATCCGGCCGCCTGAGCCAGGTACGTCCCAGCGCCTGCTTGAGCCGCCACCGCGCGATCCCGGCGTGGTTGCCCGTGAGCAGCTCCGCCGGCACCGCTTCGCCCTCGTACACCTCGGGCCGCGTGTAGTGCGGACAATCGAGGAGCCCGTTCACGAACGAATCCTGGCTCGCCGATTCCGCGTCCCCCAGCGCGCCCGGCAGCTGGCGCACGATGCAATCCAGCACCACCATCGCGGCCAGCTCGCCGCCCGAGAGCACGTAATCCCCGATCGACACTTCGGCGTCGACCGCCCGCCGGATGAGCCGCTCGTCCACGCCTTCGTAACGCCCGGCGAGCAGGATGAGTCCCCCGCGCGCCACCAGCTCCATCACCAGGCCGTGGTCCAGCAACCGGCCCTGCGGCGAGAGATACACCACCTGCGGTGGCGCCACGCCTGCGTTCTGCTGCCGGTCCCGCGCCGCCGCTATCGTCTTCGCGAGCGGCTCCGCCATCATCACCATGCCCGGACCGCCGCCGTACGGCCGGTCGTCCACCGTGCGGTAGCTGTTCGCCGCGAACTCGCGCGGATTCCACAGCTCGAGCCGGTAAAGCCCCCGCTCCCGCGCCCGTCCCGTCACGCCGCACTGGGTCACGGCGTCGAACATCTGCGGGAACAGCGTTACTACGTCGAACTGGAACATCATTCGTTCCTAGGTCCCCCAGAGTGGGGGCGCACGAGGGGGCCGACCCCCCTCGTTCCTAAAAATCCGCGTCCCAATTCACCCGCATCAATCCGTCCTGCAGGTCGACCGCGGCGATTGCGTCCGCGATGAACGGGATCAACCGCTCCCGCTCGCCCTGCACGACCAGCACATCGTTCGCGCCGGTCTCGAGGATACGGACCACCTGCCCGAAATCCCGTCCTGCTTCGTTCACCACCCTGAGCCCGATCAAGTCGGCCCAGTAGTATTCGTTCGGCCGCGCTTTCGGCAACTGCTCCCGGGGCACGGCGATCTGCTTCCCCCGAAATCTATCTGCTGCATCGCGATCGTCGCAGCCGTCGAACCGGGCCACCACCATGCGGCCCTGGGTTCTGGCCTCGCCGACTTTCCGCTCCTGCCAGTCCGCGCCATCGCCGATCAACCACTTCGGGTAGGCCAGCAGGTTCTTCGCCGCCGCCGTGTAGGGGTCGATCTTGACCCAGCCCTTCACGCCAAATGGGGCGACGATGCGCCCCATCACTACCAGCCTGTCAGCCAGTTCAGGCAGCCTTGACGGGCTGTTGCGGTTGCTGCTGCTTTCCAAACTGTCTGACGAGCCGCGCCGCGGTATCGGACAGGATCGCGCCCTTCGACTGCCAAAACGTCAGGCGCTCGCGGTCTATGCGCAGGCGCTCGGTGCCTTGCGGTGCCACGGGATTGTAAAAGCCGATGCGCTCGATGAAGCGGCCACTGACCGCGCGTCGCGAGTCCGCCACGACCACACTGAAGAACGGGCGTTTCTTGGCGCCGCCGCGCGCCAGCCGGATGACAACCATATATATGTGCTCGGATCCAGAAAAGTGCGGAAAGGGCGTGATTTTACGCCTGTTTTTCCGCGCGAGGCAAGACAATATTGAGGTCGACCAGGGACATGGCTGGGACGCGGCAGGGTAACATTCCTGCACTCCATCTTTTCCGTCGAGCCCCTATGAGCCACGAAAATGACAACCGCGACCGCCTGGTGCGTGCCTTTGCCGAGCGGTTCGGCGCCGACCTGGCGGTGGACCCGGCGTGGCCGGGACTGGACGAGCTGGCGCGCATGGCCGAGCACCGCTCGCACCGCAAGTTCGACGCGCGTCCGGTCGATCCGGCGCTGTTGAAGGTCCTGCTGGCGTGCGCGCTCTCGGCGCCATCCAAGTCCGACCTGCAGCAGGCGGAGGTGGTCCATGTCGTCGACCGCGGCCGGCGGAAAAGCATCGTCGACATGATCCCGGACATGCCCTGGATCATGGATGCGCCGGTGTTTCTCGTCTTCTGCGGCAACAACCGCCGCATCCGGCAGGTCGGCGAATGGCGCGGAAAGCCTTTCGCAAACGAGCATCTCGATCACTTCATGAACGCAGCCGTCGACGCGGCGCTGGTGATGATGAGCCTGATCCGCGCCGCAGAAGCGGTGGGACTTGCGGCCTGTCCGATCAGCCACGTGCGCAACCACGCGGACGTGACGAGCCGGGTGTTGGAGCTGCCTGATGGCGTATTCCCCGTGGCGGGCCTCTGCGTAGGCTATCCGGCGGAAGCGGGCCGCATCTCGCCGCGCCTGCCGCTGGAGGTCTCGGTGCACGTCGACCGCTACGACGAAACAGGCCTCAGTGAAAAGATCGAGGCCTACGACCGCAGGCGGCACGGCGTGCTGCCCTACCGCAAGCAGCGCGACACGAAGCGCTACGGGACCGCGGAACTCTACGGCTGGTCGGAGGACAAGGCGCGGCAGTGCTCGGTGCCGGAGCGGGAGAATTTCGGAGCGTTCATCAGGAAGCAGGGCTTCAGCCTCAAATAGAAAGGCGTGATTGGTGATTGGTGATTGGTGATCGGGGCGAACCCCTCATCCCTCCGCCCTTATCCCTCAGCCCTTGTCGCGCCAGCGGTCCATCTCCCGCCGCTCCCGCTTCGTGGGCCGGCCCTTGCGCTCGCCCCACCCGCTCGCCTGCGCGCGGCGATCAGCGACTTGCGCAACGCGCAGCGCGCGGCTCGCTTCGTCTTCCTCGTAGAGCTTGCGCGCTGCTTCCGCCGGTCCGCGCCGCTCCGAGAGCGCTTTGACCTCGATCAGCCACTCGAGCTCGCCGATGCGGATGGCGAGCCGGTCGCCTGGCGCGAGACTCTTCGCCGGTTTCACCCGCTCGCCGTTCAGCTTCACCTTGCCGCCAGTGACGGCCGACTGTGCCAGCCCGCGGGTTTTGAAAAACCGCGCGGCCCATAACCATTTGTCTACGCGCATCGCGTTGCTCTTAACAGCGTGATAGGTGATACGTGATAGGTGTCGGGCTGCCGCGATCACGACCGGTCTGTCACGATCTTACCTATCACTTGTCATCTGTCACCTATCACGCCTCTGTCAGCAAAGCTCGCAGCTCGCGGGGCGTGACAATCCGGAACGGCGGCGCGGGATCACGGTTGCGCACCAGTTCGAGCAGGTCGCGGTCCCGGGTGACGAGATAGCGCGCGCCGCAGGCAGCCGCAAGATCGAGAAACTTCTGGTCGTCCGGGTCTCCGCACACCGGCAGCCGCGTAGGTCCCACCCTTGCCTCGGCGCCAGCGTACCGCGCCGCGACGCGGCCGCATTCGACCATGCACTTCGACTGCGCTGCCGTGCTGAGCGTCCTGGGGCCGAACGGATAGGCCAGCACGCGCTCGAGCTCCGCCACGACCGCCCTGTCCACCACGACCTCCGCCCGTCCCGCCGCGACGGCGGATTTGACGGGCGCCACGTCCGGATCGTCGAACACGAGCCAGTCGAGCCAGACGTTCGTGTCGAGCACGAGGCGCAGCGGCGCGCTCGTACGCTGAGGAAGATGCAGCGTGCCGTCCGCTTTGTTGCCGGATTCACTGGCGCTCATCGGCCAAGGATAGCGCGAACAACAGCCGTCCGGTCCGCATGACCCATGACCCCTGACCCATGACGGGTCCGGCAGTCGGTTAGACTGCCGCATGCCCCCCTTAGGCCACTCAATCCGCCGGCGCTTTTTCCTCGAGCCCGGCACCGTTTTCCTGAATCACGGCTCGTTCGGCACTACGCCGCGCGCCGTACTCGCCGCCGCCGCGCGCTGGCGGGGGCGCATGGAAGCCAACCCCGACCGCTTTCTGCGCGAGGTGCGGCCCGGCGCGCTGCGCGCCGCCGTAGGGCGTCTGGCGCGCTTTCTGCACGCCCGGGCCGAGGACGTGGTCTTCGTGGACAACGCGACGTCGGGGATAAACGCCGTCCTGCGCTCCCTCGAATTCAGGCGTGGCGACGAGATCCTCGCCACGACGCATACCTACAACGCGGTGCGGCTGACGCTGCGCGAGGTGTGCCGGCGCACCGGCGCGAAGGTCGTCGAGGCCCCTATCCCTTTTCCGGTGGACAGCGAGACCTCGCTCATCCGCCCGCTGGAGCGCGGGCTCGGCAGGCGCACCCGGCTGGTGGTCCTCGATCACATCGCTTCGCCGACCGGGCTCGTGTTCCCGGTGAAGCGGCTCGCGGCCCTGGCCCGCTCGCGCGGCGCGCGGGTGCTCGTCGACGGCGCGCACGCGCCCGGGCAGATCGCGCTCGACATTCCTTCTCTCGGCGTGGACTGGTACTCCGGCAACTTCCACAAGTGGCTCTTCGCGCCCAAGGGCTGCGGCTTTCTGTGGGCGCGGCGCGGCGCGCAGCCAGGCATGCACCCGCCGGTGATCTCGCACGGTTACGGCGGTGGCTTCACCGCCGAGTTCGACTGGACCGGCACGCGCGACTTCTCATCCTGGCTCGCGGTGCCCGATGCGCTGGATTTCTACACGGCACTGGGCCCTTCGCGTGTGCGCGCCCACAATCACCGCCTGGCGATAGCCGCGGCGACGCAGATTGCCGCGGCCTGGGACACGCCGCCCGGTGGCCCGCCCGAATTGCACGGCTCGATGGTCGCGATCCGGCTGCCCGAGCGGCTCCAGCGCCGCGACCCGAGGAAGCTCATGGCCGAGCTGCTCGCCCGTCATCGCGTCGTCATCGCGATCAACCCCATAGCCGGCGCCTTGTGGGCAAGGATTTCGGCGCAGGTTTACAACGTCCCGGAGGATTACGACAGGCTGCGTGCGGCGGTATCCAGAATGGCGCACTAGCACGCTTCCCCTCAGAACCTCCCCGCCTCACGGACGAGGAAGCGATCCAGTTGATCCGCAAAGCGCTTGCGGTCGGCCAGATCGAATGGCGCCGGGCCGCCGGTCTGCTCGCCGGCGCCGCGCTGCGCGTCCAGGAAGTCGCGTAGCGCCAGGCGGTCGCGGATATTGTCCGGCGTGTAGAACTCGCCCCGGGGATTGATTGCGTGTGCGCCGCGCTCGATGACGATCGCGGCCAGGGGAATGTCGGCGGTAACGACCAGGTCGCCGGGAGCGAGGCGCCGCGCGATTTCGTCGTCGGCGACATCGAGGCCGCGCGCCACCTGCATCGAGCGGATGAAGCGCGAGGGCGGCACGCGCAGCGGTTTGTTCGCGACGAGCGTGAGCGGCAGCTCCATGCGCTCCGCGGCTCGAAACAGGATTTCCTTGATGACGACGGGACAGGCGTCGGCATCGACCCAGATATGCATGCAGCGCTACCTGATCGGCAGGAACACAGCCGTCGCCAGGTTTTGAACCACTTTAACGATCGTGCGGTTACTCTTGTCGGCGATGACCTTCGACAGGATGTCGAGGCTCGCTATGACTTTGCCGAACTCGCGTTCGAAGGAGAGATTCGGCACGGACCCGGCGCCCTCGTTCGAGAGGAGGTACAGCTCTCCCTGCGGCGTGCGTCTGTTGGAGAGCCTCCACACCGCGATCTCCACATTGCGGGCAGCGTTGTAGAGTCCCTGCGGATCGAGCTCGTCGAGCACGAAGAACTCGGTCTTGTCGCGGAAGGCAGTCTGGATCATGCTCGCCAGCCCGGCCGTGAACGCCAGCACGCGATCGCCGCGGTAGTCCGCCTGGAACGCGAGCACGATCGCCTGCGCGTCCCGCCTGCCCTGCAGCTCGGAAAAGTTCCAGGCGTGATTCTCGTCGAAGATGCGCGCCATGCCGGCAGCGATGCTGGTCCGGTCGCTCTTCTTCAGCTCGCGCGGATTGCGCCGGTAGAGCTTCTCGGCAAGGACTCGCAGGTTCTGGAAGATTTCCCGCTGGTGCGCCTCCGCGACGCGGTCGATGTCGGTCTTGGCGAACTCCGAGATGGAGAAGCCGGGAGCCGTCTTTTCCGGCACCGTCCTGGGGTTGGAAGCGCAAGCAGCAAGAGCGCAAAGCGAGAGCAGAACGAAAAGCGCCTTGACCATGGCGGAATGATAGCGAAAGACCGGCAGAGCTGCCGCGTCAGCAATAACCTGTTACGCAAAGTTACCGTCTGCTGCCGAACACGCGCGTAGCATGGGGGTCGTACGGAGCAAGCGGTGCACACTTCGCGCACTGCTCTCTTTAACGAGGAGGATCGAACATGTTGACGAAGAGACTGCTCATTTCGGCGCTGCTCGCCGTGGGAACCATCGGCGCGGCTGCCACGCCTGTCGCGAGTGCGGCTGCGACGCACTTCGAACTCAGCTTCGGCACGCCGGTGCACCACGAGTATGCGGCTGCGCACCGCCCGGGCCATGTCTGGGTGCCCGGTCATAGGGAATGGAACGGCTACCACCGGGTGTGGGTTCCCGGGCACTGGGAGCGCGAGCGCGGCTACCGCGGGCACGGCGCACGCTGGGACCGCGATGGTGACGGCGTTCCGAACCGCTACGACGCGAGGCCGGATAATCCCTACCGGTATTGAGCCGGAGTTCCGCCGGTGACTGACTGTGAAATTCATCACGGTGAGCCCTCCTTCGGGTAGACAGCCGCACCACCTGCCGCTATTCTTTAACGCACGATCCGGGGGATCTGCATGAATACGCGGGAGTTACGGGCCGAAGTTCGTGTTCCGGTCATCCGGCGCGGCAACCTGAGCGTCGGAAGTGACTGGTTCGGATGCATGGTGATGGACATGAGCAAGAGCGGCCTGCTGCTCGTGTCCAACAGGCACCTCGAGGTCGGCCAGATCTTCGATTTCAGGTGCGAGCTCTGGACTGGCAAAATACTCAATTGCATGATCGAGATCATGCACTCCAACGACGACAGCGCCGGCGCGATGATTACCGAGATCGACGAGGAGGCGACGAAGCTGTTGCAGGCATACCTGGAGCAGAAGCTCTCATCAACGCGTAGTTCCGTCGATCACTGAATTCATCGCCCCTTGGCGCGCCCTCCGCAAACTATTGCGCCCCCCTTCCGCCCCTCGACGCGCTACCGCGTAGCTCCTAGGTCGTAGGCCGTCAGTCGTCTGTTGCCTGCCTCACCGGTCGGCTAATGTAGCGATACGGAAGGTCAATGACGGACGGAGGCTGCGATGATCGACTATCTCTTCACTGTGGGACAGTGGCTGGGCTTGCTGGTCTTTGTCTACGGCGCGTGCCTGGTGATCAACTGCGCGGCGGAAGAGATCCGCACCATGCCGAGGAGCTTCGGCGCGCTGACCACGCACGACTGGGACGCGCCGACAAGACCAAGGATGAGGGATGAAGGATGAACGTGGAAGGATGACCTGGCAACATCACTCCTTCTCCGCCCGCTGCCCCGCCTGCTCCGCGGCCTGCTCGACCTTGCTCTTCGCGCGTTCCATCGTTATCTTGCCTTCTTCGATCTCTTTTTTCTTGATCGCGGCGCTGGTTGCGGCCGTGGTGGCGGTTTCGGCGCCGCAGGCGGCGAGGGCGGCAACAGCGAACAAGATGATGAGCAATCTCATGTCAGCCTCCTGCATTGACAGCCTTCACACGATGCTACCGCTCGTGACGACGCTACGCCAGTGACGACGCTGCGCAGGTAACGGTATCATCGCTGGTGACGATGCCGCAACGCTCCTCGCCGTGGCGATGGATAAGAATCGCGGTGCTGTTGTTCATCCTGGCGACGGTCGCGCAGAGCGCGTGGCTCGCGCGCTCGCGCACGGCGGAGTGGACGAGCTCGCTCCGCGTCGTGATCTACCCGATCAATGCCGATGGCAGCCAGGTGAGCGCGGCCTACGTCGGGCAGCTGCGCAGCGCCTCCTTCGAGCCGATCGAGGCTTTCTTCAAAGGCGAGGGGGCTCGCTACCGCCTGCCGCTGCGGGATCCCGTCGAGGTCAAGCTCGCGCCGACGGTCGCGTCGCAGCCGCCGGCCCCGCCCTTTGGCGGCAACCGGCTGGAGGTGGTCGCCTGGAGCCTCAGGCTGCGCTACTGGGCGTGGTGGAACGACACCTGGAAGGGACTCCGGCCGCACGCGCGCCTGTTCGTGGCCTACTACGATCCCGCCGCGCGACCGCGGCTGCCGCACTCGACGGGGCTCCAGCAGGGAATGATCGGCGTGGTCAACGCCTTTGCGCGCGCGGACATGGACGGCTCGAACAACGTCGTCATCACCCACGAGCTGCTGCACACCTTCGGCGCCACCGACAAGTACGATGCCGCCGGCAACCGGCCGCAGTTCCCCGACGGCTACGTCGAGCCGAACGCGCAGCCGCTCTACCCGCAGCAGCAGGCCGAGATCATGGCGGGCCGCATCCCGGTCTCGGAGACGCGCGCCGAGATCCCCGCCGACATGGACCAGGTCGCAATCGGCCTCAAGACCGCGCGCGAGATACACTGGGTCAAGTGAGCGGAGCG
The DNA here is from genome assembly GCA_035649495.1 of Burkholderiales bacterium. Taxonomy (GTDB): domain Bacteria; phylum Pseudomonadota; class Gammaproteobacteria; order Burkholderiales; family SG8-41; genus SG8-41. Next base: position 19,219 of record DASRJL010000058.1, on the reverse strand, counting down.
GTGCGCGTCACGCCATTACAGCGTCGCTTCGCCTGTCGTTGCCCGTTCCCCGCCGGTCGCCGGCGCGTCGCCTGTCGCCTGCGCGCCGCTCGCGCCCAACGAGCGCGAGGCCAAGCCCGGTGCCGAGTCCCCAGGCGCCGTTCACGATGAGGCCAAACGCCATCGGCTCGAATCCCGCGGCCATCGGTTGTCCCTTGAGCGGAGCGACGAGGAACCAGGCGACGAGCGTCGGCAGCAGCGCGCCGGCCACCAGTGAGGCGGCCACGAGCTGGCCGCCATCGAAGCGGCGGAACGCCGCAGCGAACGCCGCGCCCCAGATCCCGCCCCAAAACGTGATCGACCAGAGTTGCGGCACCCCGAAAGGCTGCGTCGGCTCCAGGACATAAGGCACGCGCTCGGTGAGCTCGAGGACGTTCAGCAGCGCAACCGCGCCCTGGTGGAAAATCAATACCGACAGGGCGCCGGCGACGAAGCCGGCCGCGACCCAGAACGCCGTGCGCGGCCTGGCCGGATGGTAAGTCGTTGAAGACATGAAACTCATGGCACGCTCCTCTTTCAGGTGCTAAGAGCTAGGATGCCGGTGGCGGGAAAAGATTCCTGGCGCAGACCACCCGCTCATGTTCCCTTCCTCCTTCTCCTTCCGCCGCTCATTTGTCCAACTTTCCCGACAGGCCGTCCGCTTCCCTGTCAAACATTCCCGACAGATAGGACTCGCCCGTCGCGCTATCGTCCGCTGCGTCAGTTCCGACTGGACCGCCGAGAGGAAAGCGAGCCATGGGAAAGAAAGGACCGCGCGGTGCGCCCACCCCGAACTGGAACGGGGTGCTCAAGCGTCAGCTGGCGCTGTTCCGCGCAAAATTCGGACGCGACCCGGCCGGCGATGACCCGCTGTTCTTCGACCCGGATGCGCCCGGACCCGACCCCGTGCCGGTAACCGATGAGAAGATCAACGGCGAAATGCGAAAAGCATTCGCGGCGACGAGCTTTCCGCCCGAGTTCGTATTTGCCTGGGAAAAGACGGGAATCCTGGTAGGCGAAGACGGCTATCGGCGGATGCGTCCTGAAGATCGCGCACAGTATGATGCCGCCATCAGGGAATATTTCAGGCTCGAAGCTCAAGCCAGACAGCGCAGCGCAAGCTAGATCGACACGCAAGCGCCGCCCTCACCCCGCGGCGCTCGGCGCGCTATCCCTCAGCCCTCATCCCTCTCCCCTCGGACACATCTCGTTACCAACCCTAACCCTTGCTTGCGAACATCCCCTCCGCCCGGGGCCTCCAAGGGACAAGTGGGAGATTCTTCTCACTGCCAACCTTCGAGGAGATGAGACATGTTCGCGAAAAAGACACTGGTTTCCGCGTTGATCGCCGCCGGAACGCTCGGCGCTGCCGCGCTGCCTCTGCCGAGCTCGGCGGCGGGCTTCGACGTGTTCTTCAATTTCGGGCAAACGCAGAACGTGCGCCACGATGACTTCTACGGCCGCCGCCACTACCAGCCCTCGCGCTTCGACCGCGACGGAGACGGCATCCCGAACCGCCAGGACCCGACGCCCGATGGCGCCGGCCCGCGCTGGGACCGGGATAACGACGGTATCGCCAACCGCTTTGACCGGACGCCGAATGGTGAGGTACGCATGGCGGACCGGGACCGCGACGGTGTGCCCGACCGTTTCGACAACTACCCTAACAACCCCCGCTGGAGATAAGCATCAACCCCCCGTCAGGGGTCAGGGGTCATGGGTCATGCGGGTTCAACGCCGACATGGCTCATGCACACCTGACGCTATCAATCCCCGTCAGGGGTCAGGGGTCATGGGTCATGCGGGTTCGAAGCCGTCATTGCTCATGCACGCCTGACGCCTGACCCATGACCGGTTTTAGGAGAAAAGTCATGTCCTACCTGATCGAGCTGCAAATGTCGGCTGGCGTTCCCGCTTACGTCATAGCGGACGGCGACAACCGGGAAGAAATTCTTGCTCACGTGCACGAGCAACTGGGCATGGACGACGAGGAGGAAGTCGTCGTTCTTGCGGTGCATACCGTGCATTGAAGACCCGTCATGGGTCAGGGGTCATGGCCCCTTCATCCTTTGGGCCGACCCGCGGTCCTGAACGGCCTCAGCAGCCTTTCTTTCAAGGTCGGCTTCCGTCTCGCGACCACGGGGGCCCTGATCGTGCGGGCGGACGGGGTCACGATCGTCCGGGCCGGGCCGTTCCTGACCCTGACGGTGACTTTGCGCGCGTTGGTGCGGATGCGGGCGATGACCATGCGTGGGCTCCTGTCTGCCGGGGAGATCCGGCTTCCGAATACGACAGCCGGAGCGGCCCGCGGTTCTTGTTGAAGACCCGTCATGGTCAGGGGTCGCCTGACCCCTGATGGGTTCTGTCAAAATAGGGGCTGAGTACCCTTATGGCGTTGCCCGGTGTTCCACAATCCATTCAGGAAAGACAGTACGCCCGCCGCCGCTGGACCCGACGGGACGCCGGCTGAGTCCGAGGCGCAGAGCGCACACGGTCTTTCCGCGGCCGAGACCCAGGTCTGGCGGGACAGAATCCTTGCGGCGGGGGCCGACGATGCGGCGCTGTTGCAGCTCGCTCGGGAGGCGCCCTCCACCGAGCTGAAGGTCGCAGCGCTTAGAGCCCTGACGCAGGAAGACTCGTTCAGGGTTGCGATGGATGAATATCGCGGGCGGGACAAGCGCCTGTACCGCACCGTGAAATCGCGCTGGGATGCGGCGCGAGCGAAGCGCGCCACTGGCGCCGAAGCCGGCGCGTTGATTGCCGGTGCGCGCAGCCTGCTCGACCAGAAGGTGGTTCCTGCCAATCGCGTGGCGGAGCTGGATCGCGCATGGGCGGCCGTGAGCGACGCCGGGCTCGCCCCGGAATTGGGGGCGGAATTTGCAGCATTGCGCGAGCAGCTCGGCGCGAGGATGCGCGAACGCAGCGAGGGCGAGCAGGCACTGACCGGGTGGCTGAAGGCAACGGAAGAAGCGATCGACAAATTGACCGCGAGCCTGCCCGGCGTGGCGCAAGGCAGCGTTCCCCCGGATGAGGCGGAAGCCCTGGCTGCGGGCCTGCTGGAGCTGCTGGCGAGCGGACAGGATACGGGTGACGCGCGCCGCAGCACGAGAACCGATGCGGTGAACCGGGCGCTGGCGCTGGCTTCCAGCGTAGTGGAGCGCGCGAAATTCCTGCAATCATTGCCCGCACCGGGCGCTGCCGACGAAGCCGGCGAGAAGCTCACGATCGAGCAGTGGCGCGGGTTTCCGGAGGTATCCGAGGGGGAATTGCAGACCGTTCTGGCGACCCGATTCGCGGATTGGCGCAAGGCCAACGCCCAGGAGCGGCAGCTCGCGCACGATGCGCACCGCGCGCACGAGCGCCAACAGACCGCAGAACAACACCAGCGGCACTCGAGCGCGGTAGAGCGCGATGTGGAGGCAGCCGAAGCGGCCCAGGCGGGAGGGCACGTTGCAGACCTGGCGCGCCTGCTCGCGGCCATCGATCAGGCGCTCAAGCGCGGGCCGGTGAATGCCGCGCTCAAGCAGCGCATCGATTCATTGCACCGCGAGCATCTACGCCTGCGCCACTGGCAGCGTTGGGGCGGCGGGCAGCGCCGCGAAGAGCTTGCGGCCGAAGCGCAGGAGCTGGCCCGTGCCGCAGCGGGGAAAGTCTCGATCCAGGAGCACGCCGCGGCCATAACGAAGTTGCGGGAACGGTGGAAGGAGCTCGACAAGCTCGGCGGCGCGTCCAGGCAGGCGGTATGGCTGACCTTCGACGGCGCGTTGAAAACCGCGTACGCGCCCGTGGCGGCGCATCTGGACAAGCTCAAGCGCGCGCGTGACGAGAATCTCGCCGCGCGCAATCGGATAGTGGATGGCCTGGTCCAGGCGGCGGCGAAACTGTTACCCCCGAATTTGCCATCCCCCGATCACGTCGCGCAGGGCGCAAATGACACGCCGGGCGCCCCGACCGCCCCCACAGCGCCTGCGGCCCCCGCCACCAGTACCGACTGGCGGGCAATCGGCCGCACTTTGGAGGAGGCGCAGGTCGCCTGGCGCAAGCTGGGGCCGGTGGAGCACACCGTGCCGCGCAAGGCGCTGCAGGGGGACAAGGCGGTCACCAGCCGTTACGCGGCGGCCGTGCAGGCGCTGGAGGGGCCCCTGCAAAACACGCACGGCGAGGCGCGCCGGCAGCGCGAGCAGCTCATCGCCAATGCGAAGGACCTGGCTGGATCGGACGTCGCCGCGCGTGACGTCGTGGACAAGGTGCGAAGGCTGCAGACGCAGTGGCAGGCTGTTGCCAGGGCCATGCCGCTGCCGCGACGCGACGAGGAGACGCTGTGGAAGGCGTTCAAAACCGCTACCGATGCGATATTCGCTGCGCGGGACGCCGGGCGCGCGGCGAAGGAAGCGGAGTTCAGCGGCCGGATCAAGGCGCGCGAAGAGATCATCGAGCGCCTGGCCGCCCTTCCTGCCGCCAGTGCCGCGCCCGACATCAAACGCGCGATGGTTGAAGCCGATACGGCGTGGCGTGCCGCGCCCGAGCTTCCGAGACCGCAGGCGTCGAAGCTGGACGCACGCTATCGCGCCGCGCGCGAAGCCGCGACGAAGCGCATCGGCGAGATCGCAGCACGCGCGTCGCAGGCACGCTTCGATGCGCTCATCGCGGTGATGGCGCTTTGCCACGAGCGCGAGGCGGCGGAGGATTCGGGTCGCGCGCTCACGGAGGAAGAAGCATCGGACCTGGAAGCGCGCTGGAACGCCATCGAGGATATCCCCCAACCCTGGAAATCGCGGCTGGAGGCGCGTTTTCGGGACGGCAAAGCGGCGGGCAGGGATTTACCCGATCTCCTCCTGAATCTCGAGGTCGCCCTCGGGATGGAAAGTCCCGCCGAATTTCAGGCCGCACGACAGCGCTTGAAAATACTCGCGCTGAAGACCGCGATGGAAGGGCGGCAGGCCACCGTCACCACGCCTGCGGACATCGAGCGCTGGCTGCTCGACGCGGCTTCGACACCGCGGCCCGACGAAGTGTCGCGCGAGCGGATGGGGAAAATCGTCGCGGCGGTGCGCCGGAGGGCGTGACACCCGTCAGGGGTCATGGGTCAGGGGTCAGGCGGGCCAAAAACCCGTCAGGGGTCATGGGTCAGGCGTGCTAACACCCGTCACGGGCCAGGGGGCAGGCGTTATGCGTGACGGGTAGTGCGCTCGCCACCGCAGAGTTCGTCACTGCGAAGCTCGTCACCGCGGAGCTCACTCGCCACGTCTCCTCCTCTTCCTCCTCATCGTCGTCGTCCTCGTCCTCCTCTTCGTCGGACTTCTTCTCCTCCTCCTCCTCGTCCTCGTCGTCCTCGGGGTCACCCGCGAGGCTCGTCACCGCGACGCTCGTCACCGCAGCGCTCGTCACTGCGAAGCTCGTCACCGCGGAGCTCAGTTCGCTGCTATTCATGAGGTCGATCTCCATCTACTTCGGCTGCGCCTCGATCATGATGTTTGCAAGAGCCTTCGGGTCGGGCGGCAGCTCCCTGTCGCCCACGGGGATGTCGCTGACGGCGAACATGTGCGCGATGGCGTCGACGGCCTGCTGGTCGGTAAGGGTGCCCGGAGCGTCCGGCGGCATCGTGTGACGCACGATGACGAAGAGCGCGGCCACGGTCTGACCTGACCATTTCCGGAGAAGAGCGGTGCGTGCGATCGCAGGCGAGGGCGGCATCTCGGGCTGAGAGGCGCCGTTCAGCCGCGGGCCGTGACACATGACGCAGACATCCGCGTGAAGGGCCTCGCCGCGCTTGTTCTGGGCCGCCGTGTAGACGCCGCTCCACACCGACACGGGTTTCACCGCCTGAGCCCCGGCAATCGGGGTGACGCAAGCCAACACAGCGCCTGTCACCAACGCAATCAGCCGGATCATTCGAGAATCTCGTCGGGAGATCGATCTGCGTCGAGCTCCGCGCTGGTGGCCAGGTCGGCGGTCACCTCGACGCTGGCGCAGGCTGCCATGTACTGGGATCCTGAAACCAGAATGTCGTACTGACCCCTCGCCACCCTGACCCTCGCGATCCCGCTGTCGTCGGTCACCGCCCGGTACGGGTGCATGACCACGCGCGCGCCCTTGATCGGGGCTCGCGTCTCCCGGTCGAGGGCCTGCACCGTGACTTCGCAATCGGGAGCGCTGACGACGCGAACGACCACGGGGAACGAGCAGGCGGCATGCGGCAGCTCCGCATCCCAGCCGGCGATCCTCGCCTCCCATTGATGGCTTCCCGCCGCCAGCGGGGCCCTGGCTTCAGCCTCGGCAAAATAGAGAGCCTCGGTCCCCGGCCAGATATCGTGGCCGAGCTGCACCGTGCCGGCCCGGGAGCCTGACTGATCGAAGATACCCAGCTCCCGGCCCCCCAGGTTGCATCCGGCCGAGCACCTCGCGCCGACCGCAACTGCGAAGCGCTCGCCCGCCGCGATCGCGGACGGCACGTCCCAGACCGTCAGCTCCAGCACGTGCTCGTCGGGCGTGACTCCGGGCTCGTGGTCGCCAGGAGCGTTTTTGATGGCGCTGTTGCCGGCAAACGCGGACTTCGGGTTCACGCCCGCTCCTTGGCGATGCTGCTGCCGGCGATGTAGCCGTGGACCAGTGCCCGACCCAGGCCATGCTGGTTGCCGCCGCCGCTGGCCTCTCCTCCGCAATAGAGGCCGGGGATGATCTCGCCTTGCATATCGAGGACCTGGCCCTTGCCGTTGATCCGCAGGCCCCCGTAGGAGTCGTGCCAGACCGGGCAGATCGAGGCGGCGTAAAAAGGCGGCTTGTCGATCTTGTGCATCGGTGCGTCCTTGCCGCGCCCGAAGTCGGGGTCGGCGCCCGCGTCCACGTACGAGTTCCACTTGCGCACCGTCTCCGCGAGGTTGGAGAGCGGCACCCGCTGGAACTCGTGGCCCTTCTGGATCTTCCGCGCCAGCTCCTCGATGGTGTCGGCGCTGAAGAAATAGCCGTTGTCGGCGGTGAAGGGAGGGTTGATGTCCCACTTGTCGCGCTCGACCGTGGCGCGGTCGAAAATCGCCCACAGCGGTCCCGAGTAATAGTGCGGGGCCTGGGAACCCTCGTTCATCGCCATGGCGGCGTCCATAGCGGCATAGCCGACGTACATCTGCTTGACCCAGTCGGGACTGCAATTACGCCAGTCGCACTGGACTTGCTTCAACGAATGGTTCGGCGCGCCGACGCGCTGCCCGCCCGGCCATACGGGGGTTGGGTAGCGCTTGGCGATATCCATTTCGTTATAGAAGCGCTTGCCCACCTGGTTCACGGCGATGAGGTGCTCGTACGAGCTCGTGCCCAGCGTGATGCCGGTGGATTTGCGGAACTGGAAAGTCGGGTGACCGGGCAGCATGTCGGTGTAGGAGTCGCGCGTCGCCAGCCGCGGGGGCATGTGGTAGGTCTGGGTCGTCCCGAGATTCTGCTGCATGCCCGCAAGAGTGGCGCCGATGCGCATGCCGGCAATGATGCCGCTCGCGTCCTGGCCGTAGGGCCCGAGCAGGGCCCAGGCGCTCGACACGAACGCGGGCTCGTTGAACGCGGGGTAGAACATGCTGCGGAACTGCGGGTTGGCGCCGTGACCGCCGCTGCCGATCATGACGGCCCGCTTCGCCCGGATGTTGACGGTGGCGCGGCGCTCGTCGATGTTGCCGTTCTGCGCATAGCTTTCCAGGCGCGCCTTGGTAGAGAGGTCAAAGCGCGGGGTATAGCTCGCCCTGACGCCCAGGACTCGTCCCGAGAACTGCTGCTCGCGAATGATCTCCGTCATTCTCCGATTGAGCATGAACCGGACGCCCTTCTCCCGCGCGCTGAACTCCAGACCGCGCGTGAGAGCGGCGCCATTCCAGACGGCGCCCGGTCCGGCCCACTTGGCCGCGCTGTCCATGTAGCGCGGGGCGAAGTGGCTCGAGCTCTTGCCCTGGATTCCCGCGTCCTGCCGCGTGACGGTTCCCGCCTTGATGTCCGTCTTGTCGCCGAGCATCAGGAAGGTGGTCGCGCGCCGCGCGCGGGAGATCCCGCCCCCCGGGTGCGTGCCCTGTATGCGCGTGAAGCGCACGTAGTTGTCCATGAGGAATTGCCGGGTGGCGGGACAGTTGTCGGCCCAGGCGCGATGCTGCTCCCGATCGTTGTAGCGATAGGGAGCATGCGCGCCGACGTCGAGCACGGACCAGTCGGTGATGTCCCGGAACAGGAAATCGGTGTCCTCGGCCATGTCTTCCGGCTTGTGCAGCGGGGGGATCTTGATGAACCCCTCCTTGTCGCCCTGCCCGGCGATGTCCCGGAGCTGGCACGGGTCGCCGCCGCCGAGGGCGACCTGGCCGCCGCTGTGCAGCATCTTGCCGCCGACGTCGAAGTTCTGATCGATGACGAGCACGTTCAAGCCGGCATCCCGCGCCCGGATCGCGCACGGCAATCCGGAACACCCGGCACCGATGACGACCAGGTCCGCCTCGTAGTCCCACTTGATGCCGCCGGCGCTGGTCCCTTGCGCTGAAGCCGTGCCGGCGGCGCCGAGAGTCGCCGCGCCGACACCGGCAGCCACGCCGTGCTTGATGAAATCCCGCCGGCTGACCGATGTGCTCTCCTGGGATTTGCGTACTTCGGGCCTGCTGTCCCGCTTTCTGGCCATGTCACCCTCCCTGCTCTTGTCGAAGCGCTGCGCGTCACCCGGTAATAGCCCCGGGCGCTTGTTATCCGGGCACCTTACCCCCGTCAGGGGTCAGGGGTAAAGGATCAGGCGTGAAAATATCCGTCAGGGGTCATGGGTCAGGCGTGCTAACACCCATCAGGGGTCATGGGGCAGGCGTGTTAACACCCGTCAGGGTTCAAGAAACAGGGCTATGACGCTTTCCGCGTGACGGCTTCTGACACTGCGAAGCTCATCACCGTGGAGCTCGTCACTGCGGAGCTCGTCACTGCGAAGCTCGTCACCGCGGAGCTCATGAACCCGGGCGCCGCCCGCCGGTCAATCCTTTATCCACGGCCGTCGTCCCTTCGAGGGCGCTGAAGACCCGTCAGGGGTCAGCGGTCATGGGGCAGGCGTGCTGAAAACCCGTCAGCGGTCAGCGGTCAGGGGGCAGGCGTGCTGAAGACCCGTCAGGGGTCAGCGGTCATGGGGCAGGCGGGCCAACAATCATAGGCACCGGAGGACAAACCATCATGAAGAATGATTCTGTCGCCATTGCCCGCGCCTGTTACGACGCCTACGTCAGCAAGGACCGCGCCGCGATCGAGGCGCTGATCGCGGAGGACTTTCATTTCACGAGCCCGCTCGATAACCGCATCGACCGCGCGACTTACTTCGCGCGCTGCTGGCCGCTCAGCGCCAAAGTCAGGGGATTCGATTTCATCCATCTCGTTGCGCACGGAGAGCGCGTGTTCGTCACGTACGAAGGCTCGAACACCGACGATCATCGTTTCCGCAACACCGAGATCATCACGGTGCGCGACCGGAAAATCGTGGACGTCGAGGTCTATTTCGGCTGGTCGATCCCGCACGAAGCCCCTGCCGGCGGGTTCAAGGACAGCAAGTAGGCCCGGAGCTCTCACTGACCGGGATTTTCCGGGTGCATGCCGCATCTCACATGCACCACCATCCGAATTGCGGCTCCGGGCAAAATGAAACATCTCTGGTGGCAGCGCGGCATCGTCTATCAGGTCTATCCTCGCTCCTTCATGGACGCGAATGGCGATGGCATCGGCGACCTCGCCGGGATCCTCTCGCGCCTGGACTACCTGCACTGGCTGGGCGTCGACGCGCTGTGGCTCTCGCCGATCTATCCGTCGCCGATGAAGGATTTCGGCTACGACGTGTCCGATTACACCGCGGTCGATCCGCGCTTCGGCACGCTCGCGGACTTCGACCGCCTGGTCGAGGCCGCGCATGCGCGCGGGCAGAAGCTGATCCTCGACTTCGTGCCGAATCACACGTCCGACCAGCACGCGTGGTTCGGGGAATCGCGCGCCTCGCGCGACAATCCCAGACGCAACTGGTACCTGTGGCGCGACCCCCGGCCGGGCGGGGGCCCGCCAAACAACTGGCTCTCCTGCTTCGGCGGCAGCGCGTGGCAGCTCGACCCGGCCACCGGCCAGTACTACTACCACGCCTTCCTGCCCGAGCAGCCGGACCTCAACTGGCGCAATCCCGAGGTCGTCGAGGCGATGCTCGGCGTACTGCGCTTCTGGCTCGAGCGCGGGGTGGACGGCTTTCGCGTGGACGTGCTCTGGCATCTCGTCAAGGACGAGCGCTTCGGCGACAACCCCTCCAACGCCGCCTGGCGCGAGGGCATGGATCCGTACAATGCGCTCGTGCCGATGCAGACCACCGACCGCCCGGAGGTGCACGACATCGTGCGGCGCATGCGCCGGCTCCTCGACGAGTACCGCGAGCGCGTGCTGATCGGCGAGATCTACCTGCCGCTGGAGCGGCTGATGCAGTACTACGGCGCCGATCTGGAAGGCGCGCACCTGCCGTTCAACTTCCAGCTCTTGAGCGCGCCCTGGGACGCCGCTCACCTCGCCGGCCTCATCGCCGAGTACGAGGGCCTGCTGCCCGAGGGCGCGTGGCCCAACTGGGTGCTCGGCAACCACGACCGGCCGCGCATCGCCACGCGCGTCGGGCCCGCGCAGGCGCGCGTGGCGGCGATGCTGCTCCTCACGCTGCGCGGCACGCCGACGATTTACTACGGCGACGAGCTCGGCATGCGCGACGTCTCCATCCCGCCCGGCGAGGTGCAGGATCCGTTCGAACGCAGAGTCCCCGGACTGGGCCTGGGCCGCGATCCCGTCCGCACGCCGATGCAGTGGAGCGCCGCGCCGCAGGCCGGCTTCACCAGCGGCCGGCCGTGGCTGCCTGTTTCATCCGACCATGAAATCGTCAACGTTGCCGCGCAGCGCCAGGACCCGAAGTCCATGCTCGCGCTTTACGCGCGCCTGATCGCGCTCAGACAGGCCGAGCCCGCGCTCCAGGTCGGAAGTCTGGGGATTTTTGGAACGACGAAAGATGCGTTTGCCAGGGTCCTCACCTACTTCCGCGGTGACAGCTTCCTGGTGGCGCTGAACCTCGGCGGTCGGCCGCAGCGCGTGCAGCTTCCCCGGGGTGGCGCAATCGTCCTTTCGACCCACCTGGACCGCGCCGGGGAGCGCGTCGGCGAGACGCTCGAGCTCCGTCCGGATGAAGGTCTGGTTCTTCGTCTCACCAACTGATCGGGCTGCCCATGGCGATTGACGACTACTGGTTCAAGAACGCGGTGATCTACTGCCTCAACGTCGCCACCTACATGGACTGCAATGGCGACGGCATCGGCGATTTCGAAGGCCTGTCGCGGCGGTTCGATTACCTGGCCGCGCTCGGCGTCACCTGCGTGTGGCTGCAGCCCTTCTGCTGCTCGCCCAACCGCGACAACGGCTACGACATCTCCGACTACTACGGCGTTACCCCGCGCTTCGGCACCTCGGGGGATTTCGTCGAGTGCATGAATACCGCGCAGGCGCTCGGGCTCCGCGTGGTGGTCGACCTGGTTGCGAACCACACCTCGATCGACCACCCCTGGTTCCAGGCGGCGCGCGCCGATCGGAAGTCCCCCTACCGCGACTGGTACGTGTGGGCGGACAAGCGCCCGCGCAATCACGCGCAGGGAACCGTGTTCCCGCCGGTGCAGAAGACCACCTGGACGCGCGACAGGAAGGCCGGCCAGTACTACTTCCACCGCTTCTACGATCACCAGGCGGACCTCAACACCTGGAATCAGGCCTACCGCGAAGAGCTCTACAAGATCATGGGCTACTGGCTGCAGCTCGGCGTGTCAGGCTTCCGCATGGACGCGGTGCCGTTCCTGGTCGAGAAGAAGGGCGCGAACGTGAAGCCGGCGAAGGACTTCGCGCTGCTGCAGGAGATGCGCCGCTTCCTGCAGTGGCGCGCGCGCGACGCGATCCTGCTCGCCGAGGCCAACGTCCCCGCCAACGAGAGCATGCATTACTTCGGCGACGAGGGCGACCGCCTGCAGATGATGCTCAATTTCCCGGTGAACCAGCGCCTGTACTACGCGTTCGCCACGCACGATCCGAAGCCGCTCAAGCGCGCCCTCCGCGACACGATCGCCAACATACCGCGCGACGCGCAGTGGGTGCAGTTCCTGCGCAGCCACGACGAGCTCGACCTCGGCCGCCTCACCGAGGAGCAGCGCGCGAAGGTGTTCCAGGTGTTCGCCCCGGATGCCACCATGCAGCTCTACAACCGCGGCATCCGCCGGCGGCTCGCGCCGATGCTCGGCAACGACCGGCGCCGCCTCGAGCTCGCCTACAGCCTGCTCTTCTCGCTGCCGGGCACGCCGATGATCCAGTACGGCGACGAGATCGGCATGGGCGAGGACCTCTCGTTGAACGAGCGCGAGGCGACGCGCACCCCGATGCAGTGGACCGGCGAGCCGCACGGCGGCTTCACTTCCGCGAAGAAAAGCGTGCTGCCGGTGGTCGACGGCGGCATCTTCGGCTATCAGAAGGTCAACGTGAACGCGCAGCGCCGCGACCCGAACTCGTTCATGAACTGGATCACACGCTTGATCCGCGTGCGCAAGGAATGCATGGAAATCTCCTGGGGAGAATGCGAGGTCATCGACTGCGACGCCGACCCGGTGCTCGTCCTGGTGTATCGCTTCAGAAAAGCAGCCATGCTGTCGCTGCACAACTTCAGCGACGTCGCGCAGAGCCTGCACCTCAAAGTGCGCGACAAGGGGGGCGGGCGGCTCATCGACCTGATCGGCTCGGAGCACAGCCGCGCCGGCCCCCGCGGAATCCACGAGATCGCGCTCGACGGCTACGGCTACCGCTGGTTCCGGATCGGCGCCGTCGACGAGACGCTGAGCCGCGCGCCGTATTGAACAAAAACCCGTCATGGGTCATGGGTCAGGGGTCAGGCGGGTCAACAACCGTCAAGGGCCTTTCGGGAAGGATGAACGTGGAACGTGGAAGGATGACCTGATCTCCTTTTTTGTTCTTCTGCGATCTACGCTGGATCGAAAGTCATAACGCGAGGGCCGGGGTCAACGGACCGGTAGTGGGTTGCGTTCTGGCAACAGGAGGTACCGGTCATGGCGTTGGGTGTGCAGGAGGACTTGGCGGCTCGGACAAGGCGGTTCGCGCTGGCCGTTATCCGTCTGTACGGAGTTCTGCCCAGATCGACTGTTGCCGCCGTGCTGGGCAGGCAGTTGCTCCGGTCCGGTACATCGGTCGGCGCGCATTATCGTGAGGCCGCCGCGCGAAATCCAACGCGGATTTCATCAGCAAGGTCGAAGGCGCGCTTCAGGAACTCGACGAGTCGGCTTACTGGCTGGAGCTTCTGAGGGAAGCCAAGCTCGTGCGCGAAAGCGCGGCGAACACCCTCGTTGCCGAATCCAATGAGCTGATTTCGATCTTCGTCAGCGTCGTCAGGCAAGCAAAAAGCGGGATAAGGGCGGGTCATCCTTCCACGTTCATCCTTCATCCTTAGCAGCGCCAGCTATGCAACGCGCCCCCGTACCCGCTGTCCAACCGCCATGGACACAACGCTATGGATCGCGCTCGGCGTGGCCGTGGGCGCGGTGGTCTTGTATCTCCTCTCCATGCTCGGTTTCTATCAACGGAGCCGCGAGCTCGACCAGCAGGTGGATCGCAGCAAGTTGAAGCCGTGGGTGGACGACGAGGAATGGTGACCTGGCACCCGTCAGGGGTCAGCGGTCATGGGTCAGGCGTGCTGAAGACCGGTCAGGGGTCAGCGGTCATGGGTCAGGCGTGCTGACCGGTCAGGGGTCATGGGTCAGGGGTCATGCGTGCTAGCGGTGCGATTACGAGCACGCAGTGTTGGGCGAGTTTCGTCACCGGCGAAGTCGTCACTGCGGAGCTCGTCACCCCGCTCCGACAGCCTGCAGGATGCGTACTTCGCGTTGCGGACGCGGAATGTTGATGCCGTGACGGCGGAAGGCTTCGAGGATTTCCTTGTTGATCTCACCCTGCGCGGCGATGTAGTCGCCCACCACGGTCCAGGGCCTGAGCGCGATATCGACTGACGAGTCTCCCAGTACGCTCACGGTGATCACCGGGACAGGATCCTTGAGCACCCGCGAGTTCGATCGCAAAGTCTCATCGATGACGGCAAGGGCGTGGCTCAAGTCCGTATCGTACGCCACTCCGACGACGATACCGAGCTGGCGGATGCTGCCGTAGTTGTGCAGGATCTCGCCGACGATCTTGCGATTCGGGATTACGACCAGCGAGCGGTCGGGATGCCGCAGCGTCGTGTTGAACAGCTCTACCGTGTCCACCTCTCCTTCGACGCCGGCGATCGCAATGTATTCGCCGACACGGAACGGATGGGTGAAAATGATCGTCAGCCCGGCGATCAGGTTGCCCAGCACGCCTTGCATCGCCAGCGCGAAGCCGGCGCCGGCGAGACCCACGCCGGCAATCAACGGCAGCAGCTCGACGCCGAGATTCTGGAGGGCCATGACGACGAACAGCCCCAGCACGAAGACGTGCAAGGTCCGGGTGAGCAGCTCGCGCAGCGGCCGATCGACCTGGACCCTTGCAAGCCCGCGGCCCGCGAGGCGCGCGGCCCAGCGGCCCACCAGGAAACCCACGACCACGATGATGAGGGCGACGAAGAGTTTCGGTCCGAACTGTATGGCAAGGTCGAGGACAGTGCGCTTGGCGTGCTCCAGCGTTTGCAGTTGCTCGTTCATGGGCTCCCCTCCGGTAGATTTCGCGAACGTTCCTGGATGGTAACGCTGCCTGCTCTCACACCCGTCAGGGGTCAGCGGTCAGGGGTCAGGGGGGTCAACAACCGTCAGCGGGTGATGAGGTCAACGGACCGAGACCGATTGGGCCAATATGCGTAAGCAAGCTGACACCGGGAAAAGCGCATCACCCGTCAACCAACCGGCTCGCCGCGCGTTAGATTCGTAGTCGGCCACAGTCGCTGGGGAAGGGGAGGTTGTGGTCATTTTCACCCCCCAAAGGAGATCGAGATTATGAATATCAAGCTTGCAACTATCCTGATGGTCTGCGCCCTGATCGTACCCGCGGTCGGCAATGCCCAGGAAAAGAAATCGACGACGGACACCGTCAAGGAAAACGTCGGCGACGCATCGATCACTGCGAAGGTCAAGACCGAGTTCGCCAAGGACAAGGACGTGAGCGCGCTGAAAATCAATGTCGATACCGACCACAAGGGCGCCGTCACCCTGAAGGGCAACGTCAAGAGCCAGGCGGAAGCCGACAAGGCCGTTCAGATCGCGAAGGGCACGAAAGGCGTGACCTCGGTCAAGAGCGAGCTCAAGGTCCAGGCCAAGTAGTCCACGTAGAACAGCATTCCGGGCGCCAGGCCTGGCGCCCTTCAAGAAACCGCCGAACCGGCGGTTTTTTTGGCTCCACATCTTGAACACCCGTCAGGGGTCAGCGGTCAGGCGTGCCAACAACCGTCAGGGATCAAGGGGCAGGGTTATGACGCTTTCCGCCTGACTCTTTCCGCCTGACGCCTGACGGCTTCTGGGTCACCGCGAACCTCGTCACCGCGAAGCCCCTCATGGTGGCGCCCCGGAAGGCGGTAAGCTATAATTGCCACAATGGTATTTCGATGAGCAAGCCGCTATGAAAGTTCTTTCCTTCAAGGTCTCCGAGACACTGGATCGCAAGCTTTCTGCCGTAGTGAAACGCCGCCGCACGCTGAAGAGCGTCGTGGTCCGGGAAGCGCTCGAACAGTACCTCGACGAAAGCCACGAAGTCAGAAGCGGTTCGTTTCTGGAGCTGGCCGGAGATCTCGTCGGCTGTGTTAAAGACGCGCCTCCCGATCTTTCCAGCAATCCGAAGCATCTGGACGGCTACGGCCGGTGACTGCACCGCTGCTTGTCGATACAGGGCCCCTGGTTGCCCTGCTGAGCGAGCGAGATCGGTATCACCAATGGGCCGCGCAGGCTTTCGGCCAGGCTTCGACCCCCGCAAGAACATGCGAGGCTGTCCTGTCGGAGGCCTGGTATCTGCTACGCGCAACTCGCCGGGGACAGCCTGCATTGCTCGAGCTGGTCGAGCGCGGTCTGATTGGCCTTGATTTTTCGCTGGCAGCCGAGCTGGTAGCAGTGCGCCGCCTGGTCACTCGATATCGCGACCGTCCGATGTCGCTTGCAGATGCCTGCCTCGTGCGCATGGCGGAGCTCTACGATGAGGCCGCAGTGCTGACCCTTGACTCCGATTTCACGGTCTATCGCAAGAACGGGCGGCAGGTCATTCCGGTCGTGATGCCGTCCACCTGATCACCGCGCAGTTTCCTCACCGCGAAGCTCGTCGCTGCAGAGCTCGTCGGCCTCTGAAACGATATCGGCAAGTTCCTGGAGTCAATCAATAACGAGGAGGTAAAATTGAAAGGCTTTTCCCGTTTTCGCAGGCAGCTGCCCTTGCTGCTCATCGTGCTGGCGCTGGCCGCCCCTGTGGCGCCCGTGCAGGCCGCCGACAATTATCCGAGCCGCCCGATCCGCATCATCACACCGGCACTTCCGGGCGGCACGACGGATTTCCTGGCCCGGGTACTCGCCCCGCATCTGACCAGGACCTGGGGCCAGCAAGTCATCGTGGACAACCGCGGGAGCGCCTCGGGCGTGAATGCCGCGGAGATTACCAAGAACTCCGCGCCCGACGGCTACACACTGTTCGTGCCGTATCACCAGCACACGGTGAACGCGGCGCTCATCGGCAAGCTGCCGTATCACGCGGTGAACGACTTCACGCCCATTACCCAGATGACCGAGGGCGGGCTGCTGCTGGTCGTCCACCCATCGCACCCGGCAAAGGACCTCAAGAGCTTCGTGCAGTGGGCCAGGACCACCAAGGACCCGGTCAACTTCGGCTCGGCCGGCATCGGCAGCGGGGGCCACCTCGCCGGCGAGCTTCTCAACCTGACGCTGGGGACCAAGGCACAGCACATCCCATACAAGGGCACGGGACCGGCGGTCACCGCCCTGCTGGGTGGGGAGTATCACTACAACTTCATGGGGCTGACGGGCGCGTTCGCGCAGGTTCGCTCGGGCAAGCTGCGCGCCATCGCCGTTACCGATCCCAAGCGCATTCCGACGGCGCCCGACATACCGGCCATGGCCGAGGTGCTACCCGGATTCGAGGTGGTGGGCTGGTACGGCCTGTCGGGGCCGCCGAAGATGCCCAAGGCGCTGGTGGACAAGATCCACGAGGCAACTGTGTCGCTCGTGAAATCACCGGAGTTCGCCAAGCTCATGAGAAGCAACGGCTCCGAGCCCAAGTACAGCACGCCCGAGGAGTTCCGCCAGTTCATGCTGGCCGACATGAAGAAGTGGGCCGACGTGGTGAAGCGCGCGGGCATCCAGGCGCAGTAAAGCCGTCAGGGGTCAGGCGTCAGCGGTCAGGCGTGACAAAAGCCGTCATCGGTCAGGGGTCAAGCGGGCTGTCAAGGCCTGACGCTTCCCTTTACGCCTGACGGCTTTTGGGCCTGACGCGTTCCGCCTGACCCTTTACGCCTGACGCCTGACGGGTTCTGAGCGATCAGGGCGACTTTCTCGCGTCTTGTCATCTGCTTCAGCTCGTACTCGCGCTTGCTCGCCGCGGAGCGCGTCGCCGAGGACTCCCGGTACACCAGCGTCACCGGGCGCCGCGAGCGCGTGTAGCTTGCAGCGAGCAGGTTGCTGGTGTTGTGCTCTTCCACACGCCGCTCCACGTCGCGGGTAATGCCCGTGTAAAAGGTGTCGTCGGTGCAGCGGACGATGTAGACGTGCCAGCTGGTCATAGGCGAGAACCCGTCATGGGTCATGCGTCATGGGTCATGCGCGCTAAAAACTCGTCAGGGGTCAGGGGTCATGGGTCAGGCGGGCCAAAAACCCGTCAGGGGTCAGGGGTCATGGGTCAGGCGTGCTAACACCCGTCACGGGCCAGGGGGTCAGGCGTTATGCGTGACGGGTAGTGCGCTCGCCACCGCAGAGTTCGTCACTGCGAAGCTCGTCACTGCGAAGCTCGTCACCGCGGAGCTCACTCGCCACGTCTCCTCCTCTTCCTCCTCATCGTCGTCCTCGTTGTCTTCATCTTCGTCGGACTTCTTCTCCTCCTCCTCCTCATCCTCATCATCCTCCGGGTCACCCATGGCTTTCAGTTCGCTGCTATTCATGAGGTCGATCTCCCATTAGAGGTCCCTTGAGTATTGCCGCTTGATTGCGGATATGCAATCATCGCTCGTGGCCCGCCCGATCGTCGTGGACACCGACGTGTTCGTGGCTGCGCTCCTTGGCAGAGGCGCGGCAAACGATGTGATCGTCGGGTGCTTGACGGGCAGATTCCTGCCGCTGATGGGTGTGGCGTTGTTTCTTGAATACGAATCAGTGTTACACCGCCCGCGACTCTTCGCACGTAGCCGGCTGAGTCGCGCCGAGCGGGATGAGTTGCTGGACATTTTTCTTGCGGCCAGCCAGTGGGTCCGCGTGTATTACGCCTGGCGTCCGAACCTGCGTGATGAGGACGACAATCACGTGGTCGAACTGGCCGTGGCTGGAGCAGCCTCGGCGATCGTCACCCGGAACGTTCGCGATTTTCGGATCGCTGCGGGCTTGCGTTTTCCGCAGTTGGAGATCCTCACACCGGCTCAACTGTTGAAAGGCACAACATGAGCGCACTGATCATACGCATGCCACCCGACAAGCGCGAACGGCTCAAGCAGGTGGCCAAATCGCGCAATGTGAGCGTCAACAAGCTGATCGACGAGATGGCCACCCTCGCCATTGCCGAGCATGATGCGGAAACGCGCTTCCGCATCCGTGCCGGGCGCGGCAGAGGCCGCGCGGCTCGCGGCCTCAGGCTGCTGCGCAAAGCGGCGGGTGGTGCTCGGCGGGGATGACCTCTACGGAAAGTCTGCGCGATGCCAACAAATCAGCTTCGCGGCTAGCCAACCTTGACCGCGTCGCGCTTGTCGTTGGCGATGACCGATGGATTCATTTGATCGCAGCGCGAGCGCGTGCGATGGCATCAGCGGCTGGAACCAATTGTGCTCGACCGGCCTCGATTTCAGCGATGCGCCGCTCGACCTCGGAAGCCCACGCCTCCTCGATGTCGTTATCCTGAAACACGCTCGCAATCAGGCGGTCCGCGAGTTTCACACGCTCCTCGGGTGGCAGTTCCAGCGCCTGGGCTTCCAGGATCTCAAGCCGACTTG
>DASRJL010000057.1:0-31240 GCA_035649495.1 Burkholderiales bacterium | reverse complement strand
GCCGTCGTCTCGCTTCGGCGACTCAGGAATCAGAGGCTCGACGATCTCCCATTGCTCATCTGTGAGTTCTTCTCGGCGTGCCATGCCGAGAAGGTACCAATCAGTTCAATGACGTACAAGTGTTTTTGAGATAGCTTCTAGCCAAATGTCAGGGCAAGTCCACACACGGTCCGCAAGAAAGTGCTGGATAGCGTCAAACAACCCGACTACATCAATCGGGCTTCCGGTGGGAAGTGCGTAGGCATAGAGCGTGTGTTGTTGGGCCATAACCGTAATACTGGACGCTCCTGTCGAACGGCCGCTTTCCGGCAGCGAGTTCGGTGGCGCCAATTTCCGCTTCGGGTCGATACCGGTCCTGCGTCGCCTCCGAAAGCGGTCGGTCGCGGTCGTCGAAATCAGACACTCGCAGTCAGAGAAAACTACAGCTCCTCACCGCGCAGCTCCTTACCGTGCAGCTCATCACTGTGACGCCTGCCAGAGTTCCAGCAGGCGCCGTGCAAACTTCGTTCCAAGCGCATCGTCTTCGTGCATGAAGTACACGTAGCTGCGAACGAGCGGCTGCGCCCGGATGCGGTCGGCCCAGGCGCGCAGGTCGCCGTCGTCGTAGTGAGTGCGGCGCAGCCGTATGTAGCCCTGGTCGGAGGTGGCGACGAACGGCGTGTCGCCTTCGTCGGTGTCGGTCACGCAGAGCATCGCGCTGCGCGCCTTCAAGTCCGCATAGACTTCGTCGTCCTGCCACGATTCGTGCCGGAATTCGAAAACGACGCGCCGGCCTGCCGGCAGTGCAGCCAGGAAATCGCGCAGCCGCGGCAGGTCCTTGCGCAGGAACGGGGGCAGTTGAAACAGGATAGTACCCAGCTTGTCTCCCAGCGCCGCAGCGCGCCGCAGGAACTCGGCTGCCTCTACCTCCGCCTCGCGCAGGCGCTTCTCGTGCGTGATGCGGCGCGGCGCCTTGAGCGTGAAGGCGAAATTGTCCGGTACCTCGCCCGCCCAGCGCGCGAGCATCGCCTCCGCCGGCATGCGATAGAAAGTGTTGTTGATCTCCACCGTCCGGAAGTGCCCGGCGTAATAGCGCAGCATCTGGTCCGCGGGGAGTTTGTCCGGATAGAAGCTGCCGAGCCACTCCTTGTAGGAATAGCCGCTCGTACCCGCTAATATCTCCATCGTCTCTTCTCCGGAATCGTCGCTTGGCGTCCAGAACCAAAGGCATGCTCGCGCCGCGCCCATCGAAAGGCAAGCGCCGCGCCGCCGCGGATACTGACACAGCGCTGGGTGAGTACACCGCCAAGCGCACGTTTACTGCAACACCCGAGCCGGCAGCCGCGCTACCCGGGACGCGCGCGGGGCCGCTCCTCTTCGTCATCCAGCAGCATTCCGCGCGGCGGCTGCATTACGACTTCCGGCTCGAATGCGATGGAGTCCTGAAATCGTGGGCGGTTCCGAGAGGGCCGTCCCTCGATCCACGCGAAAAACGCCTTGCCGTGCAGACGGAAGACCATCCGTACGACTACGCGTCGTTCGAAGGCGTCATCCCGCCCGGGCAGTACGGCGCGGGCGAGGTGATCGTGTGGGATTGCGGCGTCTATTCGCCGGACGAAGACGGCACCTGGTTCCACGACCGCGAGGAAGCCGAGAGGCAGATCCGGGCCGGGCTGGAGAAGGGAAAGCTTTCCTTCCTGCTGCGCGGCGAAAAGGTGAAGGGATCGTTCGCGCTGGTGCGCACTAAGGAAGCGAAGAGCTGGCTCCTCATCAAGCACAAGGACCGGTTCGTGACGAGCGATGACTTGACTGCGCAGGACCGCTCGGTGCTCGCCGGCGTTTCGGTCGCGGACATGAAAGTCATGCCCGCGCACCGGATTCCCGCGCCGCAGCTCGTTCCGGCGGGTGACGTCGAGGCCATGCCGGCCAGACTGGAGCCGATGCATGCCGAGTCCGGCGCCGCACCCTTCAACGCGCCCGACTGGATGTGGGAGCCCAAGCTCGACGGTTACCGCGTGCTCGCCTTCATCGACGGAAAGGACGTGAAGCTGCGCTCGCGGCGCGGGCTCGAGCTGGCGCCCTCGTTTCCGCGTCTGGCCGAAGAGCTCGGCAGGCAGGCGGTCGACGGGATGGTCCTGGACGGCGAGATCGTGGCGCTCGATGCGGCCGGCAAGCCTTCCTTCAACGCGCTGCAGAATCGCGTTCAATTGAAGTCGGCGCGGGAGCTGGCCGCCGCGGATCACAACGCGCCGGTCGTCTTTTATTGCTTCGATATCCTGTATTTCGCCGGCATCGATCTGCGGAAGTCGCCGTACCGCGATCGCCGGCGCTATCTCTCCCAATGCCTGCTGCCTTCACCACTGGTGCGCCTGGTGCACGCGTCCGAGGACGGCATCGCCCTCTACGCGGCGGCGACGGCGAGCGGTCTCGAAGGCGTCATCGGCAAGCGCAGTGACAGCCGCTACGAGTCCGGCAAGCGCTCGGGGCTGTGGCTGAAGATCAAGCCGACGCACACGGACGATTTCGTCGTCGGCGGCTATACCCGGGGGAAAGGCTCGCGGGGGTCGCTGGGCGCGCTCCTCGTCGGATACTGGGACAAAGGCAAACTCCAGTTCGCCTCGCACGTGGGATCCGGCCTGGACGATCGTGCCCTTACCCGGATGACGGCGCTCTTGAAGCCGCTCGAACGAAAGTCCTGCCCGTTCGCCGAAAAGCCCGAGCTGACCAATCCGACCACGTGGGTGGAGCCCCGGCTGGTCGCCGAGGTCAAGTACCAGAACTGGACCGAGGACGGTCATCTTCGCGCGCCGGTATTCCTGCGGCTGCGCGACGACCTGGATGCGAAAGACGTGAAGCGAGCACGGGCAGCGCACAACATCGCAACGGATACGGCGGCACGCCAGAACGCGCACGGATCGGATGAAATCGCCGAAATCCTGGCCCAGCTGCAGAATCCAAAAAACGACTTTCCGCTCGAATTTTCGACTGAATCGGGGCGGCATCGTATCCGTCTGACACACGTCGACCGCGTGTACTGGCCGGCGGATCCGGCGTTGAAGCACCCTGCGCTCACCAAGCGCGACCTGCTGCGCTATTTCGCCCGCGTGTCGCCTTTCATCCTGCCGCATCTTGCCGATCGTCCTCTCACGATGATACGAATGCCCGACGGCATCCGCGGGCAGCGCTTCTTCCAGAAGCACTGGGAGCAGGAGCGGCCGCCCTTCGTGGAGACGATCACCGTGTTCTCGGGTCACAAGGACGAGAGCCACGAGTACCTGCTGTGCAACAACCTGCCGACGCTCCTGTGGCTCGCGCAATCCGGCACGCTCGAATTTCACGTGTGGCATTCGCGCGCGAAGCCGGGCCCCGATTCCCCGGCCGGCGGCACCGACTATGCGAGCTCTCTCGCCGCGCTGGAGGAATCGGTGCTCAACTATCCCGATTACGTCGTCTTCGATATCGATCCCTATATCTATTCCGGCAAGGAGGCGGCCGGCGCGGAGCCGGAGCTGAACACGGTCGCCTTCGAGAAGGGAAAAGAGGTCGCGTTCCGGCTGCGCGAGTTGCTCGCCAGCATGTCGCTGGAGGCGATCGTGAAGACCTCGGGCAAGACCGGCCTGCATGTCTTCGTGCCGATCCGGCGCACGATCGATTTCGACGCCGCGCGCCACGTGTCGGAGCTGGTCGGGCGTCACCTGATGCGCCGGCACCCGAAGGACATCACCCTGGAATGGAGCGTGCCGAAGAGAACGGGAAAGATCTTCATGGACTACAACATGAACGTTCGCGGCAAGACGCTGAACGTCGCGTACTCGCCGCGCGGCGAGCCGGGTGCGCCGGTGTCCATCCCGCTCTCGTGGGAAGAGCTGGAGCGCGCGCACCCGCTGGATTTCAGGATCACGAACGTGCCTGAGCGGCTGGCCCAGACAGGCGATCGCTGGGGCGAGGCCTTGCAGCGCAAGCAAAGCCTGGAGAGCGTGCTGGAGCGCGCGAAGGCCTAGATTTGCAGGATTTTTTCCGATTTGACCCTGTCAGTCTTCTTGATCAGGTCCGTTTGTCGTTTTTGAGACACATCAGGGATATTTTTCACCCGAATCGCCGGGTATCGGCTTTCCAGAGAAATGCTCACGGATTACAATAGCATCCCCCTGTAAAGCGTTGACTGATCTGGCGAATGTAACAAACGAGGGGATGCTTCCCTCGTGCTCCCCTACATCAGCAACTACAGTTTGGGGTAACGGAGGCAGAACATGGCGGCACGGTCGATAGGATCGCTCTCCATCTCGTTCGGGCTGGTCTCCATCCCGGTGAAGCTCTATTCGGCCACCGAGGCGAGCCGCGCGATCTCGTTCAATCTCCTGCACAAGGCATGCGGCTCGCGCTTGAAGCAGCAGTACCTTTGCGCGAAGGAAGAGATCCCGGTCGCGCGCGAGGACATGGTCAAGGGATACGAGTTCGCGAAAGACCAGTACGTGATGTTCACGCCCGAGGAGCTGAAGGCGCTGGAGGAGGCCGGCACCCACGCCGCGGATATCACGGAATTCGTGCCCATCGAGGCCGTCGATCCGATATTTTTCGACAAGGCCTACTACCTTGCGCCTGACAAGGGCGGGACGAAGCCGTACTCGCTGCTGGCGAAGGCGCTGCGTGAGTCCGACCGCTGCGCCATCGGCCGGTGGGCCGCCCGCGGCAAGCAGTACATCGTGATGATCCGTCCGATCGCGGACGGGAACGGCGACGCGCTCGTCATGCAGCAGCTCCTCTACGCGGCCGAAGTGAGGGCGGTAAAGGACATCGATATTCCGAAGACCGACGTCAAGGACGTGGAGTTGAAGCTTGCGAAACAGCTGATCGACCAGCAAGCCTCCGACAAGTTCGACCCGTCGGCGTACACCGACGACGTACGCACCCGCATCGAGGCCGCGGTGCAGAAGAAGGTCGAGGGCCAGGAGGTCACCGTGGCGGACGAAGCGCCCGAAGGCGGCGCCCAGGTCATCGATCTCATGGAGGCGCTGCGCGCGAGTCTCGAGAAGAAGGCGCCTGCCAAGTCGCAGGCGGAGCCTCGCGCCGAGACGCGCAAGCCGCCCAAGCGCGCCCAGGCCGAGCCCTCCGCGAAGAAGGCTGCGAAGCGAGGCTAGATGCACCGGTACGGCGTGCGCGACGTCGAGAAGCTCCTTCGACTCCCGCGCAGCACGATTCGCACGTTCATCGAGGCCGGGTTCGTCACTCCCTCGCGCGGTCCGCGCAATGCCTGGCAGTTCTCGTTTCAGGATCTGATCGTTCTGCGCACGGCGCAAGCGCTTGCGAATTCCAACGTGCCGCGCCAGCGGATCACCCGCTCCGTCAAGGAGCTGCGCCGCCACCTTCCCGATTCGATGCCGCTGTCTGGATTGAGCATAGGCGCGGTGGGCGACCGCGTGGTCGTCAAGGAAGGCGCCAGCCGCTGGCAGGCGGACTCCGGGCAGTACCTCCTGGCGTTCGAGGGGGATCCTGACTCCGGATCCCTGAGCGTTATAGACGAGCAGGGGGAACGGGCCCCTTCCGGCAGATCATCGGAGCCTTCCCAAACCCCTCGCACCCCATCGAGCAAGCGGGGGGAACCGGGCCCCTTCCGGGAAAAACTTTCGGGGCCTTCCCGTTCCCCCCGCACCCCCCCTACCGCCGCCGCTGCGCTGGAGTGGTTCGAAAAGGGAGCGGCACTCGAGAAACGGGACGTTGCGGCGGCCGCCCAGGCGTACGCGCGGGCCATCGCGGCGGATCCAGCGCTCGTCAAAGCCCGCATCAACCTGGGGGGGCTGCTGCACGAGGCGGGACGGCACGCAGAGGCCGAGCGCGTATACCGCGAAGCGATCAAGGCGAGCAGTACCGACGCCGTCCTTTACTACAATCTCGGTGTGCTGCTCGAGGACACGGGGCGCAAGAACGAGGCGCTGGAGGCTTACGTGGGGGCCCTGAGGCGAGACCCCGATCTCGCCGATTGCCACTACAATCTGGCGTTGTTGTGCGACGAGTTGAAACAGCCGAAAGACGCGATCCGGCATATGGCGCGGTATCGTAAGCTCACTGGCAACCAGTGACTAGAATCCGGTAGATCGAAAATCAAAGGACTGTCATGACCTACAAGTGCCTGCTGTACGACGTAAAGGACCACATCGCCACGCTGACGCTGAACCGGCCCGAGCGGTTGAATGCGCTGGGCGACACGCTGCGGGACGATCTCTACGATGCCTTCCGCAAGGCGGCCGCGGATCCGGAAGTGAGGGTGCTGGTGATAACCGGCGCCGGGCGGGGCTTTTGCTCCGGCGGCGACGTGAAGTCGATGAAGGAGCGCGAGACGAGCGGTGAGACGGCGGCGCCGGCCGAGCAATCGTTCCCGATCCGCGACCGCACTATCCTCGCCATGCGCGACTGCCCGAAGCCGGTCGTCGCGGCCGTCAACGGACCTGCCGCCGGTGCGGGCATGAACCTGGCGCTCGCCTGCGACCTGCGCATAGCCTCGACGGCGGCGAAGTTCTCGCAGGCGTTCGTAAAGCGCGGCCTCACCCCGGACTGGGGCGGGTCTTGGTTTCTGCCGCGCCTCGTGGGAACGGCCAAGGCGGCCGAGCTGATCTTCACCGGCGACTCGATAGACGCCGACGAGGCGCTGCGGCTCGGAATCGTGAACGCGGTGGTCGCGCCCGAGACCCTCATGGCCGAGACCTGGAAGCTCGCGGGGAAGATCGCCGCCGGGCCGCCGGTCGCGATACAGCTCGCGAAGCGGGCGATCTACCACAACCAGGACGTGGATCTGCGCGGGGGCCTCGAGTTCGAATCGTTCGCCCAGGGGATCTGCCGGCAGACCGAGGACTCGAAAGAAGGCGTCAAGGCGTTCATCGAGAAGCGCGCGCCGGTGTTCAAAGGGCGCTGACGCGGAAATTGACGCGGTGAGAGACCTGCCTGTATGGTGGGCGCTCCCACCAAGGAGGAACTCCCATGCCGTTCTACGAAAAAGGTAAGGTCCGCATCCACTATGTAGAGGCCGGCTCCGGCTTTCCGTTGTTGCTCATCCCCGGCGGGGGGTTGAACTCGACGATCGCCCACCTCAAGTCGCCTTTCGACGCGATCGGGGAGTTCAAGGGCGAGTACCGCTGCATTGCGGCGGACCTGAGGAACGCCAACGAAGGCCAGTCCTCCGGACCGCTCGAGACCGACAGGCCGTGGGACTCCTATACCGATGACCATATCGGACTGATGGATCACCTGGGCATCCAGGAATTCCTCGTGATGGGCTTCTGCATCGGCGGCCCCTTCATCTGGAACCTCTTGAAGCGCGCACCGAAGCGCGTCGTCGCCGCTGTGCTCGCGCAACCCAGCGGGTTCCGCCCGGAAATTCCCGACCACTTTTACAACAACAACATCAAGGGCTGGGCCCCCAAGCTCACGGCCAGCCGGCCCGATCTCACGATGGCGATGGCCGACGCCTTCCTGAAGAAGATGTACGGCTCCAACCCCGATTTCGTCTTCACCGTGACACGCGACTTCGTGCGGGCCTGCCAGACGCCCGTGCTGGTACTGCCGGACGACGTCCCGTCGCACCCGTACGCCGTGGCCGTGGAGGCCGCGCGCCTCGCGCCGAATTCGCAGGTGAGCATCTACCCGTGGAAGGAAAACAAGGAGCAGCTTGGGCAGGCGGTGCGCCACATCCGCACTTTCCTGCGTGCGCATCAGCCCGTGGCGGTCGCGCACTAGCACTCATCTCAAAAACGGCATTTCGATCTTTACCAGCGTGTGATCACTTCGCCGGCGCGGAGTGCGCCTCCGCGCTCTGGGGCCTGACAGGATCAGGCCCTGTCCCACGCGGCAGCTCGCTCGTCGTCTTCGGCATGTTCTGATCGGAAGTGCGGCCGCCGGCCGCCTGTTGCCGGGTCGAACTCTCACTGCGGTATCGCGCGACGATGCGATCCTGCGCTTTTTCCAGCAGCGCTTTCTCCTGCTCAAGCTGCGCCTGCTCCGCGGCCTTTTTCGTGGCAGCGGCGGCCTGTTCTTCCGCGCTGGGCGGCGGCAGCTTGCCGAATGCTGCGCCGCTTCCCAGGAGCACGCCTGCGACTAGAACGGCAACTGACTTGTACATCGACATCTCCTCGATGGGTTTGCCTTGCTGGTACGACTGCGGCGCGAGGCAGTCGGTTCTGCGCGGCCGATACGAATAGGAGAAAGCCTTACGAAATGTGCCGAAACTCGCGCGCGTCAGGGTCGTCGAACGGTAGAGACGGATGCGGGATTGTTCCGTCGCCATCCAACGACGGAGAAAAGGAGTCCTCGTATGAAGCGGATCATCGAAGCGAAGCAGCGGTTTGCCGAACGTGTGCAGCGGGGCATGCAGGAAGGCAAGATCGGCTACATACTGCTGTGGCTGGTGGGCGTGCCGATTCCCGTGCTGTTCGCGATTTTCCTGCTGCGCGGCTGCGACTAACCGCGTGTCGGAGGAGTCTGGCAAACCCTGGAGGGAATCAGGACTTGCCCGAATGCCCCGCGTGCTTGATGAAAAGTATCAACGCCGCGGGAAAATGAACGACGCCGAATCCGATCAGGAAGGCGAGCAGCGCGCGTGACGGCTCGGCGAAATAGACTGCGGCCGACACCAATCCCAGCCCGATGCCGGTGATCGCCAGCACGGCCCTGGAGACCATCGTGTTGCCGCTTCCCGACGTGAATCGCGGGATCTGAAATTGCGCGTAGGCTGCCAGCGCAAGCAGCAGAAACGCAACAATCGACAATGAGGCGAGGGCCATGGCGGTGGGACATGGCCGCACGCCTTTTTGTTCTTGCGACGACTCCGGTCTGTCGTTGCCCGGCGACAGAGGAGATGCTCTTCCGCAGACTCAGGGCCTCAGCGCGCGGTAGAGAAAGGGCAAGCTCGCATCCATCCGGTAATCGACGTCGGAGTGGTTGTCGTCGAATTCCTCGTAGGTGTGCCGGACGCCGGCCGCGGCGAGACGCTGCGACAGGATGCGGGTGCCGTAGTGTATGTGGTACTGGTCGCGCCAGCCGCAGTCGATGTAGATGCCGGAGAGCGACTTGAGATTGGTCCGGTAGCGCGCGACGAGATTGATAGGGTCGTGCTCGCGCCACTTGTACCAGCGCTTTGCTATCACTTCCCCGGATTCGAGATTGAACGGCACGCGGAAGCCGAGGGGCGCCCGCGGGTCCGGATCGTAGGTGGCCGCCATGCAGAGGTTCATGATGCAATGTCCCTCGGCCGTCGACAGCTTTTCCTTGCGCCACACGTGGTCGAGGAAGCGCCGGACGCGCCCGTCGTCGAGCCCCTCATTGATCCCACCCCCGAGACCCCTCGAACCCGCAGCGCGGCGCACATCGCGGGAGCCGGGCTTCAGCTTCGGCGTGCGATGCTTCGCAAGCTCGTTCAACGTATTGGGCCAGTCGCACCAGTAGACGAAATCGAAATACGCATCGCCGGAATGATTCGCGATCGCGCCCCAGTACTTCGCGTACTTCATCCCGTGGACGATGGCTCCGTAGCCGCCGGACGACTTGCCGAAGCAGCCCCGGTGCTCGCGGCTCGCCAGCGTGCGGAATTCGCGGTCGACGAAAGGCACGATCTCGCGCGTGAGATAGTCCGCGTAGTTTCCGATCGCGGACGAGTTCACGTACTGGTTGCCGCCGAGCGCGGTGAAGCAATCCGGGAAGACGACGATCGCCGGCCCCATCTTCCTTGCGTGGATGAGCCGCGCCACGCGCTCCGGCACGTTGTCGCCGAACGGCTTCCAGTTGGCGTGCGACAGGCCGGAGCCCGTGAAGCCGACGAGGTCGTAGAGCACCGGAAAGCGGGGCCGGCCGGTGCCGAGGTTACGGCCATCGTAGTGGGGCGGCAGCCACACCGCGACCTTGCGCACGTGCGGATCGCCGAGGGGGTTGCCCTTCAGGATGCGCGAGTCGTGCTCCAGCACGACCAGCGTGCCGGCGGGGCCTTTGGGGCGCTTGAGGGCCATATGCGAAACAAGGATGAAGGATAAACGTGGAAGGATGACCTGCCGCTAGCTCGGGGCGCGAGCCGGGTCGCCCTTGCGCCAGGCCGCCGGCGTGGTGCCGAAGGCGCGCTTGAAAGCGCGGTTGAACGCCGCGCCGGAATCGTAGCCGCTGTCGGACGCGATGCGGTCGAGACTGGCGTGTTCGTTGCGCAGCCGCTGGGCGGCAATGGTGAGGCGCCAGTGGGTCAGGTACTGCATGGGCGGCTGCCCGAGAAAGTCGGAGAAACGCTGCGCAAGCGCCGAGCGCGATAGTCCGACTGTCTGCGCCAACTCCTCCACCGTCCAGTCTTGCTCCGGGCGCTCGTGCATCAGCGCCAGCGCCCGACCCACGAAACGGTCGCGCAGGCCGGCGAGCCAGCCCGTCTGCTGCTCCGGCAGCATCTCGATGTAGCGGCGCAGCGCCTCGACGAACAGCAGCTCCGAGAGTTTCGCGAGCATCGTCTCGCTGCCGGGGCGGGCCGCGGACGATTCCTGGATTCCGGCGGTGAGCAGGCTCTGGACCCAACCGTTGGCGGTCGCGTCCCCGAGCGGCACGCGCAGCAGCTTCGGCAGCGCATCGAGTATCTGCCCGCAGAGCCGCTCGTCGCAACGGAGGTAGCCGCAGACGAATCGCGTTCTTCCCCCGCCGCCGCCGTGCTCGATCCGCAGCAGCCCACCCGCGCCGGGCCGAACGATCGAGTCGGCCACCACGGGAGCGAGATGGAGGTCGCTGCCCATCAAGTGCCGGTTGCCGCGCGGCAGCATGATGAGGTCGCCCGCCGCGAGATCTAACGCCTGCCCGCCCTCGATCAGTCTCGCCCTGCAGCGGCCCTCGGTGAGGACATGAAAGAACACGATGTCCGGGGTGCCGGCCATGAGGGAGTCGTTTCCCCGGGGGTCGGATATGACGCACCACGGCTCGGTGAACTCCGCGTCGAGGAACACGGCGCCGGTCAGGCGCAGCACGCGCAGCGCATCGGAAAGAGCATCCATGAGCGCGATTATCGGCAACTCCGGCGTCCCGCGCAAAAGCGGTGGAGGTTCGATCAATACCTCGCCGCCCAGCTCCCCGATACTGCCGCAACCACCAACCAGAAGGAAGAAGACATGTCGATTATCGCTGCAAGACCCGCGGCCCCGCGGCAGCTGGCCGCCAGGATCGAAGAGCTGAAACGAGGCGTCCGCGGGCAGGTCGTGCTGCCGGAAGACGCGGACTACGAGACCACGCGCAGGATATGGAACGCGATGATCGACAAGCATCCCGCGCTCATCGTGCGCTGCGCATCGACTGCGGACGTCGTCCGTGCCGTGAACTTCGCCAGGGACAGCGGGCTCCCGCTCGCCGTCCGGGGCGGGGGACACAACATCGCCGGCAGTGCCCTGTGCGAAGACGGAATCGTAATCGATCTTTCGCAGATGAAGGCCGCGAAAGTCGACGCGCGCGCGCATCGTGTCGTGATTGAGGGCGGCGCACTACTCGCGGATCTCGACGCCGCCACCCAGGCATACGGCCTCGCCACGCCGCTGGGGATCAACTCTACCACCGGCATTGCGGGCCTGACGCTGGGCGGCGGGTTCGGCTGGTTGAGCCGCAAGTTTGGCATGACCGTCGACAACCTCGAGTCCGCGGAGGTGGTGACTGCGGACGGCAAGGTGGTGCGCACCAGCGCCAACGAGCACCCGGATCTCTTCTGGGCAATCCGGGGCGGCGGCGGCAACTTCGGCGTGGTCACCCGCTTCGAATTCCGGCTCCATCCCGTCGGCCCGGAAGTGCTGAGCGGCCTGATCGTCTACCCGTTCGCCGAGGCGAAAGCCGTGCTGCAGCGCTACCGCGAATTCATGGCGAAGGCACCCGACGAGCTCTCCGTGTGGGCGGTCCTGCGCAAAGCACCGCCGCTGCCGTTCCTTCCGCAGGGGATACACGGCAAAGAGGTCGTCGTGCTCGCGGTGCTCTACGCGGGTGACCCGGGCCAGGGCGAGCGCCTCATCGCGCCGCTACGCAAGTTTGGCAAGGTTGCCGGCGAGCACGTCGGCGTCCAGCCCTACGTGGCGTGGCAACAGGCGTTCGACCCGCTGCTTACTCCCGGTGCGCGCAACTACTGGAAATCCCACAACTTCGCTACGCTCGAGGACAAGCTGTTCGACACCGTCATCGAGTACATCGGGAAGCTGCCGTCTCCACAGTGCGAGATCTTCTTTGGCGCGATCGGTGGCGCCACAGCGCGGCTGGCACCCGATTCCGCGGCCTACGCGCACCGCGATACGCAGTTCGTCATGAACGTGCACGGCCGCTGGGACGATGCCGCGGACGACGAGCGCGGCATCCGGTGGGCGCGCGACTTTTTCGACGCCTCGGCGCCCTTCGCGAGCGGCGGCGTCTACGTCAATTTCCTGACGGCGGACGAGGGCGATCGGGTGCGCAGCGCCTACGGCCCGAACTACGGCCGCCTGGTCCAGGTGAAGCGCCAGTACGACCCGGCGAACCTCTTCAGCGTGAACCAGAACATCCGGCCCGATTGAGAAGGAGAACGGAAAATGCGCGCGACAAGGAACGTGCTGGGCAACCACCTGTCGTCCGCCGCGAAAATCACGCCCGGGCACTGAAGGCTCTCCCGGCGGACGCAACCGGCCGGGTTGTCCCGGCCGGTGGTTACCGGTATCGTCGCGTATCGCAACGATACACCGGGAGATGACATGATCCGCACGAGCATACTTGCACTCGCGCTTTTGCTGGCCGCGGGCGCCGTTCAGGCCCAGGCCCTGGAAGGACGGCTGAAGAGCATCGCCGCGGCGAAGGCGATCTCGATCGCCTACCGCGCTGACGCGAAGCCGTTCTCGTTCACGGACGAGAAGAAGGAGATAGGGGGCTTCTCGATCGACATATGCAAGCGGGTGGTGGACTCGATCGCCCAGCAGTTGAAGCTGCCGGCCCTCGAGATCAAGTGGCTCCCCGTCACGACGGCGACGCGGTTCGACGCGGTCGCGAAGGGCCGGGCGGACATGGAGTGCGGCGCCAGCACCGTGACGCTGTCGCGCCTGAAGCAGGTGGATTTCTCCAGCTTCACCTTCGTCGAAACCACGGGGCTGCTGGTCCGCACCGCTTCCGGGCTGCGCTCGCTTGCCGACATGGGGGGAAAGACGATCGCGGTCGTCGCCGGCACCACCAACGAGCGCGCCGTCCAGGGGGAGTTGAAGCGCCGCCAGATCGGGGCGAAGGTTGCGCCGTTCAAGAGCCGCGAGGAAGCGTTCGCGGCTCTCGAGGCGGGCAAGGCCGACGCGTTCGCGAGCGACAAGCTCCTGCTGCTGGGCGCGTCGACCGCGTCAAAAGACCCCAGGGCGCTCGTCATGCTGCCGGAGGATCTGTCGTTCGAGCCCTACGGCATCGTGCTGCCGCGCGGCGACTCCGATTTCCGCCTTGCGGTGAACACCGGCCTGTCACGGCTCTACGCGAGCGGGGAAATCGCCGGTATCTTCCGCACCTGGTTCGGCCCGCTCGGCGAGCCGAGCCCGGTACTCACGATCATGTACCTCATGGGCGCGATTCCGGAGTAGCGCGCGCCGCGCTCGCTCGGCAGGCAGCGAGACTACAGCACCACTTTCTGCCGCTGCCCCGTCTCCGACGCCCTCACAATCGCGTCGAGCATCCGGTGGCGGCGCACCGCGTGATCGAAATCGGGCTGCTCGATCTTCGCGCCGGTACGTATGCTCTCGGCGAACTTGACCCACATCTGGCCGACGTCGTAGGAGCGGCCCACCTTGCGCACGGCCTCCGGCACCCATTTCAGCCGGTCCGGTACGGGCAGCTCCTGCAGCGCCTTATCGTCCTTCTTGCCGCCCACGATCTTGCGGTTCGCTTCCTCCCCGGCCTCGCCGCCGCCCAGCATCATCAGGGTGCCGTCCTTGCCGTAGATCTCGAAGCGGTAGCCGCTGCCATGGTACGGGTGGACGCAGACGCTGGCCATGACCACCGCGCCGTTTTCGAGCCGGCCCTGGATCATGATGTTGTCGGGCGAGGTCACGTCCACGTACTGCTTCGTATCGGTCTCCAACCACTGCGGCACCTGCGTGGCCACGATGGCCGACACCTCGGTCAGCTCGCCGACCACCATGCACAGCGCATCGATAGCGTGGCCGAACGTGATGGTGAGGGTGTTCGCGCCGAGGCTGAAGTCGCGCTGCCAGGTGCGGTCCGAAGTGCGGGTGAGGACACCGCTTGCCTGCATCGTCATGTTCACCGACAGCACCTGCCCCACGTAACCGCCGGCTACCAGCTCCCGCAGGTACATGAACGCGGGCGAAGCACGGCGCTGGAGGCCGACCATGGTGCGGAGGTTCTTTTTCTTCGCGAGAGCGGCAAGCTCTTCCGCTTCCTTCGTGGTCTTGCCCAGCGGCCACTCGCAGTAAACGTGCTTTCCCGCCTCGAGAGCGTCCTTCGACAGCGTGTAGTGGGCGGGTACGCGCACGGCGACGAGCGCCGCCTCCACCTGCGGATCTGCGCCCATTTTCTTGATGTCGCTGTAGGCGTGCTTCACGCCGTACTTGTCCGCGGCCGCCTGCGCCGTGTCCGCATGCGCCGTGCACACGGCGTAAATCTCCGTTTCCGGCATGCCCTGCAGGGCCGGCGCATGCGCCCACGGGCCCCAACGGCCGCCCGCTCCGATGAATCCCACGCGTAAAGGACTCGCTGCCATTGTTCTTCCTTTCTGGTTGACTGGTGCTGGTAGGGGAACCTACTCTAAGACGCTGGCAGGAATTGAACAAGCCCGGAAGGAAGACATGAAGTTCTTGACGCAGGCGGCGTTGCTCGTTTTCGTCGTGGCGGCGCCGGCGTGGGGCCAGCCAGCCTGGCGTCCGGAAAAGCAGGTCGAAATCATACTGCCGACCGCGCCGGGAGGCGGGAACGATACCGTGGCGCGTCTCATGCAGAAAATGCTGCAGGATCAGAAGCTCGTGCAGACGCCGATCCTCGTCGCCAACAAGGCGGGGGGCAACCAGACCGTGTCGGTCGCCTACCACGCGCAGCATCGCGCCGACCCTCACTACCTCTTGTTTGCGACCTCGACCCTGCTCACGAACCACATACAGGGGCTGACGCAGTACAGCTACCGCGATTTCCCTGCGCTCGCCCTGGCCTTCGTCGATTACAGCGCTTTCATGGTCCCGGCGAATTCCCCGTTCAAAAACCTGCGCGACCTGATCGATCGCCTCAAGGTCGACCCCGAGTCCGTCGCGTTCAGCGTCGTCGCGCGCGGCGGCACGTCCCACGCGGTGGCTGCCATGGCCGCAAAGGCGGGTGGCGTGGATCCGAAGCGGCTGAAGATGGTCGTTTTCAAGACGAGCGCGGAAGCAACGACGGCCATGATGGGCGGGCACATACAAGCCTCCGTTTCCTCCGCCGCGGGCTCCACGCCGCCGGTGGTCGCGGGCCAGTTGCGCATGCTCGCCATCGCCGCGCCGCAGCGCAGGCCGGGCGCCCTCGCGGACGTGCCTACCCTCATCGAGCAGGGGATAGACGCACCGGTGCTGGCTACCTGGCGGTGTATCTTCGGCGCCAAAGACATCACGCCCGCGCAGGTCGCGTACTGGCAGGACGCCCTGACCCGCGCATTCGACGGCAACGAGTGGAAGGAGTGGATGGTGAAGAACGACGTGACGGCGCCGACGCTGCGCGGCGCGGACCTCGTGAAGTACCTGGAGAACCAGAGCAACCACACGAAGAGCGTGCTGGTGGATCTGGGCCTGGCGAAGTAACGCTACAGCTTCACCCCCAAGTCACTGACCAAGACAATAAATCGATTGGAGATATGACCTTGGTAGGCCTTGGAGGCCCGGTTCTACCGGCAATTTCTATGTTCCAGGAGAATCATCGCGCGAACGTGGGATTGGCGGTCGCCGAGATGACGTCGCGGTAGCGGTCGTTCGCTGCTTGACCGGTGATGGAACCGTGTTCTGTGAACAACGCCGCCGATAACGCCATAGCGTTACCGCCAACCTGTCCAATCCACTTCGCGCTGGAATCGGCGTAAAGTGGATGTAACCAGCCAGGAGGCCGCATGCCCGAAGAGGAACTGACGCTCGACCAGATCCGCAAGATGGCCGCGGAGATCGGCATGACCCGCCTCTCCGACGAGCACCTGAAGCAGTTGCTGCGCGCGACGAAAGCGGCGCGAGTGCGGCGGGAGGTGCTGGCGGCAGACCTGGGGCCGGCCGACGAACCGGCCCACGTATACACGCTCGATACGGGAGGAAGCCGATGACCGATCTACCCTGGCTTACCGTCGCCGAGGCCGCGGAGCTGCTGCGCGGCAAGAAGCTCTCCCCCGTCGAGTACGCGAAGGCGCTGATAGCCCGTATCGAGCGCCACGACAGCAAGCTGAACGCCTTTCTTCGCTTTGCACCCGAGCTGGCGCTGGAGGATGCGCGGCGCGCCGAGACCGAGATCGCGCGCGGCGGCTGGCGCGGGCCGTTCCACGGCGTGCCTTACGGCCTGAAGGACATCGTGGACTACGCGGGGCTGCCGACAACCAGCCATTCGAAGATCCTGAAGGACAACGTCGCCACTGCCGACGCTGCGGTCGCGCAGAAGCTGCGCGCGGCGGGCGGCGTGTTCATGGGCAAGCTCTCGACGCACGAGTTCGCCATCGGCGGGCCGTCCTTCGATCTGCCCTGGCCGCCGGCGCGCAATCCGTGGAACCGGGACTATTTCTGCGGCGGTTCCTCGAGCGGTTCGGGTGCCGCGACCGCCGCGGGTTTCCTCCCGGCGGCGATCGGCACCGATACCGGCGGCTCCGTGCGCAACCCGGCCGCGATGTGCGGCGTCGCCGGCATCAAGCCCACCTACGGCGTGGTGAGCCGGCGCGGCGTGTTCCCGCTCGCCTTCTCGCTCGATCACGTCGGAGCGCTCACCCGCACGGTGCGCGACAACGCGCTGATGCTCGATCTCATCGCGGGCCACGATCCGCTGGATCCGGGCAGCGTCAATCGCGCGACGGGCGGCTACACCGCCCAGCTGGAACGCGGCGTGAAGGGCCTCAGGATAGGCGTGATCCGCCATTTCTACACGCGCGACATGGAGGCCGACCCGGAAATGACGGCCGGCATCGATGCGGCCATCGCGAAGTTGGGCGAGCTGGGCGCGGAGGTGCGCGAGATCAAGACCGATCCTCTGCCCGACTGGCTTGCCTGCAACCGGACGATTCTGACGAGCGAGGCCTTCGCGATCCACGAGAAGTGGTTGCGCGAGCGGCCGCAGGATTACGGCGCGCGGGCACGCGAGCGGCTGTTGGGCGGCGCCTTCGTGCGCGCCGCCGACTACGTCAACGCGACGCGCGTGCGGCGCCGGATGACGGATGCGTTCCATGCGCTCTTTTCGGAAATCGACGTCGCGGTCACGGCCAGCTCGCTCGATCCACCCTGTCGCATCGACGACGACGATGCCATCGAGCGCACCTACGGCCGGCAGGCGCGCGCGCCGTTCAACGTGACCGGCGGCCCGGCGCTATCCGTGCCGGTCGGCTTCACCAAGGCGGGGTTGCCGCTGGCGATGCAGATCGTCGGCGCACCGTTCAGCGAAGCGCTGATCTACCGCGTTGCGCACCTGTACGAGCGGGCGGCGGGGTGGGTGGAGCGGCATCCGCAGCTATGAATGCGGCTCAGATGAAGCGGTGCAGATAAAACGATGCAGATAAAGCGGTGCAGATAAAGCGGTGCAGATAAAGCGGTGCAGATAAAACGGTGCAGATAAAGCGATTCGGATGAAAAGATCCAGATGAAGGGACTCGGGCGAAACGTAGTTGCTGTATCTGACCCGCAATACCTGCTCCGCTGAACCGCCGCGTCTGAACCGCTGTACCTGCACCGCGGTATCCGCATCGCCATATCTGAGCCGCTTTTCCTATCTTGGCTGTCCCAGCCGCTCGACCATTGCCTTCACCGCGCGGATCTGGGGCGCGGCCTTGGTGTGGTACTCGGCGCCGGTGTAACCCCACCAATCCCAGCAGCCCCTCGGGTTGTAGAGGAATCCGCCCGCGAAACTCGTTGCAGGCCGGGCGATCGTCTGCGGATACAGCACGATGAGATGGTGCGCGTCGGCCCACCGGTTGTATCCCGCGTCGCGCGCGAACGCCGGCCCCACTGCGCCCTCGTGTTGCCGGCAGCCATGGAACGCCACGTGCACGCGGCAACGCCGCGTCGCGCAGGCCGCGGGCATGTAGACGTAACCGGTCTCGGCCAGCGAAATCGAGTAGGGCTCGCCACCGGCGAACTCGCGCTGGTCGAACTGCTTCAATGCGCCGGTTTCCGTGGCGGCAACCGCCGGCGCGGAGCCCATGAGGTGCGCGAGCAGCGCGCCCGCGGCGTCGTACGGCTTCCCGGTGCCCTTGTCGATGCAACGATTGAGGTAGGGGGATTCCGTTGCTTCGCACGCCGCCTTTACGTCCGGGTCGGCGCTCGGCATGGCGTGTCCGGTCGGACGATCCTGGACGAATATCACGTTCGCCGGGTTCACGTAGCGCCGGTACCAGGTCGCGAGCGCAGATACCACGTCCGGGGAAACCGTGTCGTCGCGGGTCCCCGAGAAGATCCAGACCTTTGCCGTGCCGAGGTTCCTGGTCGGATCGATGCGGCCCGTTTGCTCCAGCCACGCCGTCGCTGCCTCCAGCCTCGCCTGCGAGGGGAGGGGCGTCCATGCGCGCGGGGTCATGCAGTTGTAATAGGCCGTCCACAACCGGCCGCCGGCGCAGTAATACGGTCCCGCCGCGAGCACGCCCGCGCCCTCGACGGACGCGGAATGAGCGACATGAAATTGCACGGCCATGTTGCCGCCCGAGGAAAGACCCGATACGGTGAGCGCGGACACGTCGGCGTCCTGACCGGCCAGCCTTGGCGCGGCGTGCGCCACTCCGGCGAGGACCAGCAGCAGCGACAGGACCGCGCGCGATCCACCGCGGACCATAGTGCGCACTCGTGACAGGAGGATGAGCCGAGTCTAATCCAACCTGGTTCGCCGGGCTGCGGGCAAAAAAAGGGGGCGCTTCCGCGCCCCCGTTGCTTCTCTTTGTTGCCGGTCAGCCCTGGTCGTTATGGCCGCTTACGAACACCTTCCCGGACAAGCCGCTGTCCGGCGAAATGCTGGCCAGCGGGACCTGGGTAACCCGCTTCAGCGTATCGAATCTCCACCGGAATTCACGGCCGTCGGGCGTAATGAACTTCACCGTTTCGCCGTGGGCCACGCCGACGTTGCTGTTCTTGCCCAGCCGGATTTCGCGATCGGTGGCCATGTCGCCCGCGGGACTGCCGAACTCGTTGGTGCTTGGCGCCATGGACCACTCGAGGCGCGACATCCCCGACCGGTGATACGCACTGTCGTGGTAATTCATGGGGGCGGTCCTGTCCTTCGACGGCTGCCCTTCCACGGCTGCCTGATCCCGTACGTCCTGCTGCTGCGCGAACGCAGGCAGCACCGTTGCGACACCGAAGGCCGCTGCAATTGCAACTCGGATTGCCGTATTCATTTGTCACTCCTTCCTAGCTAGTTGAGCATGCGAATCGCCCACTCCTCCCCGTTGGATGGGAGAACGAGCGCCTGGCGCGTGAAGTTCGTTGCATAAGGCGTGCCAGGTAAAAAATCACCCGGAATCAGGTGATTGCGCGCGGCGTCGGGCGCTGGCTGACGCGCCGCCTGTTGCCGCGCGGAGACGGCGCCGGGAGTGACCCTATTAAGGTGCTGTTTCTACAACACGGGATCTTGTCGCGCCGGGGCGACAGGGACGCCGACATTACAAAGCGTTATGCCGTGGCGCGCGCGGACTCGAAAAAACCCGGATCGAAACCCTGTCTGCGAGCGCCTGGCAGCGCTTCATGACGTGCACGAAAAGGAAGTTATAGTAGCAGACTCGTTTACCCACGACCCGGCGTTACCTAGAGGAGACACGGTCATGACCACGCATGGAAACGTTCAAGCGGTCAACATCAATGACCTGAAACGGTATTCACCGGAAGCGCGAGTCAATCAGCCGCTGCTCAACTCGAAGGATCTGGTCACGCGAATGAATTGCTACGAGCCGGGCCAGATCACGCCGCTGCACATGCATCCCGACGACGACGAGGTCGTGTTCTGCGTCGAGGGGCGGGGAGCGGTGACGTTCGAGGACCGGGATCCTGTGCCGCTGGTGCCCGGCAGCCTGGTGAGCCTGCCGGCCGGGCTTGCGCACCGCCTCGAAGCCGCGCCCGATAGCCGGATGGTCCTGATCTACACCACGAACGCGGGGTACACCAGCGTACGGCCGCGTATCGAATCCCGTGGCGGGGATGTACCTCTTCCTTCCGAGCAGAACCGAAAGACCTGAACCGGTGCTCACTGAAATCAACGTCACCGCCGTCGAGTCCTTCGCTGACGGCGCGAGCTTCGGCGCCACCGGCGCCTACGAGCGCGTGCGCGGCACGTTCAAGGGCGCGCTCGATCCTTTCGACGCGTGCAACAAGGTGATCGTCAACATCGACAGGGCGCCGCGCAATGCAACGGGCCGCGTCGAGTACGACGGGGAATTCTTCATCCTGCGCCCGGTGGATGCGGCGCGCGGCAGCGGCACGATTCTCTACGACGTGGTGAACCGCGGGCGCAAGGGGATGCATACGCGCTTCATGGATGCGGCTCCGGCCACGCTGGCCGAAACCAACGATCCCGGCACGCTGGCGGATGCCGGAAACGGACTCCTGCTGCGCCGCGGCTACACGCTGGTATGGAGCAGCCTCGACCCCGATGCGCCGCGCAGCAACAACGGCATGTCGATGAAAACGATATTCGCCACCAACAATGGTGTGCCTATCGAGCGCGTAATCCGCGATGAGATCGTCGCCGACACCCGCGTACGCGCGCCGGCGGGGAAGGATGTGCCGCAGTGGAAGACCTTGCGCCTGACGCACGAGGCCGCATCGCTGGATCAGTCGAAAGCGAGGCTCACCGCACGCCGCGCCGAAGCCGACCCGCGGATGGAGATTCCGGCGAGCGGCTGGAAATACGTCAATACACGCGAAATCGCACTCCTGCCCGTAGGCACGAATCCTCAGCCGGGCACCCTCTACGAAATTCACTATCCCGCGAAGAACCCCAAGGTGCTGGGGACGGGGTTTGCCGCGGTGCGGGACCTGGTTTCTTTCCTGCGCAACGATGAAAGCGCGAACAATCCGGCGCGGCCGGGCATCAAGGCCGCGCTCGCGTACGGCAGCTCGTGGAGCGGGCGCTTCCTGCGCGATTTCATCCACCAGGGCTTCAACCAGGACGAGTCGGCGCGCAAGGTGTTCGACGGTGTGTTCTCGCACATCGCCGGCGGCGGCGGCGTGTTTCTCAACTATGAATTCGGCCAGCCGGTGCGCACCTCCACCCAGCACGAGGACCGTGCGTTTCCGGAGACGCAGTTTCCGTTCTCCGCGGCGCGCATGAGCGACCCGCACTCGGGCAGGACCGACAGCCTCCTCCGCAACGACGGATTCGACCCGCTGCTGATCGAAACCAACACCTCCACCGAGTATTGGCAGAAAGGCGCCTCGCTGCTGGCGACCGATCCGCTGGGCCGGCACGATATCGAGCTGCCCGCCAATTCCCGCGTGTACTTGGTCGCCGGCACGCAGCACGGCGGCACGGCGGGCATGAGCGCCGCGCCGGGCCCGTGCGCGAACGTGCGCAACCCACACAGCCCCAACCCGGCGCTGCGCGCGCTGCTCGTGGCGCTCGACGAGTGGGTGAGCGAGGGCAAGTCGCCTCCGGCATCCCGCGTGCCGCGCCTGGCCGAGGGAACGCTGGTAACGCCGGCGCAATTGCGGTTTCCGGCGATTCCCGGCATGCAGAAGGTAACCGGCATGAACGAAATCCGCCTGCTCAGGGACTGGATCAAGCCCGACGTGGACGCTTCCAGGACCTACGGCGCGCGCGTGCCGCAGGTCGATGCCGACGGCAATGAAACGTCAGGCATCCGGCTGCCCGACATCGCCGTGCCGCTCGCCACGCACACCGGCTGGAATCTCTACAAATCGCCGTTCCCCGAGGGCGAGCTGTGCGACCGCGATGGCAGCTGGTTTCCGTTCGCCGCCACGCGCGCGGAGCGCGAAGCGAAGAACGACCCACGTCCGTCGCTGGAAGAACGCTACGGCTCGCACGCGGGCTATGTGCGCAGGGTGCAGGAAGCGGCGCGAGAGCTTGTGAGAGAACGTTTGCTGCTGCAGGAAGACGCCGAGCGGCTGGTGGAGCGCGCGCAGAGCGCGGAGATCGCGAAACGGTTTACGCTCGGGGCTGCAGCGTCGGACATCCAGGAAGGACAACGTACCGCGCACGACCTCTAGAATCGAAGAAGCTGAACTCTGGTCACGAGTCACTGGTCACTGGTCACTGGTCACTGGTCACGCCTTTCCTTATTATTCGAGGCACGCTACCGCGCGAGGAGAAAAAGCCATGCCGTTCTACCAGAAAGGCGACGTCCGCATTCATTACGAAGAAGCCGGCTCCGGCTTCCCCCTGTTCATCATTTACGGCGGAGGATTGAACTCGCGAGTCTCCTACCCCAACGGTCCGTTCGACGCGGTGGCCGAGTTCAAGTCCGAATACCGCTGCATCAGCATGGACCTGCGCAACGCGAACGACGGCCAGTCCACCGGGCCGCTCGATTTCGACGATCCCTGGAACGCGCACACGGCTGACCAGCTCGGCCTGCTGGAACACCTGGGTGTCGACAGGTTTCTCGTGATGGGCTTTTGCATCGGCAATCCGCTCATCTGGAACCTGATGAAGCGGGCGCCCGGTCGCATCGTCGCGTCGGTGCATGCGCAGCCGAGCGGGGTGGATCCGAAACTGCCCGGCTTCTTCATTAGGAACAATCTCGAAAAGTGGGCGCCGGGCCTGCTGGCGAGCCGCAAGGACATCACGAAGGAGATGGTCGAGCGCTACCTCGCCAGGATGTACGGCGACGTCGATTTCGTCCTCACGGTGACGCGCGATTTCGTGCGCAACTGCCAGACGCCGTTGCTGGCGCTTCCGGACGACGTTCCTGCGCATCCGTACGCCACGTGCATGGAAATGGTGCGGCTGGCGCCCAATGCGCAGGTGAGCCTCTATCCCTGGAAGGACTCGAAGGAGAATATCGCGCTCGCGGTGCGGCACGTGCGCAGCTTCCTCCGGGCGAATCGTCCGGCAGGATCGGGAGACCTCTTGACGAGAGGGCAAGCCGGGGTGTTGACTACAACCGTATGAAGCCCGTCCCCGACAGGACGCTATCATCCGCCGCGGCGGTCGCGCTCCTGCTTGCGGGCATCGCTGCCGGACACGCGCT
This sequence comes from Burkholderiales bacterium, assembly GCA_035649495.1. Classification (GTDB taxonomy): domain Bacteria; phylum Pseudomonadota; class Gammaproteobacteria; order Burkholderiales; family SG8-41; genus SG8-41. The sequence goes on along the minus strand of DASRJL010000057.1, from coordinate 7,935 downwards.
GGCACAGGGCCAGGTCCCGAGAGGCGGACAGGGCGAGGCGGTGCCGGCGGCCGCCGATGCGAAGGTGCTGGCACAGGTCCGCGTGCCGACGAGTCACGCCAATATCCACTCCGGCCCCAGCTCGGGCAACGAGGTGCTCGTGCTCGCGGCCAGGGGAACCGTCATGCCGATGGTCGGACGTCGCGGCGAATGGATCCAGGTGCAGCTGTCGCCCGAGATCCGGAAGACGGGCATGCTGATGCGCTGGTACAAGAACGAGGCCAGCGGCTGGATGCACGACTCCACGGTGGAGTTCCTCACGCCCGAAGCGAAGTAGGGGAGACTTGAGTCCTTAGTCCCTAGCGCCTGGTGCGCACGGGATTCACGATGGCCATAGTCCCAATGAGCCGGTTCGGATCGGCGTTGGCCTTGGGCCGGAACTTCTGCGACCGGCTGTTCGCCACCTCGGTCACGTAGAGATTGCGCTCCGCATCGACGTGTATCTGGTGCACCCCGTCGAACTGGCCGGGCAGCGCACCGGGCCCGCCGATGTCGAGGATGTAGCGCCCCTCGAGGTCGTATTTCACGAGCCGGTTGGTGGTCCAGTCCGCCACCCAGACGTGATCGTCGTTGGTCACGAAATGAGCGAGCACGGATGAGTTGTAGCCGGTCGGCCACATCGCCAGGAAGTTGCCGTCCTCATCGAACACCTGCATCCGGTGGTGCTGGCGGTCGGCCACGAAGATCCGCCGGTCGCGGCTGATGCCGATGCTGTGCACCGACCAGAACTCGTACGCCTTGGGATTGGCGGGATCCGCCGGCGCCCGCCCCCAGTCCTTGATGAATTTTCCGTTCGGGTCGAACTTCGCCACGCGCGTGCCCGCATAGCCGTCGGCGACGAAGAACGTGCCGTCGGGCAGCCAGGCGATGTCCGTCACGCGATTGAAGTGGTTCGGATCCCGGCCCGGCACGCCGCGCTCGCCCATCGTCTTCAAGAGCTTGCCGTCGTTGCTGAAGATCATGATCTGGTGCATGTCGTCATCGACGATCCAGATGCGCTTTTCCGGGTCGTACGGGTTCATCAGGATCTTGTGCGGCCCGCGGCCCACCTCGCCGAGTCCCGTGCCGCGAGGCGGCGCGAGATAGTTGTCGTGCTGCAGCCACTCCTCGATCGTCTTGCCGTTGCGATCGACCGCGAACACCAGGTGGTGCCGGCGCTGCTTGTAGAAGTAGGGCTTGCCGGCGTAGTCGCGCCTGCCGGTATTGGTCCGGCGCGGGTTGACCAGGCAGGCGCACGTCCACGGGGCGGCGCCCGGCGGCAGCTCGATCTCGCCGCGCTGCGCGACCCAGACCCGGTCCGGGCTCTCGGCCCAGACGCCCGCGCCCGATCCCCACGTCCAGCCGTCATGCGAGTGATGGGTGTCGGGCAGCGGCAGCGGCCAGGGGACGACCGGCTCGTAGTCGCCCATGTCGACCTTCTGGACCGGGGGCTGCCCTTGCGCTTTCGTGTCGATCGCCGGTCCCCCGATGAGCGCAAGCGGAACCAGCACCAGGGCGGCGGAAGCGATGAATAGTGTTTTTGTGCGCATGGTGAATCTCCCGAGTTGGCAGATGCTCCACCCTGCCGCCGACGCGTGTCAAACTTTCATTGCTTGGACGCCGCGAAAAACGAGCGGAGAATGGGCAGAGCAGGCGTGCCGCGTAGTAACCAAGTCGGGGTGGAGGAGACATGACCGTGTTGGCACATTCGATCGTGAGTATCGTTTCCGCGGGTCTCGCGCTCTTCATTGCGGCCGCGGCTACCCACGCAGCGGAGATTGCGTACCCGACCAAGGCGATCCGTTTGATCGTGCCGTTTCCGCCCGGCGGCTCCGCCGATCCGCTTGCGCGCGTATTCGGCGCGTGGTTTTCCGACAAGTTCGGCGTGCCGGTGATCGCCGATAACCGCCCCGGCGCCGGCACCGCGATCGCGCATACCCTTGGCGCCAGGGCCGCGAAAGACGGCTACACGCTGCTGCTCGGCTCCTCCTCCGGACTGACTACCAACCCTGCCATGGGCAGCAAGCTCGACTACGACCCGGTCAAGGATTTCGCGTATGTGAGCCTTGCGGCCTACGTGCCGCAATTCCTGGTCGTGTATCCTGCCGTGCCGGCAAAGGGTGTAAAGGAGTTGATTGATCTCGCGAAGGCCCAGCCCGGCAAGATCAGTTTCGGCTCGCCCGGCGTCGGGACGGTGGGCCATCTGAGCCTCGAGCTGATCATCGCGGCGAGCGGCGCGAAGTTCGTGCACGTGCCGTACAAGGGTGCCGGTCCGGCGGTGATCGATCTCGTCGGGGGCCGCATCCAGGCGCTCTTCGCCAGCGTCGCGGGCACCCAGGCGCAGGTCTCGGGGGGGAGAATCCGCGCGATTGCGACCGGGCACCGCGAGCGGTTGCGCAGCTGGCCCGACGTGCCCACGGTCGCCGAGGCGCTGCCGCTGCCCGGGTTCAGCAACAACGGCTGGTATGGAATCGTCGGACCCGCGGGCATGCCTGCGCCCATCATCAACAAGCTCAACGCGGAGATGAAGCGGGCGCTGTCGAACGCCGAGTTCGCGAAGCACGTCGAAGCTATCGGCATGGAGCCGGCCGGCAGCACGCCGCAGGAGCTGCGCGATTGGACCCGTAGCGAGCTTGCTCGGTGGACGAAAGTGGTGCGCGATGCGGGGATTCAGGCGCCGCAGAACTGACACGGTCGCTTGAAGGATGAAGGATGAACGTGGAAGGATGACCTGCTAAAAGCTGCACCGCCAACAACGCCTAGGGCCGCCAAGAGAACCAGATAACTTCCAATCACAAAGAAAGGCCACAGTAATGCCCCCGAGCCGCTACGTCCGCCCCACCCATTCTCAGCCGCCGCCGATTCCGCCGCTCCTGCAGCCGCAGCCGCCGCTCGCGCCGCTGGTGCCGCCGGTGCACGTCGTCGACTTGATGACCGAGGCAGGATCAGCGGCGTTCGGCGCGGTGTGGCGGGGGAGGGAAGCGAAGCTAGTCGAGTGCCCCGCGCTCTCCGACTCGCGGCCGGAATTCAAGACCACCTACGACGTCGAGCCCCATGCCGAGCTGGTCGGCTTCGACGACTCGGGCTGGGAGGTGGTTCCGCCCACCGATCTGGGCGGCAAGCGGGGTGGCGGCATGGTGTCGTTCTTCTGGTTCCGCACCACTTTGACGATCCCGGCGAGCGCCGCGGGTTTCGAGACCGCCGGCGCGAAAGCGGTATTGCGCGTCAATGTCGACGACTACGCGGAAGTCTGGGTCAACGGGGCGATGCCGCGCGCTGCCGGCCGGCCGAGCCCGGCCGCGATCCAGGGCTTCAACATGCCCAACCGCCTGGTGCTCGGCGACAACGTCGTGTCTCCCGGCGACAAGTTCGAAATCGCCGTCTTTGCCATCAACGGGCCGATTTCGGTGGCGCCGGCGAATTTTCTCTGGTTCCGCGAAGCAAAAGTGGAATTTTTCCGGTAGGAGACGGGAAGCAATAGTTCTGTTGAGGAAGATTTGATTTCACGTTACATCGCATGGCCGAGATCATCGCCTCAGTTTGCTAGCGTGGTCGATCACACGTCCTGATCCAACGCATCAAATTTGTGCGTCACTGGTCGACCTTCCACGCGTACTCCGGGACCAGCTGTTCGCGACTGCGCGTATCGTGACCATCCGATACTCCAAACTTGATGGCACGCATATATTGCGGCACCGTAAACACGAGTCATCCAGGATCTCGCGGATGGCTCGGAGGTGCAATGGAAAAATGGTACGGACGATCCCGGTCCTGATCCAAAGCACTAACCATTTCAATCCACTTTCAGGTTGAGGGCTTTCACCACCTTCGCCCACTTGGCGATTTCGCTGTGTATTTGCCTGCCAAGCTCCTCGGGGCTGCTGCTTTGCGGCACCATGCCGGTGGCGTCCAGCCGGGACTTCACATCCGGCAGCGTCAGGACCTTGACGGTTTCCGCATTCAGACGCGCGACGATTTCCGCGGGCGTCCCGGTCGGCACCAACATTGCGTACCACGCGGTCGTCTCGTAACCCGGAACGCCGGCCTCCGCGACCGTCGGCAAGTCCGGGAGGTAAGGCGAGCGCTGCGCGCTGCTGACGGCGAGGCCGCGCAGCCGGCCTGCCTGGAGCGCGGTAATGCAGGACGGCGTCGTCGTGAAGCCGACGGAAGCTTCGCCGGAGACCAGCCCTATCACCGACGGCCCGCCGCCCTTGTAGGGAATGTGCAGCATCTTCGTCCCCGTCATGCTCTTGAAAAGCTCGCCGGCGAGATGCGGGCCGCTGCCGCTGCCCGAAGACGAATGCGTGATCTGGCCCGGGCGCGCCTTCGCCAGCGCGACCAGTTCCCTGATCGACTTTACCGGTATCGACGGATGCACCACGACCACGTAGGCGGTGCCGCCGAGCAGCGTTACCGGCACGAAATCTTTCACGAGGTTGTAGCCGAGATTGCGATAAAGCGTCGCGTTGACCGTGTGCGTGCCGGTTGCCATGAACAGCGTGTAGCCGTCAGGCGGCGACTTCGCCGCGAGCTCCGCGCCGATGTTGGCGCCGCCCCCGCCGCGGTTATCGATGATGATCTGTTGCCCCAGCGCTTCGCCGAGGCGGGTTCCAAGCGCCCGCCCCATCGTGTCGGTGCCGCCACCGGGAGGAAACGGCAGGATGAAGCGGATCGAGCGGGTGGGATATTGCGCCTGCACCGGCGCAAGGAACGTAAAACCAAGGATCACGCCGGCCAACCAGGCACGGTAGCTGAGTTTCATTTGCTCCTCCTGCTTGCCGGTAGTCGGTCTGATGTTCATGCCGGCTTCCTCCCCTTGGAGAAAGCGGCATCCACGCCGACTTGAGTGGCAAGCTGTCGGAAAATTTACTCCCGGCACCTGTGCAAGGCAAGCGGTTGGCCAAACGCACGGTATGTGCGAAGCTTGGCGCACGGATGCCATTAGCCACGGGAGGCTGAACCATGTCGAGCAGCGCTGATCAAGATTTTCTCGCCGGAGTCCGGGTCGTCGACTTTACCCAGTTCGAGGCCGGGCCGTCCTGTACCGAGGCTCTCGCCTGGCTGGGCGCCGAAGTGGTGAAGGTCGAGAATCCGAAGACCGGCGACCCGGGACGGCGGCTGCAGCCGGGCAAGCCCGACGACGATCCGTACTACTTCCAGACGTTCAACGCCAACAAGAAGTCGATCACGGTGAATCTGAAAGACCCGCAGGGCCTCGCGCTCGTCAAGGACATGCTGCGCAAGGCCGACATCACCATCGAGAACATGGCGCCCGGCACGATCGAACGGCTCGGCCTCGGCTATGAAGAGGTGAAGAAGTTGAATCCCGGGATCATTTTCTGCCAGGTCAAGGGATTCGGCGAGGGCAGCCCGTTCGAGACCAACCTCGCCTTCGACATGATCGCGCAGGCGATGGGCGGGCCGATCAGCGTGACCGGCGAGAAGGGACGGCAACCGGTGAAGCCCGGCCTGTCGTTCGGCGACACCGGGACGGGGATGACGATGGCGATCACCATCCTTGCCGCATTGCGCAAGCGCGAGAAAACCGGCGAGGGATGTCGCCTGCAGGTGGCGATGCAGGACGCGATGATGCACTACATGCGCACGAACTTCTCTATCCAGGCGGCCACCGGGAAGCCGCCTGTGCGCGACAGCACGCACTCGGGCGGCGGCTCCAATGCGCCCTCGGGTCTCTTTCCGTGCGCGCCGGGCGGGGCAAACGACTACGTCTGGATCATGACGAGCCGGGGGAATCCGGAACACTGGTCGCGGCTGTGCAAGGTGATGGGGAAAGAGGACCTGATCGAGGATCCCCGCTTCGTCACGCCGGCGGCGCGCGCGAAAAACCAGGACGAGCTGGACGCGATGATCGCCGCCTGGACGAAGCAGCGCACCAAGCACGAAGCGATGGCACAGGTGGGAGGAGCGGGCATCCCGGCGGGCGCAGTGCTGGATACGAAAGAGTTGGCGGACGATCCGAGCTTCGACAAGCGCGGCATCATGCAGGTGATTCCGCACAAGACTCACCCCGCCAAGATGCCCGGCTGGCCGGTGCGCATCAACGGGAAACCCCCCACGGTGAAGGCGTCGCCGGGTCTCGGGGAGCATACCGCGGAGGTGTTGACCGGGTGGCTCGGGCTGAATGCCGGTGAGGTCGAGAAACTGAAGGCGAACAAGGTCGTCGGAAACTAAGGGGACCGGGCTCGATTGAGCCTGACCCCTTCATGAGAAAGGCGCTGGCTCTTTCCATCCGTCTGCTGGCGTGCGCGCTCGCGCTGGATGGCGCGGCGGTTGCGGCGCAGGCGGTCCCTCCGGCGTCAGGCGAGCCTCAATCGCGCATCTCGATCGCGTTCGTCGGTCAGGCTCTGATCAAGCACGATATCTGCAAGTCCGCGCCCGAATCGCTCGCCCATGCGAGGGAATCCCTGCGGGGCGCCGATGTCGCGTTCACGAACCTGGAGGTCGCCATTCAACCTCCGGGACTGAACGTCGCGCCGTTATCGAGGGATGCCGTTCCGGCTCCGCCCGCGGTTCTCGACTGTCTGAAAGCCATGGGCTTCAACGTGCTCTCGCTCGCGAACAATCACGCGTTCGATCTCAGGACCGCGGGGCTGTTCGCTACCATCGACGAGGTACGCCAGCGCGGCTTCACGCACGCCGGCACGGGCGCAGACGCCGCGGCGGCTGCGGCCCCGGGTTTCCTGAAGACCGGCAAGGGTCGCGTCGCGCTGGTGGCGATGGCGACCGGAGCCGTGCAGCTCGTGCCGGAAACCTGGGCTGCTCCGGGCCGGCCGGGCGTGAACTATCTGGAACGCATGCCGGACGGCCGATTGAATCCCGAGCACAAGCAACGGATCCTGGAAACCGTGCGCGCCGCGGCAAGAGAGGCGCAGACGGTAATCGCGTATCACCACAATCACGACTGGGGAGGGGCGCGCGGCTCGGGGCTGCCCCCCGATCGCGAAAAGCGCATCGGCCGGTTCGAAACGCAACCGTGGGCGATCGAGTGGGCGCGTGAGCTGATCGATGCCGGAGCTTCGGTTTACGTCGCGCACGGAGACCCGACGCTGCACGGCGTCGAGATCTACAAGGGGCGCCTGATCCTGCATGGACTGGGTAATTACATCTTTCATTCGGTCGGCGGTACCGACCGCTATGGACCGCTCGCCTACGTGAGCGTCGTCGCGACTGCTGAATTCTCCGATGGACGTCTGCGATCCGTCCGCTTCAGGCCGGTTGTGCTGTCGCTCGTCCAGACGGGCGAGTCTCCCCGCGGGACGCCCTATCTTGCGGAAGGCGCCGAGGCAGAGGCGATCCTCCAGCGACTGGCATACCTGTCGCAGCGTCACGGATCGAAGATACGGATCGATCCGGCGGCACAAACGGCGACGTTGGAGGTTCCCTGAGTTGGCGGCCTCCGACAGGTAATGGCCTCTGCTCCGCGCCTCGACGCGCGCTCAAATCAGCGTCATTTGAACCAGGGCGCCGGTTTCGCGCAGATCTTCGAGTTTCCACAACCGCTCGATCAATGCATTGCACCGGTCCGGCGGCAGCATCCCGCCGACGAGGGAGCGGAATTTGCCTTCCATCTCGGCATCGGACATGGGATTGCGCCAATGGCCGCGGTGGTATTCGACCCTGATCGATTTGCGTTCTCCCGAGCGCAGGGTCACGTCGAGCTCGCACAGGTTCATCTCCGCCCCGCGCCGGGTGGCTTCCTCGGAGGGTGAGCACCTGATGCGGCTCACGAGCCGAAGCAGGGCTTCATCGTGCAGGTATTCCTCCTCGAAGTACTTGAGCTCGACGGTTCCGTACATAAGGGCTACTGCCGCGGTGTAAGGAATGCTGTGATCGGCGGTCTCCCGGTTGGCCGGGCGCCATTTTTCCGGGCCGTCCGCCATGATGTTGAGCCCGCTC
>DASRJL010000056.1:0-59242 GCA_035649495.1 Burkholderiales bacterium | reverse complement strand
TCACCCTGAAGCGCTTTGGCGCCGATCCGGCGACGGCCTCCAGCATCTTTCTCACCACCGCCACCGACGTCGTCAGCATGGGTCTCCTGCTGGGGCTCGCCACGATGCTGATCTGAGGTGCCCAGTCGCAGGACATCCGCCCCGGTCCGTGCGCGCGTTTCACGGCTTCCGGCTGCCCCTGGCCGAACCTCGCGGGCGCAAAACAGGACCGCTGCCCCAAGACGCTCGGCCGGCGGTTCTGCACAATACCCGGGCTCGGTCATGAAACGGGGCGTTCGATGAAGCAGCTACTCGTTGCGATATTTTCAGTGTCCGCGATCGTGGCGGCAGATCATGCGGTCGCTCAGGCGAATTACCCTGAAAGACCGGTCCGCGTCGTTGTCCCTTTCCCAGCGGGCGGCGGGATAGACACCAACGCGCGCCTGGTTGGCCAAAAATTCGCGGAGGCGTGGGGAAAGCCGGTCGTCGTCGAGAACGTTCCTGGCGCCGCCGGCAATATCGCAGCAGACCGCGTCGCGAAGGCAGCGCCGGATGGCCACACGCTGGGGCTCCTGGGCAGTCCTCAGCTCGCGATCAATCCCAGCCTGTACAGGCTTGCATATGACCCGGTGAAGGATTTCGCACCGGTTTCGCAGATTACCGTGTCGGCGTTCATGCTGGTCGTGCACAGCGCCGTACCCGCGAAGAGCGTGAAGGAGTTGGTTGCTTTGGCCAAAGCGCAGCCCGGCGGGCTGGCGTTCGCCTCCAGCGGCAGCGGTGCTATCCCTCACGTGGCCGCGGAGTTGCTCAAGTCTGTGGCGGGCCTCGACATCCGGCACATTCCCTACAAAGGCGTGAGTGCGGCGATGCCAGACCTGCTTGGCGGACGCGTCACGATGATGTTCAGCCCCATGGTGGTGGTCTTGCCTCTCACGCACGAGGGCAAGCTGCGTGCGCTCGCGGTGACCTCGTTGAAACGCTCTTCGGCGGCCCCGCAGTTGCCGACCATCGCCGAGTCCGGCTATCCGGGCTTCGAAGTTACGGTATGGAATGGATTGCTCGCGCCGGCAAGGACCCCGGCGGCGATCGTCCGCAAGGTTCATCTCGAAACCGTCAAGGCGCTCGCGCTACCCGATCTGCGCGCCCGATTCGCGGATCTTGGTACAGAAGGAATTGGCAATTCGCCCGATGAGTTTGGCGCGCTCATCAAGTCCGAGATTCCGAAGTGGGCCAAGGTGATCAAGGAAGCGGGGATCAAGCCGGATTGATTTCGGGAAAATCGCTAGCCGTAACGCTAGACTGATGCCATCGCACCTCCATCGGAGCGCAATCATGATCGAACCCAAAGGCGTAGTCCATTTCAGTATCGCGGTCAGCGACCTCGATGCAAGTCGCAAGTTCTACACCGAGATCATCGGGCTGAAGCTCGTGAACGATGCATCCGTCTACGGGATGCTGTTCCTGCGCGCGGGAGACGATCACGTCATTCTCGCGAAGAGCGATGCACCGTTGCAGCGCAGCGCCGCCGACAGCCGGCGGGCGCACCATGCGTTCAAGGTCGATGCTGCAAGGTACGACGAAGCCAAGGCCTTCCTTGCCTCCAAGAACGTGGAGGTCTTCGAGGAGGAGGACCGCAAGAAAGGCGTCTTCGTCGGCCGGCAGTTCTACATCCGCGATCCCGACGGCACTGTCATCGAGTTCTCGGAATGGGACGGCACCAGCATTCTTGGTTGATCCCGGCGGTATGCGGGGAAAATGTGCCGATGGAGCACCGGACGCGGTGGCGTGCCTCTTGATGTGCCAGCGTATCCCCATACGCTATGATTACGCGCAGCTTCCTGACTGCACGCCATGTTCCAGCCTGCGCAGCAGATCCGCTTCTGCACGAGCCGCGACGGCACGCGCATCGCGTATGCGACCTGCGGCACCGGCCCGCCGCTCCTTTGGGCGGCCAGCTGGTTCCACCACCTCGAGCTGGATTGGGTGAGCCCGATCTGGCGTCCCTGGATCTCCCTGTTGTCACAGCGGCATACCCTCGTGCGCTACGATTGGCGCGGCTGCGGCCTCTCCGACCGGGATCAGGTGGAGTTTTCCTTCGATAAGTTCGTCGAGGACCTCGAAGCGGTGATCGGCGCCGCCCGCCTGGAGCAGTTCGTTTTGTTCGGAATAGCAGCTGGCGCGGCGGCCGGCATGGCCTATGCCGTACGCTACCCAAAGCGGATCAGCCGGCTTGTCCTTTACGCCAGCTACGCGCGCAATAGACTGGCGGGCAACCCGACGCCCCAGGACGTGGAGGAGTCGCAAGCCCGGCTCAAGGTGATCGAGCTCGGCTGGCCGAATGACACCCGGGCGTACGGCCAGTTTTTCACGGCGCTGCACCTGCCCGACGCAAGCACCGAACAATCTCAATCGTTCAGCAACCTGGTACGCCAGACGACGTCTCTCGCCAACAACGACGCCATGCGGCGAACTTTCTCCAGGATCGATGTGCAGGATATCGTGCCGAAAGTGCGCTGCCCGACGCTCGTGCTCCACTCTCGCGGAAATTCGGTAATACCGTTCGAGAGCGGGCGATCGCTCGCCGGGCTCATACCCGGTGCGCGCTTCGTTCCGCTCGACAGCAACAACCATGTGCTCCTGGATACCGAACCGGCGTGGCAGCAGCTCGTGGAGGCCCTCGACGATTTCCTGCCGGCGCCCGCCGGTACCGGAGACCCTCTGCTCGATGCGCTCACGGCGCGCGAGCGCGAAGTCCTCGAACTGGTGGCGCAGGGCCTCGACAACGGAACGATAGGGGAGCAGCTCCACATCAGCGAGCGCACCGCGCGCAACCACGTATCTGCCATCCTCGCCAAGCTCGGCATCAACACCCGCGCCCAGGCCATCGTCCGCGCCCGCGATGCAGGCTTCGGCCGCGAGAAAGCCCGCTGATCCCGGAGAAGGCGGGGCAGAGGCCGGCTTCGGACGCGATAGACCTGGCCGACCCGCGGGCCGGGGGTCGCGGGGGCGTCCATGGCTCGGACGGGCCTGCCGGGAGCAACCCGGGGAGGGGCGGGCGGCGGCCTAGGCCATTCGAAATAACCCGATCCGGCGATGGACCGGTATCGCCAGCTATCCTAGAATGAACGCAAGATAGCGAGAACGCGTTTTCGGTGGTCAACCCATGCCAGGCAACTTGAAGAGCATCCCCGTATTCGAAGGCCTGCGGGAAGAGGACGTGCGCGCCCTCACGGATAAGGCCGTCATCCGGAACGCGCCGAAAAACGCGATCGTCGTCAACGAGGGCGACCTCACCGATTCGCTGTACGTGATTCTCTCCGGCAAGGTCAAGGTCTATCTGGGCGACGAAACCGGCAAGGAGTTGATACTCGACATCAAGGGTCCTGGCCAGTATTTCGGCGAGATGGTACTCGACGAGGGCCCGCGGTCGGCGTCCGTGATGACCATGGAGCCCTCGCAGTTCGCGGTCATCTCGGGGGCCGATTTCAAGAACTGCCTGCTCAAGCACCCCGAGATCGCGCTCAACGTCATCACGAACCTGATACGGCTCGCGCGCGGGTTGAACGAGAACGTGAAAAGTCTCGCGATGCTGGACGTCTACGGCCGCGTCGCGCGCATGCTGCTCGATCTCGCGGTCGAGCAGAACGGACACATGGTGATACCCGAGAAGCTCACGCAAAGAGAAATGGCGAACCGCGTGGGCGCCTCCCGCGAGATGATCAACCGCATACTGCGCGACCTCTCCACCGGCGGCTACATCAAGGTCGAATCCGGGCGGATCACCATACAGAAGACGCCGCCGGCCCGGTGGTAGCAACGCTCGCGGGCCTCACTCCCTGATTGCCTGCCTGCGCCAAGCAGGCCAGAAATCTCCCGGTAGTTCAAGGTGTTGGCTCAGGCCCGCGGCCGGCCTTCCAGGGACGGGCGTGGAAGTTTGTCACGCCTTCCCTGTGGCGCTCCGCACTGCCGGGAATCCCATATCGCACAGCGGGGTTGTGTGTCCCTTCATAGCGGGCACCGGGTCCGCGCTCGTAAAGTGTCACTCAGCAACAAGACAACACTCTGCCGCGCGATACGAGGTCGGCGCGATGGAGACAGAAAGCAGAAGCTGACCTCGGCCACTTACCGGAAAGGGAGAGCACCATGAACACTCAAGAGAACCGCACCGAATCCACCAGCCTCGTCCAGTTCGCGCGCGCCACGGCCGCCTTCGTGATCGTGCTCGTAATGGGCTACGCCTTCTCCACGACGCCGGTCGAAAGCGCGGACGAGAACGTCCTGCCGGCTACTACCAGCGTTCTGGATTTCGGGCCGGGCTCGTACTTCCCGGCGCAGTTCACGAACCAGGGTGCAGGCAACGAAGAGCACATCCAGGCGTTCTAGAAGGACAGGTCGCTGCGGGTGGGGTTGAGGGGCGAGCCGTCCTTCAACCGCCCGCGGGAAGGGCGGCGAGTTTTACGGCACGCGAATCGGGGAGAGTGCGATGGTGGATTTGCTGGTGTCCTTCGTGCAGAGCCTGTGCCTGATCGGTTACTTGTACGGCGCCTGGCTGGTGATAACGCACAAGGCCGATGGCCCGCTGAACGGTCGCGAATCCGCCAGGGCTCGGCTCGAAGACGAGCTCGCCTGGCGCCACTATCTCGCCTGCGATTAGTGATCCTGGCCGGATCACGAATCGTCGGTATGAGTAAGCGCTAACCGACGGCAATAAGATCCCTGCATTCAGCAGGGTGCAGCCCACAGGGGCTGCCCTCCCCAAGCCCGATCAGACCTCAAATCAGGCGGCAGCTTTGGCCTTCTTCGCCTTGAGCTGAGCGGCCTTGGCATGCATGGCCGCGTAGGCTGCGTGGGCCGCGGCCTCCGCATCCCCCACGTGCACGGGATAGCCCATGTCGTCGAGCACCGAGCCGAGCGCCGAAAGGCACAGCATGACGTTGTCGGGGCGGCACGAATAACCCAGCAACCCGAAGCGCCAGATCTTGCCGGCAAGCGGCCCGAGACCCGCCCCGATCTCCAGATTGAACTCGGTGAGCAGGGTGCGGCGCACCTGCGCCTCGTCCACGCCCTCCGCGCACTGCACCGCGTTCATCTGCGGCAGCTGGTGCTCGGGCTTCACCAGGAACTTGAGTCCCATGGCTTCCAGGCCGGCCTTCAGTGCCACGTGGTGCCGCTTGTGGCGCGCCCAGGAATTGTGCAGTCCCTCCTCGTTGATCAGGAGCAGCGCTTCGTGCAGCGCGAAGAGGGAATTGGTCGGCGCCGTGTGGTGATAGGTCCGTGTGGTGGCGCCCCAGTAGCCGAGAAGCAGGTTCATGTCCATGAACCAGGAATGGATCTTGTCCTTGCGCGCCTTGACGTAGTCCACCACGCGCTCCGAGAAGGAAACCGGCGACAGTCCCGGCGTGCAGGAGAGGCATTTCTGGCTGGCCGAATAGATCGCGTCCACGCCCCACTCGTCCACCAGCACCGGCGTGCCGCCGAGCGACGTCACCGCATCGACGATGGTGAGCGCGTCGTGCTTGTGGGCGATATCCACCAGGGCCTTGGCGTCTGACTGCACGCCAGTCGAGGTCTCGGCGTGCACGAAAGCCACGAGCCGCGCATCGCGGTTTTTCGCGAGCGCTTCCTCGACCTTGTTCGGGTCGACGGGCTCGCCCCATTTGTCCTCGACCAGTATCGGCGTGCCGCCGCAGCGCACGACGTTCTCCAGCATACGCCCGCCGAATACGCCGTTCTGGCACACGACCACCTTGTCGCCAGGCTTGACCAGGTTGACGAAGCAGTATTCCATGCCGACCGAGCCGGGCCCTGAAATCGGGAACGTGAGCGGGTTTTTCGTCTGGTAGACGTAGCGCAGCAGCGCCTTCAGCTCCTCCATCATCTCGACGAACACCGGGTCGAGATACCCGATCGCCGGCTGGCTCATCGTGGTCAGCACGCGCGGATGGATCTCGGTAGGCCCGGGGCCCATCAACGTGCGCTGCGGCGGATGAAAGGAACTGATGCGTTTGACTGGCGCGTAATCGTTCATGGCGTCGCTCCCTAGCGGAGATCCGAAAAGACTTTCGCCGTCCGGCCGCGACTTCAGCCGGATCGGTTTCCTGGCATTGGCTTCGTTCAGAATTTCGACGGCGGGAATCCTGCCGCCGGTCGCGCGCTCGACTTCCATCGCCCAGCGCGCCGGGACGTAGCCCGATTTCACCCAGTTGTTGACGACGGCACGGTCCAGGCGGAACTGGCGCGCGACTTCGGCCTGGGTGCCGAAGAGTGCGACGAGTTGGTCAGCGCAATTCATGAGATGTCGAGACTATCATGTCAAATCTACTTTGACAATAAGGACCCGACAAGCGTCAGGCGACGCGACGTACCGAGGTCATTGAGACTGCGCTGGCGCTTGGGTGAATTCCCGTACCGGTCCCAGCCGGCCCAGGATAGGCAGCTTCAACGCAGGATCGAAAGGATTGATTCCAAAGGTTAAACCGAGGACGTTCAGTTCAAGGCCCTCGACCCCGCTCGCCGTCAGCCCGAGAAGCCCGATAGCCGAAAACTGGAATCCCCCGCCGCTCGGGGCGGTGCCGACCAGGGTGCCCCCGTTGTAGTCTTTCCCGATCGCAGTGGGTGGAAGATCGGCCCTCAGCTCCGGCACACCCCGCAATATCCAGGCAGTGAAGGTATTGGAATTCGGTCCGGGCCAGACCGAGTATTCCCCGGCCCAGGGATAGGCGCGGGCGAGCTTGTCGATGCGCTCGACCAGCGGCTCCGCTGCGGGACCGCGCAGGTCTGCAATCAATTCCGGCTCGGCGCCGAACCAGCGCCCGTCAGGCGGCCGGTCCCGGATCACGAGTGCTGAGCCCGCCGAACGCAGCCGCCAGCCGATGACTTCGTAAACCGTGTAGCCCCCGCCCGCCGGCTTGGTCGACACCCACGTATGCACGCCGAAGAGACCGCGCCAGCCTATCGTGCGTGCCGCGTAGACCTGCACGATTGCCTCGGGAGTCGTCGCAGGATCCGGGGCAAGACCTACAGGCTCGCGGCTCGCCGTGCGCCAGTCCGTCGAGCGGACGTAGCCTGCGGCAGCCAGCGCCACCGCGAATACGGCCGCACAAGCCAGGTAGCTCACCATGCGCCGCGCCCGCATCAGTCTTCCGAGAACGCCCGCTGGAAGGCGTCGCCATGATCGAACGGAGCGTCAGCACCTGCCGATGCTGCCGGCGCCGGCGCGCCTTTCCTGGCCGCTCGCGACGGCGGCAACGCTTCGAAATCGAAGGCATCGCGGTCGAGCAGGTGCGAGGTACGCACGTGGCGCAGGCTGTTCAGCATCGTCTCCACGCGGCCCGGGTAGCGGTTTTCCCAATCACGGAGCATGCGCTTCACTTCCCCGCGCTTCATGTTCTCCTGCGAGCCGCACAGGTTGCACGGGATGATCGGAAACTCCCGGATGCGGGCGTACTCGGCGAGATCGCGCTCCTCGCAGTAGGCGAGCGGACGGATCACGACGTGGCGACCGTCGTCCGATCGGAGCTTGGGCGGCATCGCCTTCAGCTGCCCGGTGTAGAACAGGTTCAGCACGAAGGTCTCCAGGATGTCGTCGCGGTGATGGCCGAGCGCAATCCGCGTTGCGCCCAGTTCGCCGGCGACGCGGTAGAGCACGCCGCGCCGCAGCCGCGAGCACAGCGAGCACATCGTCTTCCCCTCGGGAATGACGCGCTTGACGACGCTGTAGGTATCCTGCTGCTCGATCCGGTACGGAACGCCGAGACCATCGAGGTACCCGGGCAGCACGTGAGCGGGAAAGCCCGGGTGCTTCTGATCGAGGTTGACCGCGACGATCTCGAACTCGATGGGCGCGTGCTGCCGCAGATGCAGCAGGATGTCGAGCAGCGCGTAGCTGTCCTTGCCGCCCGACAGGCATACCATCACCTTGTCGCCGTTTTCGATCATGCCGAAATCGGCGATCGCCTGGCCCGTCAGCCGTCGCAGGCGCTTCGCGACCTTGTTGTCCTCGTACGACTGCTTGCGTTCCTTCAGGGACGCGATAGCGCGCGTCGTCGTGTGTTCCATGCTCGAATCTCCAGCGACAAGACGTCTTTATAGATTAATGCTGCGCCCGCCGTCCACCGCGATCACCTGCCCGGTGATATAGGGGGCATCGGCGAGGAGGAATTGTACTGTGGCAGCGATGTCGTCGGGCTCCCCGATGCGTTTCAACGCAGTCTGGTTGATGATGCGCTGGCGGGACACCTCGTCGCGCCATGCCTCGTCGTCGGGCCACAGTATGGTGCCGGGCGCCACGCCGTTCACCCGGATCTCCGGAGCGAGGTCGCGCGCCAGCGCCCGCGTGAGAGCGAGGAGGCCGCCCTTCGCGGCGGTATAGACCGCGTGATTCCTCATGGGCAGCTCGGCATGGATGTCGATGATATTCACGATGGCGCCATGCTGCTTGCGCAGCTCCCCAGCCGCCGCCTGCGACAGGAACAGCGGCGCCTTGAGATTGGTCCCGATGAGATCGTCCCACATCTTTTCGGTGATTTCTCCCACCACGGTGGGAAAGAAGCTCGATGCGTTGTTGACGAGCGCGTCCAGGCGCCCGAACTCCTTGACCGCGGCCTTGACTACCTGGGACGCCGCCGATGCCTTGAGGAGATCGGCCTGCACCAGCGCCAGCGAATTCATCCGCCGCGCGTTCAGTTCCGCCTGCAGCGCGCGCGCCTCGGCGGCGGCCGAGCGGTAGTGAACGAGGAGCTCCGCTCCCGCGCCGTGCAGCCGGCGGCAGATCGCGGCGCCGACGCGCCTGGCGCCGCCCGTGACGAGCACTACCTTGCCTTGCAATGTTCCGGCCATCGAGAGGGTAGAATTGTAGCCCTTTCCCCCGCCCGCTCCGCTTGGCGCTTCCTAGAACCTGTTTCATAGCCAGGCACGCGTGCGACGGCGGCGAGCTGGGATGCAGTTCTAGGAGGATCGCGACGACGCATAGACTCTATGTTAGGAGTGACCGACAACGAAATGCGCCCAGATCGCCCCGTCCCCTCCGGGGTTGCGGCCAGGACGGTCGTCTGCTGCGTTACCCTCCTCGACAATATCGACATATTGCCTTCGTCGGGCGCCTTGCATACGGTCCGTCCTGGCCACAACGCATCGCGCGCCTGGTTATGAAACAGGTTCTAGACATAGCCGGTCTACCCGCGCCGCCGCCGGAAGCGCAGGCAGCGAGCGCCGCCCTGACCCGCGCGATCGCGCAGGAGATCGCGGTAAACGGGGGCCGCGTGACCTTCGCCCGCTACATGGAGCTCGCCCTCTACGCGCCGGGGCTCGGCTACTACATGGCGGGTGCGCGCAAGCTGGGACGCGACGGCGATTTCGTGACGGCGCCGGAAATCTCGGCGCTGTTCGGCCGCACGCTCGCACGGCAATTCGCGCCGCTCATCGCGAACGGGTACGGGGAACTGCTGGAGATAGGCGCGGGCAGCGGCGCGCTCGCCGCCGACCTCCTGCTGGAGCTGGAGCGTCTCGGGCGCCTGCCTCAGCGCTACCTGATACTGGAACTGAGCTCCGATCTGCGCAGCCGCAGCCGGGATACGCTCGCCGCGCGCGCGCCGCGGCATCTGGAACGGGTGGCGTGGCTCGCCGGCCTGCCGCCGGCCTTCGAGGGAATCGTGTTCGGAAACGAGGTGCTCGATGCGATGCCGGCGGACCGCATCAGCCGTTCCCGCGGGGAGACGCTCGAGGGGTTCGTTCGGTACGACGAGGAGCGCGATCGTTTCGCCGATCTGCAGGCGCCCGCAAGCGAGCCGGTGCGGCGGGCAGCCGCGGAGCTGCCACTGCCGGACGACGACTACAGCACGGAACTACAACTGCGCGCCCGCGCGTTCGTCCGCAGCCTGGGAGCGGCGCTGGCGCGGGGCGTGGCGTTCTTTTTCGACTACGGCTTCCCGCGGCGCGAGTTCTATCACCCGCAGCGCTCCCGGGGCACGCTGATGTGCCACTACCGCCATCGCGCGCACGGCGACCCGTACTTTCTCCCGGGCCTGCAGGACATCACCAGCCACATCGACTTCTCCGCGATCGCGCAGGCGGGGCGGGAAGCGGGCATGGACCTGCTGGGCTACACGAACCAGGCGCAGTTCCTGCTGAACTGCGGACTGACCTCGATCCTCTCGGAGACCTCTCCCGACGATGTGGCAGCTTATGCGCCCCTTGCCGCGCAGGCGCAGAAGCTCGTATCTCCCGCAGAAATGGGCGAGCTGTTCAAGGTCATCGCGCTCGGCAAGGGCGTTACAGCGCCGCTCCTCGGATTCGAGCACGGGGACAAGTCCGGCAGTCTCTAGCTTCGCGGTGATGAGTTTCGCGGTGATGAATACTACCTGTCGTCACCAGCGGCAGCGTCGTCACCAGCGAAGCGTCGTCACCTGTCTCCCGCTAGAATGTGCGCATGATCGCCCGACTCCACGCGGGCTATGCCGTCTTCGCGCTTGCCGCCGTGGCATGCGCGGCTGCTGCCCCCGAAAGCGGTGCGGATGGCGTTGCGCGCGCGAAGTACCTCTGGTCGCAGAGCCCTCACGGCAAGATGCTCGAGCGCATCCTGCCGCCCTCCGTCGAGCCGGAGCGGCTTCCCGAGCCGGGCTCGGAGGGCGCCCGCCTGGCCACCCGTTACTGCGTGCAGTGCCACTATCTCCCCAATCCGGAGATGCACACCGCGGCCAGGTGGAAGGTCAGCGTCGAGCGCATGGTCTGGCGCATGCAGGGCAAGGGCAACATGGGCGAGTTGATGAAGGAGATGATGGATCGCGTGGAGGCCCCGTCGGCGAGGGAGGTGGCGGTACTCACCGCCTATCTGCAGAAGCACGGCCAGATCGAGATGGATCCCGTGCACCCCGCGTTAAAATCGGAGCAGGGAAAGCGCTACAACATCGCCTGCTCGCAGTGCCACGAGCTGCCGGATCCGAAGCGGCATACGGTGCGGGAATGGCCGCGCGTGGTCGAGCGCATGAAGCGGCACATGGCGTGGGCGAACATGGTGAGCGGACCGGATTCCCTCAAGACGAGCCCGGTGCTCGACACGGCGGAGATCGTGCGCTTCCTGCAGCGCCATGCCGGGGCCGGCCGGCCCGAGAGCAGGCAGAATGGCGGAAGATAACGCGAAGGAAGGCAAGAGATCTGAATGAATCCGCAAACCAATACTTTCGGTCAGTCCATAGGACACCCGGTGCCCGGCTGGCGGGCGCCGATCGCCCCACCGCGTGAAGCCCTGCGCGGCCGCTACTGCACGGTGGAGCCGCTGGATCCCGCGCGCCACACCGTCGATCTCCACGCCGCAAATGGCGTGGACCGCGAAGGCCGGAACTGGACCTACCTGCCGTACGGGCCGTTCGAGACGGAAGCCGCCTACCGGGTCTGGGTGGAGAAAGCCGCGGCGGGCAGCGACCCGTTGTTCCAGGCGATCGTCGATCCGGCGACGCGCAAGGCGGTCGGCGTGGCGAGCTTCATGCGTATCGACCTCCCGCACGGCGTGATCGAGGTCGGCGGGATCAACTACTCGCCGCTTCTGCAGCGCAAGCCCGCCGCCACCGAGGCGATGTATCTCATGATGAAGCGCGTGTTCGAGCTGGGCTACCGGCGCTACGAGTGGAAATGCGATTCGCTGAATGCCCCCTCGCGCGCCGCGGCGCAGCGGCTGGGCTTCTCCTATGAGGGCCTGTTCCGCCAGGCGTGGATCTACAAGGGCCGCAACCGCGATACGGCGTGGTTTTCCATCATCGACAGCGAATGGCCCGCGCTCCGGGACGCGTTCGAGCGCTGGCTGGCGCCGGAGAATTTCGGCAAAGACGGGCGCCAGCGCGCGAGCCTGGCGAGCCTGACGGGGCCGCTACTGAAGGCGCGCGGTTGACCTCGAGGACAAGCAACCGCCGATGAACGCAGACAGGTAAACTCGCACCCATGGTCCAGAGTGTCGTCAGCCGCCCCCCGGCGCTGCTCGATTTGTGCGACTTGTCTTTCGAGGCGAGCTTCGTCACCGAGCTGCCGGGCGACCCGGAGCGCACCAACGCCCCGCGCGCCGTGCGCAACGCGTGCTACACGCGGGTGGATCCGACGCCGGTCGAGGCGCCGCGGCTCCTGGGATGGGCCGAGGCGGTGGGTAACACGCTGGGCATTGCGCGCCCGGACTCGCCCACCGGCGCGGCCGCCCAGGTGCTCGCCGGCAACCGCGTACTGCCCGGAATGCAGCCTTACGCCGCCCGCTATGGCGGACACCAGTTCGGTCACTGGGCCGGGCAGCTGGGCGACGGACGCGCCATCACGCTGGGAGAAGTACCGGGTCCCGCCGGCGAGCGCTTCGACCTCCAGCTGAAGGGCGCCGGCAGAACGCCCTACTCGCGTACGGCCGACGGCCGCGCGGTGCTGCGCTCCTCCGTGCGCGAATTCATGTGCAGCGAGGCCATGCACTGGCTCGGCGTGCCCACGACCCGCGCGCTGTCGCTGGTCGCTACGGGCGAAGCGGTGGTGCGCGACATGTTCTACGACGGTCATCCGCAGGACGAGCCGGGCGCCGTCGTGTGCCGCGTCGCGCCCTCGTTCGTGCGCTTCGGCAACTTCGAGATCCTCGCCGCATCCGGCGAGCACGACGCACTGAGGCAACTGGCGGACTACGTGATCCGCCATCACTACCCCGAGCTTGGCGCGCCGTCACCGGCCACCTATGCGCGCTGGTTCGAGGAGATCTGCCGACGCACGGCCGCGCTCGCCGTGGACTGGATGCGGGTAGGCTTCGTCCACGGCGTATTGAACACGGACAACATGTCGATACTGGGGCTCACGATCGACTACGGTCCCTACGGCTGGCTGGAAGGCTTCGACCCGAACTGGACGCCCAACACCACGGACGCCGAGGGCCGGCGCTACTGCTACGGCAACCAGCCGCAGATCGCGCAGTGGAACCTGGTGCGGCTCGCCAACGCGCTCTACCCGCTCGTGAACGACAAGGCGCCGCTGGAGCAGGGGCTGGCGCAGTTCGCCGAGACCTACGAGAGCGGCGCGAGCCGGATGATGGCGGACAAGCTCGGCCTCGCGGCATTGGACCGTGAGGGCGACGACCGGCTGCTCACCGACTTGTTCGAGTTGCTGCAGCAGGTGGAGACGGACATGACCCTGTTTTTCCGCCTGCTTGCGTCCGTTCCGGCCGAACAACAGGGACGGGAGACCGGGGACTCGAGACTGGATGACGCGAAGCTGGTCGAGCCGCTCGCGCGGGCGTTCTATGCCGAGGACGCGTTCGCACCGGAGCAACTCGCCCGGATGGCCGCCTGGCTCCGCCGCCATGCGGCGCGGGTGCGGCAGGACGACCAGCCCGCCGCGGAACGCCTCCAGCGAATGAATCGCGCCAATCCCAAATACGTCCTGCGCAACTACCTCGCCCAGCTCGCCATCGACGCGCTGGAAGGCGGCGACGCGTCGGTCATGGAACGCCTGATGGCGGTCCTGGAGCATCCGTACGACGAGCAGCCCGCGCACGATGAGCTGGCCGACCGCCGGCCCGACTGGGCGCGCAACCGGCCCGGGTGTTCGGCTCTCTCCTGCAGTTCTTGAACCGGTCCGCTGCGCCGCAGCGGGCGGCGAACGACAGAGCGGGGCCGCGCGGGCGCGCGCCTGAAATTGCCAACCACCCGCGGCGTTTGCTATTCTGCCTCGCCGCGTCCGCCCGCTCGAACGGGACCCGGAATCGCGGAAAACGGAGGAGGATAATTCCATGAAAAGACCTGAGCGCGGGATGAGCGGTTCGCGGCGGGCCGGAGTCGTGGCGGGCATTGCGGCGGTGGCTGTCCTTGCTTTTTCCGTGGCGGCCCCGGCCGACGCGCAGCAGCGCAAGTCGATCCGGTGGACCACGTCGCAGATTGGTTCGTACGGCTACACGATCGCCGCCTCGATGGCCAAGATCGTCGAGCAGGCGCTGGGCGGCGAATACACCGTCACCGTCCATCCGTATACCTCACCCACCGTCGCCATGAAGGCCGTGATGGATGGCGAGGGCGAGATCGCGTACACCGCCGACATCGGCATGTCCGAGTTCCACGGGCGCGTCGGCGGCTTCAAGGACTACAAGCCTGCGCGGCCGGAGCTCGTGCACACGTGGTACGCGTACCCGATGGAATCGATGATGGCGATCGCAGCCAAGGACGCCGAGAAGTTCAAGTGCTGGAAGGACTTGAGCGGCAAGCCGGTGTTCTACACGCAGGCCGGCTTCATGAACTGGCTGAACTGGCAGCGCATCTACAAGGCGCTCGGCTACGACTTCAAGCACGTGCAGATCGACCTGAAGTCGAACGCCGACTCGCTGCAGGCGGGCACCATCGTCGCCTCCGCAACCTACACCACGGCGGGCAAGTCGCTCGCGGCGTACTGGAAGGAGACCGAGGTCCGCATGGACATCAGGATCGTGAACCCCTGCCCGGACGAAGTCGCGAAAATCAAGTCCGCCGGCCTCGCGGTCGTCGACGTCGATCCCAAGGGCGCCTTCGCCAAGGACGTCGGTCCGAAGACGGTGCAGGGTGTGCCGATACTCTTCGGCTACAACGCACGGATCGACATGCCCGAGGACGTCGTCTACCGGATGGTCAAAGCGTTCTATGACAAGCGGGACGAGCTGGTGAAGGTGGATGCCGGCTTTTCCGTGATGGCGAAGGACTTCGTGGCCCTGCAGGTCCAGGGAATCAACGCCAACCCGGGGATCGCGGTGCATCCCGGCCTGGCGAGATTCCTGAAAGAGCAGAAGGCCTGGAACGACAAGTGGAAGGTTGCGGCCGCCGCGGCCGGTAAGTAACCGCGCCACCGGATGCCGGGTGCGGCAATGGAGAAGCGCCCGGCCACCACACTGACGCAGCCTTCGCACGGATCAGCATGGTGAGTCGCTGGATCAAGACTCACGCCAATCTCAGGAATCTGATATTCGGCGTTTCGCTGGTCTTCACGTCCTGGCTGGTCTGGTATTTCTTCAGCGGTCTCGGGGGCCCGGTGCAGCTCGCCGCGGCCCTGGTGCCGGTCGCCCTCATCATCCAGATTCTGTACATGTACCAGGAGGGCAGCCTGTACCGCGGCCTGCCGCCCAGGGTAAACCGCGCAATCGTCACGCTCTACATCGTGATCGCCGCGTACGCGGCGGGGTACTTCTCGTGGGAATTCGAGAGGATCGCGATCTACAGCCAGGGCTCCTACACGCGGCAGGACTTCATCGTCGGTCTACTGATATTCCTGCTGGTGATGGAGCTGACGCGAGTCGCCCACTCGATTCTCTTCTGGACCAATGTCGTCCTGGTGCTCTATACGCTTTACGGACAGTGGAGCCCCATCGATTTTTTCTGGCACCCGGGGGCCACGTTCTACCGCGTGGTCACGTCCTCCACGGTCGAGTTCTCCACCGGCATCTACGGCATCTACGGGCAGCTTGCGCTCACCCTGATCGCGGCCTTCCTGCTGCTCGCCGGTGTCGCCAACGGCTTCAAGGCGCAGACCGCGATGATCAACGTCGTACGGTTGATCGCGCGGTCCAGGCGGTTGATTCCGCAGACCGCGGTCGTGGGGTCGAGCGCGGTCGGCCTGATCAGCGGCAGCGGCTCGGCCAATGCTGCCGTAGTCGGCACCATCACCATTCCCCTGATGATCCGCTACGGCGTGCCGCCGACCTTCGCCGCCGCGGTCGAGACCGCGGCCTCGATGGGCGGACTCATCGATCCCCCGATGATGGGGGCCGCGGCGTTCCTCATGGCGGAGTTCCTCGGCGTGCCGTACTGGGACGTCGTGCTGCGCGGCTTCGGATTCTCCTTCATCTATTACATTTCCATCGGCGTTGCCATCTATCTCCTGTCCGTGCGCCTCCTGCCGCCCGGGCCGATCGACAAGCCGCAGGTACCGATTTACGAGAAGATCACGACCGGCATCTTCTTCGCCTCGGTGCTCTATCTCATCTACCTCATGGGATTCGCCGGCAAGGGCGAACTGCTCGCCGCGGTAGACACCGCGACCTGCATGTCGGTGCTGCTGATCGCGGTCTTTGTCCATTTCAAGTACGTGAGGAAGGACCCCGCCCTCGCGGGCGAGACGCTTCTGGCCAGCATCCGGCGCGGCATCGAAACGCATGCCGAGATGGCGTCGTACCTGACGCTGCTCCTCGCCACTCTGGGCATCATGATCGGGCTCTTCACGGTCACGGGCTTCATCAACCGGATGGGCGCGATGCTGATCGAGGTCGGGGGCTGGAACATCGTCGCGATGGTCCTGATGGCCTGGGTTTTCGGCTGGCTCCTCGGCACCGGGCTGCCGCCGACCGCAACCTACATTATCGGCGCGGTGATCATCGTGCCGCCGATGACGAAGCTCGGCATCAACCCGTGGGTGGCGCATTTCTTCGTGTTCTTCCTCTCCGTGTGGGGCGAGCTGTCGCCGCCGACCTCGCTCACCGCCGCGGTTTCCGCGCGCATCGCGAACACCTCTTTCATGCGCACCATGTGGGAGGCGCTCAAGATCTGCCTGCCGATCACGCTCATGACCTTTGCGATCTTCACGCGCTCCGACCTGGTCGTGAAGCCGGGCTGGGGACAGATCGGCGACGTCCTGCTGGTAACCACCGGGACCTGCGGTCTCGCCTTCGCGATGTTCGGGCGCTGCATCGAGACTGCGCGGGGCGATATCCTGGCGCGATTGTTCATTGCGCTCACCTCGTTCGCGACCCTGTTCCATCCGGACGACACGCTGGTGTGGGCGACCGGCGCGGTGACCCTCTTCACGCTCATCTGGGCCATCGCGCGCCACAACGTCATTGCCTCCCCGAAGGAGGCGGCCATGCCCGAAACTGCGGAGGGCACGCCGGAGCGCCCCGATGACCTCGCCCGCGTCATCGCCGAGGCGCGGCGCGACATCGGCTGAGGATCCGAGGGATGAGGGATGAGGGATGAGGGATGAGGGATGACCCGCTCGGTTTGAGGTGAGCTACCAGGTCATCCTTCCACGTTCATCCTTCATCCTTGGCGTCCGACGAGGACGCCTTCTATCGCCGGCAGCGCCTGCTCCATGCGCCGCGCGATTTCATCGTCGGTCAGCGACGAGAGCGGATGGGTGATCACGACGGGCTCGAGGCCCGTCATCCCGAGCGCGTCGCGCTGCGTTTCGGCTTCGAGTACGAACTCGCTCGTGACGATCACGGCCGTGGGACGCCCCGCTGATTCCAGCAGCACCGAGTCGTGCATACAGCACGACGTGCAGGAGCCTCAATCGCCGATCGCGGTTACGACGACGTCGCACTCGGCCGCGATCCTGGCGATCAGCTCCGGCGCGGCGGCCAGCGAAAAACTCTCCTTGCGGTAGTAGCTCACGGCGCCGAAGCCGTGCCTGGCCGCGAGCCGGTCGCGCACGCCGCGCAAGAGCTTGTTGGCGTTCCACTTGGTGTTGTCGAGAAGGCCCAGCCGCAGGCCCTCGAGCTTCTGCACCCGAGGCGCGGGCGCCAGCGGCTGCGTTTCCACCACGCCGCGAGGATCATAAACTGGGATTGTCGTGGCCATCACCTCATCCTTTCCTGGCAACAAGGGTGATGATTACTGGTGATGTGAAATGGTGATGGGTACTGGTAATGCACTACCGGTGCTGATCTTCATCACCCTCTCTCATCACCATCTTTCATCACCACCTTTCATCACTTGTTTCTAGAGCCGCTATTCCACCTTCACCCCCGCCTGCTTGACGACCTTGCCGATCTTGTCGATCTCGGTGCGGACGAACCGGGAGAATTCGTCCGGCGTGCTCGACCGTCCTTCCTCGCCCTGGGCCTGGAACTGCTTCTTGATGTCCGGCAGCTCCACGACGCGGGCGACCTCCCTGCTGATCTTCTCGACGACCGGCCGCGGCGTTCGCGCGGGCGCGAAGACGCCGAACCACGCCTGGTATTCGTAACCCGGCAATGCCGCCTCCGCCATCGTCGGCACGTCAGGCAGGACCGGCGACCGGCGGGCAGTGGTTACCGCCAGCGCGAGGAGCCTCCCGTCCCTGAGGAACGGCAGCGCCGGAACGAGCGGCGACAGGAAATAATGTATGCGTCCCGTCATGACGTCTATGAGTACTTCCGGCGGGCCCTTGTACGGCACGTGCAAGACGTCGATGCCGGCGGCGAACCGGAACTGCTCCCCGTTCAGGTGGGTGCCGCTGCCGACGCCGGCCGAGCCGAAGGAGAGCTGTCCCGGCTTCTGCTTGGCGAGCGCGATCAACTCCTTGACCGATTTCACGCCGAGCGCTGGCGCCGCCACCATCACGCTGGTGCTGACCGCGATCTGGCTGACGGGCGTGAAGTCCTTGACGGGATCGAACGGCAGCTTCGAGTAGAGCGCCGAGCTCATCGCAAAAGCGATGGAGTGAGTGAGAAGCGTGTAGCCGTCGGGCGGCGCCTTGGCGACGATGTTCATTCCCACCGTCCCGCCGCCGCCGCCGCGGTTGTCCACCACCACCTGCTGCCCCCAGCTCTCGCTCATCTTCGTCGCGAGCCGGCGCGCGAGGAGATCGGTCGCGCTGCCGGCGGTGAACGGGATGATCAGCCGAACCGGCCTGCCGGGGTAATTCTCCGGTGGCGCGGCGGCAGCCGTGATACCGGTCAAGATCAAGGCCGCAAACGATGCTACCCGTATGGCAAACATGACGCCCCTCCCTTCATCCTTCGCGGGCTCGCTAGAGCGCGCACGTGCCGTCCACGCACTCCGGCCCGCCCGCCGACTGCGCGCCTTCCACTCCACGCAGCACCGGCGACGACATATGCCCCCAGCCCGGGATGAAGGCGGAAAAGCGCCCTGCCTCCCCGCCGGCGACGAACAGATGGATGTGGTCGGGGCCGGGCACGATGGGCGTGCGCGCCTCGGCCTCGCGCTTGTACCACACCGGCAGGTTGCGGTTGTAGACCTTGCCGTAGCGCCCGTTGCCGTAGAGATCGGCCCAGCGGTTGCCCGAATGCGCCCACAGGTAGTAACGGATGTCGTGCCGCTTCCAGCCCGATTTCGCGATGGTTGCCGCGTGCTCCGGGCCGAGGACCACCGCGCAATGACCCGCCGACACTGCGTTGTTGTTGCAGATCGTGCTCATCGCGGAGCACACGCTGTCGAGTATTCCCTCCGCGTCGTTCGCGAAATGGTTGGTGACGCTGTGCGGGGGCTCCGCGGCGAGCACGAAGACGGTGGATGCCTCCGCCGGGTAGCCGTGCTCGACGTGATACGGCGCGAACGGGCTCAGTTCCTCGTTTTCGGCAATGCAGTAGGTGTACTTGCCGGGATGGCCCAGCGTGCTCTTGTCGAGAAGCCCCGGCCAGCCGCCGCCGACGTTGAGCAGGACCAGGCGTATGGCCCTCCCGATCGTGGCGTTGGCGCGG
Organism: Burkholderiales bacterium; assembly: GCA_035649495.1. Taxonomy (GTDB): domain Bacteria; phylum Pseudomonadota; class Gammaproteobacteria; order Burkholderiales; family SG8-41; genus SG8-41. Next base: position 39,879 of record DASRJL010000056.1, on the reverse strand, counting down.
TTACCCGAACCGAACACGTTGCAGCCGGCGTTCATCCCGATGGCCTTGCGCACCGGCCCGTTGACCACCAGCAGCGGGCTCGCCATGTGCGTCGTGGCCTGCACGCCGTTCAGGTTGAAGCGCGTATCGGTGAGGGCGGCGAGCGCCGCCTCGACGACCGGCGCGTACTCGGGCCGGCAGCCCGCCATCACCATGTTGATCGCCAGCACTTCACGGGTGAGGCTGCCCCAGCGCGGCGGAACGCGGCTGACGAGGCGCGCGGCATCTCCGCCCAGCGCAGCCACGGCCGCGGCGATTTTCTGCGGCGTGGGCGGCACGAGCGGCAAACCGTCGGACCAGCCCTGCTCGTAGTACCACTCGATGAGGTCGGTCGCCTCGGCCACAGTGCGCGGATTCGGCGCGCTTGCCGGTAGCGGTGTCTGGACGGCGGCGTCTGGTCCCATGGATTGCATCCCGGCGCGATATCGGATCGGCGAGCGGCCATTATCCCACCGCCCGGCGGGGGACTTCCAAGGGGGCAAGGAACTGCGTAGATTGCGATCTAGGGGAGGAATTCGAAATGAAGCTGATCCTGACCGCTGCCGCTGCCGCCATCCTGCTTGCCGCCTGCCAGACGACGCCCGACGCGCCGTTGCGGGCAACCGCCCAGTTGCAGCCTACCAAGGGTAACAACACCATCGGCGAAGCGACTTTCGAGCAGATGGGCGACAAAGTCCGCGTCACGGTGATCGTCGAGGGATTGAAGCCCGGGCAGGAGCACGGCCTGCATATCCACGAGGCCGGCGACTGCAGCTCCGGGGACGGCATGAGCACCAAGGGCCATTTCAATCCTCAGGCGAAACCGCATGGGCATCATTCGAGCGCCGAGCGTCACGCCGGCGATCTGCCCGCGCTCCGGGCAGGCAAGGACGGCCGCGCCAAGGTGGAAGCCACCCTTGACATCATCACCGTCCGGCCCGGGGCCACGAGCGTCGTGGACCGCGGTCTCATCGTTCACGCGGACCCCGACGACTACAAGACCCAGCCGACCGGGAATGCCGGCGCACGCATCGCGTGCGGAGTGATCAGGCTCGGCTGACGGAGAATCCGTCAGTGGTCACTTCTTCAGTGTGAGCTTGACCAGCGCGTCGGCGCGCGCCTGTTTGTCGAGGTCGCGGCAGGTCGAGACCATCGATTCGTACTGCGCCGCGGGAATCGGCAGGCTGGTGGCGATGTCCTGGATGCGGCGCGCGAGACCGTCGTAGTCCCAGATGAATTCACGCCCGGTCGATTGCTTCGTGTAGCTCTTCCCGTCCTTCGTGTAGATCGTGAAGCGCGGGCCGAACAAAGTCATCTTGTGCGACGGGATGATGTTCACGCGCTTCATCAGATCGTGTACCGCGGGCGGATCCTCGGCCGGGTTGATCGGCTGGCCGCGCGTGACCGGATAACCCCCGGTCACGATGCCGTACGCGGTGTAGTAACCGGTGTTTCCCGCATTGGCCACGACGTCCTCCCGCCGGCTCGGGAAAGCGGGGCTCGGGTACTGCGTCTCCATCCAGTTCACCACCGCATCGACACGATCCACGTTCTCGTGCTTGATGTTGTGCTCCTTGCACATGGCGGCCGGCACGTCGATGTGCGCGATGTTGTAACCCGCGGTGTAGTAAATGCGATAGAGCGTTTCCAGGAACATCCAGTCCTTGCCCAGGCCCGCCGTGATCTTGTCGAGGCTCGCGCGCGTGTCGCCGACGAAGCTGTAGGAAAGCAGGCCCTTGTTGTTGCCCGCGTACGCGTGATAGAAGCCCGCGTCACCTTCCAGCACCGTGTCGCCGGCAACGTGGCCGTTCTGCGCCAGCGCCACCGCGAGCATGGCATTCTTCACGGCCGCACCTTCTCGCAGCGCCTTGCCGCCGCCGCGCGGACCCTCGATGTTGCTGCTCGCGAGGCTCGCGCAGAGGGCGATCGCGCTGTTCATCTGGTCCTCGTTCAGTCCCATGATCTTCGCGGCGGCGACGCCCGCGCCGAAGATGCTGAATACCGGTCCGGGGTGAAAGCCGCGCGACATCACCTGCGGGATGAAGTCGGCCGCCAGACGCTCCATGACCTCGTATCCGGCGGCGACACCGGTGAGATAGTCCTTGCCCGAGGCGCCGGCAATCTCCGCGCCCGCCAGGGCGGCGGGAATGATGCTTGTGTTGGGATGCGTGAGCATGCGGAAGGTGTCGTACTTGCCGCCGGCGAGTGCCTGCTCGGCATTCGCAAACGCCGCGCCGCTCCTGGTCGCGATGCGGCCATCGACCATGATGGTCGCTCCCTTGCGGACGCCCTCCTCCTCTTCGGCGACGAGCTTGACCGCCTGCTTGCCCGCGCCGTTCTGTGAGCCGATCAGCACGGACGCGAGGCATTGCAGCGTGACTCCCTTGGCGCGGTCGACGACTTCGGGTGGAAGCTGTTCGTAGCGCAAACCCACCACCCACTGCGCGAGCTGCCGGCTCAATGACGCCATGTGATCTCCTTGTCTTCGGGTTCGTTCATCAATTGGACGCGCGTGCGTCCCGCGACTACTCCATTATGGCAAATCGGGCTTGCTCCCTGCACGTCGGGCGCTTACAGTCGGCGATTGCAACAATGAGGGATGCTCCCCTCACACTCCGGAGGAGATGAATCATGGCCGCCGCGAACTACCTGCCTGACGTCCTCGAAACCACCGAAGCCGAGCGCCTTGCGACCGGCTTCATCTTCACCGAGGGGCCGCTGTGGCACCCGGACGGCTATTACTATTTCGTCGACCTGCGCAACAACCGCCTGCATCGCGTGACGCCCGGGAAACCGGCGGAGCTCGTCACGAACACGCAGGGGGGAAACGGCACCACCTTCGATCTCCAGGGGCGGCTGGTGATCTGCGAAGGCGACGCGCGCCGCGTGTCGCGCCTCGGAGCCGACGGCAAGCTCTCGCCCATCGCCGAGCGCTACAACGGCGCGCGTTTCGCCCGGCCGAACGACATCGTGTGCCATTCGGACGGGAGTCTCTATTTCACCAATCCCGACAAGCGCATTCCGTACAAAGACCGCGAGATAGCGGGCCCGCCCGGGGCCGACAACCTGTGGGATGGCGCCGCCGTCTTCCGCATTGCGACCGACGGCGCGGTGAGCATGGTGGCGAACTGCGAATATCCCAACGGCCTCGCGTTCTCGCCGGACGAGAAGACGCTCTACGTCGCCAACACGCGCTCGTCGAAATATATCCACTCCCTCCAATTCGATGCCGCGGGGAAGGTGGTGCGGCGCCGCGTCTTCGCCGACATGAACGAGGGCGAGCTGCCCGGCGTGCCGGATGGAATGAAAGTCGACACCCAGGGCCGCGTCTACTGCACGGGGCCGGGCGGCATCTGGGTGTTCGATCCCGACGGCAAGCGCGTCGGCATCATCAAGTTCCCCGAGCAGTCGGTGAATTTCGCTTTCGGCGGCCCCGACCTGAAGACGCTCTTCTGCTGCGCCCACACCTCCGTCTACACGCTGCGGGTCAAGGTGCCGGGGAATCCGCATCCTTGGTACAAGGTCAGTAAGAAGTAAAAAAGCCTTGGCCACGGAATCACACGGAAATACACGGACAAGATCAACTGCAGCAAACATCACAATCCATGCCCGTCGGACTCGACGGGCATTTTTATTTCCGTGGCCGTCCGTGTGTTTCCGTGGCTAAATGACTTTCGCTTCGCGTAGCGCGCGAATGCGCGCGTCGTCGTAGCCCAGCTCCCGCAGCAACTCGTCGGTGTGCTCGCCGAGCGACGGCGCCGGGCGCGCCGGCGCTTCTTCGCCACTGCTCCGAACCGGCGGCGCGACCATGCGGTAGGAGCCTTTCGTGTCGTGAGGTATGGTCTGCAGGCGGCCGTTCTCCGTCACGAAGGGATTTTCCAGCGCCTGGGCCAGATCGTTGATCGGCGCCGCCGGCACGGCGCCCGCGAAGCGGGCCAGCCATTCGGCCGTCGTGCGCTGAGTCAGCTCGCCGTCCAGCATGTCGGTCAACAGGTCACGATGCTGCAACCGGTCCGGGAATCGCCGGAAGCGCGCGTCCTCGCTCCATTCCGGGCGCCCGAGCTTGTCGCACAGCGCCGGCCAGAACCGCTCCTTGTTGCACATGAGATATATCCAGCCGTCGCGCGTGCGATAGAGCTGGCACGGCGTGAGCGAGGGGTGCGCCGAGCGCGGCAGGCGCCCGGTGACGACGCCCCCATTCAAGTACCAGGTGGCGAGGTAGCAGGTATTGTGCAGCGCCATGTCGAACAGGCTCACGTCGATGTCGCGCCCGACGCCGGTCGCGCGCGCCGCAGTGAGCGCCGCAAGCAGCGCGTAGGCGAGTCCCAGCCCGGTCATCAGGTCGACGATCGATAGTCCGAACCGCGCTGGCGGCGTGCCCGGCTCGCCGGTCAGCGAGAAGTAGCCTGCTTCCGCCTGCATGAGGTAGTCGAATCCCGGCCAGTCGGCGCGCGGCCCCTCGCGTCCGTAGGCGGAGAGATGCGCGCATACGATCTTCGGATTCGCGTCTTTCAGGCGCGCGTAGACGAGCCCGAGCCTTGCCGGGACGTCTCCACGCAGGTTGGAGGCGAGCGCATCGGCGCCGCGCACGAGATCGCGCAGCACCGCCTGTCCCTCGGGACGGCCAAGGTCGAGCGTCAGGCTCTTCTTGTTGCGGTTGAAGGTGTGGAAGAACTGGCTGTCGCCGGGCGCGAAGAAGTGCGGGCCCACGGCGCGCGACATGTCGCCGCCGTCCGTCGGGTTCTCGATCTTGATGACCTCGGCGCCCTGGTCGGCGAGGAACATCGTGCCGAAGGGGCCGGCGCCGTACTGCTCGACGGCGAGGACGCGTACGCCATTCAGGGGCAGCACGGCAACCCCCTGGCCACGGAAACACACGGACGCACACGGACGCTCAACGAAACGGGAGGCATGGTGTCAGGCACGCGATCGCATCAATCTGGCCCCGGGCTGGTTATTCTCACACGACACCCGGTTTTCTGTCCGTGTATTTCCGTGTGATTCCGTGGCTGAAGAGCAGTTCAGCGGCGTTCATCGGCGGTTGCCGTTCAGCAGTTCGAGGCGCCATTCCTTTTCCAGCGCGCTCAGGGGTTTGCCGTATGCGGCCTCGTACGATCCATTCTCGTAGAGCTTCCTGAAATCCTCCAGCCCGTAGCGCTCGATCAGGAAGCCGACGAACGAGCCGGCAAGAACATAGGCGTCCTGCTCGCGCAGGACGGTTCCCAGCGGGGTCGGCGTGCGCACGCCGTTCAATCCCTCGATCGATTCGATCGCGGAAAGTCGTCCGCGCGCTTCGCCGTCGAGCGGCCTGCCGAAGTTCGGAAATGCGCGGTTGCCCGCCAGCTTCTGATGCGCATACACGGCCAGGCCTTCCGCGAGAAAACGGTTGTCGTTGGGCGCGTAGATGTGAACGATCTCGTGCAGGAGCGCCCCGTCGCTGTTGCGTACCCCGCGCAACGGCATCTCCACCAATCCCCGGTTGCCGAAATGGGCAGGGACCAACGCCCTGGAAATCCGGTACGAAGGATCGACGTGGACGCGGATCGTTTCCTTCCACGTGGCGCCCCAGAAGGCCTCGACCTTCTTGCGCTCTTCGACGGCGTACCGGCAATACGTCTCTGCCTCGCGCTTCGACAGCGCCTCCGAAAGAATCTGGATCGTGCCGCACTCGGCCGCAACCTCCGGAGCCGCCACGCCCTGCATCGCCGGGACAGAGAGCATGACGAGCGGCAATGAACAGGCCAGCAACCGTCGGTCGAAATTCATTGCGCGATTTCGATCGCCGGGTGTTCAGTTCAGGGTGAGCTTGGCCTCCCTGACTACCTCCGCCCACTCGGCAATCTCGCGCTTGATCAGCGCCAGGAACTCCTCCGGCGTGCCGCCCGCCGGCTCCAGCCCTTCACTGGCGATGCGTTTCGCAAAATCCGGCGCCTTGACGATCTTGTTGATTTCGGCGTTCAGCCTCTCGAGGATGGGCTGCGGCACGCCCCTGGGCGCCACCACGCCATGCCAGTTGTTGAACTGGTACCTGTAACCTGATTCCATAACGGTCGGCACGTCGGGCAGCACGCTGACGCGTTTCGGGAAGGTCACTGCAAGACCCACCAGGCGCTTCGATACTACGTGGGGCACGGCGGCTGCCGCCGCTGCGACCATCATCTGCGTCTGTCCCGATACCGTGTCGATGACGGCGGGGCCGGTGCCCTTGTACGGGATGTGGGTGATCTTGATGCCGGTGCGCATCGCGAACAATTCCGTGGCGAGATGCACAGCGCCGCCCTGGCCGGTCGAGGCGTAATTGATCTGCCCGGGCCTGGCCCTGGCGAGCGCGACCAGTTGCTTCACGGTCTTGATCGGCAACGACGGATGCACGGTGATGATGGAAGGGCCGTCCTCGGTCTGGATCACCGGGACCATGTCGTTCAGCGCATCGTACTTGAGCTGCTTGTACAGATTCGGGGAGGTCGTGTAGCTGCCTGAAATCAGCAGGAGCGTGTAGCCGTCCGCGGCGGACTTGAGCGCCACCTCGGTGCCGAGCGTGCTGCCTGCGCCGGGCCGATTCTCGACGATGACTTGCTGGCCGAAAACCTTGGTGAGCGGCGGCGCAATCAGTCGCGCGATGTAATCCGAGCCACCCCCGGGAGGGAACGGCACGATGATGCGCACCGGCTTCGTCGGGTAATTCTGCGCGTGTGTGATGGCGCTCGCGGCACAGAGCACTGCAGCGGCGAGAAGATGCATGGATCTCATTCGCAATCCTCCTGTGATGTTAACCGCGTTCATCTGCGCTCGTCTGCGGTTCCATTCTCGCTCTTCTTGGCGCTCTTGGCGGCCTTGGTTCAATATTTTCAGACAGGATTCCGTTTCACCAGCTCGCGCGCGATGATGATCCGCTGCAGCTCGTTCGTCCCCTCCCCGATGGCGAGGAGCGGCGCGTCCCGGTAGTAGCGCTCGATGTTGAACTCCTTCGAGTAGCCATAGGCACCGTGTATGCGCATCGCCTCCAGGCTGTTCTCGAGCGCCGCCTCGGTGGCGAAGAGCTTCGCCATGCCCGCCTCCATGTCGCAGCGCACACCCGAATCGTAGGCACGCGCTGCGGACTCGACAAGCAACCGTGCTGCCTCGACCCGCGTCGCCATGTCGGCGAGCTTGATCTGTATCGCCTGGTGCTCCGCGATGGGCTTGCCGAAAGTCTTCCTCTGCTGCGCGTAGGCGAGCGCCTCCTCCAGGCACGCGCGCGCGAGCCCCGCCCCGCGCGCCGCGACGTTGATGCGCCCCAGCTCCAGCCCGTTCAGGATCTGCTGCAGGCCCCGTCCCTCCAACGGCCCGATGAGATTGTCCGCCGGCACCCGGCAGTCCTCGAACACCAGCTCGGCTGTGTCTATCCCGCGATAGCCGAGCTTGTCGAGCTTGCGCACGACCTTGAAGCCCGGCCCCTTCTCGATCAGGAGCAGGCTGATGCCCTTGTGCGCCGGCTGCGCCTTGGGATCGGTCTTCACCAGCACGGCGAGGACCTGCCCCTCCGCGCTGTTGGTAATCCACATCTTGGCGCCGTTCACGATGTAGTGATCGCCTTCCCGCCGGGCCGTGGTGCGTATCGCCTGGAGGTCGGTGCCGCAATCGGGTTCGGTCAAGCCGATCCCGCCGCGCAATTCGCCGCGCGCGAAGCGCGGCAGCCACCGGTGCTGCTGCGACTCGGTGCCATAGCGCTGCACGGCAGCCGCCATGATGAGGTGGGAATTGATGAAACCCGGGACCGAGATCCACACGGCCGACATGCGCTCGATCATGCGCGCGTAGGTCAGAGCCGGAAGCCCCAGCCCGCCGTGCTCGGGCGCAATGGTCGCGCCGAAGAGTCCCATTTCCGCCAGCTTGTCGGCCATGGCGGAAGGGTAGGTATCGGCGGCGTCCAGATCCCGCACGAACGGGCGCACTTCGCGCTGGAGGAAACGGTCGACGCTTTGCAGGATGAGCGTCTCCTGCTGATCGTCGACCGGTGCCGGCCGCAGCGTCTCGCTCATGGGTGCACGTTCTCTGTGAACCAGCTGTCCGGTAGCTCCTTCCCTATGCCCTGATCGCGGGCCTTGCGCAGCACGAGCGCCCCCGCCGCGGCGAACTGCAGGCCCGTGCCGACGTTGTTCGCGAAGCAGGTGATCTCCTCCGCACGCTCCCGCCCCGGCGACCGCTCGGCGAGCAGCTCGCCGAGATCCGGATAGGCGCCGCTGCGCGCGGGGTCCTTCCACCATCCGTCCTCCCGCGATTCGTCGACGTTGGGCGTGCCCGGCATCACGTTGTTGAACTGCTTCAGCTGCTGCCGGTTGTGGACGAACACACGGTCGCAACGATCGAGCACCTCGCCGTCGATCTCCTGCGCCTTGATGCAGCCGACGTGCATCCCGGGCCTGAGCCACTTCGGCTCGATGACCCGGACCATGGACGAGGTGGCGGCGAGTATCACGTCGGCGCCCTCGACGCACGCTTCCACGGAATCCACGGCCCGGACGTCCCCGTTCTCGGCGGCGAAGGCCTCGCGGCTCTCCCGCCGCGGGCTGTAGACGCGCACTTCACCGAAATCCCGCACGGCGCGCGCCGCCATGAGCTGCGCGCCGGCCTGCCAGCCGGTGCCGATCACCGCCAGCCTCGTGGCGTCCGCGCGCGCCAAGTGCTTCAGGGCGAGCCCGCTCGCCGCTCCGACGCGCAGGCGCTGCATCACGCCGTCGGGGAACATCGCAAGCAGCGCGCCGGTCTCCGTACTGAAGAGCAGCACCAGCCCGACCCAGCGCCCGTCCGCCAGCGGCTGCTTGACGCGCCGCGGCTTCCCGCCCATCACCGGGTGCGTGACGATGTCCGAGTTGATGCGCAGCGCCTGCACACCCTGCGCGGGCCAGCCCCCGGACATCTGCTTGAAGGCGTAGTAGCCGCCCTCGTGCGAGGTCGGCATGATGTTGTCGACGCGCGGCGAGATCAGGGCGCGGGCGGCTGCGTAGTCTCGATACATCGGCTCCAGCGCAGCCATGCAGTCCTGCATCGTCAGCAGGCGGGCGATGTCCTCGTTGCTCAAGACCAGCATTTCAGAACCCCCAATTCAGCCACGGAAACACACGGACGCTGCAGGAACAGAACCGGAATTCAATAACGTATAGCTGTGCGTCTTCTTGCGCTTCCATTCCTCCACTATGCGCAAGTTCGCAGTAACGTCCGTGTGTTTCCGTGTGATCCGTGGCCAATGTTCTTCAATAGCCAGCGAGATCATCCACCGAGTGGCCGCGCTTCGGCACGAGAAACGAGCGCTCGTAGGTCATGAATACCGTGCCGTCGGCCTTCTTTCCGGTCGTGCGCACAGTGACGATGCCCTGCGTCGAGCGCGACTTCGACTCGCGTGCTTCCAGGACCTCGGATTCGGCGTATAGCGTGTCGCCCGCGAACACCGGCGCAACGAGCCGGACCTTGTCCCAGCCGAGGTTGGCGACCGCCTTCTGGGAGAGGTCGGAGACGCTCATGCCGGCGACGATAGAGAGGGTGAGGCAGCTGTTCACGAGCGGCCGCCCGAACTCGGTCTTCGCGGCGTAGGCGGCATCGAAATGCAGCGGGTGGGTATTCATGGTGAGCAGCGTGAACCAGGTGTTGTCGGCCTCCGAGATCGTGCGTCCCGGCCGGTGCTCGTAAACGTCGCCCGGCTTGAAATCCTCGAAGTGACGGCCGAAGGACTCGCGGTAGCGGTTCGGGCCGACCTCTTTGCGCTCCACTGTCATATCGAACGGCGTGATTCGTGATTGGTGATTCGTGATTGGTCCCTGCTGGAAAGCCTGCAGAGGCAAGCGGGCGGATTGGTTCTACACCAATCACCAATCACTATTCACCAATCACACCCTTTGCTCAGGCGGCGCGCCGGCCGCCCGCTTCGTCGGGCCGCGTCAATCTCAACAACGCGCCGATGTCCTTCGCCTGCTCGAGCGCGAGGAGTGCCCCCGCCAGCTCGTCGCACCGGCGCGCCGGGAGGTACGGGCCGGCGAGGCCGTCGAACTTGGCGCGCAGCTCCGCGGCGGTGAGAAAGTTCGCGGGCTCGCCTTTCGGCGTCCGCACGTAGGTCTCGAACGCGCCTCGTGCCGTCGTGATGCGCACGCTCCCGCTCATCTCCGCCGGGAAATCGGCCTGGGCCCTGGGATCCACCTTCGCCCTCACCTTCCTGCACAGCGCCAGTGTCGCCGGATCGCCGAGATGGCGCGCGTAGTCGTCCCATGCAAACCCTCCGCTGCGCAGCGCGACGGACGCCACGAACGCCATCGAGAACTGGCCGTCCACCACCGACTTCGGCGATTGCTTGGCCGGCTCCGGGTCGCCGATCAGCTTCCAGCCGGGCTCGGGCAACCCGACCGTGACTTCGTTGACCTCCTCCGCCTTGATGCCGTGCTCGCGCGCGAGGCCGAGGATGCCGTCGAGTGCCGCGTGTCCGTAGCGGCAGGAGGGATAGGGCTTCACCGCGATTTTCAAGGTTTCCCAGCGGCGTCCCAGCTGGTCCACGACCTTGCCGGCGTCGGCGGCGGGCGCATAGGCGTGCAGGAATCCCCACTTGCCCTCGAGCGCATCGGCCGCGCCCTTGTAGCCTTCGCGCGCCAGCGTGGCCGCGATGAGGCCGCACATCGCGGCGTGCCCGACGTGCGAGCGCTTGGTCCAGGCGCCGTTCACCAGGAACTGCATGGAGCCCGCAGCCATGCTGAGCACGATCCCGAAGGCGTTTGCATGTCCTTCGCGATCGAGCCGGAACAGGCGGCCAGCCGCCGCCGCTGCGCCGAAGGCGCCGCAGGTTGCGGTCGGATGAAAGCCGCGGTCGTAGTGCGCCGCCGGATCGAGCCCCAGGCACAGCCGGATCTGCGTTTCGTACCCGGCCACGATGGCCGCGATCAGGTCGCGGCCGTTGGCCCCGGCCATCTCGGCCGCGGCGAACGCAGCGGGAACGATGGGCGCGCTGGGATGCAGCGAGGAGCTGGCGTGGGTGTCGTCGAAGTCGAGCGAATGGGCCAGCGTGCCGTTCAGCATCGCCGCGCCGGGCGGCGTGTAACCCTTCGCATCTCCCACTACCGTGCAGGCGCCGCCCGACAGGCCGAGGTGACCGGCGGCGGACACCATGGCCGGCGTCGATTCCGCGTCGTTGCGGGCGCGGATCATGATGCCGACGAGGTCGAGGCAGAACGCCTTGACGCGCTCGCGCACGTCATGGGGCAGCGCATCGCAGGAAATGCCGGCGGCGAATTCGGCGAGCTCGCGGGTGACGGCGGTCATGTGTTCCTCCTCGGCAGTAATCCGCTGCGGGACCGGACATCATAAGAGACCGGCTGCGACCGGGCAATACACTGCCGTGCTAGCATCGACCCGACCCTGCGCAACAACGGAGAGCCGCAATGACGGTGCAACTCGCCCACAATCTGAAACTGCTCGCGCAACATACCGCCGGCGGCGCGCCCAACCTCGGCGAAGGCATGGCGATGAAGATCAAGGACGGCCGGCGCTACATGTACATCGCCCACGAGCACGGGCCAGCCTGCTTCTCGATCTTCGACGTGACCGAGCCTGCGGATCCGAAGATGCTGTATCAGCTTCCGCTGCCGCACCGCAGGGTGCGCGGCAACTCGCTCGCGATGCGCGGCGACGTCCTGCTCATGGCCTATCAGGCCTACGACCCGGGTGGCAGGCCCGCGGGCTTCCAGGTCTACGACATATCGAAGCCGGCGGAGCCGCGCGAGATCACTTTCTTCGATCTGTCGGCGTCCGATGACCACTCCGTCGGCGTTCACTATGTTTCGTTCATGGACGGCCGCTACGCGCACTTGAGCGCGTCCCATCCGGATTTCGTGCCGAACCACAAGGATGACAACCAGTTCTACATGATCGTGGACCTCGCGAATCCGTCCAGGCCGACCGAGGTTGGGCGCTGGTGGCTGCCCGGCCAGCGGAAGGGCGACAAGGAGCCGCCACTGGAGCACCACGTAGCGCCCTCGCTCCACTTCGGCATGCGGCCGCATCATACGTTGTGCTATCCCGAGCGGCCGGACCGCGCCTACATAGGCTACATCGACGCCGGCATCGTGATCCTGGATATCGCGGACAAGGCGCATCCGAAACTCGTGAGCCGCCTCGACTACCATCCGCCGTATCCCGGTTTCACTCACACCGTGCTGCCGCTCTTCGAGCGCGATCTCCTCGTCGTTACCGACGAGGCCACCGGCGATCACGGACTCGACTGGCCCAAACGCTGCTGGATGGTGGACGCGCGGCTGGAAACGAACCCGGTGATGATCTCGAGCCTGCCGACGCCGCAGAACTTCGGCGAGCTGCACAAGGTGGGCGGGCGGATCGGCGCCCACAACATCCACGAGAACGAGCCGGAGCCGGGCAGCGCCAAGCTGCAGAACACGGTGGTGTCCACTTGGTTCAGCGCGGGCGTGCGCGTCTACGATATCGCCGACCCGTTCCGGCCGGAGGAGATCGCGGCTTTCCTGCCGCAGACGCCGACCGGCCAGCGCGGCTGCCGCATCAGCGACGTCTTCGTGGACGACCGCTCGATAATCTACGCCGCCGACCGCGCGAACGGCGGGCTTTACGTGCTCGAATACGTGGGCAAGCGGCCGCTCAACTGAAGGAACCGAGCTTTGTTGCCCCGGCTTCCGCGCGGGGTTACAGTGATCGCATGCATGGCTTTGTTCGGAATGTCGTTTCTCTAATCGAACGGCATGTCTTGGAGGGCGGCTGGCGCCTGCTCGGGCTCGCCGCCGCGGCCTTTCTTCTCGTCGTGACGCATTCGCTCGCCTCCGGCGCAACGCCCGATCCGTGGGAAGCCGCCGTTCAGCGCTGGAGCCGGGCGATCGACGCCTATCGAGCGGGCGGTCAGCCACGCCAGCTGGGCGAGGCCCTCGCCCGCCGCGCCGAGGCCTACCAGGCGCTCGGACATCGCCAGCGGGCGCTGGCCGACCTCGAGGAAGCCGCGAAGCTCGCGGGTGAAGGCGACGACCTCCGGCTGGGCGCCGCGATTCTCGGCGCGCTCGGCCAGGCTTATTTCCTCACTGGGCACGTCGAGCGGGCCGAGCCCCTGCTGGCGGACGCCCTGGCGCGCGCGCGGCGGGCGAACGCGCCGGATATCGCCGCTGCCGTGCTCAACGATCAGGGAATATTGCTGGCGGCCGCCGGCCGCCCGGCCGAGGCGCTCGCGAGCTACCGCGCGAGCGCGGCGAGCGCTCGCGGCGCGGGCGACGCCCTGCTGGCGGCCAAGGCGGCGCTCAACGCCGCCCGGCTCGAGCTGCGCGGCGGCGCTCCCGCGCAGGCGCTCCTGCACGAGGCGCTCGCCGACCTGCGGACCCTGCCCGACTCGCGCGACAAGGCGCTGCAGCTCGCCGCCGCCGGCGACCTGCTTCGCCAGAGCGCGCGGGCAGGCGCCGGCCCCGCGGCGTATGACACCGCCGCAACGACGTTGCGGCAGGCCACCGAGGTCGCCGCGCGCAGCGGCGACACGCGCAGCGCGTCCAACGCGTGGGGCTATCTCGCCGAGCTCGCTGCGGATCGGGACCAGGCGGCCGAAGCGCTTGCCCTCAACGACCGGGCGCTGTTCGAGGCGCAGCGCTCCGGTACCCGCGAAACGCTGTTCCAGTGGCAATGGCAGCGCGCCCGGCTGCTGGAGCGCGCCGGCCGGGAGGAGGAGGCGCTGGCGGCGTATCGCGGGGCGCTGGACAGCCTGGATGCGGTGAAGGCGGATCTCGCCGCCGAGCTGTGGGCGAACCGCGAGTCGTTCCGCGACCGAGTGAGCCCGGCCTATCTCGGCTTCGCCAACCTGCTCATGCGCCGGGCCGCCGCCTCCGGCGACCGCGTGAAGGCGCAGGGGGTCCTGCGCGAAGCGCAGGGCATACTGGAGCGGTTCAAGACGGTGGAGCTCGAGGACTACTTCCGCGACGACTGCGTCGCGCGCTACCTGTCGCGCAGCCGGCCGGTAGAGCAGGCAGCACCGCGCACGGCGGTGATCTACCCGGTACCGCTAGCCGACCGGCTGGAGCTGCTCGTGAGCATCGGCGCTGATATCCATCAGGTCGCCGTGCCGGTGGGAAGCGAGGCGCTCGGGCGCGAATCGCTCGCGCTGCGCGGCTTCCTCGAGAAGCGCGCCACGTACCAGTTCCTGCCGCACGCCCAGAAGCTCTACGACTGGATCGTGCGCCCGCTCGAGCCCCTCCTCGCCGCCGCCTCGGTCGATACCCTCGTCCTCATCCCGGACCGGCCGCTGCGCGGCATCCCGCTCGCCGCCCTGCACGACGGCCGCGACTTTCTCGTCGCGCGCTACGCCGTCGCCACGGCGCCCGGCCTGACCCTGGTCGAGCCCAGGCCACTCGCGCAGGCGCCGCGCGCTATCCTCGCCGGCGGGCTCACCGAAGCGGTGCAGGGCTACTCGGCCCTGCCCTACGTCGACATCGAGCTCGACCACTTGGAGGAGCAGGGAGCGGGCGGGCAGCTGCGCGACCGCACGTTCACGACGGGAAATCTCGAGCGCGAGCTGACCGGCCGCTCCTATTCGATCGTGCATGTGGCATCGCACGCCCAGTTCGACGCCGACTCGCGGCGCTCGTTTCTGCTCACCTACGACGGCAAGCTGTCGATCGACCGGCTGGAAGAGCACATGAAGCCCAACCGCTTCCGCGACGAGCCGATCGAGCTCCTGTTCCTGAGCGCGTGCCAGACGGCTGCGGGCGACGAGCGCGCGGCGCTCGGTCTCGCGGGCGTCGCGGTCAAGGCCGGCGTGCGCAGCGCCCTCGCCACGCTGTGGCACATCAACGACCAGGCGGCCAGCCTGCTGGTCACCGAGTTCTACCGCCAGCTCGCGCGGCCCGGCACGAGCAAGGCCCAGGCGCTGCAGCGGGCGCAGCAGTGGATGCTCGGCGACCTGCGCTACCGCCATCCCGGCTACTGGTCCCCCTTCCTCCTCATCGGCAACTGGCTGTAACGATGAACGGCTCGCGCCGCAAGGGACGCCGATGACGCGAGGCGCAGCCCGCCGGACGAGGCCGCCCGGAGCGGCCGATCCGATGGCCGGGGTCGTGCAGGCCCTGGCCGCGCACGGCATCGTGCGCAACTATCCGAAGAACGCCATCATCATCACCGAGGGCGACCCGTCCGATTCGCTCTACGTCATCCTGTCGGGCAGCGTAAAGGTTTACCTGAGCAAGGAGGACGGCAAGGAGGTCGTGCTCGACGTGCACCGCGCCGGCAGCTACGTGGGCGAGATGGCTTTCGACAACCAGCCGCGATCGGCTTCCGTGATGACGCTCGAGCCGTGCACGCTCTCGGTCGTGACGCAAGCCCGTTTCCGGGAGTTCCTCAAGAAGAAACCCGAAGCCGTCGAGCATCTCATTCGCAGCCTCATCCAGCGCGCCCGGACCGCTACCGAGACCGTGCGCGGCCTCGCGCTGCTCGACGTGTACGGCCGCGTCGCGCGCCTGCTGCTCGACCTGGCCGAGGAGAGGGATGGCCGGCTCACGATCGCGGAACCCCTTACCCAGCAGGACATCGCGCGTCGCGTGGGGTGCTCGCGCGAGATGGTGAGCCGCCTCTTTAAGGAACTCATCGCCGGCGGCTACGTGACGGTCGAGAGCCGCCGCATTTTCCTCAGGCGCACGCTCCCCAAGCGCTGGTAACGACGGGACCAGCCCCGTTCGAGCTGATGTGAATAGGTCACATCGGCATGTCAACCTGTTCCTATCTCAAGCCGGCCGCCGCTCAATAGACTGGTCCCAACCTGGATGCGGCACACTAGGGAGAAGCAGCAGGAGCCAGGGACCAGAGACAAGAGGAGGCGGTCATGTCTACGGAAGTCAACGGCAACAGCAACATCGTTCCCTTCAACCCGGGGAGCGGCAAGCGGCGCCGGGCCATCGGTGTGGCAATCGCGCTCGTCCTGGCGTCTGTCGCGGCAGTGAGCGGCATGAGGCAGGAGCAGGCGGGCAGCCAGCCGGTCGAGAAGCCGAAGCCGTACTCGAGCGCGGAATTCGTCTACTTCCCGTCTCAGTTCGCCAACCAGTGGACGAGCGGCGAGGATGCGGGCCAGCGCAAGGCCGCGGAAGAGCACATCCAGGGCTTCTGACGCCCGGGGTTCGGTACCGAAGGGCTGAGGCATGGTGTCCGGCTGCGAGGCGCGGAAGCGCCAGGCCGAGATCAGGCGGAAAGCGGACGCTCACAAGTTCGACAAGGAGGACGTCATGGTGAGCCACGAGGAAAGACAGAAACTGCTGCGCCACTATCAGGACGAGCCGGTCCACCGGATCGGCGTGCTCGTCAAGTGCGCGACCGGCTTGCTGATCGTGACCGGCATTGCCGTCGTCGGATTGACGACCGCTCCGCAGGCGGACGTCCCGGCCGGCGCGATTTCAGCGACCGAATTCGCGCCCCGGCAGGAGCAGGAGCACGCGCCGGCCCCCCGAGCGCCCGAGGAGAGCCCGGCGCTCACGGTGTCTGCACCGGCCAAGGCCGCCAACTAGGCCGCAGCGCAGCACCCGTCGCGCGCAGGAATGGGGGCGGGCATGAAGGAAGACCGCGAGACCCTCGAGCGCGCCCGGTGGCGACGCGGAGGCGGATATCCCTGCATCCTCCTCTTTCTCGCGGTCGTCCTGTCGGGGTTGCTGATCTGGATAGGGCTGCTGCTGGTCAATGCCCCGGCTGCGCTCGATACGGCGGGCGCGGCGCAGGCACAGCCGACGTCCGATTCATGACAATGCCAAGACGCAAGAGCGCAACGAGCCCGCCGGCACCGGACCGAACGAGCCTGTCGCGAAGAAGCGGCGCGACCTATACTCACTCCTGAACGAGATCCGGGTCCCACATGAAGTCTCCGCATCCCGCTTCCCCCGCGCGACACAGGCACGCTCTCTACGGCTGGCCCGTGCTCGTCGCGATCGGGGTGTCGCTGCACTTCGTCCCGCCGACCGGGCTGCTCGACCTCAAGCTGCTAGACGCGGAGTTTGCGCTGCTCCGCCGGGCGGCGCAGAAGACGGCGCCGGTGACCCCCGTGCTGATTGCGGCAGACGAGGCCACCCTCGCGACCTTTCCCGAGCCGATCGCCTTGTGGCACCGGTATCTCGGCGGCATCCTCGCCGCGGTGGCGCGCGCGGGACCCCGTGCGGTCGGGATCGACATCGAGCTGCCGCAGCGCTCCCACGACTATCTGCAATCAGGGCTGGATCGCGCGCTGCTGGAGGGGCTCCAAGCCGCGAAAGCGGCCGCGCCGCTGGTCATAGCGCGCGGCGTCGATGATCTCGGGCGGGTGAAGCCCATGCATCCTTCGTTTCTTGCGGTGGCCGGCGACAACGGCACCGCGCTCGCGACGTGGCCGCTGGATGCCGACGACACGGTGCGGCGCTTCGACGAGCGCCAGGGCACGGACGGAGCGCCGGTGCCGACCTTTGCCGGCGTGCTGGCGCGAAAGCTCGGGGCGCAGCCGGTCCCGGGCCTGATCGATTTCACGCTGGGCGAGACGTTTGCCTATCTGCCGATGCACGAGATCTGGGACTGGATACAGGCGAACGATGGCGCCCGTCTGCACCAGGAGCTCAACGGGCGCGTCGTCCTGATCGGCGGGGTCTTCCCCTTCAGCGACCGGCACCGCCAGCCCGTCAACCTGGCGGGGTGGGAGTCTCCGGAGAGCGTCGCGGCAGGCCTGTTGCTGCACGCGCAGGCGCTGCGTTCCCTCCTCGGGCCGGGGCTCATCAGGACCGCGCCCGGCGCATCGGCGCTGGCGCTCATCCTGGGTGCTTCGTTGCTGTGGTTCGCCTTCGCCCGGCCCGGCCCGGGCCTGGCGTTCCTCGCCTTATTCGCGTCGGGCGTGCTGGCGGGCGCGCTCTGGCTGCTGCACGCCGGCGTTCACCTGCCCGTCGCCGGCTCGCTGGCGACCGCCGTCCTCGCCAGTGCATCGCGCGCCGGCTACGAGGCGTGGTTCACGCGCCGCGAGCGACAGCGGCTGAAGAGCGCTTTCGAGGGCTACGTGAGCCCCAACGTCATGGATCTCATCCTGCGGGGCGAGCTCGATTCGGAAGTCGGCACCGGCCGGCGCACGCTCTGCGTGCTTTTCGCCGACATCCGCGACTTCACCCCGCTTTCGGAGCGCACGCAACCCGAGCAGGTCGTAGCGCTGCTCAACCGCTACTTCGAGTACATGACGCGCGCGATCCACCGGCACGACGGAACGGTCGACAACTTCCGCGGCGACGGCATCATGTGCTTCTTCGGCGCGCCGCGGCAAACCGACGCGCCCTGCCGGGACGGCTTCCTCGCGGCGACCGACATGCTCGCCGAGCTCGAGAGCCTGAACGCCGAGCTGGCGGCGGAAGGCCATGCGCCCATCGCGATGGGCATCTCCCTCGCCTATGGAGAGGCCGTGGTCGGGCGCATCGGCGCGGCGAACCGGCACGAGTACACCGCGATCGGGGACGTCGCCAACGTCTCCGCGCGGCTCGAAGCGATGACCAAGGAGATCGGCTACCCGCTGGTCGTGACCGGCGCCGTGGCCGACGCCCTCGACGGCGTGGCGGCGTTCGACGAGCTGGGTGTCTCCCCGCTCAAGGGCCACGCGTCGGTGCCTGCGTGCGGCTGGCCGCCGCGGGCGCCGGGCGCGTCGGCCGGCCGGCCACTGCGGAAGGATGAAGCCGCCTGAAACCCGAACGATCGGAGGACCCATGCGCGCCAACCGCTGTTTCGCACGATCGCTGATTGCAGGAGCCACGCTCCTGCTTCTTCCTGTTCTTTCCTTCGGCGCAGAACCCGCCGGCATGGTGACCGACCTGCAGGGCGTGGCGCTCAGAGGCGGCGGCGGGAAGCTCGCGATACTCGCCGAGCTCGGCGCGGGCGCGCAGCTCGAGCTCGAAGGGAGCGCGCGGGTGACGGTCGCGCACTTCGCAAGCGGGCGGCAGTTCGATCTCGACGGGCCGGGTGTGTTCCGCCTGACGGCGGCCGGCGTCGAGAGCGCCGGCGGCGGGCGCGTGACCGCGCGCGCCCCCCTTGCCGCCGCGTACCGGGACGTACGCCTGCGCCCGGCGCGGGTCGCCCAGGCAAGCATCTCCATGCGCGGCAATACCGGCGATGCGGCCGTGCAGCTCGTCTCGCCGGTGGGCACCTGGCTCCTCGAGAGGCGCCCGTCGTTCCGCTGGAAAACCGTCGCCGGCGTGGTCTCCTACCGCTTCGAGCTCACCGACAACACGGGCCGGGTACTCTATGAAACGAGCACCGGCGAGGCGTCGGTGGCGCTGCCGGAATCCGTCGTTCTGCAGTCCGGACAGACCTACGCCTGGCAGGTGGACGCGAGGCTGCCCGACGGCCGCGTGGCCGATGGCTGGACCGAATTCGGCATCGCCGGCACCGACCGCCGCGAGCGCGTCGACTCGGCGCGACCCGGGAAAGACGCCTCGTTCGGCGAGCGCGTGCTCTTCGCGCTGCTGCTCGACGACGCGGGCCTACGCGAGGCCGCGAGCACCGTCTGGGACGGGTTGGCGCGCGAACGGCCCGCCGATCTGCGCCTGCGGACGCTGGGCGGATCACGCTGAGCCGATGACGCATCCTGGCCGTTGCAAGCCGGCGCCCGGGCGGCGGTGCCGGTGGCTCACGCTGGCATGCGCCTTCGCGGTTGCTCCGTCCGCGCTGGGGCAGGTGCTGCCGGGCATCGCGCCGCCCGTTGACCAGTTGCGGCGCCCGGGCGACGTTCCCCTCATCGTCCCCGAGCCCCAGGCACCGCCGAAGCTGCCCGAGATCAAGGCACCGTCCCTCACCCCGGGTGCGCCGACGCTGTCGCAGGGCGCCCGGGTGGCCGCACGCGCTTTCCGCTTCACCGGCAACACAGTCGTGCCCGAAGCCGAGCTGCAGGCACTGGCCGCACCCTTCGTCGGCCGCGAGCTGGGCAACGCCGAGCTCGAGGAGCTGCGCCAGCTGATCACGCGCCGCTACATCGACGCGGGCTACATCAATTCCGGCGCGGTAATCCCGGACCAGGACGTAACCGCCGGGACCATCACCTACGAGATCGTCGAGGGCCGACTCACCGAGATCCTGGTGAGCGGCGACAACCGTTTCCGCCCAGGTTACCTGCGCGACCGTCTCGCGCTCGGCGCGAGCCCGGTGCTCAACGTGAATCGGCTGCAGGAGCGTATCCAGATCATGCTGCAGGACCCCCAGATCGAGCGCATCGCCGCCGGGCTCGCCCCGGGGACGCAGCGCGGCGACGCCCAGCTGCAGGCCGACGTGACCGGAACAAGCCCGTTCATCGCTGGCATCGGCTTCTCGAACGACCGCTCGCCGGTGGTCGGCGCCGACCAGATGGAGCTCCTGCTCGGCACGCGTAACCTGCTGGGCCATGGCGAGAGTCTGACGCTGCGCTCGGGCCAGACGCGCGGTGTCGAAGACTATTTCATCGGCCTCACCGTGCCAGTGACGCCCTGGGGCACGCTGTTGCAGCTTCGCCACCAGTACACGCGCAGCCGGGTGCTCGAAGCGCCCTTCGACCAGCTCGACATCACGGCGCGGTCCATGTCCTCCGATCTCGGGTTTTCGCACCCTCTCATGGAGCACCCGCAGCGCTCGCTTGCCGCGAGCGCCATGGTGGTGAAGCGCACCACGGAGAATTTCTTTCTCGGCCAGCCTTCGCCATTCATACCGGGCGCGCCCGACGGCCGCACCCGGGTCAGCGCGTTGCGCGCGGGTCTCGACTGGGTCGACCGTTCCATCGACCGGGTGATCGCGGCGCGCGGTCTGCTCTCGTTCGGGTTGAACGCCTTCGGCTCGACCATCGGCGAGGGCTTCGGCGACTCGCGCTTCACCGCGGCGCTGGCGCAGTTCCAGTGGGTGCAGCGCGCGTTTTCCGGCGCCGGCCAGCTCGTGTTGCGCGCCGAGGCGCAATTCGCCGACGACATGCTGCCCGGCCCCGAAAAGTACTCCATCGGCGGCATGGACAGCGTGCGCGGCTACCGCAAGGACCTGCTCGTGCGCGACACCGGCTGGTTCGGCTCGATCGAGTACCGCCACACGCTGGGCCAGCTCGCCTTGCGGGAGAATCCCGCTCCGGGCGAAGGCCTTATCCGGGCCGCCCTGTTCCTGGACCTCGGCGAGGCGCGCGATCACAGGGGCCCGTCCTTCCCGGGCGTGATCGCCGGCATCGGCCCCGGCGTGCGCTGGGAGCCCGTTCCCGGCTTCGACGTGCAGTTCTACTGGGGATTCGCGCTGCGCGACGTCCCCACCCCGACGCGCACGTCGCAGGACCGGGGATTGCATCTCCGAGTCGCCTACAACAAGGCCTTCTAGACGGTCAGCTCCCGCGCTCGCAGGCGGAGGCGGGCAGCCGCGCCAGCGCCGCGGCGGCGGCCTTCGTCGGCCCGGCAGCCGGGGCATCGCCGCCCGCCGCCACGAACGGCGGCCGGCCATCGGCGAAATAGCGGCTCGACGAAAAGCCCTCCGGAGAGTCGGCCACCCCGCCGCGTCCCACGCCGATGAAGCTGCTCGCGCGCGGGCCGCCGCGCGCGACGCAGGAATTGCGCAGCAGCGACGAAGCATCCAGGTACGTCGCAGGCAGCAGCGAAAGCGCCGCGCTCGGGTTCGTATCCGTCGCGGCGATTTGCACTCTGCCCGAGACACCGAGCAGCGACGACGCCTCGATAACGCTGTCCGGCGAGGCGAGGAACACGCCGGCGATGATGTCGATGTTCCCCCCGGCGCCGCCGAAGGCGTTTGCGGTGACGCGCGAGTGCTCGAGCAGCACGAAGGTGGGGTCGATGAAGATGTTGCCGCCGCTGCCTTCGCCGCCGCCGACCGACGTCGAGATCTCGGAATTCACCAGCCGCACCATGTTGCCGGCGCGGATGTCGATGTTTCCGCCGTCGCCGGTGAGCGCCTGCGTGCTGATCGAACCACCGTAGAGCCTGAGCCACTCTGGCGCCTGGATGAAAATGTTTCCGGCCGTGCCGGTTGCGCTGCTGTTCGCGCTGACGTGCCCGCCATCGGCAATCGTGATCTGCGGTGCACTCAAGGTAACGTTGCCACCGGCCGCGGCACCATCGGTGTTGCTCGAGATGGTGCTGGGAAATACGCTTTGCGCGCGGCCTGACCTGCCGGGGGTAATCTCCAGTCCTTCTATTTCATAACGCGACCGCGTGATCGGGTTACGATCCATTCCGCGCACGATGAGCGATTGAGCGGCATTGAGGTCGACGCTTCCACCGGCGCCGGTGCTACCCGCAGCGGTCCCTGCATCGATCCAGGCTCCATTGTCGAGCACCACCTGATTGGCGCGTATCCGGATCGTCCCACCGCTTCCGGATCCCCCGGTGGAGGAGCGGATAAGGCTTCGATCGAGGAAGAGGGTATTGGCAGCGATTCCGATATTGCCTCCGCGGCCGCTGCCTTGCGTCTCGGCAAACAATCCGGAGAAGACACCATCGATGGGGCTCAACCCCAAGATCTCGAACCCCCCGCTGACGTTGATGTCGATCGAACCGGCGTTGCCGGTGGATCCGCTGGCAGATCGGGCGTCGATCTGCGCGCCGCTGCGCATGGTGAGGCTATCGGCGTGGAGCTCAACGCGCCCCCCTTGTCCCGATTTCACCGCCGTACTCAGGATTCTGCCATCGTCGAGCAGAATGTTCGGCGCACGCACCACGATGCTGCCCGCGTTGCCACCCGCCGTGGCCGTAGTGCTCAGACCACCTGGCCAGGAGAGGACTTGGCGTGGAAAGAAGAAATCGGCGGTGAGCGAGGGCGCGCGTTCCGACATTTCGAACGACTCACTGGCGTTGATTGTGATGTCACCGGCATTTCCCGTGCCGTTGGAGTCGGCCTGAATCAGGCTCCCTCCCGTCATCTTCACGCGCTGTGCGTTGATGGTGATCCGGCCGGCGTTACCGCTGCTGTCGGTACTGGCGGCAACGTGGGATGAATCGCTGATGTGGAACGAACGCGCTTCGATCAGGATGAGGCTGCCGTTACGCTCGCCCTCCGTTCTGGAAACGATCTGCCCGTAATTCTGCACGCGAACATCGTCTCCCCGCAGGATGATTCCGCCCAGGTCGCCCGTTCCCCAGCGGGTTCGGGAGAAAACGAGCGCCCTGTCGATCGTAATGGTCGGCGATTCGATGATGATGACGTCGCTGTTGCCGAAGCCTTGCGTGGCGTTGGCAATGCGGGTCCAGGCTGCGCCGGGAGCCGATCCGCTCAGCTCGAACTCGCGCGTCGCCCGGATTTCCATCCGGCCGCCGTTTCCGGTCGTGAATTGCGAAGTGCCGCTGCCGATGACCAAGCCGGCGAAGTCGCCGGCGAAGCGGATGACATCTCCCGTGAAAAACAGGGATCCTGCATTGCCTGCCCCATTGCCTGTACCGTAGGTGATGCTGTCGATGCGTGCGCCCATCGTCCTGATCTCGGGGGCGCGGAACGTGATATCGCCGGCGTTGCCCGTGCTATTGGTCTCGGTAAACACGGAGGCCCAGCCCCAACCCGGCAAGGTGTCCCGTACGAATATTCGCTCTGTCGCAGCGATATCGATATCGGCACTGCGGCCGCTGGCCCACGTGGGTGTCCATACCCACGCTGCCTCGGTAATGTCCACCGTGCGACCGCGCACCCGAATCGGTGCTGCATGGCCAGAGCCGAAGTTAAAACTCCAAAGATTGCCAAACTCGATCAGCACCGTGTCGGCGCTGACGTTGATGCCGCCGGCGCTGCCCGTACCGGAGGATTGCGCCAACGCGGTCGTGAAGGTCGGAACGTCAGGCTCAGCAATCAAACGAAAAGCATTCGCTGCGGTGAGTGCAATGTCTCCTCCAGGCGCGGATCCGGATGTGTCAGAGACGACTTGCGTGTCGCGATCCAGCGTGATGTTCTTCCCATTAAAAGCGAGATCCGCGCCGCGTCCTGCACCGTCAGTTGAACTGGTGATGCGGGATGCACTGATGGTGAGATCACCGGAAGCGGCAAGTTCCACCGGTGGTGCAGCAACCGGTCCGTGATTGGTGCTGGAGAGATTGGAATCGAGCACGGTGATCTGTCCGCCGCGGATGACGAGACGCCCGGGCGCCGCCGCGGTGCCGCTCGTCGTCTCCAGCGTGCTGCGCTCGACCGTGATCGGCGCGAGTGTCATTCCCGCCAGCGAGGCGCCCGTCGCGTTGACGGGAACCTCACCCGCGCCGCCCATGGCAACGAGCCGGATGTCCCCCGCGACCGTGCGCAGCGTCGCGTCGAACAGGTTGATCGCCCCACCCACCAGTGACAGGCTGCCGCCCTCCGGTACACTCAAGTTACTGCCTTGGACCGTGATCGGCGCCGGTGTCGGCCCCAGGAACCCGAACGCCGCCGGCGGCGCCGAGGTGAGCACGCTTGTCCCGGGGTTGGTCGCGTCGAACCGCCCGCCGTCGGCGAGCCTGATGTAGTTGGCGGTCGAGGCGTGGAACGACCCGGTCAGGTCGAGCCTCGCGTTCGGCCCGAACAGGATGCCCTTCGGATTGATCAGGAACAGGTTCGCCCCGGCGATCGTCGAGCGCAGCAGCCCGTCGATGCTCGACGCCGTCGTGCCGGTGACGCGATTGAGGATGTTCGAGACGCCGGCCGGGCCGGAGAAGGTCGCGCTCTCGGCGCTGGTCAGGTTGAACGCGCTGAAGCTGTGGAAGAGATTGCTGCCGACCTGCCGGCCCAGATTGGGCGTGATCGCGTAGTTCGGCCCGGCGAGCGGGCCGCCCACCCCGAGCGTGCCGTCCGTGACGACCTGGGCCGCCGCGTGGCACGAGAGCGCCATGCCGACGGCTGCGGCGAGAGAGGAAAACCCCCGCAATGGCGGACGACGCACCGACACCCCTCTGGCGCGGACAACCCGGTCAAATGATAGTCCAGTGTATACGCGGCCGCTAGCGGCCGAACGGCCTAGTCTCACATTCCCAGGGGTGTTCGCCACGCCATCCTGCTAGTTGTGCGCCTGATCAAGGACATGCGGCGTTACCGCGACAAGCTTCGACGAGGCAGGCTTTCTTATCGTCAGTGGCAGGATCGTTGCCATGAGCAACATGCCGGTTACAACCGGCAACACGCCACTGAAGGAACCGGTCGCGTCCTTGGCATGGGCCGCGAGCAGCGGCCCGACGAGGCCCGCACCCCCCCACGCAGTGAGCAGCGCGCCGTAATTGGCACCCATGTGCCGGGTGCCGAAATAGTCAGCGCTGAAGGAAGGCATGACGCCAAAACCGCCGCCATAGCAAAACAGGATTACCGCGTATGCCAGCGCGACGGGCAGCAACGTATGCATGCCGCCCATAGCGAAAAACACGATGGCTTGCATCAAGAAGATAAGAACGTACGCGTCTTTGCGGCCAATGCGATCGGACACGGCGCCCCAGAACAATCGGCCGGCTGCGTTGCACAGCGCGATGCCGCCAAATACCGCCGCAGCTACCTTGGGCACAGCTCCTGTCATCTCCTGCATGATCGGCACGGCGTTGCTGATAACGAGTATGCCCGCGGTCACATTCAGAAACAGCATGAGCCAGAGCACATAGAACTGCGGCGTACGCAGCACCTCCTGTGTGCTGTAGGAATGTCCGCTCGAAGAGGTGGCCGGTGCGGCAGGCGTGCTGAGTGCAGGCGGCGGATCATTGAGAAAGTATGTACACAAGCAACCGAGCAGCAGGAACGCGATCCCGGACATCACGAACACGTCCATGACTGCCTGCATATGTGGGAGCGGCAAAGCGTGCCGCGCTGCATCGAAGTCGACATGGCTGGCCAGGGCTTGCGCGCGGGCACTGGCGTAATCCGCGGCCGCCGCAGCGGCTGCGGCGAAAGACGGAATGCTCTTGACGATGAGGTTGTAGATGACCGCTCCCAGGCCAAAGCCCATTACCACCATGCCGCCTCCCAGGCCGCGTCGGTCCGGGAACCATTTGGTCACCACCGCCACCGGCGTTACATATCCCATGCCGGCACCAAAGCCGCCGATGACGCCATAGCTTGCGTACAGCCACCATGCACCCAGGTACGGTGTGCCGATACCGGCAAGCATGTTTCCCATTCCCCACATCACTACGCCGGCCAGCGCCACCTTGCGCGGCCCGACGCGGTCTTGCCAACGGCCGCCGGTCAGCGCGCCCAGCCCCAGGAAAAAAATCGACAACGCGAACGTCCACGTGGTCGTGAGATTCGACCAGCCGAAGCTCGCTATCAGAGGTTCGGTAAACAGGCTCCAGGAATAGATGGCGCCCAGGATCGTCATCAGGAACGCCCCGGCGATCCCGACCAGCCAGCGGTTCTTCATCTCGGCTTTCTCCTGGATGAGCTCGACTATGCGTCGAGATGCTTCCAGTCTAGAAAGCGAGTGCGGCCCGATCAGTGACCGGTTCCCGTGCGCGATGTGACCTATTCACGTCCAGCGCGGCGGGTCTTGCTTCCCTTCTGCACGCCAGATCATCTACGCCGCCGACCGGGCGAACGGCGGGCTATACGTGCTGGAGTACCTCGGGAAGAAGCCGCTGAACTAAAGAAGTTCCCTCCCTTTCAAGGGGAGGTGCGCCGAAACACGGAGCAGGGGTCCCGGTTTCCGGGGATGCGAACGTGGAGGCGCACATACGCACGCGGACTACTCCCGGCGCTGCATCCCGCTCCGGGGTCACATCCAAGCACAAAACGCTTGGAACCTGCTCCGCCCTCCGCGGGCGCAGGGTGGGGATGGGGTAAGCCAGTTAGCGCGTACGCAGTACCCTGCTCGCTGCTGGCCGGGTCCTGTCGGACGCCTCGCCTGCCCGATTCTCCCGGCACACAGACGCTCCGATTCTAACCAGCGCCATCTGGCAATTGATTTGACCATCGCGTTATCGTGAAAGGTACCGGTACCGGATGCTCGATTCTTTCCGACGCTGGTGGTCAATTGATTCGGCCGTCGCTTGATCTTGGGAACTCCCGGTGCCGCGAGAATCGGATCAGTCTTCGGCCGCCCGCCCCTGTCGTGCCGCGCGAAACAAACGACTGCGGCCTGAAATCGTCCGCTTCGGCTGGGCACTAACGTGGGACGCAGATACCGCGGCGGCTACCGCCAGGTTACTGGGTAAAGGACCGGGCGGCATCACTCTCTCGCATACCGTCGAGCTACGATCCTGAAGCGGACACTTAACGTCCGCGGTGAAATGCGCTTGCAAGCGACGCTCGCGGAGCGTCATTTTCGACCGCGTAGTTGGGCGTCATCCTTACCGACGGTAAATGGCGACGCATTGTGGGACTACGAGTGCTCTCTAAGGAAAGCATCTACTGCCTTGGGATCAAGTAAATCAATCGCCTCTGACAACGCCAATTGTCCCTTGACCACCGCAATAGTGGCAATGAGGGTACGGCAGCGCAGTTCATCCCACGGCGCTTTCGCTGCGGTCGCTATGATTTGCGGTAATTCAGAGAGGGCGGAGAAGTAGCTATCCGAGAGTTCCGCGGGAATCTGCGGGGCGCTTCCTTTCAACCGGCACTGCTCGATGGCTCCCGGGATGCTGAACAGAGCCCACGGGGCATTGATCGGGTCTCTTGAAAGAATCCGCACGAAATGCGGAACGGCCGCGAACGAGGCGTCGTAGATGTCCCCCTGGTGGCACAGAGCACTATTCAGTGAAAAGTACGGCTCCGATTTCCAGTCCAGATAAGGCGGATAGTTCTCCAATGCTTTCAGCATCGCCGGGATGTCCCCCGCCGACCCGTACGCATGGCGTAGGTTCCTCCATTGGGGATGATCAAGCGAGAGCATGCTTTCTTATGACGCTCAACTAGTATTAGTGGGCCGAAACGTCGGTTTACAAAGTGTCATTGTGCGCGTGCGCTATTCTTTGCTCAAGGCAGCCAAAGAGTTGGCGCGCAAACCTGAATAACAAATCATGCCTGGGACGATTGAGCGTGGCGAAAGCCATTTGCTGGAGTGGGCCCCGTCCGCTCCTCGGCCGTTTGCAGCCATTCTGGCACGTGCAGAACTCTCCACCCCGCCGCGGTGAACCCGTAGAGCAACCAGCTTCCAGCGGAAGCGTTGGGAGGATGGGGCGGGTGGTCGGGGGCGGTCTAGTGGGCCCACTTAACCCCCCGTGAGGGGTCAGCGGTCAGGGGTCAGCGGTTAGCGTGAAGCCGAGCGGCGGCCGGGTGGCGGGCGGCCGAAGACTGATCCGGTTCTCCCGGCACCGGTAATTCCCAGGATCACGCGACGCTCGAGTCAAGTGACCACATGCGTCGGAAAGAATCGAGCAGCCAGTGCCGATAGCGTTTCAAGATAACGCGACGGTCAAATCAATTGCCCGATGGCGCCAGTGAGAATCGGAGCGTCTCTGTGCCGGGAGAATCGGGCAGGCGAGGCGTCCGACAGGACCGGCCAGCAGTTCGGCCGCTATACGGATCTTACTTCTCCCACCACCCCGTCACTTCATGACACCCCTCCTCAGGCAGGAGGGAAATGTCGTACAGGCGCCTAACGCAGCTGCTCGCGCACCCCGCCGTTGTGGTTGCAGGTCTTGTGGTGGGTGTAGCTGTATTCCCCGTTGTTGCACCGGGCAACCGCGACACTGCGCTTGAATTGCCGGCCGCCCTCTTTGAAGGTTTCCTTGACCTCGCGGAAACCGCTCTTGACGCTTTGCCCGAATCCGCGTGCCGTGCTCTTGGCACCCTCCCGGGGTGGTGCGTTATACGCCGGGGTGGCCGGTGCATCGCCCGGGTCGCGCTCCTGGGAGTACGCAGGGCACGCCAGTGCGAAGAAAATCACGAGTGCAGCAACGCGGGTTGGCTTCATGGCGCTCTCCAGAGGTCTTCCGCACTATGACAGGGGAACGCCCACCGTCGTTCCCGCTCCGTTAAGAGGTCACCGTTCAATATCTCACGGTGCAGCCGGAGACCGAGTGCTATGAGGGAACGCCCATTCCTTTCTTCACCGCCGGCCGCGCGGAGATGGCATCGAACCAGCGCTTCACACCGGGAAAGTCGGTGAGGTCCGTCTTGTGCCAGTCGTAGCGCGCGACCCAGGGATAGGTCGCGATGTCCGCAATCGAGTACTCGCCGGCGAGATAATCGCTCCCCTTGAGCCGTTCGTTCAGCACGCCGTAGAGGCGCTTCGTCTCCTTCGAGTAGCGCTCGATGGCGTAGGGCACCTGCTCCTTCGCCGCGCGCAGGAAATGGTGCGTCTGGCCGAACATGGGACCCACGCCGCCCATCTGGAACATGAGCCACTGGAGCGCGTCGTACTCCTTGCGGCCCGCGGGCAGGAGCTTGCCGGTCTTGCGCGCAAGATAGATGAGTATTGCGCCCGACTCCATCATGGCGATTGGCTTGCCGTCCGGCCCCTCCGGATCGACGATGGAGGGAATCTTGCCGTTGGGATTGATCTTCAGGTAGTCGGGCGCGAACTGCTCGTCCTTCCCGATATTGATGGAATGCACGCGATACGGCAGCCCGATCTCTTCCAGCATGATCGAGACCTTGCGGCCGTTGGGAGTGGTCCAGGTGTAGAGGTCTATCACTTTCGTTACCTTTCGTCAGGGGTCATGGGTCAGGGGTCAGGCGTGCCAGACTCGGTTCGCACTGGCGCCTGACGCTTCACGCTTCACGGCTTGTTGAGCACCTGGCGTATCGCGGTGAGCCGCGCGCCGTCGATGAGCGAGCGTATCTCCGCCGGCGTCTTCGCTTGCCTCGCGAGTTCTCCCGCGTTAACCGCAGCGGCCGCGCGCTGCGCCGCCTGGAGTCGCTCGCGCACGGCGCCGGCATGCGGCTCGTCCACGAGCGCGGCGTCGACCAGGTCGGCGAACCGTTCCGGCCTGCGCCAGGCATCCGTCGAATCGAGCAGCTCCAGGAGCTCCGCCGCGTCGAGCTCCTGCACATCCACGATCAGATTCGTGTGACGCGCCGCCAGCAGGGCCAGGTCGCGGCACGCGGACGGGAGCTTGAGCCTCTCCGCGAGCGACTCGATCGCAAATGGATCGCACGCCCGCGCGACCGCGGCGATGCGCACCTCCAGCTTCGCGTCCTGCTCCGCGGCAAGATCGAGCAGCCGCATGGCCTCGGCGGCGTGGTCGGGCTCCTCGTAGAGAAGTCCGACCTCGGGGATGACGCGGGAGAGCGCGCCGGTCTCGTGCAACACTTCGAACATGCGCGAAGGATGCCGCTCCATGAGCCCGCGGGACAGCTCCTGCCACACGCGCTCCGGCACCAGCGCGTCGACCTCGCCGTTCACCGCCATCGCGCGCATCAGCTCGAGCGTTTCCGGCGCGATGGTGAACCCGAAGCGCGCGGCGAACCGCGCGACGCGCAGTATGCGGACCGGGTCCTCCGCAAACGCGGGGCTCACGTGCCGGAGCACGCCTTCCTCGAGATCGCGCGTGCCGTTGAACGGATCGATGATGCGACCCTGCTCGTCCTTCGCCAGCGCGTTGATCGTCAGGTCGCGGCGCCCGAGGTCCTGCTCCAGTGTCACGTCCGGAGCGGCGTGGAACGCGAAGCCGTGGTAGCCGCGTCCGGTCTTGCGCTCGGTGCGAGCGAGCGCGTATTCCTCCTTCGACTCCGGGTGCAGGAACACCGGGAAGTCCTTGCCGACGGGCTTGTAGCCGAGCTTCACCATCTCCTCGGGGGTCGCGCCCACGACGACGTAATCCCGGTCCTGCACCGACTCCCCGAGCAGCTCGTCGCGCACGGCGCCGCCGACGGTGTAGATCTTCATGAGAAAGTGACACGTGACACGTGACACGTGTCACGCAAAATCGCATCAGGCTCGATAGAACGGTTTGACACCAGCGCACGAGTCACGAGTCACCAGTCACTTCTTGACGGCATAGGGCTCATCCGCCGCCACGAATTCGGTCTCGGAGAGCGCCGCGGAAATCCATGCCACGACCGCCGGGAGAGAGCGGACGACATCGACGTAGCGTTGAGCGGAGGAAGGCAGCGAGGGCCCGTAGGTAACGAAGCGCATGGCGACCGGCGCATAGTAGGCGTCCGCGATCGTGAAATGCCCGAACAAGAGATCGCCGGGGCTGCCGAAGCGCTCGCGGCACTCGTCCCAGAGCGCAACAATACGATCGATGTCCCGCCGTACCTCGTCGTTCATGCCCTTGCCGGGATGGGACGCTCTGATGTTCATCGGCATGGCGGCGCGCAGGCTG
Organism: Burkholderiales bacterium; assembly: GCA_035649495.1. Taxonomy (GTDB): domain Bacteria; phylum Pseudomonadota; class Gammaproteobacteria; order Burkholderiales; family SG8-41; genus SG8-41. The sequence goes on along the minus strand of DASRJL010000056.1, from coordinate 8,716 downwards.
CGGAATCCCGAATGCATCTCCGCGCAGACCGACCGTGCCAGCGCGCGCGCCTGGCTGTTCTCCGGCCACAGGTTCTTCCGCGGAAACAATTCCGCCACCGCCTCGCTGATCGCCAGCGAGTCCCACACCCGCTCGCCGTTCACGAACAGCACGGGGACCTGACGGTTGGGCGACCAGCGTTCCACGCCGATCACGCGGTTGTCGTCGGCGAACTTCAACTGCACCTCTTCGAACTCGATTCCCGCCTGGCGCAGTAGCACCCACGGCCGCATGGACCAGGAGGAGTAGTTCTTGTTGCCGATGACGAGCTTGAGGTTGAAGGACATGGCGGCTATCGGCTATGAGCTATCAGCTGCAGCCGGCGCGGGCCGCGAGCTGTAGCGCACTGGTCACCGGTCACTGGTCACCGCGTCGCGCTGGCGGCGGGCGCGCTCGCGCATCTCCTGGTAGCGCGCGCGCGGCGTCCGATGGCCGAGATAGCCCTGCGCGATGGCTTCTACGGCGGCGGGGGTAATACCGAACGGGAATGCGGCGCTGCAGACGCAGTCGACCTGCATCGAACGATAGTTGTCGCGCGTCATCAGCATGCCGAGCGCGCGCAGTATCTGCTTGAACGGGGGGAGCTCCATCACGCGCGCCTGCGCGTACGACAGACCGTCGCCCAGGCCGATGACGGGCCGCCGCCGGCCGGTAACCTGGCCGACATACTCGACCAGCTCGCGGAGGCGATAGACCTTCGGTCCACAGAGATCGTAGCTCTTCCCATGGCTTCCGATATCCGCCAGCCCCGCCTCGAAGGCCCTCGCCACGTCCTCCACGAACACCGGCTGGAAGCGCGCCTGGGGGCAGGCGAGCGGCAATACCGGGGCAATCGCGAGCAGCCGGGCAAAAAGATTGAGAAAGCTGTCGCCGCGGCCGAAGATCACCGACGGCCGGAAGATGCTCCACGCCAAGTCTGACTCGCGCACGATACGCTCCGCCTCGCCCTTGGTGCGCAGATACGCGCTGGGTGCATCGGGAGCGGCGTTCAACGCGCTCATGTGCATGAGCCGATCTATGTGCTCCGCCCGGCAGGCCGCGATCACCTTGCGGGCAAGCTCGACATGCGCCTGCTCGAAGCTCGCGCCACCATCGCCCTGGTGCAGCACGCCGACGAGATTGATTGCGGCATCCGCGCCGCGCATGAAGGCCGCGAGGGCCGCGGCGTCGTGGATATCGACTTCGGACACGTCCACGGTAGGCAGCAGGATGAGCTCCCCCTTGGCGCGCTCCCGGTCGCGCGTCGCCACCCGCACGCGATAGCCCTCCTGGACGAGCGCATGGCAGACGTGCCGGCCAACAAAGCCCGAGCCCCCAAGGACTGCAACGGTAGTGATATTCATACGGGTCGCCAGATTTTACTGCGTGACCCGTGACTCATGACCAGTGACGCGAAAGGCACCCTGCCCCTCCCCTAGTCCCTAGTCTCCGGTCCCTAGTCCCTAGGGGGTGTCGCCCAGCGACGGCTCCTTGTCGCGCATACGCGGCCCTATCGTGTTCAGCCGCTGCTTCAAGGGCTGCATCTGCTGTCCGAGCGCGTGCGCGTAGTAGGTGGCATTCGCCATGACCTTCTTCACGTAATCCCGCGTCTCGTTGAAGGGTATCGTCTCGGCATAGGCCGCCCCCTCGATCGAAACACCCGGCCGCCACGCGCGCGCGCGGCCCGGGCCCGCGTTGTAGGCGGCAGACGCGAGCACCGGCTGACCGTCGAGCGAGTCGAGCACGTGCCTCAAGTACCAGGTCCCGAGGCTCACGTTGGTATCCACCTCCGTGACGCGCGCCCAGCGCCAGTCCTTCAGCTTGAGCTTCTTCGCGACCCACTGCGCCGTCGCCGGCATCAGCTGCATGAGGCCGCTCGCCCCCGCGTGCGATTTCGCATTCGCGATGAAGCGGCTCTCCTGGCGTATCAGCCCGTAGACCCAGGCTTCATCGAGATCCAGCTGCGCGGTCTGCTCCTTCAGCACGTCGCGGTACGGCGCCGGATAGCGCAGGCTGAAATCGTGCTCGCCCACGGTGCGGTCCGCGGTGTTGATCGCCCTGTCGATCAGATCGTTGCGCCGCGCGACCTCGGCCGCCGCGATGAGCTGCCTGTCGTCCAGGCCACGTATCGCGAAGAGCCATTCGCGGTTTCCGTCCAGGCGCAGGTTGAGCCGGTAGAGCTCCAGCGCGCGCCGGATTCCCGGCGCCTGGCTCATCGCGCGTATGTCTTCCGGGCCCGGCTTGGTCGCCGCGGGCACCGAGATCTTCCCGCCGAGCTCCTCGAGCGCGAGCTGCCCGTAGAAGCTGAATTCGCCCGCGAGCGGCTTCAGCAGCTCCTCGGCTTCGGGCGCGCGCCCGAGGGCCTTCAAAGACCGGGCTTTCCAGTAGCGCCACGCGCTATCCGAACTTTCCGCCTGGGTCATGCCATCGATGGCCGCAAGCACCTCCTTCCAGCTCTTCGCGCGCAGCGCGGCGCGCGCTTTCCATGCAAGCTGCAGGTCCGAGAGATCGCCGGCACGGGAGTACCAGGCGAGCGCATCGGCGTCATGCCGCATGGCGCCGAGGTAAGCGATCATGCCCCAGACGTAGGCGCGGTCCGCGGCGGGGAAGTTCTCCTCCAGGTTCGTCCAGTGCCGCGCTGCCTGCTGCGGGGAAGTGCGCGCGAGGCGATGCACCGCGAACATGAGGGTCTCGCGCACGGCACGGTGCTTGAGGTTCAGGTTCTTCTGCTCTAGATACTTCGCCGGGTCGGAGAATACTGCCTCGAGCGTGCCTGCTTCAGGTGTCTGTCCCGCCGGCAAATACGCAGCCGCCCTGCGGGCCACCCCGACCTGACCCGCTTCCAGCGTGAGCCGCACGCGGGTCCACAGGTCTTCGGTCGACAGCAGTCCGTTGGCGGCGAGCGCGTTGAAAAGGGGTGTGCAGCTTTCCGGCTGGTCCCTGCCGACGAACCAGAGCGGCCGCGCCTCCTTCAGCGTCTCCGCGGGATGCAGCCGCATGCGCGCCTGCAGCGCGTAGCACGTCAACTCGAGGTCTTCGCCGGTGACGCGCGGCAGCTCCTCCTCGAAGAGTTCCCATTGCTGATTCTTCCCGAGCAGCTTGAGCCAGTCGCTGCGCAGCCGCTCCGAAAGCGGCGTATCGCGGTAGCCGGTGAGGAAGGAGCGCACCTCGGCCGGTGACGCCTGCTCGAGCCGCGGGCTCAACATCCAGTAGGCGAGGTAGGGCTCGAGAATGTGGCCCTTGAACCGCTTGGCGTATCCCGCGACCTTGGTCGCCTGCCCCGCGCGGTAGGCTTCGCGGGCAGCCAGGAACTCATCATCCAGACTTGCGGCGGGTGCGGCTACTGCGGCAGGTGCGGCTACCGAAAGGAGAAGCAGGAACAGGGCAGACAGGCTTCTCATGTGCGACGTGAAATCCAACTCTTTGAAGGTTGAATTCTAGCCGCTTTTTCCCCCTGGTCCCCCCCGAATTGCGGGCTTTTTCCCGCCTATTTCCACGGTTACGCGAGAAACAGCCGGTAGGCGGGATTCCGGGACTCTTCCTGGAACGGATAGCCGAGCCGGGCCAGGAACGAGCGGAACTTCCGCTTGTCCCGGGGCGGCACCTGCATGCCTACCAGCACGCGCCCGTAGTCGGCGCCGTGATTGCGGTAGTGGAACAGGCTGATGTTCCAGTTGCCGCTCATGGCAGTAAGGAACTTCATCAGCGCCCCGGGGCGCTCGGGAAACTCGAAGCGGTACAGAATCTCGTGGTCCACCGCGGGGGCGTGGCCGCCCACCGTGTGACGGATGTGGAGCTTCGCCAGCTCGTTGTCGCTGAAATCCAGGGTCTTCAACCCCCGCTGACGGAGCCTGCGCACCAGTCGCCGGGTCTCGGCGCGGTCCCGCACCTGGAGCCCGGCGAACACGCAGGCCTGTTGGGGGTCCGCGTAGCGGTAGTTGAACTCGGTGATATTGCGCGTGCCGATCAGCGAGCAGAATTCCCGGAAGCTGCCGGGACGCTCCGGTATGGTGACGGCGAGCACCGCCTCGCGCTTCTCGCCCAGCTCGGCCTCCTCGGCGACGAAACGCAGCCGGTCGAAGTTCATGTTGGCGCCGGAGGCGATCGCGACGAGCGTCCGGCCCCGGATCCCGGTGCGAGCGACGTAGGCCTTCGCGCCCGCGATGGCGAGGGCGCCGGCCGGCTCCAGCACGGCCCGCGCGTCCTCGAACACATCCTTGATCGCCGCGCAGATCTCGTCGGTGTCCACGAGGATCACGTCGTCCACGAGTTTGCGGCACAGCCGGAAGGTCTCCGACCCAACCTGCTTGACCGCCACGCCGTCGGCGAAGAGCCCCACCTGGGCAAGCTTGACGCGCCGGCCCGCCTTGAGCGAGCGATGCATCGCGTCCGCATCCACCGGCTCCACCCCGATCACCTTGATCTCGGGCCGCAGCCGCTTCACGTAGGCCGCGATACCGGAAATCAGCCCCCCGCCGCCGATCGCCACGAAGATGGCATGTATGGGCCGCGCATGCTGGCTCAGGATCTCCATCGCGATGGTGCCCTGGCCGGCGATCACGTCCGGATCGTCGTAGGGGTGCACGAAGGTGAGGCGCCGCCTGCGCGCGAGCACCCGGGCGTGCGCGTAGGCCTCGTCGTAGCCATCCCCCTCGAGCACCACCCTGGCGCCCCGCGCTTTGACCGCCGCGATCTTGATCTGCGGGGTGGTGACCGGCATGACGATCGTCGCCGCGCAGTTCAGCTTCTGCGCCGCGAGCGCCACCCCCTGCGCGTGATTGCCGGCGGAGGCGGTGATCACGCCCCGCTTCAGCCCGGCGGCCGGCAGCCGCGCCATCTTGTTGTAGGCGCCGCGCAGCTTGAAGGAGAACACGGCCTGCAGGTCCTCGCGCTTGATGCTGAGGCTGTTTCCCAGGCGCGCCGAGAGGGCTGGTGCAGGCTCCAGCGGGGTCTCGACCGCCACGTCGTAGACCCGGGCCGACAGTATGCGCTCCAGATAGTCGTCTTTTCGCATCGGAGAAGGGTAACATTTACCCGTGAACCAGGACGACCTCAAGCGCGCAGTAGCGGCGGCGGCGGTGGCGCACGTGCCCGCCGGCTGCGTGGTGGGTGTAGGCAGCGGCTCGACGGCGAACTTCTTCATCGCCGAGCTGGGCCGCGTCCGGGCGCGGGTCGCCGGCGCCGTGGCGAGCTCGGAGACGACCGCGAAGCGGTTGAGGGACGCCGGCATCGAGGTCCTCGACCTGAACGGCGTCGATGACATTCCCGTGTACGTGGACGGCGCCGACGAGATCACCCGCAACCTCGCGATGATCAAGGGCGGGGGCGGCGCCCTGACGCGCGAGAAGATCGTGGCGGCCGTCGCGCGCAGGTTCGTCTGCATTGCCGACCAGTCGAAGCTGGTCGACGTGCTCGGGCGTTTCCCGCTGCCGGTCGAAGTGATACCGCTCGCGCGCTCGTTCGTGGCGCGCGAGCTGGTGAAGCTGGGCGGCGCCCCCGAATGGCGGCAGGGCTTCGTGACCGATAACGGGAACGTGATCCTCGACGTGCACAACCTGTCCATCACCGCGCCGCTCGAGCTCGAGACGACGCTGAACCAGCTCCCGGGCGTGGTGACGAACGGTCTCTTCGCGCGCCGCGGCGCCGACGTGCTCCTGCTCGGCACCCCGGATGGGGTCCAGACCCTCACAAAACTGTCATAATTGCCTGATAGGTTTCGAGATTGCCCGTTTTCACGGGCATTTGCGCGATCAGCGCGAACGGAGGCAGCGTGCCCACGACCGAACACACTTTGAAGCAGTTCGACGCCGAGCTGGATGCGATCCGGGCTCTGGTGCTGCAGATGGGCGGGCTCGTCGAGGAGCAGACCGTGCGCGCCATGGAAGCGCTGACGGCCGGCAACATGCAGCTCGCCGCGCGCGTCGTGGAGGACGATCACCGGGTCAACGCGCTGGAAGTCGCGATCGACGATCAATGCAGCACCATCATCGCGCGGCGCCAGCCTGCGGCCGGGGATCTGCGGATGATCATGATGGTGGTGAAGACGATCACCGACCTCGAGCGCATCGGCGACGAGGCGGCCAAGATCGCGCGCATGGCGCAGTTGATCTACGAAAGCGACCGTCCCTACATTCCGCGCACCGGCGAGGTGCGCCGCGTCGCCGACATCGCGGTCGGCATGTTGAGAAACGCGCTCGATGCCTTCGCGCGGCTCGACCTCGCCGTCGCCGCGAAGGTCGTACGCCAGGACGAGCAGGTGGACGACGCGTTCCGCGGCATCCTGCGCCAGCTCATCACGTTCATGATGGAGGATCCCAGGACGATATCGCACTCCATCGAGATCCTGTTCGTGGCGAAGGCGATCGAGCGCATCGGCGACCATGCGAAGAACATGTCCGAGTACGTCGTCTACATGGTCAAAGGCAAGGACGTGCGCCACACTGGCGTCGAGGGTTTCGAGCGCGAGGCGCTGACGCAACACTGAAGGGCGACAGGACGTTTCGTTCCGGCTTCGAGTCTGGCGGCTCGGCGCAAGCTCCCGTATACTCCGATCGAAGCATGATCGAATCGAAGCCACAGAAATCGGGAAGCAGTTCACGGTAGTGCCGCTCCGACCACTCCGGGCGCGATCCCACCTTCAGGAACTTCCGGCTGATTGCGGCATCATCTGGAGTCGCCGCTTCACCCCGAAGCGGGGCTAGCCGATGGCAGAATATCCCACCCTCGCCGCGGTCGATCTGGGCTCGAACAGTTTTCACTGCCAGGTGGTCCGGGTCGTCGGCGATCAGATCTATCCCCTGGATTCCCTGCGCGAGCCGGTACGGCTGGGCGCCGGGCTCGCCGAGGACAAGCGGCTCGACGAAGCCTCGCAGGAGCGGGCGCTGGCGTGCCTGAAGCGGTTCGGCGAGCGGCTGCGCGACTTCGACCGCAGGGCGGTGCGCGCCGTCGGCACCAACACGCTGCGGGTCGCCAAGAACGCGCCCTCCTTCCTCCGGCGGGCGCAGGCCGCGCTCAAGTTCCCGATCGAAGTCGTGGCGGGCCGCGAAGAAGCGCGTCTCATCTATCTCGGCGTCTCCCACGAGCTGCCCGCGTCCAGGGACAAGCGGCTGGTCGTAGACATCGGCGGCGGATCCACCGAATTCATCATCGGGGCGGGCCACCGGTCGCTGAAGCTCGAGAGCATCTTCATGGGCTGCGTCTCGTACACGATGCGCTTCTTCCCGGACGGGAAGATCACCAAGAGCGCCATGAAGCAGGCGGAGCTCGCCGCGCGCACCGAGCTGCAGCCCATCGTCGCCACGTTCTCGCGCGGCAACTGGCAGCAGGCGGTGGGCTCGTCGGGCACCGTGCGCTCCATCGCCGACGTGATGCAGCAGAACGGCTTCGACGACGGCGGCATCACGCCCGACGGCATCGACCGGCTGCGCTCCTGCCTGATCAAGGAGGGCGACATGGACAAGGTCGAGCTCGCGGGGATGCGCGCCGACCGCGTGCCGGTGTTCCCCGGCGGGCTCGCGATCATGAACGCCGTGCTCTCCGAGCTGAAGATCGAGTCCATGGTGACCGCCGGCGGCGCGATGCGGCAGGGCGTGCTCTACGACCTGCTGGGACGCTTTCACCACAAGGATATGCGCGACGTGACCGTTGCGCAGTTCATGCAGCGCTATCACGTGGATGCGCTGCAGGCGCGCCGCGTGGCGGCCCTCGCCTTCTCGCTCTACCGCAAGCTGACGGACGACTCCGGCGAGCCGGACGATACCGCAGCCCAGCACCTCGCGTGGGCGGCGAGGCTGCACGAGATAGGCATCTCCGTCGCCTACAGCGGCTATCACAAGCACTCCGCCTACATCATCAACAACGCGGACATGCCGGGATTCTCCAACGACGAGCAGCGCGCCGTGTCGCTCCTCGTGCTCGCCCATCGCCGCTCGCTCAACAAGGTCGCCAAGCGCCTGGAAGAGCACGAGGTGGACTGGAACATGGTGTTCGCGCTGCGGCTCGCCGCGCTCTTCTATCGCAGCCGGGCCGACATAAATGTGCCGAATCTGCAGTTGAGGCTGCAGGGGAGAAAGCTCCGGCTCACGGTGGACTCCGGCTGGCTCGCGAGGAATCCCCTCACCGCGACCGCGCTGCACGAGGAGGCGCGGGAATGGGACAAGATCGACTTCGAGCTGAAGGTGCCGGGACTCGATGAGTTTGAAACAGGGACAGAACTCGCAGCATAGTACTCAATCTCAACAAATCCCTTAGAGGGTTATTGAGATCGAAGGGGAGTATTCGACTCACGCCCTCTCGAGCATGCGCGCTTCAGAAGCACGGCGCGCGCTACCGGGATCACACGCTGTCGCCCCCTCGCATTGGCTAGCTGGAGGCGATCTCGAACGTTTTCCGGCAACTGCTGGCGACAGCTCGTGCCGTCCCCATCCGATGTCCTGCACTTGATGCCACTGATTTCGTGGGACACCGAAGATGGAAGATCGCACCGGGATTCGCGGATGAACCCGGCGATCGTTTATGACATGGCTTCCAGTCAAGATTGAGCCGGTTCAATCTTTTCTTTTCAGCGAATCCGGGCCGATGACCGCGCGCACGGACACTTCGCCGTCCCGGCTCCGCAACCACCAGAGCGCGCCCTTCCTGAGACTCCAGCCCTCGTCCCGCCCGGTCAACGCCCGCGCGACGGTCTGACCGAGGGTGG
>DASRJL010000055.1:0-26473 GCA_035649495.1 Burkholderiales bacterium | reverse complement strand
CTTCGCGTACTTGTCGATCTCCTCGCGCAGAAACCGGCCGAACGACTCCGGCGAGCCGCCCGCCGCGTCGAGCCCCTCGCGCACGAAGCGCTCGCGGAAATCCGCGCTGCGGACCACCCCGTCCACCGCGCGGTTCATGCGGTCCACCGCCTCGCGCGGCGTCTTCGCGGGCGCCAGCAGGCCGAACCAGTTGGTCGCCTCGTAGCCTTTCACGCCCGACTCGTCGAAGGTGGGCACGGCAGGCAGGGTGGGCGAGCGCGTGAGCGTGCTGATCCCGACGGCGCGCAACCGCCCGGATTCCACATGCGGCAGCACCGCGGGCACGCCGGCAAACAGCATGTGCACGTGACCGCCGAGCGTATCGGTGAGCGCCGGATTGTTGCCCTTGTACGGTATGTGCTGGATGTCGATCTTCGCCATCATTCGCAGCAGCTCGCCCCCGATGTGATTCGAGCTGCCCAGGCCGCTCGTGGCGTAATTGAGCTTTCCGGGTTGCGCTTTCGCGAGCGCAACCAGCTCCCTCAGGTTCCGCGCCGGCAGCGACGGATGAACGGCCAGCACGTTCGCGCCCCTAAAGCACAGGACCACGGGCTCGAAATCCCGCAGCGTGTCGTACGGCGGGCTGACGAAGAGGCTCATGTTGATCGCATTCGAAGCGCCGCCCATCAACAGCGTGGCGCCGTCGGGCGGCGCCTTGATCACGTACTCCGACGCGATATTGGTCATCGCGCCCGGACGGTTTTCGATGATGAACTGCTGCTTCAGCATCGGCGTGAGCCGCTCGATCAGGGCGCGCGTCACGAGGTCGGTGTTTCCGCCGGCAGCGAACGGGTTGACGATGCGCACGACTTTCGGCTGGGGCACCTGCGCGCCGGCGCCCGATGACAGCACCGCGATCAGGACACCGACGATGCATCGAAGCATCGACGGCAAACATAACGGGGTCTGACCCCGAAAACCGCTTGATTTCATGAGATAAGTGTCGCCGGCATTGGCAGGGTCAGGCGGGAAAATTTCATGGATACAGTACGTTGCCGGGGTCAGACCCCAACGGGTTTACGATGTCCGCGACGGGACTCATGCCTGATCCCTGAAGGTTGCACGGCCGTCGACCACGACGGCGCCGCCGCCTTCCCGGCGGACGATCAGGGGATTCACTTCCAGGTCCGTGAGGCGCGGTCCCAGATCGTGGGCCAGCCAGCTGACACGCTCCGCCGCATCGGCTATCGCTGCCACATCCAGCCGCGGCCGGCCGCGCGCCCCGGCGAAAAGCGGCGCCGCCCGCAGTTCCGCGATCATGCTCCGGATCTGCCCCGCGGCCACCGGGGCCATGGCGACCGCCACATCACCTAGGATTTCAGTGGCGATTCCGCCCAGGCCGACCATCACGATCGGTCCGAACTGATCGTCGCGACGAACACCGATGATCACTTCCGCCTCACCGCGTATGGTCTCCTGCACGGAGAACCCTTCCACCCGGGCGTCGGGCAACGCGGCCCGAACGCGTTGCCGCATTTCGGTCGCAGCCGCCAGCACTTCCGCCTTGTCGATCAGACCGACCCGCACCGCGCCGACTTCGCTCTTGTGCACGATATCCCGCGACACCAGCTTGAGCACCACCGGGAACGCCATTGCAGTCGCCGCCTCCGCCGCCGTCTCGGGCGATGTCGCCAAGGCGTCTCGCGCAACGGCAAGACCGTACGACGCAAGCAGCGCCTTGACCTCGCGCTCGGTTTGCGGGCCCGCCCGCCACGCGCGCAGGCTTTCCGATTGCGGGAGGCCCGCCGGCCGGGAGGACTTTTCGACAGGGCGACCACGCAAGCGGTCGTAGTCGGCGACGAGCGCCAGCACCCGCAGCGCCTGCTCGAAGCTGTCGTACACGACCCAGCCCGTCTTGCGCAGCTCCTGGCGCGCCGGATCGGCCGCAGCCCCGGGCGTGCAGACCATCACCACGGGCTTGCCGCAATCCCGCGCTGCCTCGCCGATTGCCAGCGTGCGCTTGAGATAGAAGGGCATCGACATGAGAAAGCCGATGCCGTAGTCAACCGCCGGGTCCGCGAACAGGATGCGCGTAGCGTCTCCGGCGATCTCGACGTCTGCGGGCACGATACGTCCACCGAGGTCCACGGGATTGGCGGCCTGCGGTGGCAGCAGCATCTTTTCCAGTTCATGCCTCGTTGCCTCCTGCAGCGGCGCCAGTGCGAGGCCGACCTCCGTGACCCGGTCACTGGCGGTCGAGGTGCCGCCGCCCGAGGACGAAAGCACCGCGATCCTGCCGCCCCGGCGCTCTCCGGGATGCTGCGCGAGCAGATGGGCCGCCCGTACCATGTCGTCGGGATCCCGGGCCAGCACTACACCCTGCTCGCGGCAGACAGCGGTAAATACCTCCCACGAACCGGCGAGACTCGCGGTATGCGATCTCGCAGCGACGACACCGGCTTCGGTACGGCCGGTCTTGAGCACCAGCAGCGGCTTGCCCGCCTCGCGGCAGCGAGCCGCAGCCCTGCGGAATCGCGCTCCGTCCAGGAGGCCTTCGATATAGAGACAGATCGCCTTCGTCTCCGGATCCTCGATCATGAACTCGAGGAAATCGCAGGTTTCGAGATCGCTCTGGTTGCCCAGGGAGACACCGTAACGAAAGCCGATCCCGTCGGTCTTCGCCCGGTCGAATACCGAGACCATGAGACCGCCGCTCTGGCTCACGAGGCCGATCGAACCGTCGCCCAGCGTATCGGTATTGAGCACGACCGACGAGCAGAGCGCCATGCGATGATGGGGAACGATGAAGCCCATGCAATTCGGCCCGACGATGCGCATACCGGTGCGCTCCGCCAGCTCGACGAGCTGCGCCTGCTGCTCCGCACCGGCGGCGCCGGCCTCTGCAAAACCCGTCGTAATGATGACGCAGCAGCCGACGCCGAACTCCGCAGCTTCGCGCACGCTGTCGAGCATGCTTTCCGCCGGCACCGCCAGGATCGCGACGTCGGGAGCGGCCGGCACGGCCGAAACGCGCGGGTAGGCCTTGTGACCCGCGATCTCGGCGCGAATGGGATTGATCGGATAGATATCTCCGGCAAAACCGTGGCGGGTGAGGAAATGGATGATGCGTCCGCCGAACTTGGCGACGCTTTCGGAGGCCCCGAACACGGCGACCGAGCGCGGATGCAGGATGCGCTCGATCGAGATGCGCGGCGCCGCGCGGCGCCCGGAGCCATGAGCCGTATGCAGAATCATGTCCGTCATCAACTACCCTTGAATACCGGCTTGCGCTTCTCGCGGAACGCCGCCTTCCCTTCCTGGAAGTCCTGCGAAGCGTCGTTCAACGCGGCCCAGCGCGCCTCCAGCTCGCCGGCAGCCGCAGGCGAATCCCAGTACTGGGCGCGCACGGTCTCCTTGATGGACCGGAAGCTGATCGGCGCGCCGGAAGCAACGCGGGCGGCCACCTTTGCGATTTCGGCGTCGAAGAGGTTCTCGGGAACCACGCGCGTCACGAGGCCCAGTTCCAGCGCCCTCTCCGCCGCCAGGTCTTCCCCGAGGATCAGCATGTCCAGAGTCCGGTTGCGCCCGATGTAATGCACGAGCCGGGTCAGGCTCATGCCCCAGGATGGCACCACGCCGAGGTAGGCGTCCCCGGTGCGGAACTTCGCCGTCGTCGATGCGATGCGCACGTCGCAGGCCATCGCCAGCGCGAATCCGCCGCCGATGCACCAGCCGCGCAGCGCGCCGATAACCGGCTTCGGATGCATTTCCACTCGATCGAGGGCCGACCGCCCGAGCGAGCGGAAACGATTGTTGCCGTGCGCCTGGTCACCCGTGCCCGAAATATCGGCGCCCGCGCAGAATGCCTTCCCGCCGGCACCCGTCAGCACGATGCAACGCGTCTCGCCGCGGGCTTCGAGGGCATCGAGCGCGTGGAGCAGTTCTTCCAGGAGCTGCACCGTGGCGGCGTTGACGGGAGGACGGTCGAGCGTTATCCACGATGCCCCCTCCACGTGGCTCACCTTGAGTGTTTCATATGCCATTCTGCCCCCTCTTGCTCTGTTGAACAGGAGGAAACGGAGATAACAGAGAAAGCCCTCTGTTGCCTCTGTTACCTCCTGTAAAAAAACACTTCATTCTGGTTTCAAACCGACCGCCTTGATGAGCTTGCTGTAACGCGCGAACTCCGACTTGATGTGAGCCGCGAGCCCCTCGGGCGTTCCCACCGCGGAATCGATGCTTTGGGCCTTGAGCCGCTCGAGGATGTCGCCCTGGTTGAAACCCGCCACCACCTCGGCGTTCAATCGCTTGATGATCGCGGGCGCTGTGCCGCGCGGCGCCACGATGCAGTTCCAGCCGCTCACCTGGAACCCCGGCATGCCGCTTTCGGCGAAGGTGGGGAGCTCGGGGGCACCGGGCGAGCGCTTTGCGCTGGCTATCGCAAGCAGCCGGATCTTCTTCGCGGCGCCGCTCGGGTAGAGCGACGATATGCTTCCCAGCATCATCGCTATCTGCCCGCCGGTGAGATCGATGATGGCCGGACCGTTGCCCTTGTAGGGCACGTGCAGGATGTCGATGCCGGCGGCGTGCTTGAACATCTCACCGGCCAGGTGATTGGCCCCGCCTGTCCCGGCCGATCCATAGGTCACCTTGCCCGGGTTGGCCCTGGCATGGGCCACGAGTTGCGAAACGGAAGTCACCGGCAGCGCGAGGCTCACGGCGAGCACGTAGGGCTGCGTGGTCAGCAGCGAGATCGGCGCAAAATCGCGCTCGGGGTGATACGGGAGCTTGTCCTTGAGCGCGGGAGTGACTGCAAACGTCGTCTCTGAGGACAGGAGCAGCGTGTAGCCGTCGGCAGGCGAGCGCGCCGCCATCTCGGCGCCTATCACCGTCGCGGCCCCGCCCCTGTTGTCGACCACGACGTTCTCCGAGAGCCGCTTCGTCAGCACGCTACTCGTCAGGCGGCCGATGATGTCCGTCGGTCCGCCCGGGGGATACGGCACGATCAGTCGAATCGGCTTGTTGGGATAGCCCTCCTGGGCAAAGGCCGACGCGGCGAGAGGCGGCAGGACTCCTGCCAGGAGACCAAGTGCAATGATTGATATTTTCATCGTGCCGACTACTTCTCCCCGATCGCTTGCACCGCTCGAGTGAACAATTCTTTCCCGGGCAGATATACGCCACGGCCGAGCAAGCCCTTGCGCCCGGTCCGCTCCACCATGCCCAGGGTGATCACGGGCGCACTGTCGCTGGCGCGCAACGCGTCGAGACCGACCCGTACCCCGGTTTGCGCAAATGCTGGATGCGCTATCGAGAGCAGATTCGAGGAGGCCGCATCCGCAGGTGGGAGAAACGGCTGCAGGGCGGTGCGCACTTCGGGAGCAAGATGCAACACCTGCCCGCCGAATCCCAGTGCGTCGATCACCGCGCTGTCGCCGATGGCGCCGAGGGGCTCGCTGGCGGTTTCTACGCCGGCAAGATACGCTCCCCGCGGCGCTCCGGCCGGTGTGGTGATCCAGACGTCGGGACGCGCCGCCAGCGACAGTCCGAACACCTCGCCGTTCCCTCCCATCCGGGTAACGAGGGTGTGCGGCGCCCGATTTTCGGCTGCAGACAGGATGAGCTTTGCCGCAGCCATCCAGAACGTGAGAAAGAAACCCGGGGTACCGGCAAGACCACCCATCAACCGCTCGACGCGCTGCTGCAATTCCGTCCCGGCGCCGCGGTAACGCTCGCCGAGCCGCGCGGCGAGGGCCTGCGTGGCTGCAACGGTCCGGTTGTGCAGGTCGTCACCGCTCCCGACGGCGTCCACCGCGATCGACATCAGATCGATAGGTTCCGCCAGGGCGGCGGCAAGCGTCCGCGCATGCTCCCCGTCCCGCAGGGCGAGCCGGTCGAGTATCGCGGCATCGCGATTTCCGAACCGGGAATCGGCGCCGCCGAGCGCGGCAAGCGGCGCAGCGGCCGCGGGTGACAGGCCCGCGCCGTCCTCTACCACGATCATGGTCGTGGCGGGCGTGACGAGGGCCGCGAGCGGCGTGACGCAGCGGTGGTCCTGCGCGGGCAGCAACCGGACTTCTCCGGTCGCCACCAGCCTCTCCGCCTGCTCCTCCGTCCTCGCCCACCCCTCGTACAGGCACGCGAGCACGGCGGACGACATCACGGGCGCGGGCGGCGCGAGCGGATCGGCAAGCGGCGGACCGGCGTGCAGCAGCCAGCGGCCGTCCAACGCGACGAGTTTCGACGCCGGCGCAAGACTCGTCCATTGCGGCCGGACCGCCAGCAAGGCAGCGAGTCCGTCGGCCGGCGCATCCGAACCCTGCATATCCGATTCCCTGGTACCCCGTATCCTGGTTTTCACGACATTCCACAGCAGCGCGCCTGCATCCAGCCGGGCAGTGGCGCGAGTGTTCCCGCCATCCAGGCTGCCGCCCGCCCCGGACGCGCGTGCTGCCAGATTCGAGCGCAAATTTTCCGCGAACTGCCGCGTAATACCCGCCGCGAGCTCCCTGACGATACCAGTCCGGCCGAACTGCGCGAGGGCGCCGGAGAGCGCGTAGTCGATCGAGAGCCGCACCTGCGTCCCGCCATCCGTCTCGTGAAGCTCGAACGTTGCGCTGCCCTTGACGCGCGAGCCCGTGCCGCGATCGGTACCGCCGCCGGACAGCGCCCCCCTGTAATCGTTCTCGTAGGTGAGCTTTCCCTGGCCCGTGAAGTTCGCGGCAACCGGTCCCAGCTTCACCGCGAACGCGAATTCGAGGGGGTCCGCTTCCGGCTTGCCGGCAAGCGATGCGCCGGGCAGGCAGGAGATCAGCATCTGCACGTCCTGGAAGGCGGTCCAGGCCGCTCCACGCGGGACGGGGAGATCGAAGGATTGCTCAAGCTTCAATAGAAACCCCTTGAGGGAAAAGCTCGGGTGGTGATCACCGCAGCGACGGTATGCGCGGGCATGCGGGACGACTCACCTGGTAGGGTCATCCCACGTCCTGATTCAACGCATCAAGTGCTATGTATCACGTATTCCACGTTCCAAGCATTCTCCAAGGCTGTTCTACGGGAGAAATCGGTGACGTAGCGACGCTCCAAACTTGATGGCACCGATATGTCGCCGGCAAGCCCGAGTGCAGGTGATGCCGGACGCCGTCGGATGCTTCGAAGCGCAATAATCTCGCTGCCCTAGTTGGCCTGTTCGAGGTTCCACGCGTTCTCCAAGAAGGCTACCACGCATTTCTCCAGTTGCCCCTAGCCCGGCCCCCTGGCCGAGCTCTTCCGTGATGCGAGCACTTTCGCTATGGCCCGCACGATTCCGACGTATCCCGTGCAACGGCATAGATTGCCCGACAGCTCCAACCGGATGCGAGCCTCGTCCGCATCGGGCAAGCGCAGCACGATGTCGCGCGCAGTGACGAGCATCCCCGGCGTGCAGTAGCCGCACTGCAGCGCGTGCTCCGCGGAGAACGCCTCGCGCAACTCTCCCATCACCGGGTCGTCGTCGAAGCCTTCGATGGTGCGCACTTCCCCGCCGTCACAAGCCACGGCCCAGGTGATGCAGGAACGCGCCGGCTTGCCGTCCAGGTACAGCGTGCACGCGCCGCATACGCCATGCTCGCACCCGGTATGCGTTCCGGTCAGCAGCAACTCGTCGCGCACGAAATCGGCGAGATGCTGGCGTGGCTCGACATCGGCATCCACTGTCCTGCCGTTGACGGTGATGCGGATGCTTTTCTTCAATGTCATGCTGCCAATTGAGCAGCCGCCCGTTTCAGGACAACACTGTGAATCTGCATCTCGTAGGGATCGTGTGCGACGCCCGCGGCTTCGAGCGCCGAGCCCATCCGCCCGGGATCGCTCCGCTCCACCAGGAAACGGGCATCCTCGATCACGCGGGGCGCGCCACTGGTGGCGCCGATGACTGCTCTGCAAGCGCCGGACCCGTCGTGCAGGATCGCACCTATCGCATCGGCGAACTCCCCCGGCTTGCGGCAGAACTTGTAGTACGACCATCGCGCTTGCGCCGCCAACCTGGGGATCCGCATGCCGACCAGGATCTGCGCCGGGTCGAGCTGCGTGCTGAACGGACCGGTCACGAACTCTTGGAGACTCATTTCGCTGCGTCCGCCAGGCCCTTCGATCAGGGCGACCGCCGACAACAGCGTCAACGCGACGACCCAGTCGCCCGCCGGGTCGGCATGGCACACGCTGCCGCCGATCGTGCCGCGGTTTCTCACGGCGCGGTAGGCGATGCCCGCGGCTACCTTCTTCATGAATCCGCGCGTGAAATCCGGCACTTCGCCATCCTCCACTGCGGCATGCGTGACGCAGCTCCCTACGATGCAGCCCTCCTCCGTTTGCCTGATCTCGTTCAACTCGCGTATGTGCCGGATGTCCACCAGCAGCGCCGGCTGCGCGAGGCGCAGGTTCAACATGGGACCCAGCGACTGGCCACCGGCGATGACCTTCGCACGGCCCTCGCTTGCCGAGAGTAGATCTACCGCAGCGGTAATGCTGCCCGCCCGCGCGTAGTCGAATGCCGCGGCCTTCACGATGTCCTTGCGGACTTCGTCGCGCCGATAGCGGCAAGGATTCTGCGCGGCGTTATCGGCGTCTCGGTCAGCTCGACCCCGAGCGGCGCGAGCGCATCGTTCACCGCGTTGAGAATCGCGGCGGGCGGCGCGATCGCTCCGCCCTCGCCTATGCCCTTCTGGCCGAACTCCGTGTGCGGGGAAGGCGTTTCCATGTGCACGATCCGCATGGCCGGCACCTCGGTAGCGCCCGGGAGGATATAGTCCGCGAGCGTAGAGGCCAGCGGTTGCCCTTCGCCGTCGTAGGGCATTTCCTCGTACAGCGCGGTGCCGATTCCCTGCGCGGCACCGCCATAGACCTGCCCGTCCACCACCATGGGATTGACGAGCCTGCCGCCGTCCTCGACCACCACGTAATCGAGTATCTCCACGTGGCCGGTTTCGATATCCACTGCCGCGGCCACGGCGTGACAGGCGTAGCTGAATGTCCCGGTGTCGACGCGCGCCTTGTAACCCGCCACGGTTTCGAGGCCGGCCGGATTCGCATCGGGCGGCAGCAAATGAGGCTGCCGGTACCACAGGTGCGCCACTTCGGCCAGGGTCACGCACCGGTCGCTGCCCTTGACGTTGACGCCGCCATCCCGCAGTTGCAGCCCCGCCGGCTGCACGCCCAGCATGTGCGACGCGAGCTTCACCACGCGCGCCGCGATTTCCCGGCATGCAGTCGCGACGGCGCCGCCCGACATCACCATGCAGCGCGAGCCCCACGTGCCGGTGGAGTACGGCGTCAGGGCCGTATCGCCGTGCACGAGGCGCACCTGGTCGGGATCCACGCCCAGGATCTCGTGAGCGACCTGCGCGAGCGTGGTTTCCAGGCCCTGGCCATGCGAATGGGCGCCGATACGCAGCTCGAGCACGCCGTCCGGCGAGAGCCGCGCGGAACATTGCTCCTGGCCGGGAACCATCGGGATTCCCCAGCCGTGATACACGGAGGTGCCATGCGCCGCCTGCTCGCAGTACACCGCCATCCCGACCCCGACGCGCCGGCCGTCCCGCTCGCCTCCCTTCTGCCGCGCCCGCCACCCGGGCAGATCGAGCTCCGCAACGGCGCGCCGGACCGCCTCCGGGTAGTCGCCCGAATCGAAATGCTTGCCGGTGATGTTCCGGTACGGCATCTCGTCCGGCGTCACGAGATTCACCAGCCGCACTTCGTGCGGCTCCTTGCCGACGGCACGGGCGACCGCATCGAGCGCGGCTTCGAGCGCAAAGCACACGCCGGTGCGGCCTACGCCGCGGTACGGAAGTATGCCCGGCTTGTTGGTGGCCACCGACCAGGTGCGGCAGCGGTAGCGCTCCATCTTGTACGGCCCCGGCAGGATGGAGCTCACCTGCGCGGCTTCCAGGCAGGCTGAGAACGGGTACAGTGAATAGGCCCCGGAATCGACCGTGGCGTCGCAATCGATGGCGAGCAGCCGCCCGTCGCGATCCGCGTAGACCGCGATCTCGTAGTCGTGCTCGCGGCAATTGGCGCTCGCCGTCAGCTGCTCCCTGCGATCCTCGAGCCAGCGCACCGGGCGGCGCAGACGCCGGGCGAGCCAGGCGAGACAGACTTCCTCCGTAAGCAATATCCCCTTGTAGCCGAAGCCGCCGCCGACGTCGGGGGAAATGACCCGGATCGCCCCCTGATCGATACCGAGGCATTCCGAAAGGCCGGCGCGATTGATATGGGGCATCTGGGCCGCGCTCCACATCTCGAGCTGGGCGAGCCGCTCGTTCCATTCACACAGCACGCCGCGCCCTTCGAGAGGCGACATCGCCTGGCGCGCCGTCCGGAGGTGTCTGCGCACGCAGACCGGGGCCGACCTGCGGACTTCATCGAGGTCGTCGTCGACCAGCGTCTCCAGGAAGATGTTGTCGCCCCACTCTTCGTGCACGAGGGCGGGCGGATTCGTGCGCGCGGCGATCATATCGACCACCGCCGGCAGGTCTTCGTAGTCGATCTGTACCTGCGCCGCGATATCTTCGGCCTCGGCGCGCGTCTCGCCCGCGCACATCGCGACGCATTCGCCCACGTGCCGGACCTTGCCGCGGGCGAGCGGCCACAAGTCGGACGGCTTGAATCCCTCGAGACCGGAAACCGCGCGTATCGGCTTCACGCCGGACAGGTCGCTCATGAACCACACGCGGTCCTCCAGGCCCGCCGGCTTGCTTCCCCCGGCGATCCGGGCGTGGGCCACCGGCGCGCGCACAAATGCGACTTCCAGCATGCCCGGGCGCCGGATATCGCCGACGAACTGGCCGCGTCCGGTGAGGAAACGCCGGTCTTCCTTGCGCGGAAGCGACGCGCCGACGCCTCTGGCGCTGGACGGGTCATGGGTCATCGGTCATGGGTCATGGGGCAGTCGTGACTCCTGACTCCATGACGGGTGTTAAACAGCACGCATGACCCTTGACGCCTGACCCCTGACCGCTCTTAGGCCGCCAGCGGCACCGGCAGGATCGTGGCGTCTGCGTCGTAACGGATTCCTGCGCGCAGGCAGCACGCGGGCGTCAGCATGCGGTCCGCCTTTACCTCGGTACCCTCGTTGTCGCGCAACATCCAGCGCCCGCGGTCGTCGTTCAGAACCGTAACGTCCGCTTCGACGCCCGGCCGGAGCGTGCCGATCACGCCTTCCATTCCCGCCATCCCGGCGCAATTGGAGGTGACCATGGCGACGACGTGCTCCAGGGGAAGGCCCAGCGCCAGCATCGCGGTCATCCCGGACGCCAGTGAGAAACGCGTTGTACCCGCGAACATGTGGTCCTTGTCGGGATGCTCGTCGGGCGTGCCGGCGGGCTTGGGCACCTTGGTGTTATAGCCGTGCATATCGGCGCCCAGGGTGTCGGGCGTGATGCCGGCGTCGAGCGCGATGCGCGCCATCTTGAAGCTGAAGTGCGAGCCGTAGCCGACGTCGACCTTCGCGCCGTTCGCTATCGCTTCTCTTGCTATGGCATTCACTTCCCCGTTCCTGTTCACGAAGCTGCCGGGATGACGCGAGAACGGATGCGCCACGATATCGCCGGGCTTGAGCAGGGCGGCGATTTCGGGGAAGACGCTGTCCGGGTCCATCCTGTCCGCGCGCTCGCTCGGCAGCGGCCAGAGCTGGCCCATGTGTATGTAGAGCGGCAGTTTTGCGCGCCGGCCGATCTCCGCGGCGAGCTTCATGACCTCGACGCCCCAGCGCTCGAATCCCCCGATTTCCGCGTGCGCCTTGAAGCCTTTGACGAGATCGGCGTTCTCGACCGCGGCGCGGACCGTAGCGTCGACGTCCACGCAATCGGGCTTGTAGAGAGAGGGGAAATAATGCCCTTCCATGCCGCCGACGAGATAGGCGGAGAGGAAAGTCAGCACCCGGGTCTTCTTGGCGTTCACCACGAATTCCCGGAACGCCGGCAGCGTCATGCACGAGGGTCCGCCCTGGTCGATCAGCGTCGTCACGCCTGATTGCACGCCGCACATGTCCGCTTCGAGGCCGAAGCGCCCCGTCACGTACTGAAAGACATGCGCGTGCGTGTCGATCAGGCCTGGCAGGACCAGCTTGCCGGTCGCGTCCAGAACCCGGTCGGCGGCAGACGCGGACATGCCCGCCGCCACGGCGGCGATACGCCCGTCTTTCACGGCAACGTCCAGGTTTCCGTTGAGTTGCTGCGAGGGATCGACGACCCGCCCGCCGCGGATCAGGAGGTCATACCGCATGGCGCTTTCCGATGAATTCTGAATTGTATCGTCAAATGTAGCGCGACGGTCCCTTCCCCTGCTCGGCTTCCTCCTTGAGCACCTCGGCGAGCTGCCTGGAGGCGAGAGCGATGGTGGGCCAGCCGGCGTAGTGTCCGACCTGGATGATCAGCTCGACGATCTGCTCCCTGGTGAAGCCCATCCTCAGGGCGCTGCGGAAATGGCTGTGATTGCCGACCGGGCGGCACAACGCGATGTTGGTCGCCACGGTGATCATCTCGCGCTCGCGCAGGGTGAGATGCGGCCGCGACCAGATGTCGCCGAAGAGGTGACCGATCGTGAGCTCGTGAAGCTCGGGCGACAACTCCTTCTGGTGATCCGCTGTATGGCGGTCGAGCTGCTTGCAGATGTCGTAGCCTCGTTGCATCCGTGCATCGTTTTCCATTTGACGACTCCTTCGGTGACGGGCATTCTCCTCGAGTTGCTGTTGCGCCCGCCAGGAACGCCCCGTGACTGGCGGTCAATCGGACCCCAATTCTCCCAATTCTCAGCCGGTGATATCCTCTGATTTTCCTGCTCAACCTGGAAACGCGCCATGGACAATGCTTCGGAAGCCACTACTGAACTGACGAGAGCCCGGCACGCGCAAGGCATGGCCGCCTACAGCCAGGAAGGACTGCGCATCGCCCGGGAAATCGGGAACCGCGGCCCGGTGCGGTTCGATGCAGCTGGCCGCTTGCATCCCGATATCCTGGCGGCGTACTGGAAGCACGGGTTCTATATCTTCGAAGGGGTCGTCGGCCCGGAGGAAATCGACGAGCTCCGCCGGGACGCCGCCGCGATGCTGGAGCGGGCACCGGTCGGGCCGGGCGCGAAGGTCGACAGGAAGGGCCGCCCGGCGTACGGCGCCGATGCCCCGCGCGAGCTCTATACCATGATCAAACCGCTGTCCGATCCGCAGGGCGGAACGGAGATCTACGGCGGCCGGCATCCGAGCAAGATGGCCGAGCCGACGCCCGATAGCGACGCACCCGGGTATGTCGTCCTGCGCATGCGCGGCATGTGCCAGTACATGCCGGCAGGCCTGCGCGTTTACGGCCATCCGCAGCTCCTCGCCATCGCCGCGGCCATCAACGGCGATGATTTCGTTCCCTTCAACGACGTGATCTTCGTCAAGGAGCCCGGGCTCGGCGGGTCCGTCGCCTGGCACCAGGACGGCGTGACCCATTGGGACAACCCGGAATGGAACGAGGGCATACACGGCTTCAACTACCAGGTTCAGCTCTACCCGACCACCGCGGGCAGCGCCCTCTGGGTCATGCCCGGCACCCACAAGCAGGGACGCGTCGATATCAAGCGGCTCGTCGCCGAGAACGGCGGCAGCGAGCAGTTGCCGGGCGCGATGCCGCTCATTTGCGCGGCCGGCGACGTGACGATCGTCAACCGGCAGACCCTGCACGGCTCCTTCGCCAACACGTCGCCCGACTTGCGCATCTCCATCACCTTCGGCTTCCACCGCCGCAAGTCGGTCCTGGGAGCGAAGACCGCGCTCAGCATGAAGGTGGAGGGGCTCTCGTATGACGCACAGCGCATAGCTGAGCGCGCCGCCGTCATCGCCGTGGCGATCGACGCGCGCCGGCAGCGCTACCCGGAAGAGAAATCATTTCGCTACCAGCCATTCGCGGGCCGGGAGGACGACTTCCGCCTGAACGACGAGACTTTCGGCAGGGTCATCCGCGACTACAACCTGAAGGACCTCGCGATCTGAGGCCCTAAAGTTGATGGCACGGATATGGTGCAAAACCGTATGCACAGGTCGTCCAGACCTCGTAGATCCTGAGAGGCGAAATCGAAAGACGATTGGTCTGCCGACATAGCAATCAACGTCCGTGCGGCTTGTCCTTGTGCTCGGCCCAGCCGGTTGTCTTCGCCCCCTCGGTCGCGATCAGGACGTAGGCCATGACGCACGGCACCTTGCCGCGGTTATTCCAGTTGTGGTTCGTACCGAGCTGTATCACCACGTCGCCCGGCTTCAGGTGAACCTCGCCGTCCTCCAGCTCCATCCACATTTCACCTGAAATACAGATCGCGTAGTCGACGGAATCGGTGGCGTGCCAGCGCGCGATATTGCCGGGAGCGTAGACACCGAAACGGAATACGGAGCCCCCGGCGAGACTCGTCCCGAGCTCCCAGTTGTTCGGGTCGTCGGTCGCGGTTTCCGCCGGCAGCTTCTTCGTCGCCCACAGCGGCACGTTGTCAAACCCCGGACGCAGGCTCTTCTGCTCTATGGTGCTGTCCCATTTGACGCAGCTCTTTCCGGCCTTGTTGAATCCCGTTACGACTCTTCGAAATGCCATGTGCCCTGCTCTCCTTTCGCTTCGTGCCGCGCCCTCGGAATGACGCATCTTGTGGACACTGGATGATAGCGGGTATTGGCGATGCGTGCAGACGTCCGCCGCCTCATTCCATGCGCCGATCCGGCGGGTGCAACAGCAATTCCTGGAGCGCTTCTCGCACCGGACGGCCCGGAGACTCTCCGAATGCAGCCATATAACGCGAGCTGTTGAGACTGACGTCGCGCGCCCGGGACTCGTGCGAGCCGGACTCGGCCTGGCTCCCTGCCTCGAGCAAGTGTGCCGGAGCGCCGACGGCGGCGGCTATGCGCTCGCCCATCTCGAGCCGCGACAGGCGCTCCGGGCCGCCGAGGTGCATGACGCCGCGGAGATCCGTCGCCGAAATACGCACACAGGCGCGCGCCGCATCCTCGAGCCAGATGGGCGTGCGAAACTCGTCCGCAAAGAGCTTCACCGACCGCCCCGCCCTCAGGCGCTCGAGCACGGTCTCGAAGAAGGTCGGCGCCCGGGCGGCCGCGGGGAATCCGTAAAGGAGCGGCAGCCGCAGCACGAGCCCGCGCGGGTACGCGAGCACGTGCGACTCGGCTTCGAGCTTCGTGCGGCCGTACAGGGACACGGGACGCGCCGGATCTTCCTCGTCGTACGGCGGCTCTTCTCCGCTGAATACGAGGTCCGTCGAGGCATACACGAACCGGGCGCCGACGGCCGCGGCCAGCCCGAGCAGCACGCCGGTGGATTCGACGTTGACCTTGCGCGCCCGCGCCGGATCGCGATACGCGTCGGCCGGCCGCGAGACGGCCCCAAGGTGCACGATCACTTCCGGCGCGAGCGTGCGAACGCGTTCGCTGTAGGTTCGCGGGTCACGGAGATCCGCGCGCCATGCGACGCCGTGCAACGGCAAAGGTCCGTCCGGCGAGACGATGCCTTCGACCGGGCGCCTTGCCCGCGTCAACTCTCGCATCAGGACGCTGCCGAGCGCGCCGCCCGCTCCGGTTACGAGAAACCCGGTCATCGGATCACGTCAGGGGTCTGCCAGCACCACGTCAGGTGGCCAGAATCCTGAAGCGCTGGTCGTCGTCCGTGGCCATCTGATCGGCCAGGTCGATCTCCCACGAGAGATACGCGCGCATGGCGTCCTCGACGTTCCCGGCCTGTTCGCGGGCGCGCAGGCGTACGTCGTCCGGCGCGGTCGCCAGCCGGGTCGGGCCCTGTTCCAGCGGAAATCCCGCCTTGCGCCACGCCGCCGTGCCGCCATCCAGCGCGAGGACCGGGCCCGACGTGGCTTGCAGCGCATCGGCAGCGGCGAGCCTCGCGAGTATCCCATCGCCAGACGTGAACACCACGGCATCCGACGACGGTAGTTGGGGCAGAATCGTGGCAACGCGCGCCCGGATCCCGTACCACGATCCGGGAATATGCCCGTCGCGATAGTCGCGGCTCCAGTCCACGTCGATCACGCTGACCCCGCCGGCCTCCATGCGCTCCCGCAGCGAAGGGGCGGATATGGTCGGGACGGTCAGGCCGTCGAGCCCGAGGGCGCACGGCGCCCAGGCCCCGGTCTGCCGCCTCTCCGCCCGCATGTCCACGGTCAGGGCGGCGGCATCCCAGCCCATTTGCTTCATCCAGTGCGCCGTCATCACCGCGCGCACGCCATCGTCGTCCACCAGCACCACGCGCGCGCCCCAGGTAGCGGCATGCCGGTCGGTTTCCTGCACGAGCTGGCCGCCGGGGACGTTCTTCATGCCGGGAATGTGTCCAGCCGCATACTCCTCCGGTGTTCGGACATCGAACACGTAAAGCGTGCGCGTTGCCGACTCCGCCCGCCAGCGGGTCAGTGTGGCGGCGTCTAACCGCGCAATTCCAAATCGCCCGGCGACCCGGTCCGCCCTCTCCCGCGCCGCCGCGTGACCGGCCGAAGAAACCGCGGGCGATCGAGCGGCGGAGTCTTTCAGGATCGGGAAACCGGAAAGATGCCAGGCCTGCGTACCGTTCTTCAACGAAACGACTTTGTTCGGCACGCCGGCGTTGATCAGGGACTGCGCGCCGATGATGCTGCGGGTCCGGCCGCCGCAGTTCACGACCACCATCGTCCCGGGCGAGGGCACGAGGTCGGCGAACCGATAGACCAGCTCTGCGCCCGGCACGCTGATCGCCGTGGGGATGCTGTTGCCGTGGAATTCCTCCCAGGACCGGCTGTCGAACAGGGCGATATCGGCCCTGGAGTCGATCAAATCCTTCAGTTGCTCGGCCGTGATCCAGGGTGTGCCTGCCTCGTGCTCGACGACTTCGGCGAATGCCTTGCTCGGCACGTGGACGCCGCTGTAGAGGCGGAACCCCGCCGCCTCCCAGGCCTCGATCCCGCCTTCCAGCACCGAATTGTCCGTGTAGCCGAGCGCCGCCATGCGCAGGGCGGCACGTTCCGCGAGGCCTTCGCCGTCGTCGCACCAGACGACGCGCGTCGAGCGGCGCGGCACGCAGGCATCGACCAGCAACTCCAGCCGGGAGAACGGCACGCAGGCCGCCATCAGCAGATGGCGTGCGTCAAACGGCACCTCCTCCCGTGGATCGAGCAGCGCGATCTCGCCGCCGTCGTGCAGCGCCGCCTTCAGTCCCGTTGCGGTGATCGTTCGCACCGATGCGCTCATGTCTGGAAGCTATCTCAGAGTATCGCCCCGGGCTCGGCCATCGCGTGCTCGACGAGATGCCGCGTGACGATCTCGAAAGCTTCGTCCACCGAATCGGTCCGATGGAAAATCTTCAGATCATCGCGGGATATCGTGCCGTGGCGAACGAGCGCATCGAAGTCGATCACCTCGTCCCAGTAGCGCGCGCCGAAGAGAATGACCGCCAGGTGCTTGCGCATCTTGCGCGTCTGGCGCAGGGTCAGGATCTCGAACATCTCGTCGAGGGTGCCGAAACCGCCCGGAAAGACCAGCAGCGCCTTGGCGAGGTAGGCGAACCAGAACTTGCGCATGAAGAAATAGTGGAAGTGAAACGACAGCTCGCGCGTCACGTAGCGGTTGTCGAACTCCTCGGCCGGGATGGAGATCGTGAGCCCGACGGAGAGGCCCCGGGCATCCGACGCGCCGCGGTTGGCCGCTTCCATGATGCCGGGACCGCCCCCGGTGCACACGACGAACCGCCGCGAGTCCTCCTTCAGCTGCTTCGACCACTCCGTCAGGCGGCGGGACAGCTCGCGCGCCTCCTCGTAATACTTCGACATCGCGAGCCGCTCGCGGGCGCGCTCCAACGCGAGTTGGTCGCTTTCTGCCGCGCTCACTTCGGCCTCCGCCTCCTCGCGCGAGACGACGCGGGCCGAGCCCATGAATACGATCGTATCCTCGATCCGGTACTGATCGAAACGGAGCTTCGGCTCGAGGTACTCGGCGAGAATGCGCAGCGGCCTCGCGCCGGCGCTCTTCAGGAACGACTCCTTCAGGTACGCCTTCACGGCGTTACGACGTCTCTCTTGCGGTGGCTTGCTCATCTACGACATCCCGCTACTCTCTTCTCAAGATGCTCACTCAGCGCGTACGCCGGCCTGCCGAATGACTTTGGTCCACTTTTCGAGATCGCTGCGCAGGTACGCGGCGAGCTCGTCGGGGGGCATGTAGAAGGATTCGTAGCCCAGCCCGCGCAGCCGCTCCGCGACATCCGACGCCTGGAGCGCGTTCCGTACTTCGGTGTCGAGCTTCGTAACAATGTCCCTCGGCGTGCCGGCAGGCGCGAGCAACGCGAACCACGAACCGATTTCCACTCCCGGCACGCCCGCCTGCGCCATGGTCGGCAGGTCAGGCGCCAGGGCGGACCGTTTCGGGCTGGTCACGGCGAGCGCTCTCAGTTTGCCCGCGGTCACGTACGACATTCCGGATTGAAGCGTCGGAAACATCATCAGCACATGGCCGCCGACGAGATCAGCAGCTGCCTGCGCGCCGCCCTTGTAGGGAATGTGGACGATTTGCGCGCCGGTAACGCTCTTGAACAGCTCGCCCGCGAGGTGTCCCGACGTACCATTTCCGGGCGATGCGTAGGTCAGCGCACCGGGCCTGGCTTTCGCGAGCGCGACCAGCTCTTTCACGGACCGCACGGGCAACGAAGGATGGACGGCGGAAAACAACGGAGTCGCCGCGACGCCCGCGACGGGCGCGAAGTCCTTGATGGGATCGTACGGCAGGGACTTGAGCAGAACGGCGTTGACGGTATGCGCACTGGGCGCGCTGAGCAACGTATAGCCGTCGGGGGGAGACTTGGCGAGCAATGCAGTCCCGATGGTAGTGTTGCCGCCCGGGCGGTTATCGATCACGACGGGCTGCTTCAAACTGTCCGACAGCTTCTGGGCGACGATGCGCACCAGGGTGTCGTTACCGCCGCCCGGCGGGACGGGGACTATGATCCGGATCGTTTTTTGCGGATAGGCCTGGCCCCATGCCGGCGTCGCAATCAGGACTGCCATCAGCGCAGCGAGCACGTGCCGCATGGTTGGCTACAAGGATGGGTTGGCTACAAGCGCTCAGCCGGCTTTTCTTGCTTCCGTCCGCACCGGCAGTTTCCAGTTCGGGCGGATGAAATGACAGGTGTAGCCGCCCGGGTAGCGTTCCAGGTAGTCCTGGTGCTCCGGCTCGGCTTCCCAGAACGGACCGGCCGGCGCCACTTCTGTCACCACCTTCCCCGGCCACAGACCCGAAGCCTCCACATCCGCGATCGTGTCCTGCGCGACGCGCTTCTGCTCGTCACTTGTATAGAAGATCGCGGAACGATAGCTGGTGCCCGTGTCATTGCCCTGGCGATCGCGCGTGGTCGGATCGTGAATCTGGAAGAAGAACTCCAGCAGCGTTCGATAGCTGATCTTCTCCGGATCGAAGATGATCTCTATGGCTTCGGCGTGAGTGCCGTGGTTGCGGTAAGTCGCATTCGGAACGTTCCCTCCCGAATACCCGACACGGGTCGATATCACACCCGTATAGCGACGCAGCAGGTCCTGCATGCCCCAGAAGCAACCGCCAGCCAGTACCGCTCGTTCCTGTGTCATCTCACGTCCTCCAGATGGTGTCTGCATTGCTGCCGTAGCGCTTCATCGCTCCTGAACACCTTGCAGCCAGTTCGCCAGGGCGCACAAGTCGCCGTCGCGGTGCGCGTGTCCGATTAACTGCACGCCGACCGGCATGCCGTCGGATTGCAGAAGCGGCAGGCTGATCGCGGGTAACTGCAGGAAAGTCGCGAACAGGAGATAAGCGCGGCTGCCGGTATGCGAGTGCCCGACCGGCGCGGGGCCGGAGGCAGACAGCGTCAGCACGGCGTCGGCTTCGCCCAACGCCACTCGCGCCTTCTCCTTCATCGCGGCTTTCTCGACGAGCAGCTCGGCGTAGTACTCCGGAGTCATCTCCCTCGCGCGCGCGACCCGGGTGTGCTGGCGCTTTTCGAGCTCGGCGCCACGGCTCTCCACGTACTGCTCGTACGGCCACCTCATCTCGTACGAGTTGATGTCGATCGAGCGCTCGATGAACGGCCCGAAGAACGCGTCCTCGAGCTCGGCGTAGCGGGCATCGTCGCGGCGCGTCACGAGCTCGACCTCGCGCTTGCGCAGGCGTTCGAGCAGCCCGTCGAACGCGGCATGCGTGGCGGTATCGACTTCGGTCTCCCACGCTTTCGTAAGCTGGACGATCAACCGCCGCGGCCTGCGCGCGGGCGGGAGCGTGAAGCCTGCACCGTCGAGACCGGGCGAACCCGGACTGCCGGCGGCGAGCGCGATGCGCGAGGCGACACACCACGTATCCTCGAGGCTCGCCGCGATGACGCCGAGGTGATCGTGCGTCAACGAAATCGGGTGTACCCCCTGCATCGTAAGCGCGCCGTGGGTCGGCTTGAACCCGAACGCCCCGCAGAACGAGGCCGGGCGCAGCGTCGAGCCCTGCGTCTGCGTGCCAAGCGCCGCAGGCACCATCCCGGCGCCGACCGCCGCCGCAGAGCCGCTCGACGAGCCTCCAGGCGTGCGCCGCGTGTCGAGAGGGTTCCTCGTCTCGTTCGTCTCACCCCCCGCAAACGCGGTTGTGACGGTCTTTCCCACAACGATGGCACCGCCCGAACGCAGCGCATGCACGCACGCCGCGTCCCACCTCGGCTGCCAGCCCTTGAATATCGAGTTCCCCATCTGCGTCGGGAGATCGGCGGTATCCATGATGTCCTTCACGCCTATCGGCATGCCGTCGACCGCTGACAGCGGCTTGCCGGCGCGGTAGCGCTCGGTAGACGCGTCGGCCGCCGCGCGCGCGCGGTCGAGCCCGAGCGTCACAAATGCGTGGACCTCCGCCTCGCGCGCCATGATGGTCGAGATGCAGCGCTCGAGATAGGCACGCGGAGTGTCTCTGCCCGAGAGGAACTGCTCGCGCGCGTTGCAGAAATCGAGTGCGTAGGGGCTGCGGTGCATGATTGTTCTCTTCCTAATCCGCGGTAATCTTCGCGGCCGACACCACGCGCGCCCATTTCCTGATCTCCGACTTGAGATAGGCGTCCGTGGGCGCGACGCCTTCGGCCACGGGCTCGAGCCCCATGGCTCCGAGCTTCCTCGTCATGTCCGGCGCGTGCAGCGTCTTTGCGACCGCCTGGTTGAGGCGCTCCAGGACCGGCCGCGGCGTCGCGGCCGGCGCGAGCAGCGCGTACCAGACGTCGACGGCGTATCCCGGAACACCTGCCTCGGCGATCGTCGGAATCTCGGGAGCAGCTGCGGCGCGCTTCGCCCCGGCGGTCGCCAATATCCTGATCCTCCCTCCCTCGGCGAGGTGCCGCGTCGAGATGATGCTGGCGAACATGAGCGAGACGCGTCCTGCGATCACGTCGGTCATGCCGGGAACGGTGCCTTTGTACGGAACGTGGGTGAGATCGATCCCGGCGAGGAGCTTCAGGGTCTCCGTCGCGAGATGCGAAGGGCTTGCGCTCCCCGAGGATGCGTAGTTGATTTCCCCCGGCCGCTTCTTCGCGTAGGCGATCAGCTCCTTGACCGACTTGACCGGCAGCGATGGGTGGGACACGAGCACGTTCGGCGCGTTCACCATGACCGCGACCGGGACCAGGTCACGCTCGGGGCTGAACGGCAGGTTCTTGTGCGAGCTGGGAAGGACGGCATAGCTGATCGAAATAGCGAGGAGCGTATGTCCGTCCGGCGCTGACTTCGCCACGATATCGCCACCCACCGCGCCGCCCGAGCCGGGGCGGTTCTCCACGACGCCGGGCTGCCCCAGGAGATCCTGGAGGCTCTGCGCGATGATGCGGGAGCTCGCGTCCACGCCTCCCCCGACCGTGGCCGTCGCGATGATGCGAATCGGTTTCGAAGGAAAAGCCTGCGCCGCAGCGTACGCGGGCAAGGCGAGGAAAATGAGGAGCGCGATCAGTCTCTGCGTCATGCGACTTGCCCTACGAGCCCACGGGAATCGCCGGGCACATCTACTCCCACTCAATTATCAATCCCAGGCCGTACGGCTCTGTGGGCCATACCGTCGGAACCACCGTCAGCTACGTAGGGGATTTCGACGGCTTAGGAAGGTGATGCATGCTGGAAAGCACATGTTACCGGACAGAGCGAGACCATGCACTCCACGACGAATACGACTAGGCGCTCTACGCAGGCGGCTTACTGGACTATCGCGAGCGCAACTCCCAGGAGGAACATGAAGCGACCCACGCGCTGTGCAGAGGCAGCGATAACTTCCGAAAGATCGCTCATGAGGGGAGGCCTTCATCAGATAGGGTCTGGATTGGCCATATCTGTGCCGGTCAGTTAGGCACCTTGCCGCTTCGTTGGACCGAGAGCTGGAACATAGCCTTGCGCAGGTATGCAGCTTTCTGGTCCGTGGACAGCGCCTCGAACTCTGCATTGCTTAGGAATTTAAATCCGCGCGACTGCGGGTACGGGTGGTGGTGCTTCAGCTTTTCACGTTGGGCCATCCGGGTAGTCTCCACCGGTTTTCCCCCGGGGGAAAGTCGCTGCACAGCTACAGCGGGGCATTTATTCGATCGCGGAAACGTCCTACCGGTGATGCGAGGCCCGATTCTTCATCTCGAAACCGGGCATTTCTCGCGGCAGCACCCCTGGCCTGGCTTACCCACCCGGCGAATATCTTCGGCGATCTCGGATAAATCATTGTTGAGTTGGTGGTCGCGGCTCTTGAGGCGCCGCACATGCGCCTGCGGCATCGCCTTTGCATAGAGATCGAGGTGCGTCATGGGCGTCGTCTTGTCGGCGTCCCCCTGATAAAGACAAACGGTAACGCCAGCGAATAGCGCGGTCCAATCGCGGCGGGGGACGACGTCGTCGCTCGGCCAGCCGCCGTCGCCGACGAAGGGCGCGGCGATCAGGTAGATGGCGGCGATGTTTCTCAACAGCTTAGATTGTTCGGCAAGTGCATGGATGAGTATCGTTCCGCCTATCGAGTGGCCAACGAGAATGGCGCCATCGTCGAGCCGGGCGATTTCGCGTCCAAGCGCGGCGCTCCAGGCCTTGAAGCTCGGGGCGCGCTCATTGGGCATACGCGGATAGCGGATGTCATAGGCAAACCCAAGGGCGCGCTCCAGGTTGGCGACGAGCTTGTCGTCCCATTCGTCATGAGCGCCCTCGCCGCCGCCCTGGATAAAGAGTACGTGCCTGGTCACGGGTGACCTCGCGGGGGCCCGCTTGGCGGCGGCTCTCTTTGCGACCTTCGCCGGCTTCCTGGTTGTCTTGCTGGCCATAGCGCTTCATTCTTATCTGCTGGCGCGCCGCGCTGCCAAACTTTGGGTACGGCATTCTCTGGAGCAATGTATTCACGCGCAAGCTAGCTCGGCGCGATCGTGATTTCCCCCGGGGCCGGTCAGCCGATCGCGGCAAGTGAACTATCGACTATCCGGCAAAAGAACGTGCTTCGCCTATGGACGGATCACTCCCACTGTTTCGCGGCTCTGGTGAGCGACTTCGGTTACAGGGCGGGGTCGCTACTTCACGACGCCACACGCGATGCGGTCGCCGGAGTCGCCGGCCGGATCAGTCTTAAGATCGTCCTGCTTTGCGTGCACGACCACTGCCTTGCCAACCACGCTCTCGGGCTTGTCCCGGGCGACTGAAACTCCACTGGCCGTGAGATTGATTTTCGCAGTGCCCGAAGAGTCCGCCGTGATGTTGCCGAAGTCTCCCGCGTGGCGTGGCGCGCCGCCGGGACCGCCATGCTTCGATCCGGTGGGATTGAAATGGGCGCCCGCGCTCTTGGCATCGGGCGCGCTACAGTCGCCTTTCTCGTGCAGGTGGAAGCCGTGTGCGCCGGGCGACAGGCCGCGCACTTCGCCGGTAACACGTACGAGGTCGCCGTCCTGCGCAAAGTTGATCCGTCCGGAGGCCTTGGAGCCGCTCGCGGGCTGGAGAGCGGCGGCGGCGGTGTCGGCCGCGTGCGCTCCCGCCGCGAGGACCGCGCCCAATGCAGTTACGAGAATGCCAACGACTATCTTCATGACCCGCTCCTTTCCTCGATCAGGTTGTCCGGGTGTGAGAATGAGGTTCCGTATGCGTCTCCCGGTTGCGCTAAGTTCCCGCGGGAATCCGGCTCGATTCGCCTCACGGGATTTCCGCGATTACCGGCTATCGAGCTGGATCAGAGACAAGCCTGATCGTGGATCGAAGCGCCGAACCATATAAGCTGGAGTTTCCGTAATAATTGCCTCCAGCGTGGGATGAACGATGGCTTCCAGCAGATGGCCGCCCCGTGCGGAGCCGTCTTCACGGCCGACTACTGCATGAAGGTGTAGCTTGGGCTTTCCGTTCTCCGTGCTGATATCCCCCAGAAGAGAAAGCAGCTCGACCTGCTCGTCCACGGGGATGCGCTTGTAGTCGCGCCTGGTAAAGTCATAGAAACCCAGCACGGCTCTCTGGAAAGCGCCTATTGCCGTGACCTGACTTGCATGCAAACCGGTCTCCTGGGCAAACCGAGTAAGGCTTGCCACCAGTTCCTCGCCCGTTTCCAGCACAACCGCGATTATGCGAGGTGATTCGTTGGCGAGAGTCCTGGTTTGCATGGAGCGCGCACGTCGTCGAAATGGGCACTACGCGTGTATAGTCGCCATCCATTTCGGACAGTGACCGAGAGCGATTGTTTCCTCCTGCTCCGCGATTGATTGAAGCAACCTCGTACCAGGTCCCAGCCGCCATCTGCCTTTCGGGGCGTCGGCTCGAAGGAACCCGACGGTTGGATTCAGGCTTGGCGGGTGTAGTGGTCTTTTAGCCAGCGTTCGCCGTCATGGGTGATGGCCCAGCCGTCGCCTTGCTTCGATTTCTCGATGAACTTGAGACAGACAAGGTCGGCGTAGCAGCCGGCAAACGCGCTGTCAGTGTCAGACGGGGGTGGCGGTCCGCCTTGGGTGTGCCGGTGGATAATTCCCAGGAGCGCCAGGGCGGCGGGGTCTAGCGAGGGACTGACCATCGGGGTCCTTGCGCGAGCGTCGAACGATCATATGAGCCGTGCGCGCAGAGGAAAACCGGGGAATCCCCGGGGGCAGTTGAAACGGTTCGTGGCCTGTTACACAGGAACCCGCAGCGGGATCACGACGTCCGTTCGATGCGTGGCGATCACCTCAAGGACGCACGCCGGGTCATGGGAATGTCGCCTTCGAGCTCGCCTCGTGGCTGTCCCGAGGCAACGTAAAGCTGCGTGAAACACGGCGGCAATTCATGCGCGATGCTCGGCATGACGGGTCCGGGCGGCCTTGCGGGCGGCAGCAGAGCGTTCTGATCGGCTACGTCGGCTGGCCGCCGAACGCGCCTGTTTGGCGAGGGCTTCCCCTGAAGCCGCAGCGGTGCCTTCACGCTCCAATGCGCGCGTGACAGCGCGTGAACGCCGTCTGGATGGTCTGTGCTTCCCCTTGCGGCCGGCCCGGTAGGCGCTTGCCGCGCTGCGGCGTGTTTTCTCCGACACCGTGCCTTTCTCGGGCGGAGGTAGATCGACACCTGCCCGCCTTGCTTTCGACAACCCGATGGCTATCGCCTGCTTCGTGGAACGCGCGCCGTGCTTGCCCTCGCGCACGTGCTCGATCTCCTCGCGCACGAATTCACCGGCCTGCGTGGTCGCTGTCTTGCCTTGACGCTTGTCCTTCCTGGCACGCTCCAGTGTTTTCTGCTCCGGCATGCCTCACCTCCAATCAATCGAAATGGTCGGCATTCGAGCCCGGTGTGCATTCGATGACCATGAACGACATTTCACTCGCTTCGTCCGCGTGCAAATGCCGTCCTGCCTGCCGAACGGTTGTCGGCAACGTCTGACGAATACCAGTAATTGCACTGAGGACGTGCCGGGTTTGATGAGGCTGGCCGCCGATCGCCTACGCTCCTGCCGACCCGGGGATATCCCGGATTGCCGACCGGTCTTGACCAGCGCCATACTTAGGACCGCTCCCGCACCAGAGTCGCCATGCAGCCAATTCCATCTGTTCAGCGTCATTCCCTCACCAGCCATTCTTTCCCCAGCCGCTGGGAGTTCATTCGCGCCAGCAACGGCAAGTGGTCGTGGAAGGCCACCAGCACGGACGGTAAAATATTCGCTCAGGCCGATACCTTCTTCAGCCTGGATCTCGCAACTGCGAGCGCGGCCACTCAGGGCTTCGATCCCTTTCTCCAGCACTGGATGACCACGTTTGACGGTCGCACCACCCACTTCCGTCCGGGCAAAAACCCTATAAACGTGACGGTGGGTGAAGCGCCAGCGGACTGACCGCTGCCCCCCCAGCCAGCAACGGGATGTTCTGAAGCGCGCCGTGAGACGGCGAACTAACATGCCGGCGAGAGCCCGGAGTCGACGACACATCCGACGCTGGTCGGGGCATGTCACGAAACACAGCAACGCGCTCGATCTCGAGCAGGGCGTATTCCGCAGTACCGACCCGGCACACGTCGC